>JAPOKC010000059.1 GCA_029977845.1 Mycobacteriaceae bacterium | reverse complement strand
GTTGGCGCCGCTGCCGCCGGCGCCGGCCGCACCTGCGGCGCCGCCATCACCTCCGGCACCGCCGTTGCCGCCGTTGCCGCCGCCGGTGCTGCCGGCAGAGCCGTTGGTGCCCGCCGCGCCGGCAGCACCCGCGCCGGCTGTGCCGGCACTTCCGCCGTTGCCGCCGTTGCCGCCGTCGGCGTCATTGCCGGCACCGGCTCCCGCTCCGCCGGCAATACCGCCGACCCCGCCGGCCCCGCCGTTACCGCCGGCTCCGCCCGATCCGCCGTTGCCGCCATTGCTGCCGTCGGTCAGGGCCGAGGCGTCATAGGCGTTGCCGCCGTTGCGGCCGTTGCCGCCGTCGCCGCCCGCGGTGCCGTCGCCGCCGTTGCCGGAGGCTCCGGTGTTTCCACCGCTGCCGCCTGAGCCTGCCGTGCCGCCGACTCCGCCGGCGCCCCCGTTGCCTCCGTTGCCGCCCGCGCCACCGGAACCGCCGTCCTGGCCGTTGCGCGCGATCGCGGCACCGCTCAGTCCGCCGAGCCCGTTGCCGCCGTCGCCCGCGGCGCCGGCCGCGCCGCCGTCACCGGCGTCGCCGCCCGAGCCATTGGAGCCGGCGTTGGCGATCAGCAACAGCGTCCGGCCTACGCCCGCGCTGCCGCCGGTCCCGCCGCTGCCGCCCGCGCCCCCGTCGCCACCGTCACCACCGGCTTGGCCGCCTTCGCCGGGGCTGCTCGCATCGGCGCCGTCGAGTCCGTTGCCGCCCGCGCCGCCGCCGCCAGCCGCACCGCCGGATCCGCCCGAACCGCCCGAGCCGAAGATCCAGCTGCCGGCGCCGCCGTTACCGCCGTTGCCGCCGTTGCCGCCTGCGCCACCGCTGGTGCCGGATCCGCCCGCGGTCGAGGCGCTGTTGCCCGCGCTGCCCGCCAGGCCGGCTCCGCCGTTTCCTCCGGAGCCGCCGGCGCCGTTGAGCGACAGCAGGCCGGTCCCACCACCGTTGCCGCCGGCGCCGCCAATACCGCCGGCGGCGGTGGCCGCCCCGCCGGCTCCGCCGTTACCGCCGTTGCCGGTGATCAATCCGCCGGTGCCGCCGTCTCCGCCGGCGCCCCCGTTGGAGTCGGCCACGCCGGCGCCGCCGTCGCCGCCGTTGCCGAACCAGCCGGCCGCCCCGCCGTTACCGCCGTTGTAGCCGTTGCCGCCGCTGCCGAACAGCCCGCCGTTGCCGCCGGCGCAGGCGCCGCTGGTGCACACTCCGGCGTAACCGGTCCACGAGTAACCGTTGCCGATCAGGATCCCGGCGTTGGGATGGTCGGGCGTGCCGTCGCCGAACAGCCAGATGTCAGTGGCCGCGCTCGCCGTCGCAGCCGCCGTGGACTTCGCTGTGCCGAGCTCGCGGCCCACTTCGCGGCGCACGAACCCCAACTCCGTCCACGCCAGCGCAGCCCCGGCCGGTGCGGTCGGCGATCCACCGGGTGCCGTCCGTGTCGACACCGGCAGCCGTACCGGCGCCGCCGACATCGCGGGGATCACCAGACCGGTTGCGCCACCCGATCCGGTGACCCGCCGGCCCGAGCCGATGCCCGCAGCCGGCCGCCCTGACCGGGCAGACCTCGGTCCCGCCTTGACCGAATCCGCTGACCCGGATCTCGCGGAAGAAGCCGAGGCGGAGTTCGACTGTGTGCCCGCACCGGGATCCGCCGTGTCGGCGAACGCCAACCCCTGCATCGAAGCGAGCGCCGCTCCGACGCCGACGGCGGCGGCGCAGAGCCGGCCCAAGTGATGCGAATTCCGACCCGGGCCCGTGCCACGGCCCGAATCGGTCCCCGAATCGGTCGACCTACTCATCAGGGATACCTCTCCGGAGCTTCGTCCGCCGCGAGACTTCGGCTGCGGCCGGGCAATTGTTTGCTGGATTGGTTCGAACCTACACCTCATCGACGGAGCTGAGGTTTCCTCGGCCTGAACTGCGACGAGCGGATAGGCTGCCGTCGTGCCTCAGACGCTTCCTGCCCACGACCCCGCCGGCTGGCGCCAGCTGCCCGCCTCCCACACCCCGCTCAACCCGGACCGGGTCGCGGCGCTGATGGCCAAGGAGTGGGAGCGATACGCCAAGACGACCACCGGTTCCGCCGACCATGCTGCACGGTCGACCAAGACCCTGCCGCTCGGCGTGACCAGTAGCTTCCAGTACTGGGACCCGTACCCCATGGGTGTGAAGTCGGCGCGCGGCGCCTACGTCACCGACTGCGACGACCGCCAGGTGCTGGACCTGTCGATGGGCTTCGGGGCGATGCTCGTCGGCCACCTGAACCCGACGGTGGTGGCCAAGGTCAAGGACTCCCTGGACAACATCGGCACGCTGTTCGTGACGCCCTCGCCGATCTCGACCGATGTCGCAGAGCGGTTCAAGCACCGCTTCGGTCTGGACATGTTGCGGTTCACCAACTCCGGCACCGAGTCCACCATGTACGCGGTGCGAGCGGCCCGCGCCTACACCGGCCGCAAAGAGATCATCAAGATCGAGGGTGGCTACCACGGTGGCTACGACGGCCTGTCGGTCTCGGTCAAGCCGGGAATCGACGAGATCGGCCCCGCCGACAATCCGACGCCGCAGGTGCCCTTCGACGTCGAACCCGGCGTGGTGCACACGGTGGCCTACAACGACATCGGCCAGATGCAACGCAAGCTGGCCGCGCACGCCAAGAACGTCGCCTGCGTCGTCATGGAACCGGTGATCGAGAACCTCGGCATCATCCTGCCCGACGCCGGATATGTCGCCGCCGTCCGCGACCTCTGTGACGCGCACAACGTGCTGCTGATCTTCGACGAGGTCAAGACCGGCCTGACCGCCGGTGCGCACGGCGCCGCCGCGCGTCTCGGCGTCAAGCCCGACCTGATCACGCTGGCCAAGTCGATCGGAGGCGGCCTGCCGCTGGCGGCGTTCGGCGGCACCGAGGAGGTCATGCAGGTCGTCGTCGACAACCGGATGGCGCACTTCGGCACCTACAACGGCAACCCGCTGTGCATGGCGGCGGCTCTCGCGGTCGACGAGGTCGCCACCCCGCAGGCGCTGGCCGCGGCCGAACAGGTCAATGACAACGCCATGGAAGCCATGGACACCATCATCCGCGAGTACGAGCTGCCGGCTCACACCGTGGGCTTCGGGGTCAAGGGTTCGGTGACCTGGTCTCCGACCCCGATCCGCAACTACCGCGACTGGAAACTGGTCACCGACTTCCATGCCGCCGAGTTGGGGTGGCTGTGGGGTATCAACCGTGGCGTTCTGACGCCCCCGGGGATGGACGATCAGTGGCTGGTGTCGCTGGCGCACACCGATGCGGACATGGCCAAGTGGGTCGATGCCTTCGGCGAGCTCGCCAAGGAGTTGCGCGCCTAGCAGCACTCGCGTTTCCCGGCCTGCTGGGCCAGGTGCTGGTGCTCGGACGGATCGATGCCTTTGACCTCGTCGACGAACTTGTCGATGTCGATCCTGCGGCCACCGAGCCAGGTGCCGAGAACTTTGACCTTCTCGACGATCTGGTCGACGGGCACGGCGTAGATATCGGCGGAGAGCTCGACCAGGTCCGCGTACTTGCCGACGGCCAGCGATCCGATCTCGTGGTCCCGCTTGAGCTGGTAGGCGCCGTTGATCGTGATCGCCTTGAGCGCATCGTCAAGGGCGACAGCCTGATTCGCGCCATGAACCCTGCCGCTCATGGTGGTCCGCATCACGGTGTGCTGAACGTTGAGGAGCTGGTGAGGTGGGCAGACCGAACCGTCGTTGTGATAACTCGGTGTCACACCGGCCTCGAACGCGTCGCGGATCCGTTGCCACTGTGCGCCGTACTCCGGATCGAACATCACCCCGTCGAGCAGATCGCCCCAGTAGATGTACTGGAACGGGCTCAGCGAGCAGGTGACACCGAGTGCGGCAGCGCGTTCGAACTGGTCGCGGCGGGCAGCTCCCAGATGCTCCACGCGCCAGCGGTGATCGGATCCGAGCAGGTTGAACTTGGCCAGGGCGCGGGCATAGGCGTCCAGCACGACGTCGAAGCCGACGTCGCCGTTGCAGTGGAAGGCCATCTGGTAGCCAGTCGGCACCAGCTGGTCGAGTACCGCGTCGAGTTGAGCTCGGGTGTAGTTCATCTCGGCTTCGCCTCGTGGGCCGAGTTCGATCTGCGCGGTCCGGGTCGTCGGATTGTCAAGGTACTCAAAGGAAATCGCGACATTGCCGATCCACGGTGACCCGTCAGCCCACAGTTTGACTCCGACCTTGCGCACCAGATCAGAGTTCGGGCACGTCACGTCGGCGGCGGCGTCAGTCTCGATCGACATGTGATAGAGGTGCAGCCGCAGCGGGCAGTCCGGCACCGAGGCCAGTGCGGTGTAGGCCGGCAGCTGGGAAGAGTTGTAGGTGTGCTCGGAGGTCGCGGTGATCCCACACTGCGCCATCAGCTTGTAGAACAGCGCCCCGGAGTGCAGCGGGTGCGGAATCGCCTTCGGCATCACCGCCCCGATGATCATCATCAGTGCACCCGACTCGTAGGCGGTGCCGTCGCTGGTTCCGTCAGCAGCCCGTCCGAAGGACCCGCCGACCGGATCAGCGGGCGGCTTACCGTCGGTCCAGCCGAGCACGTCGATGGTCGCGCTGTTGAAGTAGACGGCGTGACCGGAGTTGTCGACGACGACGACGGGACGCGCACCGAAGATCGGGTCGAGCACCGCTCGGGTCGGGATCGGCGCCTGTTGCAGCAACCGGTCGACACCGTTGAACACCAGGATCTGGTCGGGGGGATTGTCCTTGTGCGCCTTGGCGAAGATCGCCAGCACGTCGTCCCAGGACGAGACCCCGACGTTCGGTGAGACCCAGTACGCCGGCTCCTGGGTGGCCATGCCGGACAGCAGGGGATGGCTGTGCGGTTCGACGAATCCGGGCATCAGCACGATGTCACCGAGGTCGGTGACCGCCACTCCTGGTGCGGCGGCCTGCACCTCGGCCAGCGACCCGATCGCGGTGATCCGGCCGGAAGTCGAGTCGAACGCCAGGGCGCGGGCCCGCGGGATCGCCTCGTCCATCGTGATGATGGCCGCGGCCCTGAGAATCGTGTCGGTTGCCATGCGCCGCCTTTCGGTGCCGATTTCCGCTCCGAATGGCCAACTTACGCGCGGATCGAGGCGGCCGCCCTCACGGATGCAGGTTCCACTGGCCGACGTCCGAGGCCAGCACGTCATTGACATCGACCTCATACCCACCGACCAGCGGGCCCGGATTGGACGCGGTTGCCACGATGCGCTGGTAGAGGACCGCGGTGGGCTCGATATCGTTGCCCGACCAGGCCCGGGTCTGCCACGACCATCGGTGGCCGGGCGTGCTCGAGCTTCCGATCACGCCGTCGGCCGCAGCCCACTGGCACGGTCGGATACCCGCATAGATGCCCGTGCGCTGAACGCCCAACACCGAGTTGATGCCTCGAAACCATTGCAGTGCAACGGTATTCCAGGTATTCCGGTTGATGTCCTCATCAACGCTGAAGAAGATCGGGGCGCTCTGGCCACCGCCCGCTGCGGTGTGCAACTGCCAGGCGGTCTGCGCGTCGGCGACACCGCCGGCATATCCGCGGGTGTAATCCGAAGGGGCCGTTCCGCCCGGCTTGCCGTATTGGTAATTGCTGACGATCACCAGTCCGGCGGCGGTCAGCGATTCGGCGTAGGGCTTCGTGATCGGTTTGGCGCCGAAGTTCGAGCCGGGCCGCGACAGCGAGACGTAGTTGACCACCCCGGCGTAGCCGGCGGCTTTGATGTCCGCGGCGGGGATCTGCTTCATCGCGTAGTCGATCAGCATCGAACCGGCCGCCGATGCCGTTGGGGCGGCGGCGCCCGCTGCTGCCGCGCCGAGACCGGCCAGTGCCGACGCGGCGGCGGCGTAGCGGAGCGCGTCACGCCGGGAAACCTTGGGTGAGTCCTGCACGCCTCGACGTTAACAACGGACTCGTCGTCAGAGCTGTCGGCCCCGCTGGCCGAGATCAGTTCGTGACGAACCGGCAATGACTTCGCGAGCGGCACGCAGACCGGCCTCGACGGCGCCCCGTATCGCCGGGCGCCCGAAACTCTCTCCGGCAGCCTGTGGGCGACCCGCGATCCTCAGCCGAACCCGGATCTCTAGGCTTCGCTTATGCCTCGGATCACTGTGATCGTTTCGCTCGTCTACATCGCGCTCGGACTGGCCGGCTTTTTCCTCACCGGAGCCGTTCACAAGACCGCTCTGATACCGGCTGCCATCGGTGTTGTGCTGCTGGTGCTGGGACTTCTGGCCGCAAAGGAGAACCTGCGGATGCACGTCATGCACGCCGCTCTGCTGATCGGCCTGCTGGCACTGCTGGGTACCGCTCGCGGGCTGCTGAAACTGCCCGCCGCCATCGATGGCACCGCCGAACGGCCGGCGGCTGTCTATGCCCAGGCTGCCACCGCAGTCCTGTCACTGGTGTACCTGGCGCTCGGGGTCCGGTCCTTCATCGCGGCCCGACGCGCCCGGTCGGCCTGATCACCGGTGAGCACCTACCTGATCGCAGGCGGCAGTCGGGGAATCGGTCGAGAACTGGTCACCCTGCTGGCTCCGGATGCTGAGCGGGTCGACGTCTGGTCGCGATCAGCAGACGGCGTCCCTGTTGCGGGATCGGTTCACCACCATGCGTGTGACATCACCGGGACGGATCCGCTGCCTGATTCACCGGAGTCGATCCAGGGTGCGGTGTACTGCCCCGGTACGGTCAATCTGAAAAGCTTCCGGGCGCTGTCCGAAGCCGACTTTCGCAGCGACTGGGAAGTGAATCTGCTTGGGGCGGTGCGGTTTTTGAAGGCCTGTCAGCCACGACTTCAAGGCCGCGACGGCGAACCCGCCAGCGTGGTGCTGTTCAGCACGGTGGCGGTGTCTCAGGGGATGCCGATGCATTCTTCAGTAGCGGCGGCCAAGGGCGCGGTGGAGGGCCTGGTGCGATCACTTGCCGCGGAGTGGGCGCCGAAGATCCGGGTCAACGCGATCGCCCCCGCCCTGGTCGACACCCCACTGGTGGACCGGATGCTCAACAGCCTGGAGAAGCGCGAGGCCATGGCGGCGCGCTATCCCCTCAAGAGATTCGGAACGCCGGCCGACGCCGCGGCGGTCGCGCGATTCCTGCTTTCCCCGGAAAGCAGTTGGATCACCGGCCAGGTGCTCGGCCTCGACGGCGGAATGTCGACGCTGCGGGCCTGAGAGCCGGCACCGGTTTAGCTAGGCTTGCGCCGTGACGACGCGATGGTCTGTGAGCCGACTGGGCAATCTGGACGGCTACCGGATCATCGTGACGGGCGCGACCAATGGCGTGGGACTGGCCACCGCCCGCGCGCTCGCCGGGGCGGGCGCGCAGGTGATCCTGGCGGTCCGCAATGTCGAACTCGGCGCGCGGCGTGCCGCGGAGATGGGTGGCGACACCACGGTGGTCCGACTCGACCTGGCCGACCAAGCCTCTGTGCGCGCGTTCCCCACTCTGATCGACGGTGACGTCGACATTCTCATCAACAACGCCGGCGCGGTCACCCAGCACCGGACCGAGACGGTGGACGGATTCGAGTCGACGTTGGGCACCAACTTCCTCGGGCCCTTCGCGTTGACCAATCTGCTGTTTCCCCGGGTGCGCTCAAAGATCATCAACGTCGGCTCCGACGCCCACAAGATGGCCAGCTTCACATTCGACGATCCGCATCTGCGAACCGGATGGTCGGCGCTTCCGGCCTATGGGCGATCCAAACTGGCGGTGATGCTGTGGGGCCTTGAACTGGACCGCCGGCTGCGAGCCGCGGGCTGCGCGGTGAGCACGTATCTGACACACCCCGGATGGGTGGCGTCGAACCTGTCGAACGTCTCGGGTGGACCGGTCATGACGGCGTTTCACAATGTCGTTCACGCCGCCGCGAACATCTTCGCCAACGATATCGATGCCGGCGCCGCCCCGACCCTGTACTGCATGACAGAACCGATACCGCCGGGCAGCTACGTCGGGATCGACAGCAAGCGCGGACTCAAGGGCGGCCCGACACTGAGCGGTCGCTCCGCCGCTGCGTGTGATTACCAGGACGCCGCGCGGCTGTGGTCATTCGCCGAGAGGGAGACCGGCACCACGTTGTCGCTAGTCAAGTGACATCTGGGCGTTGGCCGTGTCTTCGCGATCGAGCAGCGCGATGAAACTCCGGTAGAGCAGCAGGGCGATCACCGTGATGAGCGCCAAGATCAGCAACACCGATCCGTAGGAGGCCTCCTCCGCAGACTGGCCGGCGAAAGTGGTCAGTCCCAGCTTGAGATTCAGCAGCTTGGCGGCGAAGGCGATACCGATGGGCACGGCCATGTTGATGGTCAGGTTGTAGAAACCGATCGCGATGCCGCCCTTGGCCTTCGGGACGTCGCGGATCGCTGTCGACACCAGCGGTGCGTACATGAGGGCGAATCCCGATCCGAACAGCACCATGGAGATCGCGAAGGTTCCGACCCAGCCGCCGACGAGGAATGCGGGCAGCGCCAACGCTGCGGCGATCATCACGATGGCTGTCACGATGGCCCGCTTGGAACTCAACTTCGCAGCGATCCGTCCACTGAGCACACCCACGACCACGGCTGCGGTGTAACCGGGAACGAGGAGCAGTGCCACATCAGCCAGCTGCCAGCCGTAGAGCCCCTTGATGAGGAACGGGAAGATGAATTGGTAGCCCAGTTGCACCGAATAGACCACGAAGACGACCACCAGCATCATCGTGTAGCGCTTGTTCCGGAAGAAATCCTTGGTGATCAGCGCGTTCGGGTGCACTGAGATGTGCCAGACGAATGCGGCGATCCCGACGACCGCGGGCACCAGGAACCACCAGTGGAAATCCTGCATGAACATCACAAGTCCGGTGGCGATCATGGCGACGAGGAAAAGTCCGAAGACGTCCAGATCGGTGTGGCCGGTGTCCTCCGCCGGTACATACTTCAGGATGAACGGGATCGTCACCAGGGCAACGAGATTCACCAGGAAGAAGGCGGTCCAGCCGACGTAGGTGGCGATGAAACCGCTGCCGACGGCTCCGAGCAGAAGCGACAGCTGAAAGGCGGCGGTGCCGTAGCCGAAGTACCTCTTCTGCTCATCACCGGTGAAGTGCTTCGTGGCCCAGATGATGTAGAGGGTCTCGGCTGCCGCGAGGCCGCAGGTTTGGATGATCCGGCCGGTGAGGACTCCGGCGAACGAGCCCTGTAGTGCGAAACCGATCGCCGAACCGATCGCCATGATGATGACTGCGAAGATCATCAGCTTGCGGATACTGATCGAGTCCGACAGCGCCGCGTACACGACCGCGCCGATTCCGATCAGGATCCCCGGCAGCGTGGCCTGCAGACTGACGGTGTTCTCCGACAGTCCGAGTGATGATGCGATCGATGGCGACAGGAGCTTGAAGCCGTTGTCCATGACCAGGGAGAAGACGAACAGGGTCAACAGGACCGGCACCGCCGCCTTGGGATTGACGGCCCGGCCGGTCTTCGGATCGACCGCCATGGCGCCGGTCACGCCAACTCCAGGGCGATCTCGACCATCTTGGTGAACGCCGTCTGGCGTTCCTCCGGAGTCGTGTGCTTGCCGGCGAAGATGATGTCGCTGACGGTGAAGATGCCGAGCGCGTCCACTCCGGCGGCAGCCGCGTTGGCGAACAGGCCGGCAGACTCCATCTCGACCGCAAGGATGCCCATCTTCGCCCACTTGCCCAGAGCGTCCGGATCGTCGTTGTAGAAGATGTCCGAGGACAGCACATTGCCGACGTGGCAGCGTTGCCCGTGCTCGTCGGCGGCGCGTTTGGCCATCTCCAGCAATCGGTAGGACGACAGCGGCGCATAGGTTCCGGGCACGCCGAACTGCGTCAGATAGTTGGAGTCCGTCGAGGCGCCCTGGGCGATGACCACGTCGTAGAGCTCGATGCCGTCCTGAATCGTGCCGCAGCTACCGACCCGGATGAGGTTCTTGACATCGAAGAAATGGATCAGCTCGTAGCTGTAGAGCGAGATCGACGGGATGCCCATGCCGGTGCCCATCACCGAGATCTTGCGGCCGCGGTAGGTGCCGGTGAAGCCGTACATCCCGCGGACCTCGTTGAAGCAGCGCGGATTGTCGAAATAGGTCTCGGCGATGAACCTGGCGCGCAGAGGATCCCCCGGCAGCAGGATCGTCTCCGCGATCTCCTCGCCCTTGGGGTCGATGTGCGGGGTGCTCTTGGCGGACATATCGCGGGACATTAGCCGCCTACCGGTCTCGGCAGCGGCCGAATAGGGTGCAGTCATGACCAGCGCAGTTGAGCGGCCGAGTGTCGTCGTCGGGATCGACGGATCCGACTCCGCCCTGGGTGCTGCGCGATGGGCCGCGGATTTCGCTGCCGGACAGGATCTTCGGCTGACGTTGCTGCACGCGGTCCCCAAGTTCGACTGGCATTTCGCCGAAGTCGAAGCCCCCGAGGACCTCGGGCAGGGCGCCGCCGGCGATCGTGTACTCGCCGCGGCGGAGACCGCCGTGCACTCAGCGCACCCGGATCTCCCGATCACTTCGGCAGCCGTCAAGGGTTCGGTGGCGAGCGTCCTGGCGGACGCTTGTGTGGACGCCCGACTTCTCGTGGTGGGTACGGGCACCGAGGATGGAGCACTGGGGGGGCACGTCGTGCGGATCACGCATCGCGCGCAGTGCCCCGTCCTGGTGTGGCGACCGCCGGCCGCCAGGCGGACCGGCAAGCCGTTGCCGGTCGTCGTCGGCGTCGACGAGTCCGAAGAGTCGGCCCGCGCCCTTGCCCAGGCCTTCGACATCGCCCGGGTGTTGCATGCGGGTTTGACGGTCGCGCACATGTGGGAGATCGACGCGGCGGTCGGTATGGGGGACCTCGGCGGTCAGGGCAACATGGACTGG
>JAPOKC010000058.1 GCA_029977845.1 Mycobacteriaceae bacterium | reverse complement strand
GAGCCACGGGACCGGAGTGTTCCGGACGCCTCGAACGGCGCCCTTTCCGAGGCCGAAAGATTAACACGGGCAGCTACAGGCCCATGAATGCGTGTGCGGCCCCCGGCCGGTGACCAGCAAAGAGCAGGGGGATTTGTGCCCCCTCACAGGCGTGCACTATTGTCGTGGATCGCAGCGGGCACCAGCCCAACGCATTGCGGATGTAGCGCAGTTGGTAGCGCATCACCTTGCCAAGGTGAGGGTCGCGGGTTCGAATCCCGTCATCCGCTCGGGGACGTCGTAAGACCCAATGGTGGAGTGGCCGAGTGGTGAGGCAACGGCCTGCAAAGCCGTGCACACGGGTTCGATTCCCGTCTCCACCTCTGAATCGAACTTCCCGGCGCGATTAGCTCAGCGGGAGAGCGCTTCCCTGACACGGAAGAGGTCACTGGTTCAATCCCAGTATCGCGCACCACATAACCGCAGCTCAGCGGTGCCTGACCACCCCCTGCGCGGCATCGCCGGATCGGACCCCAACTCCTTGCCTCCGAAACGAAGTGCGTCGTGAAGCCCCGTTTTGGACGTACGATTGAGGCATTGAATCCAGGAGGAATTCTGATGAGGACGCCTATTCGTCCACTGCTGCTGTCCGGCATGGTGCTGGCTGCCGCTGTCGCTTTCAGCCCGATCTGCTCGGCGCAACCCGATCAGGGTGCGCCGACCCTCGCCACGTCAAACAGTTCCGGCGGAACCACGAGCGCCGCACCTGGCGCGACCAAACGCACCAGCGCCCCGGCTAAGAACTCACCTCGTGTGAGCGCGTTGCGCGGCTTCGGCAGCGCAAACCAAGCCACCCCCGGCAACAACTACACCGCCACGGCTGCGTTGCAGACTCAGCTGATTCAGTTGAACCAGCAGAATCAGCTGATGCTGACGACCCAGTGGGGTCCGCCGGTCATCTTCCTGGCCAGCTAGGCTGCCGCAGCTATATCCCCGTCTGAGCTGCGAGTCCGCGACTGCGCCTATGCTGGGCTGCGGCCGGCGAACCGGCCCCGAGACGGAGGAATTCGCATGGGATCCGGAGACGCTCCTCGCTGGGCTGCGGCGCTGTTCGGCGCGGCGACGGTCGTCGGGATGACGGCGTCGGCGACGGCCTGCACCAACACCAAGACCGGCACGCCGGCGCAGGTGACGGCTCCCCTGATCACCTCGTCGTCGCCCGCCGCCGGAAGCGGCGGACAGGGCGGCGCCGGCGGACAGGGCGGTCAAGGCGGTCAGGGCGGTCAAGGCGGCCAGGGCGGTCAAGGCGGTCAGGGTGGCGCCGGCGGCCAGGGCGGTCAGGGCGGCAAAGGCGGGCAGGGCGGCAAAGGCGGAGTCGGCGGCCAAGACGGCGCCGACGGAGCCGATGGCGCTGACGGCGCCCCCGGTGCCGACGGCGCCCCGGGCGCTCCCGCCACGACGGTTGCCGGCGCACCGGGCTGACAGCTGCTCGGCGGACTGACCCGATGAGCGATATCGCGACCTGCCCACAGTGCGGAACCCGTAACCGCGTCCCGTCGTCATCGACCGGGAAGCCACGCTGCGCGAGATGCCAGACCTGGCTGCCGTGGATCGTCAACGCCGGAGACGGCGACTACACAGCAGTCGTCGATCAGTCGACGGTTCCCGTCCTTGTGGACCTGTGGGCACCGTGGTGCGGACCGTGCCGCACGGTCTCGCCGGCCCTTGAGCAGTTGGCCGGTGAGTTCGCCGGCCGTCTCAAACTCGTCAAGGTCGACGTCGATAAAGCCCCGCAGACCTCATCGCGCCTCGAGGTACAGGCCGTTCCGACCCTGCTGATCACCCGAAGTGGCAAGATCCTTGCCCGGCGCGCCGGTGCCGCACCGGTGGCGGCGTTGCGGGCCTGGCTCGAGGAGAGCCTGGTCCCCGAAGCCTGATCGAAGTGGAGTCATGAGTATCAAAACCCTCGCCCCGATCGTCGCCGTGTTGACTGCGATCGGTGCGGTCGGCGCCAGCCAGGCCGGTGCCGAGCCTGCTGATCCACCGTCCCCGAGCACTCAGGCGGTGGCCGCAGTCCCCAGCGGCGCCCAGCCACGGCTGGCTTCGGATCCGGCCAAGATCGCCGATGACCTCGTGGCCGATCAGCTCGCATTGCGTGACCCCTTGATCCCTGAGGCCGTTGCTGCCGCGGCCGCCCGGCGACAGCAGGCCGCATATCGCGCCATAGGTCGGCACCCCGAATGGGACGGCATCATCCGGCCGAAGATCCCACAGACGATGCTGGCCTTCTACGACCGCAACATCGATGCGCGCCGACAATTGAACGCGATGGCGACCGTGCGAAACACATTGCCCGCCTGGCGGATTGAGCTCCCGGCACCCGCCGGGGAACTGCTGGGCTACTACCGAGAGGCCGAGGTGGCCACCGGTGTCGGCTGGAATTACCTGGCGGCGATCAACCTCATCGAGACCCGGCTGGGCAGCATCGTCGGCGACAGCACCGCCGGCGCACAGGGTCCGATGCAGTTCATGCCGGCGACGTTCGCCAGCTACGGCCGCGGCGGCGACGTCCATTCGCCGCGCGACGGGATCATGGCGGCCGGACGATTGCTGGCCGCCAGCGGTTTCGCCTCGAGCCCGGACCGGGCGATCTTCGCCTACAACCATGCCGACGAATACGTGCGGGCGGTCAGCGATTACGCGGCCGTACTCGCCGCCGACCCCGCGTCGTTCGGCGACTTCTACCGCTGGGATGTCTACTACTTCACGACCGCCGGCGACGTTCTGCTGCCGATCGGTTATGCGGCGTCGACCCGGATCCCGGTCGAGTCGTATCTTGCCAGCCACCCGCAGTAGCGCCGATCTCGCGCATCAGCGCAGCTCCCCTCGGACCGTAGATCCCGCGGTCATCACCGCTGAGCACCCACTCGTGCTGCTGATCGGCACGCGCGGCGATCTGGGCGCAGTGAGCGGTGAACGCTGCGCGCTGCGCCTGCCGGTCACGCACAACTGCACGCAGCAGGTAGTAACCCGCCACCATCGTTGATGCGGCAACGATCCACCAGAAGAACTTGACGATGAACCAGATCACCAGGAACAGCACGAACAGTGCCGCACCGGCGCCATCGGATGAACTACTGCCGCGTGCCATCGGAAATCTCCCCCATGGCCGCAAACTAACGGCTACCCCCGACAGAAATGGGCCAGCAATCAGTCCCTGGTCCACAGGCAGTGGCCGCTGAGCGTGAGATAGAAGAGTTGAGGAAGCATCGGCACCGCCATCGGTTTACCCGGTTCACCCTCGAAGACCTGCGCGGCTGAGAGCACCCCGGCCTCCACGACCGTCTGCTCCTGAGCACGGCAGACCGCCTCGGGATCCAGCGGGGCGGCGGTCCAGTCTCCGGAGGTCACGTCGGGGTTGCGCATGCCCTGACCGTGCAGCGTGATCGGCGGTCCGTAGCTCAGCCAGGAATCGTTGGGGGGAAACGGGGTGAAGACCGGAACCCAGTAGGGGCCGTTACCGCAGATCTGCATCTCCCCGGCAGCAGCGGGATCGTTCCTCAACCGCTGGTTTGCGAGCCAGCAGTCAGGCACGACGCACACGAGGTAGTTCGCGCCGTCTGAGGACTTGGTCATCACTCCGCCGAGATCCCCCGGGCACGGCAATCCGGCCGGAGGCGCAACGACATCGGCGTGGGCCGCCGGGCTGAAGATCGCGGCCAGCGCCACGACGAGCGCCGCAGTGACGCGGAGTCGAATCACACATTGATTATCGCCGGATCACCTGCGGCCGTTTCACCCGATGACGGGAAAACGGCGGCGGCGGGCCAGCCGGTCCAGCGCGGCCTGCATCACCCGGCGGACCCGGCCGTCGACCTTGACCGGATCCGGATGCTGTCCCCACTGGCCGATCACGTCGATGGGTTCGAGCACCTCGTTGACGATCTTCGAGGGCAGCGGCATGTTGACCGGCAGCAGGACGCTGAGGCCGAACGGGAAGCCGAACGACACCGGCAGGATGTCGGTGCGGAACAACCTGCGCTCCAGCTTCGTCAGCCCCAGCGCGCGGGACAGCCGTCGGCCTCGGCTGAGGAAGAACTGGGTCTCCTGTCCACCGATGGACACGACCGGAACGATCGGGGCACCCGCTGAGGCGGCCGCGGTGACGTAACCGGTATGCCCACCGAAGTCGACGACGTTCTCCCGCAACGTCGATCGGTAGACCTCGTAGTCGCCGCCCGGGAACACCATGACCGGCACATCCTCTGCCAGGGCGGCCGCGGCGTTCTCCTCGCAGGCCCGGATGATTCCCAGCCGCGGCAGCACCGCGCCGGCCGGCCCGGTGGTCAACGAATCGTGTGCCAGCACGTAGAGCGGACGGTCATAGCCGAACTTCGCGTAGTAGTCGGCGGCGAACACCGCGAAGTCCGGAGTGGTCAGGCCACCCGAGTGGTTGCCCACCAGCAGGCAGCGTCCGCGCGGGATGTGTTCGAGACCACGAACTTCCGAGCGGTGGTAGACCTTGACCAGCGGCCGCAGCAGATCGACGACGCGCTTGGTCAGCGCCGGATCCCAGCGTCCGACATCTGTACTGTCGCCGGCCACGATGCGATGACCGTCCGAGCAGGCTCAGGCGTAAAGCGCGTCGATCTTGTCGTGGAAGTTGTCCACGACTACCTTGCGCTTGAGCTTGAGGCTGGGCGTCAGGTCGCCGGCTTCGACGGTCAGTTCACGGTCGATGATCGCGACCTTCTTGACCGTCTCCCAGCGGTTGAGGTGCTTGTTGAGTTCCTCGACGTAGCCCTCGACGGCAGCCTTTGTCTTCGGGTCGCGGGCGATCTCGGTGAAGGACTTCTCGGCCATGCCGTTGGCCTTGGCGAACTCCTTGAGGCCTTCGGCGTCCAGGCTCACCAGCGCAACGCAGTACGGCTGATTCTCGCCGTAGACGATGATCTCGCTGGCGAACGGACAGATGCCCTTGAACTGAGCCGAAATCGCCGAGGGCGCAACGTATTTGCCCTGCGAGGTCTTGAACATGTCCTTCTTGCGGTCGGTGATCCGCAGGAAACCCTCTGCATCGAGCTCGCCGATGTCGCCGGTGTGGAACCAGCCGTCCGGCTCGAGCGCCTCCGCGGTGGCCTCGGGCAGATCGTGATAGCCGTCCATGATGCCGGGACCCTTGAGCAGGATCTCGCCGTCCTCGGCGATCTTGACCTCGGTCTGCGGCAGGGTCCAGCCCACGGTGCCGAACCGGTAGGCCTGCGGACGGTTCAGCGACGAGGCCGCCGACGTCTCGGTCAGGCCGTAGCCCTCCAGGACCGCGATGCCGACCGCGTCGAACCACTGCGCGATCTCGCGGTCCAAGGCGGCCGAGCCGCTGATGAAGAACCGCAACCGGCCGCCGAAGCGCTGCCGGATGGTGTTGAGCACCAGCTTGTCGGCGAGTTTGTACTGCACGCCCAGCAGCGGCGACACACTCTCGCCGGCCTGCTTGGCCCGCGAGACCTGAAGTCCCACACCGATGGCCCAGTCGAACAGGGTCTTCTTGACCCCGCCTTCCTTGGCCATCATCTCGTTGATCCGGGCGTGCACCTTCTCGAAGATGCGCGGCACCGCGCCCATGATGGTCGGCTTGATGATCGCGAGGTTGTCGACGATCTTGTCCACCCGGCCGTCGACCACCGTCGGGAAGCCGATCGCCAGCGGCAGCGCGAGCATCACCTTGCCGAAGGCGTGGGCCAGTGGCAGCCACAGGTAGTTGAGGTCCTTGTCCGAGAGCACCCCCATGCCGTCCATCGCGGCGGCGGTGTAGGTCCAGGAATCCTGGGTGAGCCGCACGCCCTTGGGCTTGCCGGTGGTGCCGGAGGTGTAGATCAGGGTTGCCAGCTGCTCGGGCCTGATCGCGTCGACCCGCGCGGACACCGCGGTGGGATCGTCGGCCAGCTTCTGCTTGCCGAGCGCCTTGAGTTCCTCGAGGCTGATCACCCAGTCGCCGTCGCCCGAGCCGTCGATGAGCACGACCTTCTGTACCGCACCCAGCTGGGCCCGGTTGGCGACGAGCTTGTCGACCTGCTTCTGATCCTCGGCGATGACGATCTTGCTGCCCGAGTTGGCGACGATGAAGGCGACATCCTCGGCGTTGGTGGTCGGATAGACGGTGGTGGTGGCTCCGCCCGCCGCCAGGATGGCGAAGTCGGCGACGATCCACTCGTAACGGGTGCCCGACGCCAGCGCGACACGCTCCTCGGGCTGAATGCCCAACGCGATCAGACCGGCCGCCATGAGCTCGACCTGCTCGCCCACCTGCTTCCAGGTGACGCTGGTCCAGCCGCCGCCCTCCGGATACCGGAACGCCTCGCCGGCCGGAGTGGCCGCGACGCGGTTGAAGAACATCTTGGGTACCGACGCCGGACGGTTCTCGATCTTGCTGACGTCGACGCGTTCTTGGGACTTATGCAGGCCTGCCATGGGCTGGAGTCTATGGAACGGGATCTACCAGTGAGTAGAAGATGGCTAAACCGGCAAGATCTGGCACATGGGAGCGCAGATCAGCACGGCGATCGGGGCCGACGCGGACAAACTGGCGGCGTTGGCTGCCTCGACATTCCCGCTGGCCTGCCCGCCTTCGGTGGACCCTCACGATGTCGCAGCCTTCATCGAGGCCCACCTGTCGACAAAACGCTTCGTCGAATACCTGGCCGATCCGCGGCGCCGGGTGTTGCTCGTGCGCGACGAGCACCGGATCATCGGTTACGCGATGCTGGCGCACCCGGACGACGCGGGCGAGGTCGAATTATCCAAGTTCTACCTGCTGCCCGGTCAGCACGGCACCGGCGTGGCGAGCGATCTGATGGCCGCAGCGTTGACGTGGGCCACCGACTCCGGCGCGCACCGGATCTGGCTCGGGGTGAACCGCAACAACGAGCGCGCTCAGGGCTTCTACCGCAAGAACGGGTTCGCGATCACCGGCACACGCACCTTCGAACTCGGCGGCGCAGTCGAGCAGGACTTCATCATGTCCCGAACGTTGGAAAGTCCTCGAGAGCGCTGAGCGCCAGAAGTCGCGACGTCGCGCGCAGGTACTTCTTGCGGTATCCGCCGGCCAGCATCTCATCGGAGAAGATGGTGTCGAGTTTCGCCCCGGAGGCAACCACCGGGATGCCCGCGTCGTAGAGCCGGTCGGTCAGCGACACCAGGCGCAGCGCCACACTCTGGTCGTCGAGCGGGTGCACACCGGTGATGTGGACGGCCGTCACCGACTCGATCAGAGTGAGATAGCGCGACGGGTGCATGGTGGCCAGGTGTGCGCACAGCGCGTCGAAGTCGTCGAGCGTCGCGCCGGGTGTCACCTCGGCTCGCGCGATGACATCGTCATCGGTCAGCGGCTGCGGCGCCGCCGGCAGTCCGCGGTGGCGATAGTCCGGCCCCTCGATGCGGACCGTGGTGAAAATGCTTGCCAAAGTGTTGATTTCACGCAGAAAATCCTGCGCCGCGAACCGGCCCTCGCCGAGCTGTTCGGGCAGGGTGTTCGACGTCGCGGCGATCGAGACACCACGCTCGACGAGCTGGGAGAGCAGCCGGGAGATCAGCGTGGTGTTCCCCGGATCGTCGAGTTCGAACTCGTCGATACACACCACGGTGTACTCGCCGAGCAGGTCCACACACTCGGCGAATCCGAAGACGCCGGCCAGTTGAGTGAGTTCGCCGAAGGCCGCGAAGGCCTTGGGGTGTTCCCCGGAGTCGGGCAGCCGGTGGTAGGCCGAGGCGAGCAGATGAGTCTTGCCGACCCCGAACCCACCGTCGAGGTAGATACCGACGCCGGGCAACGTCTCGCGTCTGCCGAACATCTTCTTGCGGCCGGCCCGCCGGCGCTGCGCCTCGTCGCAGAACTGCCGGCACGCGGTCACCGCGGCGGCCTGACTCGGTTCTTCCGGATCCGGGCGGTAGCTGTCGAAACTGACGTCGGTGAAGGTGGGCGGCGGGATCAGTTGGGCGATCAGCCGTTCCGGCGACGCCGTCGGATGACGGTCCACCAAGTGCCCGGGCATGGTGCAATCGTGGCATGGAGAACAGCGAGGCGGTGCCGTTCTCGCTGCTCGGTGGCGGCCCCCCACTCGATGAGGCCGGCCTGCGAAAGCTCTACGGCTACCCGGCCGCGTTGAACCACTGCTTGGTCCGCGGCAACGCGATCGCCAGCATCGACGGCGGAGCCACCACCGACGGCACCTCCGGCGGACTCGGCGGACCAGGCGATCGGCGGTTGTTCGCGTTGCTCCGTGAACTGGCCGATGTCGTTCTCGTCGGAATCGGCACCGCCCGGATCGAAGGCTATTCCGGCGCGCGGATGAATGTGGCCCAGCGGCAGAACCGCCAGGCCCGCGGCCAGAGTGAGGTTCCGCCGATCGCCCTGGTGACCCGCACCGGCCTGATCGACCGTCACCTGCCGGTGCTCGCCGACACCGAGGTGCCCCCGCTGCTGCTCACCTCGGCGGCCTCAGCGGATGCAGCCCGGACCCGGCTGAGGGCGGCCGCCGAGGTGATCGACTGCTCCGGCGCCGACGCCGACGCGGTGGATCTCGGTGTCGTGTTGGACACACTGAGCCGGCGCGGTTTGCACCGCGTGCTCGCCGAGGGGGGCCCGAGCCTGCTCGGTTCGCTGATCCAAGCGGATCTTCTCGACGAACTCTGCCTGACCTCGGCGCCGGTGCTGGCCGGCGGATCGGCGGTGCGAGTCGCTACCGGCACAGGAGCCGTCCTGACCCGCATGCGCCGGGCACACGTCCTCACCGATGACGACGGCTATCTCTACCTGCGCTACGTCCGGAGCAGCTGACTCCGGTCGCTACTGTGGTGACCATGCGTCAGCTGGGTCGGTTCCGGGCTGCGGTGCGCCTGGGCGCCGCAACCGCGCTTGCCGTCTCGCTGACCGGATGCGCACCCTGGATCGCCGCCAATCCGCAATTCGCCACCGATGGCGCCCGCAATCCCGTCGGCGGTCCCGCGACCAGCAGCACGGCCGCCGGCCCGGCCGATATCGCCGTCCCGCGAAACGACCTGGCCTGGCGTGATTGCACGGCCAAGGCGACCGGGGATGCCGGGGTGGCGCCGATGCCAGGGGTGGTGTTCGAGTGCGCGGACTACGACGCGGACCTCGACCCGGTCGGCGGGGCGGCGGGCACCCTGAACATCGGCGTCATGCGGGCCCGGTCGGTGCAGACCCCACCGGGCGCGGGTCCTCTGGTGTTCACCACCGGTTCGGATCTGCCCTCATCACTGCAACTACCGGTGTGGCTGTCGCGCGCGGGCGCCGATGTGCTCAAGAGCCGTCCGATCGTGGCGGTGGACCGCCGCGGTATGGGGATGTCCAGCCCGATCGACTGCCGCGACGCCTTCGACCGCCAGCAGATGCGCGAGCAGGCCCAGTTCCAGTCCGGCGACGACCGGGTGGCGAACCTGGTGCAAGTCGCGACCACCGCGACGACGGGATGCACCGACGTTCTCGCACCGGGCGCCTCCGCGTACGACAATGCCCGCGCCGCAGAGGATCTCGAGCGGCTGCGCGGCACCTGGGACGTGCCGGCGCTGGCGATCATGGGTATCGGAAACGGCGCCCAGGTCGCGATCGCCTATGCCGGTTCGCATCCGGAGAAGGTCGCTCGCCTCGCGTTGGACTCCCCCATCGCCGCGGCCGTGGCGGCTGAGGCCGCGGCCGAGGATCAGGCCAAGGCGCAGCAGGCGGCACTGGATGCGTTCGCCGCGCAGTGTGTGGCTGCCAACTGCACACTGGGCCCCGACCCGAAGGGCGCCGTCGACGGACTGCTGTCCGCCGCCCGGTCCGGAAAAGGCCCCGGCGGGGTATCGGCCGCGGCGCTGGCCACCGCGATCGTCACCGCGTTGGGCTATCCCAACGGCGACCGGATCGGCAGCACCGTCAAGCTGGCCAACACCCTGGCGGCGGCGCGCAATGGCGACGTGAACGGACTGATCAATCTGATCAACGCCGCCGAGGCGCTGCGCGACACCGACGGGCAGTTCGTCAACCACTGCAGCGACTCGCTGAGCCGGCCCACCCCGGACCGGGTCCGCGAACTCGTCGTCGCGTGGGGCAAGCAGTACCCGCAGTTCGGCTCGGTCGCCGCACTGAACCTGGCCAAGTGCCTGGCCTGGCCCAGCGGCGCCGCCCCGAAGGACCCGAAGAACTTCAAGGTCGACACGCTGCTGCTCGGCGTCCAGAACGATCCGATCGTCGGCTCCCAGGGGGTGCCGGCCACCGCGGCCATCATGATCAACGCCGGAGCGACCAGCAAGCGGGTGATGTGGCAGGGCATCGGGCACGGCGCGAGTGTTTACACCGCCTGCGCCCTGCCGCCACTGCTGGGCTACCTCGACACCGGCACACTCCCGCAGACCGACACCTTCTGTCCAGCCTGACCGGCTCGCGCAACACCTCGTAGTACGGTGCTGACGTGGCCTTTTCGGACCTGATTCGCAACGCTTTTCGTCCGCGCACCAGCCCCCCCAGCACGAGTGCGATCCTGCGTTCGGCGCTCTGGCCCATCGCGATCATGTCGATCATCCATCGCAGCTATGTGCTGACCTCCAACGGCTACATCACCGATGACTGGGCGCCGGTCTACCGGGCGGTGCGCAACTTCCGGGCCGGTGTGGACATCTACAACGAACACTTCGATCAGGTGGACCCGCACTACCTGTATCCGCCCGGCGGAACCCTGCTGATGGCCCCGTTCGGCTACATCGACAGCGAGTTCGCCGCACGCAACTGGTTCATCCTCGTCAACACCCTGGCGATCATCGCAGCGGCCTGTCTGCTGGTGCGGTTGTTCAGATTTCCGCTGAGTTCGGTGGCACTGCCGGCCCTGCTGTCGGCGTTCTTCGTCACCGAATCGGTGACCAACACGCTGGTGTTCACCAACATCAACGGCTGCGTCCTGCTTGCCGAAGTGCTGTTCTTCTGGTGGCTGCTTCCCGCGCACGGAAAGGCCGGACCGCGCGGGCAGTGGCTGGCCGGACTCGCGATCGGGCTGTCGCTGGTGGTCAAACCGGTGCTCGGGGTGTTGCTGCTACTCCCCCTGCTCAACCGGCAGTGGCGCACCATCGTCGCGGCGGTCGCGGTGCCGGCCGCGTTCAACCTGGCGGGCTTCTACCTGGTGGCCGACCGGATGAACTTCGTCCAGCGCACCCTGCCCTACATCTTCTCCACCCGCGACTACTTCAACTCCTCGGTGCTGGGCAACGGCGTCTACTACGGCCTGCCGATGTGGCTCATCACCGCGTTGCGCTTGGGCTTCATCGCCCTGGCCGCCGCCAGCCTGTGGCTGCTGTACCGGTACTACCGGGAACGCGACACCTTCTTCTGGATGCTGACCTCCTCAGGAGTCCTGCTCATCACCTCCTGGCTGGTGCTCTCACTGGCCCAGGGTTACTACTCGATGATGCTGTTCCCGTTCCTGATGACGGTCGTGCTGCCGAACTCGGTCCTGCGCAACTGGCCGGCCTGGCTGGCGACCTACGGTTTCCTGACGATGGATCGCTGGCTGATGTGGCGCTGGCCGACCACCGGCCGGTTCCTGGAGTACATGAAGATCACCTACGGCTGGTCACTGATGCTCGTTGTGGTCTTCTGCGTGCTGTGTTTCCGCTATCTGGACGCCAAGGAGCAGGGCCGCCTCGACTCCGACCCCCAGGCCGGCATCGACCCGGCATGGATGCGCTCACCACAGGTAGCGTGAATGCCATGTTCGAACTACCCGATGACCAGTGGCGCCAGCGATTGACCCCCGCCGAATACCATGTGCTGCGCGAGGCCGGCACCGAACGGCCGTTCACCGGCGAATACACCGACACCAAAACCGAGGGCTCCTACCAGTGCCGCGCCTGCGGAACCGAATTGTTCCGCAGCACAGAGAAATTCGAATCCCACTGCGGATGGCCGTCCTTCTTCGACCCGGCGGATTCCGATGCCGTGATCCTGCGAACGGACGACTCGTTGGGTATGCGCAGGGTCGAGGTGCTCTGCGCGAACTGCCACAGCCATCTCGGGCACGTGTTCTCCGGCGAGGGTTATCCGACCCCGACCGATCAGCGGTACTGCATCAACTCCATCTCGCTTCGGCTGGTTCCGGGACCT
>JAPOKC010000057.1 GCA_029977845.1 Mycobacteriaceae bacterium | reverse complement strand
CCTCCGGAGCAGAAGGCCGCAGGTTCGAATCCTGCCGGGGGCACTTTTGTGATGTCCCGAGACACCGTTGACAGGTGTCTCGGGACATCCTTTATGTCTGGGGTTTGTTGGTGGGGCTGTTTCCGGGTTTTACTCCGCGTTTTTGGTAGTCGTGACGTGTTCCCGCTTTCCCGGACACCGAGGTTGAGGCGATGATCGTCTCAACGGAAGGAGTCCGAGAAGAATGCCTGCTGCTCACCCTGAGGAGTTCCGCCGCCGTGCGGTGGAGTTGGCCCGGCTTCGGGAAAAGCCGATTGCCCAGATCGCCAAAGACCTGGGAATCAGCGAGTCCTGTCTGCGTCGCTGGATGGGCCAGGCCGACGTCGAGGAAGGCCGCAAGGAGGGCCTGAGCCGCGACGAACGCGCCGAGCTGGTCCGGTTGCGCCGGGAGAAACGGGTCCTGGAGATGGAAGTCGAGATCCTCAAACGGGCCAGCGCCTACTTCGCCCGGGAGAACATCCTCCCAAAATAGGGTTCCGGCTGGTCCAGGAGCTTGCCGCCGACGGGTTCCCCGTCGCGGTGGCCTGCCGGGTCCTGAAGGTTTCGACCTCGGGCTTCTACGAATGGCGCGCACGGCCGGCCTCGACACGGGATCGCACTGATGCGGAGCTGGTCAACACCATGACCGCGATCCACACCGCCTCGCGGCAGACCTACGGGGTGCGCCGCATCCACGCCGAGTTGCGTCACGGTCATGGCCTGGCGATCGGCCATAAGCGGGTGTGGCGGTGTATGAAACTCGTGGGGCTCCAAGGGGTGCACCGCCGCCGTTGGCGCCGGCCCAGGCCCGCGGAGGCGTCCTGGCCGGATCTGGTCAACCGCCAGTTCCGCGCCGATGGCCCGGACCGGTTGTGGGTTACCGACATCACCCAACACCGCACCTGCGAGGGGTGGGTGTACGCCGCGGTCGTGCTGGACGTGTTCTCCCGCCGGGTGGTGGGCTGGTCGATCGCCGATCATCTGCGCACCGAACTGGTCGCCGACGCCCTGGACATGGCCCGGCTGCGCCGCAAACCCGTTGGCACCGTTGTGCATTCGGACCGCGGCACGCAGTACACATCGTGGTTGTTCGGTCACCGGCTCCGCGAGGCCGGCTTGCTGGGATCCATGGGTCGGGTGGCCTCGGCGTTCGATAACGCGATGATCGAGTCGTTCTTCGGCTCGATGCAGATCGAGCTCCTCGATCGCCGCACCTGGACCACCCGCGCAGAGTTGGCGACGGCGATCTTCGAGTACATCGAGGCCTTCTACAACCCGGTGCGCCGCCACAGCGCTCTGGACTACCGCAGCCCCGTCGACTACGAAAGACATCACACGACCACCAACACGGCCGCGTGAACACCCAACATCAGCCGTCCGGGGAACCGGGAACAGGTCAGGTGACCGAAGAATGGCCCAAAGCATCTCGGGACAGTCCAGCGTCGCCGAACTTGCATCGAGGTGAAATTTCAACAGCAGCGTATTGCTGTTCATCACTTCATCGGCGGCGGCGAGGAACGCGTCAACCTCGGCATACTTCAGTTCGTCTACCAGCGACTGCATCATTTGAACCAATACCTTAGGCACCCGGATCGTCGCACGATGTGTCGCTAGGCTGATTCGAGGTCACTTCCACGACGATCGGAGCGCACGGGATGAGCATCCCGCCTTATCCCGGACCCAATCCTGGTCCCGAGTCCTTTGGCACTGGTAACAGCCGGCCCACGGGAACACGCGCGCCGATCAAATACATCTGGCCGAAGCGGATCGCCGTCATCCTCACCGGGCTTGCTCTGATCGGTGGGATCGGATTCGGTGTGAAAACCCTTCTGCACAAGGAAGATGCGGCGACCACAGGCCGGCAGACGGTAGCGTCCGCATCCCCGGCGCCCAGCGCCCCAGAGGCGACGGCACCCACGACGGCGCCCATGAGGCTGGACCACGCCGTCACCGATACCGCCAAGGCGTTGAGCGGCGAGCAGACGGCCGCGGTGAAGTCGGCCGTCCAGAGTCTGTACGCGGCCCGTGACGTCCGCTTATGGGTGGTCTATGTCGAGGCCTTCAACGCCCCGCCCGGTGAGTGGGCCAGATCGACAGGTTCGTTGACGAAGATGGGCAAACGCGACGCGATACTCGCCGTCGCGACCAAACAACGGAAATACGCCTTCCTCGTCCCACCGGCCGCCTCGAATGATTCAGAACAGGCGGTTGACGACATGCGGCGCAACACCATCGAACCGAAGCTTCGCGACGGTGACTTCGCCGGCGCCGCGGTCGCCGCTGCGACCGGGTTGCAGACCCTCGGCTGAACCGCATCGGGCCACGGTTCAACTCAACAGCGCTATTTCCACCCGACGCCCTCCGGCAGGTAGCCGTGTTCGGTCCAGAGCCACAGAGCCGACTGGGTGGGGTATCCGCAGTCAAGCCTTTCGACGCGCCCGTTACCGTCGGACAAGGTGTAGGCGAATAACTGCACCCCGCCCCCGCCGGACTTGGGGGTCACGTCGACCGGCTCGGGCAGCAGGGGCCGCGGAACCCAGGTGTGCGCATCGCGGCCCGCGATCAGCAGGCCCTCCGTGCCCAGCACGTGCAGCCCCTGGCGGTAGCGGTCCTGCTTGACGTCCTCGCGCTCACCGATGCCGAGGATGAGTCGGTGGGCGCTGACGGCGGCGAAGATCAGGCAGATCACGGCCATCGATCCGTAGATGATGCGGGCGGGTCCCGCGGCCGGGTCCGGCCAGGCCGCGATCGTGGCTCGCAGGCTTGAAAACCCGACGACCAAGAGGGGAGTCAGCCAGGCGAACGGAATCCAGACCAGATGTGTACGCCGAACCTGGAAGCGGGAGTCCGCCGGTCGCGGAATCTCGGGGTCCAGCAACGCCTGCGCGCGCAGGGGTAGTTCGGCCGCGCTCACCCCGACAAGCAGCTTGGACCCGGCCGGCTCAGGCACTACCGCTCCGCGGAAACGATGCCGCCCGCGGCGCTCTTCACCGTCGCCTTGGACCTCGCCTCGGCCCGCACCCTCCTTCCGTTCCGGACGAATCCGGTGGGGGAGACAGTGACTGACAGGAGCGTGTCCTCACCGCTGGCGAAGGGGTGGAATCCGACACCGCCGC
The DNA here is from genome assembly GCA_029977845.1 of Mycobacteriaceae bacterium. Taxonomy (GTDB): domain Bacteria; phylum Actinomycetota; class Actinomycetes; order Mycobacteriales; family Mycobacteriaceae; genus Mycobacterium. Next base: position 9,106 of record JAPOKC010000057.1, on the reverse strand, counting down.
CGCCGCGGCCCTTGACCGGGATGTCGGCGCAGGCGGTCACCTTCCAGCCCTTCGCCGACACCGACAGCAGAGCCTCGCCTGCCTCACCGGTGACCGGCAACGCGGCGATCACCTCGTCGCCGTCGGCGCCGAGTTTCACCCCGGCGACGCCGTTGCCGGCCGCGCCCTGCGGGTTGATCACCGACGGGTCGATGCGCAGCACCTTGCCGCGGCGGGTGACCAGGGCCAGGTGCGCCCCTTCGGGCAGCACTCCGGAGCACAGCAGCCCGGCGATGTCGGGGGCCACCGGCACGTCGCGGACCTTGGTCGGCAGACCCGCGCCGGTGGTGAGTTTGACCCGCCCATCGGTCCACACCGCCCAGCCCAGGCCATCGGTCAGCAGGTCTCCGTGACTTTCGGACAGGATCCCCTGATGGTCCAGACGCCACGCGGCGTTGGGCTTGCGGGGGCCGTCGTTGTCAGTGGTGGAGGCCACCGGAGTGGCGTCGAGGTCCAGGACGGTGCGCCGGTCGAACTCCTTGCCGGCGAACAGCTTTGCGGTCTCCACCAGTTCGGCGTCGATCAGCTTCTTGCGGGCGTCGGGGGAGGACAGCAGCTCGGTGAGGTGGGCATTCTCGGCGTCGAGCTTCTCGGCCTCGGTGCGCAACTCGATGACGTCCAACTTGGTCAGCCGGCGCAGCTGCAGGGCCAGCACGTAGTCGGCCTGCACCTCGTCGATCTTGAACTTGGCGCACAGGCCGGCGCGGGCCTCGTCGACGGTATCGGAGCCGCGGATCACCGCGACGGCGGCGTCGATGTCGATGTGAACGAGCAGTAGGCCCGACACCAGATGCCTTCTGGCGGTGACCTTCTCGAGCCGATGTTCGCTGCGACGCACCACGACCGAGTCGCGCAGCGACAGGAATGAGGCGATCAACTCCCGCACCGACCACCACCGCGGGATGCGATCGGCGTCGAGGGCCACCAGGCTGGCGGCGAAGGTGCCCTCCAGCGGTGTCAACGCCAGCAGTGACGTGACCAGCTGGTGCGGGTCGTGGCCACGCTTGGCGCTGACCACGATGCGCAGCCCGTTGCGCCGGTCGGTAAGATCGGACATGTCGGCCACGCCGGGCAGATCGCCACCGGTGATGAGGGACCGGATGCGTTCCTGCACAGTGGAACTGGCCACTCCCGGCGGCAGTTCGGTGATGACCACGTTGCGGCCCTCCACCGAAAGCTTGCCGCGTACGGTGAACGAGCCCTTCCCGGTGGTGACGTAATCGCGCAGCCCGTCGGAGCCGACGACCGTGCCGCCGCAGCCCCAGTCGGGTCCGGGCAGCAGCTCCATCAGCTTGTCGTCCGAGAGTCCCGGCTTCTTCAGCAGCGCCCGGCAGGCGGCCATCACCTGGCGCGGGTTGTGGGCGGGAACCTTGGTGGCCCAGCCCTCGGCGATGCCGATGGCGCCGTTGACGAGCAGCACCGGGAAGCGGGCCGGCAGCACCGTCGGCTCGGTCCACTCGCCGTCGAAGGTCTCCGTCATCGGTACGGCGTGGTCGGCCAGTTCCGCGGTGAGCGCCGCACCGGCAGCCGACAGTCGCATCTCGGTGTAGCGGTCCGCGGCAGGGATGTCGCCCTGGATGCGGGGGAACGCCCCCTGTCCGTCGATGATCTTCACCCGCTGGAACTCCGCGGCCAGCAGTGCTGCGGCGCCGTACATGGCGGCTCCGCCGTGTGGGTGCAGGTTGCCGGTCACCGCCGAGCAGATCTTCGAGGATTTCTGAGGTTTGTTGCCGGGTAACAGATTTGACGCATACATCTGGTAGAGCAGACGCCGCTGCCCGGGCTTGAGCCCGTCGTAGGCCGACGGGATCGCCCGGTCGGACGTGCTGTAGAGCGCGAAGAGCAGCTGGTAGCGGTTCCAGTAGTCGTCGGCGGAGACGTCGAGGATCAGGTCCGGGTTCTGTTCGATGACATGCATGGTTGAGAGCTCCTAGTTGAGATCGAGGGCCGCGGTGTCGACGCGGGCGGCGGCGGCCGCCATCCAGTCGCGGCGGCCCTCCGGCGGACCGCCGAAGAGGGTGTGGTGCAGATTGGCGGCCTTGTCGTCGGGCTTGATCCGGTAGACGGTGCGCTGGGTAGGGTCGAGCACGGTGTTCCAGAAGTCGTCGGCGTTCATCTCACCGAGGCCCTTGTTGCGCTGCACCTCGACCTTGCGGCGGGAGGATGCCCGCAGGTTGGCCACCGCCTCGTCGCGTTCGGCCTCGTTCTGGCAGTAGATGCGGGTGTCGGCGTCATAGACGACGAACAACGGCGGCAGCGTCACATAGACCATGCCGGCGGCGACCAGGGGCCGGTAGAAGTCGAGGAACATCGAGATCAGGCTGGAGTTGATGTTGGCGCCGTCGGGGTCGGCATCGGAGGCGAACAGGATCCGGTCGTAGCGCGACTTCTCCGGGTCGCAGTGATCGCGCACCCCGCAGCCCAGTATGCGTTCGATCGCGTCGAACTCCTCCTTGGTGCGAGCCTTGGTCGCGGTCCAGCCGAAAGTGTTGGGCGGCTTGCCTTTCAGTGGGAACGCTGCCTGGAAAGTGGCATCCCGGGCGGCCTTGACGGTGCCCAGCGCCGAGTCGCCCTCGCAGATGAACAGCTCGGCCCCGCTGCCGCGGCCGCTCTCGCGGCTGGGCAGCAACTTGGGCGGCAGGGACAGGTTGGTGCCCAGGCCCTTGGCCTTGGATGCCGCCCGCGAGCGTTCCTTGGCCCCCTCTGCGCTACGGCGGGCCCGCGCGGATTCCAGGGCCAGCTTCACCCAGGTGGTGAGCGCCGGTGCGTTGGCGGGGTTGGCCGCCCACACCGTGACCGCGCGGTTCACCTCCGGGGTCATCGCCAGGTTCAGCGACCGCGACGACACCGAGGTCTTCGCCTGGGAGTCCCACGACACGTCCGGAGCGCGGGTGTCGACGGCCAACGCGGTGACGGCCGCGAAGTCCTGTGCCTCGGGGCCGTCCTCGCCCTTGGCGAGACCGAGATCCCGCATCCGGCTTGCCTTCTCGGCCAGCGCCTCGGTCAGGCCGCGCACCGCCGCGGTCAGATGCGAGCCGCCGTTGGCGGTGCGGACAGTGTTACAGAACGCCACCACGGTTGCAGGCTCGGCGGGGCCGGCAGCCACCGACCAGCGCATCGGCGTGGGTCCCCGGCCGGTGGTGTAGGAACCGGTTCCCTCGACAGTGAGGCTCAGTTCGGGCTTGGGGGTCCCTGCGGCAGCGCACATCAGATCCAGCAGTGCGTCGGTTCCCCACGGACCGGCGAACGGCGCCGTCAGGATCTCGGGAACCTCGCCGAGCGGCCACCCCTCGTCGATCACCTTCAGGTGCACGCCGGGGCATATCCGTGCCGCGGCCTGGGCGCGCAGCAGCACCTCGTTGATGTCGATGGCGCAGTCCGGGGCCACGGTCGGGTCGAGCAGGATGCGCACCGAGGTTCCGTGGGCGTCGGGCTTCCGGTTGTTCACGCCCCGCAGCTTCTGGGTGTCGTCGCGGACGAACTCGGCCTCAGGGTCGAAGTTCTTGCCGCTGAACGTGCCCGGATAACCCATCCCGAAGCTCTGCACGTAGGTCTTGCCCGCGCGGCGCACGGTCACGTCGGTGCGGGCGGAGATGAACACTGCGGCTGCAGCACCGATTCCGTTGAGTCCGGCGCCAACGGTGTCGGCGTCGGTATGTGCGGAGAACTTGCCGCCGGCCCGTGCGGTGCCAAGCGTCTTGACGATGCCGTTCTTCTTGGTGACCGGATCGGTGTCGACCGGCAGTCCGCGTCCGTCATCGGAGACTGTCACCGAGCTGTCGGCGTGCAGCGTGATCGTCACCGTCGACCCGCCGTGGCTCGGGTCGGCGACCTCCTCCACCGCATTGTCGACGAGCTCGCGCAGCGCGGTGAGAAAGACCTCCTGTCCCAGGTTCACTGCCGGGCGCAGGCGGGTGTGCTGGACGTCGTCGAGTTCGGTGATGTCGGCGGCGGAGTAGCTCACGGGTGGATCGTCCTTCTCGGAGATGCGGTGATGGCGCGTTCGTTTGGAGCATCACCGTCTTATCGGCGGTGTCGGCTTTGCCGGGTTCGACACGCCGCTGCGGGTGAGTGACGGCCGGGACACATTCTATCGAACATTTGTACGATAGAATGGGATCTCCGCTGAGGCGGCGTGGGCGCATCGGCTCGGTCCTGCGCGCTCGTACGCTCAGCCCATGTCATCACCGTTCGACGCCGTCACGTTCGCCCACGGCCCGGCCATGAAGAACCGGTTCATGTTGTCCCCGCTGACCAATCAGCAGAGCAATCCGGACGGGACGCTGTCTGATGACGAGGAGCGCTGGTTGACGATGCGCGCCGCCGGTGGCTTCGGGATGACCATGACCTGTGCCAGCCACGTCGAGGCGCGCGGTCAGGCCTTCGCCGGACAGTTGGGGTGCTTCGGTGACGAGCATCTGCCGGGACTGACCCGACTGGCTTCGGGGATCCACGCGCAGGGGAGTGTGGCGGTCGTCCAGTTGCATCATGCAGGGCGCCGGGCGCCTGCTGAACTCATCGGCACGCCGCCGCTGGCTCCGGCCGCCGATGGCAAGACCGGGGCGGGGGCGATGACGACCGCCGAGGTGCATGAGGTCATCGAGTCCTTCGTCGCGGCCGCCGTCCGGTGTGACGAGGCGGGATTCGACGGGGTGGAACTGCACTGCGCCCACGACTATCTGCTCTGCCAGTTCCTCAATGCCGAGTTCAATGACCGGACTGACGAATACGGCGGGAGCCGCCAGGCGCGGTTCCGCATCGTCGAGGAGATCATCGCGGGCATTCGTCGTCGTTGCCAACCGGATTTCATTCTGGGAGTGCGGATCTCGACCGAGCGGTTCGGTCTGGCCACCGCGGACATGATCGACGTCTTCGAGCGGTTGGTCACCACGGGAGAGGTCGATTTCATCGACCTCTCGCTCTGGGATGTGTTCAAGGAAGCGGTGGACCCGCAGTTCGCACCCCGCCCGCTGCTTGAACTATTCACCGCGCTGGACCGGGGACCGGCTCGTCTCGTCGTCGCCGGTCACCTTTATTCGGGATCTGATGTCCAACGCGCACTGGATCTCGGCGCCGACATCGTGGCGATCGGCAAGGCGGCGATCACCAATCACGACTTCCCAATGCTGGTGCAGGCGGATCCGACGGCGGCCATGCGGCAGCTACCCGTCCCCAAGGAGGTCCTCGCAGCCGAGGGGCTCGGGCCGGCGTTTCTGGACTACATGTCGACCTGGGACGGGTTCGTCGGTCAACCCTGACCGGGGCGAACCGGGCCGTTCAGAACTCGAACGCCAGGAAGCGGTACTGCCGCCCGTCGGCCTCGAACTCGGCCAGCGACTGGGCGCCGAGTCGGGTGCCGGTGGCGTGCAGCGACCGCGAGTTGTCGGTGGCGACGAACAGCACCCCGAGATCGAAACGGTCCCGATAGGCGTCCCGGGTGATCGCGTGCAACGACGAGTACACCCCGCGGCCGCGAACCTCATCGGCGATTCAGACCGGGCCGTGGACCGGATACCGTTGTCGGGCGATGGGCCTGCCGTTCATCTGCACAGTCTCTGTGAGAGCCAGCATTTCCCTGAGGACTGCAGGAAGCCCCGCATCGGTGGGATCTGGTGGGGAACTGACGACCATGAAGGCGACGACGACGTCGTCTCCGGTCACCGCGACATACACCTCGCCGTGTTCGACAGCACGGGTCCACCGGTGCACCGGGTGCAGGACCGAGATGACGCCGTCGGCGCGCTGCGCCGGGTCGAGATTGCCGATGTAGTAGCGGGACTCCAGTGCGCTCAGTCCGTCGACGTCGTCGTGTTCTGCCGGCCGGATCCGCACACCGGGAGTCATCGGGGAAGGTCCTTGAGGAACGGAACCAGGTGGACCTCGGCGCGGTAACTCTCGCTGCGCGCCGACAGTGGTGCCTTCAATCGGGTGTAACCCCGTGAGAGATAAAGCGCCTCGGCTTCGGGCTGACGGTGGCCGGTGGTGAGATAGATCTGTCGATACCCCCGATTGGCGATCTCCGCCTCCAGTGCGTCGAGCAGAAGGCCGGCGTAGCCCTTCCGGCGGTGTTGTTGATCGGTCCAGATGCGTTTGAGCTCAGCGGTTTCCACGCCGTCGACCTCGCCGTACCGGCGGAATGCACCACCGGTCACCGCAACTGAGTCGAGCACACCCATCAGCATGCCGCCCTGGGGCGGGGCGAATTCTGAGGCCGGATAGTTCACCAGCCCGGCATGCACCCGCTCCAACGCCTCGCCGTAGCGGGCGCTGTACTCGGCGGCGAGTTCGGCCAGCAGCGGCCGGGCCAGGGCGTCGTCCTGGCGCACCGCGATGAAGTCGATCAAGCCGGGACGGGAAGGCGCAGTCCGATAGCGCCCAGGTCGAGAACGGTTGCGCGCCACACCGGCAGGTCCTCCGCCGCGGCCGACGGTATGACGCCGACACTCGGCCTGCCGAAGATCCACTCGAAGAACCCCACGATTGCCGAGGAGATGACGACCCCCAGCGTGGCCGGCACCGCAGCGGCGACACCGATCAACTCGCCGAAGACGTTGTCGCCGAAGAGCGACCCGATGCCATGGCCGAGGGACATGCCGAACGCTATCTGGAGGAATGGATCGGCGATGACCTCCTGGGCGGTGAAGCTTCTCCAGTCCTTGATCGGCATGCCGAGTACGACATTCACCACCAGGTTGTCGGCCAGGGTTAACCCGGCAGTCCTGGTGAGCAGTGATTCAACGGTGCCGTCCGTCACTTGTCCGAATGTTCGGTCGAGGAAGCGATTGTTGATACCGAACCTCTGCAAGTAGGCGACGGTCTCTTCGTCGGCGTACAGACCCAGGGCCTGGCGGACATTGGAGAAAGCCAGCAGGGTGTTCACCGCAGGCGGAACCACACTTCGTACCGCGGAAACGGTGGCCGGAGCGGAACGTAAAGTTTGCAACGCGTGCTGCTCGGCGTAGGACGTCTCCTGCCCGTCGATCAGGTCATCGGCGAACTGGTTCACCGCATCCAGAAGGGCGGTGTTGAATCCGGGGTAGCCGAGGAGTTGGGTCACCACGGAACCGACCACAGGGGCGACTTCGCCGAGCACCGCGGTGTTGGCGAGCAGTTCGGCCAAGGCGGGGTTGTCGCGTTGAGCGATGAAGGCTTGGACGGTCGGGTCCGCGGCGAGCGTGGTGATCAACGTCGTGGTTGTCGTTCCGAGTGCCGCCTGAATGGCCGGATTGCTAAGCAGGTTCAGGTTGGCCAGGATCAGAGAATCCGCGACGGTCGCTTTCTCCGCGGAATCGATCGTCGGGTTCGTCCGCAGGGCTTCCTCGGCGTTCTGTCGCGCGACTGCCGGGTCCTCGCCGGCCACCAGCGCCGCAGCGTAATCCCCGACAACACCGGCCACGGCCTCGGGGACCCCGAACTGCCCCAGGAAGTCGGGCAATGCGGAGGCAATGATCGTCACGACCCCGGAGCCGAATCCAGGAACGGTCAGCAGTTGCTCCACGGCCGCCCCGAGAGCCTGCCCGACCGGCTCGGCGATCGGGGACTCCTTCATCGACTCCGTCACGAACAGCGTGACGAGTTGGCCGGCGTACGGGCCGAGGTTGGTCAGCAGAGTCGTCAGACCGTTGTCGGCGGCCTGGATCACGTAGGAGTTGCTCAACAACGCGCCGACCGATTCGGTGATCACTCCGATCACCGCGTCTTGGACCGGGGCGCTGTTGCGCAGCCAGGTGGTCGCGTCGTCGGCTGCGGTCTTGACGTTCTCTCCGGTGACCACCTCGATGGCGAACATGTCGGCGGCCTCTGAGAAGGCGGAGACGACGCCGGCGGAGCGGAAGAAGTTGCCCAGTTCATCGTCGACCAGGCCCACCAGGGCGACGCGGACACTCGGATTGCTCAGGAAGGTGTCCACAGTGGCTGCGACCTGAGTGCCCACCGCCTGGCCCAGATCTCCGCCGCCGACGGCCTTGGAGACCTCCTTGACGATCTGTTCGTTGAGCTTCGCCTGGACGGTTGGGTCGGCGAGCAGGTCGGTGACCACCCCCGCCGCCGTCTTGTCCAGCGCCGAGAGCACCGCCTCATCGGTAAGTAGTGTCTCGACCGCGTCGCCTACGGCGACGCCTGCGGCCTGCTCGACATCGGGGTTGGCCCGCAACTCGGCCTGTACCACCGGCGCGACGGTCTTGATGTCACCCGCAACCTCCGCCGCAGCCAATTCCCCTGCCGCGGTGGAGAATGCGGCGACGACGCCCGGATAGCCGAAGAAGTCGCTGGTCACCGTGTCGACAAGGCCGACCAGTCCGACGGCGACACTCGGATTCTGCATCAGCGCCACCACGGCCGCGGCGACTTCGTCGCCGACAACCTGGCCGAGCGCGGTGCCGTTGAACGCCACCCAAACGTTGGCGTACACCTTGCCGGCCACAGCCTGCTGGACGTCGGGATCGGCGAGTAGATCGGCGACCAGTCGCGAGGCCGTTCCGTCGACCGCTTCCCAGACCTCCTGATTGCCAAGGAATTCCGACACAGTCGTGGTGACGATCTGCTGCACAGCGGTGTCCACCGCGGGACTGGTTCGCAGCTGCTTCACCGCGATCTCTGCGGCGACATTGACCCTCGTGCCGGTGAGCACGTCGAGTGCGAAGGTGTCCGCGGCGGAGGCGAACGCGGCGACGACGCCCTGTGTGCGGAAGAAGTCGCCGAGTTCGGTGTCGACCAAGCCCTCGAGGGCATCCTTGACGATGGGGTTGCTCAGAATCTCGACGACTGCTGTCCCGGCCTGGGCGCCGACCGCGTCGCCGAACGCGCCGCCGCCGAGGAGGTCGGACACGCTCTTCGAAACGCCTTCATCCAGTCCGGCCTGGACGTCCGGGTCGCCGAGCAGGTCGCTCATCAACGAGGCCAGCCTGTCGTTGAGAGCCGATACGACGCTCTGGTTGGTCAGCAGCGATGTGACGGCATTGCCGACGGCAGTGTCGACTCCCAGTTGAACAGCAGTATTGGCGCGCAGTTCAGCCTGTACCTGCTTCTCCGTCGCAGGCAGGGTGCCGGCCACCGACGCGGAGGCTAA
>JAPOKC010000056.1 GCA_029977845.1 Mycobacteriaceae bacterium | reverse complement strand
TCGCCCTGTCGACCCGAGTCCTCAACGGTGGCGCCAAGTCCCGGCTGCTCAGGCGCGGCGGCCCCGCGGCCGGCCACCGCCACGACCCGCAATGGCACCGCGAGGACGCCGACTTCGAGGGGGAGTTCGAGGAGTTCGAGGCCACTGATTCCTTCGCAGCCCCTGAGTCTTTCGAAGCCCGGGGGGCCGACGACACCGAAGAGGTCCCGGTGCCTGCCCGCACGATGATGGTGCTGGCGTCGGTGACCGAGGAGATCGTCGTCGAAACCGACTACCTCGACGTCGATGTGGTCGACGAGAACTCCGGTGCGCTGCCGGTCGGCGACGGTGCGCAGGACGAGCAGGGTGTGCAGGCCAGCTTGTTCGAGGAACCCGCCGCCGAGGAGCAGACGGATGTGCTGCCCGTCGTCGAGATGCCCCTCACGGAGACGGCAGAGGCCGGGATCGCCGAGGACGAAACGGATCAGCCGGCCTCCGGCGAGTACGAATACATCGACGACACTTCAGGTTTGGAGGCCGAGGACGAGCCGGCGCCGGCACCCCGCCGCAGCCGCCGCCACGACTCCACGACCGCGGCCGCGGTGAGCGCCCGCAAGTACCAGTTCCGCAAGCGGGTGCTGATGGTGATGGCGGTCGCCATGATTCTGACCGCTGTGCTGTCCTTCGCGGTCGACTCCGGCCTGTGGTGGGCGTTTGGGACGAGTGCGGCCGTGACGGTGCTGTACCTGGCCTATCTGCGCCGTCAGACCCGGATCGAGGAGCAGGTTCGCCGGCGCCGCCAGCAACGCCTCGCCCGTTCCGGGGCGACGGACGACTCGATGGAATCCGCGGCCGACTCCGACGGGCGATCGCGGCCGTCGTACCGGGATTACGACATGCCCTCCCGGCTGCGCCGCCCCGGCGCGGTGGTGCTGGACATCGACGACGAGGACCCGACCTTCGAGCACCTCGACGAGATGCCCTACAGCCGGCGCTACGACCTGCCCAGGGCGGCCGGCCAGTAAAACTGGTGTAGCCTTCTAGCGTCCAAGGGGCTATAGCGCAGTTGGTAGCGCGTCTCGTTCGCATCGAGAAGGTCAGGGGTTCGATTCCCCTTAGCTCCACTCCTGATCAGCGGTGATACCCGCGCGAAATGTGACCTTCCTCGCATCCCGGCGCGCCCCTGCCGGGGCCTCTCAGGAATGTCCGTTATGGTTCTGTGATGTTTTGTATTCGTTTTCGTGATCTGCGGATGACGCTCTCGGCCCTGGCCGCCACGGTTGTGGTGCCGGCCGCCATGATCCTGGCCGCCGGCGCGAATGCCAATCCGGGCAGCCCGGACAACGACGCCGCGCCGATCGCCGACGGCTCCTCGCCGCTGGCCGTGGCACCTGAGCCCGAGAACCTTCCGGAGGACTTCCCCGAAGCCGCGCCCGAGACGGCCGAGGCCACCCCGGTGGCCATGGTCTCCTCGGCCCCGCATCACCTGATGGCCGGTGTGGCCTCCGAGCGCGGTCTGCAGGTGCGCACCATCCTGGTCGAGCGCGCCGTCAGCGCGGCCTTCCCCGAGATCCACACCATGATCGGCGTGCGACCGGATGCCAAGCCGTGGCATCCCAACGGTCTGGCCCTGGACATCATGATCCCCAATCCGGGCAGCGCGGCGGGTGTTGCGCTGGGCAACGCGATCCTTGACTACGCGATGAGCAACGCCGCCCGGTTCGGAATTCAGGACGTGATCTGGCGCGGCACCTACTACACGCCGGCCAACGGCCCCAGCGGTTCCGGCTACGGCCACTACGACCACGTTCACATCACCACCACCGGCGGCGGTTACCCGACCGGCGGCGAGGAGTACCTGGGCGACGAGGGCCAGGCGCTGGCTTCCTAGCTCCAGTAGTCAGGTCGCGCTGCGCTCGTCGTTCTCCAGTGCGTCCAGCACCGCGGCCCGGGTGGTGAGCGGCCCGCTCACCGAATCCTCCGTGCTGCCCTTGCGAAGCAGGTCGCGCAGCACAGTCTGGTCGTACTCGGCAGGCTCGGTCTCGTCGATGAAGCGCTCCACGAGTTCGACGAAACCTTCGGGATGATCATGGAACGGAAAGTGCCCGGACCGGGGGAAGATTGACAGCCGGGAGCCGGGCATCGCCGCATGGGCCATCTTGGCGTGATTAACCGGGATCACGCTGTCGTCCTCGCCCCAGATCAGTTGCACCGGAATCGATTCAGTCAGATAGCAGCGGTCCAGCATGGTGGCCACCTGGCCGCGCCAGTCCACCACCGCGCGCAGCGTCCGGGTGAACGCCGAGGACGCCGTCGGCTCTGGCAGGTCGGCAAGGATGCGCAACATATTCGGGATGTCGCGGCCGAACCGGGTCGACCCGAGCACCGATCCGACGACCTGTCCGGCGACCTGAAGGGCGGGGAGCGCAAATGGGAGTCGCAATAGCGCCAGGGCTTCGCCTCCGCCGGGCAGCGATGCGAACCGCAGCGCGATGTTGACGTCCCTGGTGACTCCGCCGGCGCCCACCAGAATGATCCGATCCACCAATTGAGGGAACTGATACGCGAATTGCATCGCGACGCCGCCACCGAGCGAATGCCCGACGACGGTGACCCGGTCGATGTCGAGCACGCTGAGCAGATCGCGCATACCGTTGGCGTAGGCGGCCACCGAATAGTCGGCGCGTGGTTTGTCGGATTTACCGTGCCCCAACAGATCTGGGGCGATCACTGTGAAGCGGCAGGCGAGTTCCTTGTGCACCGGCGTCCACGTGGTGGAGTTGTCGCCGATCCCGTGTATCAGTAGAAGCGCGGGACCGGAACCGGCGATCCGGAATGCCCGGCGGTAACCGTGGATGGTGTGGAAGCGCAGTTCGGGTTCGAGCATGTCGACCGGTTCCGGTGCCGTCTTGCGCGGTCCCATGTCGCGATCCTAGGGGCGGCCGGGCAAGTCCTCCACTCGAGCGCTACTCGTTGTCTCCGCCGGTGGCCAGGGTGGCCTCCAATCTCGCGGCTGGGGCGACGTCACGCGCGCCCGGCCACACCCAGTCGCGGACCTCCGGCAGATCGTCGCCGTGTTCGCGGGTGTACTCGCGGGCGTGAATCCGGTTGTCCATCATCTGCTGGCGCAGTGCGGCGTACCTGGAGCCCAGACCGGGCACCCGGTCGATGACGTCGATGACGAGATGGAAGCGATCCAGGTCGTTGAGCATCACCATGTCGAACGGCGTGGTGGTGGTGCCCTCCTCCTTGTAGCCGCGGACATGGATCCGGCTGTCATTGCTGCGCCGGTAGACCAGGCGGTGGATCAGCCACGGATAGCCGTGGTAGGCGAAGATGACCGGCTTGTCCGGGGTGAACACCATGTCGAACTCCCGATTGGACATGCCGTGCGGGTGCTCACTCTCGTCCTGTAGACGCATCAGGTCGACGACGTTGACGAAACGCACCTTCAATCCGGGTATGTGCCGGCGCAGCAGGTCCGCGGCGGCCAGTGCCTCCAGGGTCGGGACGTCACCGGCGGCGGCCAGCACCACATCGGGGTCGCAGCCGGGTTCCTCGGTGCCGGCCCATTCCCAGATGCCCAGACCGCGGGTGCAGTGCGCGACGGCCTCGTCCATCGTCAGGAAGTTCGGGTGCGGTTGCTTGCCGGCGACCACCACGTTGACGTACTGCCGCGATCGAAGGCAGTGGTCGTAGGTGGACAGCAGCGTGTTGGCGTCCGGAGGTAGATAGACCCGCACCACTTCGGCGCTCTTGTTGACCACATGGTCGATGAAACCCGGATCCTGATGGCTGAACCCGTTGTGGTCCTGACGCCAGACATGGCTGGAAAGAAGGTAATTCAGGCTCGCGATCGGCCGGCGCCAGGGAATGTCGTTGGTGACCTTCAGCCACTTGGCATGCTGATTGAACATCGAGTCGATGATGTGGATGAACGCCTCGTAGCAGTTGAACAGACCGTGCCGGCCGGTCAGCAGATAACCCTCGAGCCAGCCCTGCATCTGATGCTCGGAGAGCATCTCGACCACCCGGCCGGCCCGGGCCAGATGCTCGTCGACCTCGGGGGAGAAGAACTCGGCGTTCCACTGCTTGTCGGTGACGTCGAACACCGACTGCAGCCGGTTGGAGGCGGTCTCGTCGGGACCGAAGATCCGGAAGTTGTCCGGGTTGAGCCGGATCACATCGGTGAGCCAGTTACCGAGTATCCGGGTGGCCTCGGCCATCGTCGCTCCCGGCGCCGGCACATCCACGGCGTAGTCCCGGAAGTCCGGCAGCCGAAGGTCTTTGAGCAGCAGACCACCGTTGCCGTGCGGGTTGTCGCTCATTCGCAAATGACCGGACGGGGCGAGTGCGGCCAGGTCCCGGTTGAGCGTGCCTTCGGCGTCGAAGAGCTCCTGTGGTCGGTAGGACGCCAGCCAGTCGGCGAGTACCTGCAGATGTTCCGGGGTGTCGCGGGCACTGGCCAGTGGGACCTGGTGGGCCCGCCACGAACCGGTGGTCTTCTTGCCGTCGATGTAGGCCGGACCGGTCCAGCCCTTCGGGGTGCGGAAGACGATCATCGGCCAACTCGGCCGGCTTTCATCGCCGGCCGCTGCATTCTTCTTGATGGTGGCGATCTCATCGAGTACGCCATCGAGAAGGTCGGCGAAGCGCCGGTGTGCGTCAGCGTGGTCTCCGGCCTGCGCGTCAGTCACTTCGAAGAAATACGGGTTGTGTCCGTAGCCGATCATCAGCCACCGCAGTTCGTCTTGCGGAATACGATCCAGCACAGTGGGATTGGCGATCTTGTAGCCGTTGAGATGAAGAATCGGCAGCACGACGCCGTCCTTGGCGGGATTCAGGAACTTGTTCGAATGCCAACTCGTCGCCAGCGCGCCGGTCTCGGCTTCGCCATCGCCAACGACCGCGGCAACCAGAAGATCGGGATTGTCGAACGCGGCACCGTAGGCATGCGACAGGGCGTAGCCGAGTTCGCCGCCCTCGTGGATCGAACCCGGAGTCTCCGGCGCGACGTGGGAGGGGATGCCACCCGGGAATGAGAACTGCCGGAACAGCCGGCGCATGCCCTCGGTGTCGGAGGTGATGTCGGGGTAGTACTCGGTGTAGGTCCCGTCGAGGTAGGCGTTGGCCACCAGACCGGGTCCGCCGTGGCCGGGTCCGGTGATGTAGATCGTGGACTGGCTGCGTGCCTTGATCGCCCGATTGAGATGGGCGTAGAGGAAGTTCAGTCCCGGGGTCGTGCCCCAGTGTCCGAGCAGTCGCGGTTTGACATCGTCACGGGACAGCGGTGTCCGCAGTAACGGGTTGTCCAGTAGGTAGATCTGTCCGACCGACAGGTAGTTGGCGGCGCGCCACCATCCGTCGATCTGGGCGACCTCGGGATCGGTCAGAGTCACGTCTACCCCCTGAGGTCGATGGTCACCGCTTCGACGTTCCAGATGTCATCGCAGTACTCGGCGATCGAGCGGTCGGAGGAGAACTTGCCGCTCCGTGCGCTGTTGAGGATCGACATCCGGGTCCACAACTCGGTGTCCTGCCAGGCGGTGCTGACCTCGTTCTGGCAGCGTATGTAGTCGGCGTAGTCGGCCAGCACCAGGAAGTGGTCGTGGTCGACGAGGTTGCCGACCAGCGATGCGAAAACACCGGTGTCACCGCGGGAGAAGGTGCCGTCGGCGATCAGGCCGAGCACTGCGGCCAGTTCAGCGTTGCGCTCGATGTAGTCGCGCGGGCGGTAGCCCTTGGCGTAGAGCTCGTGCACATCGTCAACGGTGAGGCCGAACAGGAAGAAGTTCTCCGGACCGGCTTCCTCGCGCATCTCGACATTGGCGCCGTCGAGCGTGCCGATGGTCAGCGCACCGTTGATCATGAACTTCATATTGCCGGTGCCGGATGCCTCCTTACCGGCGGTGGAGATCTGCTCGGAGAGATCCGCGGCCGGGTAGATCAGCTGGCCGTTCTGCACGTTGAAGTTCGGGACAAAGGCCACCCGCATCCGATCGTTGACGTCCGGATCGGCGTTGACCGTCTCGGCGACCGAGTTGATCAGCTTGATCATCAGTTTGGCGATGTGATATCCAGGGGCCGCTTTGCCGCCGAAAATCCATGCCCGCGGGGGGATCTCGAGCCCGGGGTTGTTCTTGAGCCGGTGGTAAAGGCTGATGATGTGCAGCACATTGAGGTGTTGACGCTTGTACTCGTGGATGCGCTTGACCTGAACGTCGAACATCCAGTCCGGGTTGAGCTCGACGCCGGTGTTCGCCGCCACATAGCGCGACAGCCGGGCCTTGTTCTCCCGTTTGACCGCACGCCACTTCCGTTGGAAGGCGGCGTCATCGGCCAGCGGTTCAAGACCGCGCAGCCGATCGAGATCCGTCATCCATCCTGTTCCGATGGTCTCGTCGAGCAGTTTGCGCAGCCCGGGATTGGCCAGGCCCACGAAGCGCCGCGGAGTCACACCGTTGGTCTTGTTACTGAACCGCTCCGGCCACATCTCGTAGAAGTCCTTGAGCACGGTGTCTTTGAGCAATTCCGAGTGCAGTGCGGCCACACCGTTGACGGCATGGCTGCCGACGGTGGCCAGATGTGCCATCCGCACGCACTTGCCGCCCTCCTCGCCGATCAGTGACATCCGCCGGAGCCGGTCGACATCGCCGGGGAACTTGGCCCGCACCTCGTCGAGGAAACGTCGATTGATCTCGTAGATGATCTCCAGGTGCCGCGGCAGGAACTGCTCGAACATCGACAGCGGCCAGGTCTCCAGCGCCTCGGGCAGCAGGGTGTGGTTGGTGTAGCCCATCGTCGCCACCGTGATCGCCCACGCCTCGTCCCAGTCCATGCCGCGCAGGTCGATCAGCAGACGCATCAACTCCGCCACCGCGATCGAGGGGTGAGTGTCGTTGAGCTGCACTGCTACCCGGTTGGGGAGTTCCTCGACGTCCATGCCGGCCAGGTCCTCCAGCAGGTGCAGGATGTCCTGCAGCGAGCAGGAGACGAAGAAGTACTGCTGGGCCAGCCGCAGCTGCTTGCCGATCTCCGGCTGGTCATTGGGATAGAGCACTTTGGTGATGGTCGAGGAGACCACCTCCTCGCGCACCGCGTTGTAGTAGTCGCCGGCGTTGAAAGCGTCGAGCACAAGTGACTGGATCGCGGTGGCGCTCCACAGAATCAGCGTGTTGCAGGTGTTGACCGCATAACCCTGGATCGGGGTGCCGTAGTGCAGACCCTTGGCGATCCGGTCCGGAATCCAGCGAACCCGCTCCGTGCCGTCCTCGTCGACCCAGCGCTCGGTACGCCCGCCCCAACCGACCTCGTAGTTGATCTCAGGCTTGGCGATCTCCCACGGGTTGGGCTCGGCAAGCCAGTTGTCGGTCTTCTCCACCTGCCAGCCGTTGTGGATCTCCTGATCGAAGATCCCGAACTCGTAGCGGATTCCGTACCCGACCGCGGGCCGTTCCAGCGTTGCCAGCGAGTCCAGATAGCAGGCCGCCAGCCGGCCGAGTCCGCCGTTTCCCAGACCCGGTTCCTGCTCGCAGGCCAGCACCTCGTCGAGATCCTGACCGAGGGCCGACAGCGCGGCCCGGGCCTGCTCCTCGATCTCCAAGTTGAGCAGGTTGTTTCCCAGATGCGGTCCGAGCAGGAACTCCGCGGACAGGTAGGCGGTGACCTTCCGGCTCAGATCGACGTAGGTCTGGGTCGTTGCGGCCCACCGGTCCTGCATCCGGTCTCGCACCGCAAGGGCCAGTGCGTGGTAGTAGTGCCTGGGCTCCAGCAGGGCCGCCGGTCGGCCCAACGTGTAGCGAAGATGGTCCTCGATCGCCTGGCGCAGCGACTCGGCGCTCATGCCGGTGCGGGTGTCCTCCGAAATGCCTTCGCTCATGTGCGCTTTCCCCGTCAGCAGTGGTGGTGGATGCGAGTATCGCACCGCAGACGTCATCCCCGGGGCGGTATCAGGCATCAGCGGACACAGCCGGCGTAGGTAGTCTCAGCAAATGCTCCGCCGTATCGCCGACCTCGCCATCGCCGCCCCGCGACGGGTGCTTCTGGTCGTCGGATCGCTGGCACTGGCAACAGGGATCTTCGGCGTGCCGGTGGCTGCGCATCTGTCGCCGAGCGGATTCCAGGATCCGACCGCCCAGTCCTCCCGCGCCACGGCGTTGCTCACCCAGAAGTTCGGCTACGGCGATGCGCCACTGCTCATCGTCGTCACGGCACCTGACCGGTTCGACAGCCCCGCGGCACGCGCCGTGGCCAACGGTGTCATCGATGAACTGAAACGCTCCGGCCACGTCGCCGACATCAGCTCGCCTTGGACGTCCCCCCGGGAAGCCGCCGCAGCCCTGGTGAGCAGCGACGGTAAATCCGGTCTCATCGCCACCGGTGTGCTGGGCACCGAGGGCCAGCAGCAGACCTACACGCGGGAACTGACCGATGTCATCGTCGGCGAACGGGATGGGATCACGGTGCGCGCCGGCGGCACCGCGATGGTCAACCTTCAGATCACCGAGCAGTCCCAGCGTGACCTGCTGACCCTCGAGTCGATAGTGGTGCCGCTGAGTTTCCTGGTGCTGATCTGGGTTTTCGGCGGCGCACTGACGGCCGCGCTGCCGATCGGCGTCGGCGTGATGGCGATCCTCGGCTCGCTGGCGGTGCTGCGAACAGTCAACTTCTTCACCGACGTCTCGATCTTCGCCCTGAACCTCACCACCGCGATGGGTTTGGCGCTCGCGATCGACTACACCCTACTGATGATCAGCCGGTACCGCGACGAGACGGCCGGCGGGGCGCCGCCTGAGCAGGCCGTGGCAAAGATGATGGCGACGGCCGGCCGGACGGTCTTGTTCTCTGCGGTAACCGTCGCACTGTCGATGGCCGTCATGGTGCTGTTCCCGATGAACTTCCTCCGGTCCTTCGCCTATGCCGGTGTGGCCACCGTCGCCTTCGCGGCCCTTGCTGCCGTTCTCGTCACCCCGGCCGCGATCATGCTGCTCGGCGACCGGATAGATGCTTTCGACGTCCGGCGCCTGCTGCGCCGGATTCTGCGCCGGCCGGAACCGGTGGTGCGCCCCTGGCACGAGGAATTCTGGTATCGCACAGCGAAATTCGTGATGCGTCATGCGCTGCCGATCGGTCTGGTGACCGTGGCCCTACTCGGAGTGCTCGGTGCCCCCTTCTTCGGAGTCCGGCCGGGATTTCCCGACGACAGGGTGCTGCCCAAGTCCGCCTCTGCCCACCAGGTGGGTGATCTGCTGCGCACCCAGTTCGCCAACGACTCCGATAGCGCGGTGCCGATCGTCATTCCTGATGCCGCCGGGCTGACCCCCGAAACGATCGGCGCCTACGCTGCGGAACTGTCCCGGGTGGCCGACGTGTCGTCGGTGTCGGGGCCGACGGGGGCCTTCGTCAACGGACGGCCGATCGGGCCGCCCATCGCCGCCACCGGAATCGCCGACGGCAGCGCGTTGATCACCGTGAGCAGCACCGCGCCGTTGTTCTCTGAACCGTCCGAAACCCAACTCGACCGGCTGCACGCGGTGTCGACTCCGGACGGGCGGGCGGTCGAGTTCGCCGGGCTCGCGCAGACCAACCGGGACAGTGTGAAGGCCATCGTGTCCCGGCTGCCACTGGTTCTCGGGCTGATCGCAGCCATCATGCTGGTGCTGCTGTTCCTGCTCACCGGCAGCGTGGTGCTGCCCGTGAAGGCATTGATCCTCAACATGCTCTCACTGTCGGCGACCTTCGGCGCCATGGTGTGGATATTCCAGGAGGGTCATCTCGGCGCGTTGGGCACCACTCCGACCGGAACGCTGGTCGCCAACATGCCGGTGCTTCTGTTCTGCATCGCCTTCGGTCTGTCGATGGATTACGAGGTCTTCCTGGTGTCGCGGATCAGAGAGTTCTGGCTGGCGTCTCCGCAAGGTTCCGTCGACAACGACGAGAGTGTGGCACTCGGCCTGGCGCGCACCGGGCGCGTCATCACCGCGGCCGCGCTGATCATGGCCATCTCGTTCGCTGCGCTGGCCGCGGCCAAGGTCGCCGTCATGCGACTGTTCGGCGTCGGCCTGACACTGGCGGTCTTGATGGACGCGACGCTGGTGCGCCTGGTCCTGGTGCCGGCATTCATGCACGTGATGGGCAGATGGAACTGGTGGGCGCCCAAACCGCTGGCGAAACTTCATGCGCGACTGGGCATCAGCGAGGGTGGCGACTAGCCGAGAAACTCCGATACGAGTACGAGATCGGGTATCAGCGTCTGGTACTCGACGTGTGTCCGATGCTCTTTCGTCTCCCATCCTCTGTGTTGATGATCGCGCATGTAGGCGAGGTATCTCGGGGAGCCGGGAAATCCGATGTTGTCGGCGAACACGATTGAACCGCGATGCAGCCAGCAGCGCTCGACGATGGCGAGCAGGTCGGACAGGTAGGCGTTCTTGTCGTGATCAATGAACAGAAAGTCCAGTGCGCCTGCGGTGAAGCCGTACTCGTTCCGCAGCCTGTCCAGCGTCCGTCCTGAGTCGCCGATGGTCCCGACCAGGCAGGTGATACGGTCGGCGACTCCAGCGTGGTTCCAGATGCGTTGCGCGACTGCGGCATTGGCGGCGGACAACTCCACTGAGAAGATCCGTGCTGTCGGGGCGGCCCGGGCGATGCGCAAGGCGCTGTAGCCGCAGTAGGTGCCTAGCTCCAGTACCAATCCCGGGCTTGACAGGCGCACGGCGGTATCGAGCAACTCACCCTTCTCGTCGCCGACGTTGACCAGGAAGGACCGGGTGTAGGCGAATCGGTCGATCGCGGCAAGAACCTCGTCGATGTCGCCGCGGCGCGCGTGCGTGACGACGTAGTCGGCTGCGGCCGCTTCGCGTCCGTCGCCCACCTGACCGATGGAGTTGAATCTCCTCATACTCAGACCCGCACGGAGAACCGACCAGCGCAAGATCGCCAGGCGCTGTCGTAGTCCCATGGGACTACGCTACGGGAGGGTCCGGAGCAGCGACGTTTCGGCGATTCAGGATTCGGTAGGCAGATGGTGGCTCGAGAGAACGTCCGCCGAAGCGGTGGCAACACCGTCATGGCGTTGTGTTACGGCCTGATATGCCACCTCTCTTTCGCGCTCGGCGTGCTGACCATGATGGTCGCGATGTACTTCGGCATGAGCCGGTCGCTGGGTTCGGTTCCGGTGCCGTGGAACTGGATCGTCAACGCCGGACTCCTGATCCAGTTCGCCGCCATACATTCGCTGCTGCACACGACTCGGGGAAGAGCGCTGCTGGCCCGGATGGCGCCGAGGGGCGCCGGACCAACGCTGTCGACCACGACCTACGCGACGCTCGCCGCACTGCAGGTGTTCCTGCTCTTCGCGTTCTGGTCACCGACGGGGACGATCTGGTGGCGGGCCGGCGGCGCGACACTGGTCGCGATGACGGGTGTTTATCTGCTGTCCTGGCTGCTACTGGGGAAGGCGATGGTCGACGCCGGGCCGCAACTGCAGACCGGAAGCCTGGGATGGGTCGCCTTGGCCCGCGGCCGCGATGCGGTCTACCCGCCGATGCCCGTCACCGGACTCTTCCGGCTCACCCGTCAGCCGATCTATGTCGCCTTCACCCTGACCCTGTGGACCGTCCCCACCTGGACCCCCGACCAACTCGTTCTCGCCACCACCCTGACCGGATATTGCCTGGCGGCCCCGGCGCTGAAGGAGAGACGCTTCCGGCGAATCTACGGCGCGGCGTTCGACCGTTATGCTCAGGAGGTGCCGTACTGGCTGCCTTGGCCGCGAAAAACCAGGTGAAAGCGATATTCGACTAAGCCGTCAGCGAACCGAAATGACCTTGAGGGCCTACTCAAGGCATAATGGAGGGCATGTCGAGCAAACTTGGTTCGAAACCTGGCCGGCCGGTCAGCGTGATTGCCGGCGTACAGGGCGCCCTGCCGCCGCACCGCTACAGCCAGGCCGAGATCACCGAGGAGTTCCTGAAGTTCCCGGCCTTCGCCGACCACGGCGACATCGTGCGCAGCCTGCACCGCTCCGCCAAGGTCGGCCATCGCCACCTGGTGCTGCCGATCGAGCGCTACCCGGGCCTGAACGACTTCCGTGAGGCCAACGACCTGTTCATCGAGAACGCGGTCGAACTGGCCTGCAAGTCCCTGACCGCCGCTCTCGATGAGGCAGGGCTGAAGCCTGAGGACGTCGACATGGTCATGTCGACCACCGTCACCGGCATCATGGTGCCCTCGCTGGAAGCCCGCGTCGCCAGTCGGATGGGCCTTCGGCCCGACGTGCGCCGGGTGCCGATGTTCGGGCTGGGCTGCGTGGCCGGGGCCGCCGGCATCGCGCGACTGCATGACTACCTCAAGGGCGATCCCGATGGGGTCGCCGTCCTGCTTTCCGTCGAGTTGTGCTCGCTGACGTTCCCGGCCTTGAAGCCGGAGATCGCAGGCCTGGTCGGCGGCGCGCTCTTCGGTGACGGCGCCGCCGCGGTGGTCGCGGTCGGCGAGCGTCGCGCGGAGCAGATCCGCGCCGGCGGGCCGACGGTCATCGACAGCCGCAGCCACCTCTACCCGGATTCGCAGCGCACCATGGGCTGGGACGTCGGGTCCAACGGTTTCGAACTCGTGCTGTCCGCCGACGTCCCCGACGTCGTCAGCCGCTATCTACGAGACGACGTGACCGGGTTCCTCGGCGATCACGATCTGGACATCGACGACATCGGCACCTGGGTCAGCCATCCCGGTGGCCCGAAGGTGATCGAGGCGATCATGGAGACGCTCGGTCTGCCCGACGAGGCACTCGAACTCACCTGGCGCTCGCTGGCGGAGGTCGGCAACCTGTCGTCCTCATCGGTCCTGCACGTCCTGCACGACACGATCGCCAAGACGCCGCCGGCGGGTCCCGGTGTGATGATGGCGATGGGTCCCGGATTCTGCTCGGAGTTGCTGCTGC
>JAPOKC010000055.1 GCA_029977845.1 Mycobacteriaceae bacterium | reverse complement strand
CACGCTCGATCTCCGCAGCGATCTGCACGATCCGACCATCGATCGCATTACGCTGACCCGCCAACTCCGAAAGCTCCCCGAACAACACCTCGAGGCGCTGCGCGGGTGACGTGACCGTGGACATAGGACCATCATCACAACGGGGTCCGACAAGTTTCAGCCGCGCAACAACTCCGCGTACCGGGTTCGGTGGTAGTCGGTGGATCCGAACTCGTACTGCAGCGCGGTGAGACGTTTGAAGTAATGGCCGATCGCCAGTTCCTCGGTCATACCCATACCACCGTGCAACTGCACCGACTGCTGCCCGACGAACCGCGCCGCCCGCCCGACGGTTGCCTTGGCGGCCGATATCGCGCGGGCCCGAGAGTGCGCTTCGCCGCCGAGATTGAGCACCGCCAGATATGTCGCGGACACCGCCTGCTCGAGTTCCATATACATATCGACCATCCGGTGCTGCAGTACCTGGAATGAGCCGATCGGCTGACCGAACTGCTGACGCTGCTTGCAGTACTCCACCGTGTCGGCCAGTACGCGTCGCATCGCACCGACCGCCTCGGCGCACACTGCCGCCGCGCCCTCGTCCAGGGCCTGGGACAGTGACGACCAGGCCTGCTCGTCGATCAGCGCGTCGGCCGGTAAGCGAAGTCCGTCGAAGACGAGGTCGGCCGCCTGCCGATCGTCGACGGTGCGGTAGCGGTGCATGGTGACACCGGCCGGCGGTGCGGCGGGATCGAATGTGGTGAGGAACAGTGAGATGCCCTCGCGGTCTTCGCCGTGACCGGAGGTTCGCGCGGTGATCAACAGGTGATCGGCAAGTGGAGCGTTCATCACCACGGATTTGGCCCCGGTGATCAACCAGCCGTCCCCGGAGCCGTCTCGAATCGCCTTGGTGGACAGCATGTCCCACCGGTCACCGGAGCCGGGTTCAGCCGCTGCCAGCGCGACGATGGCCTCACCGGCGCCCACCTTCTCCAGAACGGAGTGGGCTGACGGTGCCCCCGAGCGTTCCAGCAGCCCGCCCGCCACCACGACGGTGTCGACGAACGGTTCGATCACCAGGGCCCGGCCGAGTTCCTCGGCGACGACCATCATCTCGACCGGACCGCCGCCGCTGCCGCCGGCCGACTCGGGCAGGGTGGCTCCGAGTATGCCGAGTTCCTCGGCGAAGGCACGCCAGATGTCGGGTTGCCATCCGGGCCCGGTCTTGGCGGCGACCCGGCTGCGACCGAGATCGTATCGGGTGGCCAGGAATCGGCCCAGTCCGTCGCGCAGCAGGTCCTGTTCCCTGCTGAGGTTGAAGTCCATATCGCTACAGCCCCAGCGTCGCTTTGGCGAGGATGTTGCGCTGAATCTCGTTGCTGCCCGCGTAGATCGACCCGGCCCGGTCGTTGAAGTAGCGCAACGGCGCCACCGCCTGCCACGGCTCGCCGCTGACGTAGCCGTCGGCGGGCGGAGCGAACTGTGCGACCGGTCCGCCGGGTCGTGCGGCGTGCGGTTGATAGACGCGGCCACGCGGTCCGGCGGCCTCCATGGCCAGTTCGGTGATGGCTTGGCTCAGTTCGGTGGACAGGATCTTCAGCATCGACGATGCCGCACCCGGATTGCCGCCCTCGGCCACCGTGGTCAGCACCCGGTACTCCAGGATCTCCAGCACGTCGGTGCGGATCCGCACGTCGGCGAGTTTGGCGGCGAAGGCCGGATCGTCGAGTAGTGCCGCCCCGGCATTCTCGGCGATCTCGTCGGCCATCACCTGCAGTGCCGGTGCCGTCGCCCCGCCGCCGCGCTCGAACTCCAGCAGGTACTTGGCCACCGTCCAGCCGTCGTCGATCTCGCCGATCACGTTGGACTTCGGCACCCGGACCGAGTCGAAGAAGATCTGCGTCTGGACCTCCTCGCCGGAGGTCATCACCAGCGGGCGGATCTCGATGCCCGGGGTTCTCATATCGATCAGCACGAAGGTGATGCCGTGCTGTTTCTTCGCGGTGCGGGTGGTGCGGACCAGAGCGAAGATCCAGTTCGCCTCCATGGCGTGGGTGGTCCAGATCTTGCTGCCGGTGCAGACCAAATCGTCGCCGTCGTGCACGGCGGCCATCTGCAGCGAGGCCAGATCCGAGCCGGACTCCGGTTCGGAGTAGCCCTGGCAGAAGAACACCTCGCCGGTCAGGATGCGCGGCAGGAAGTAGTCCTTCTGCGCAGGCGTGCCGAAGGCGATGATGGCGTGGGCCACCATCTGAATCCCCATCGGGGACAGCGCCGGCGCGCCGGCCAGCGTGGACTCCCGGCTGAAGATGTAGTGCTGGGTCAGGCTCCAGTCGCACCCGCCGTACTGCACGGGCCAGGCCGGTGCCGCCCAACCGCGCTCGTGCAGGATCGACTGCCAGGCCATGCTGGCCTCATGGTCGGCGTAGACGCTGGTCATCAGCCGCCCCGCCTGGCGCAGGTCGTCGGTCAGCTTCTCGTCGAGGAAGGTCCGGACCTCATCGCGAAACGCGAGGTCCTTCGGTGACCAGGCCAGATCCATGCCGTATCCCTTTCCCGCAGCTTCCCTGCCCGAAACCGTAACCCCCGGGTTTGACCGCCGCCGCGCCGGGGAACAGAGGTGATGGCCTCGATGGAGGCCACCCGATTGTGCTCAGCAGCAGCGCGCGCCCGGACTGCTCTCGGTCCTCTGGTGCCGCATGCGCCAGTAGTCGGCCTCGGAGGTCACCGGCTCACCGGGATGGGTGCGGTTGCGGTGTTCGACGTAGGCCCGGTAGTGGTTGTCGCCCATCAACGAGGCGACGTACCAACCGACCTGCCGGATGAATCGGCCAATGCGTCCCATTGCTGTTGCACCTCCCGTTCCGCTTCTGTGGCCCGCAATCCGGACGGACCGAAGATCTTCGACGGCACCGAAACCTCCTCGGCCGCAGACCGGCCTCGACCGGAGACCGCGCGCAGCGACACCGCGACACCGGTGGCCACCACGATGAGAACCACGACCGCAAAGACGATCGACAGCGTGCCCTGGATGAATGTATTGCGGATCACCGCGTGCATTTGATCGAGGTTCTTTGCCGCTCCGAATGCGGTCTTGCCGGCGGCGAGGGCGTCGCGGTACTGGAAGTGTGAGGTCCAGTAACCCAGCTTGGGGTCGCCGGAGAAGATCTTCTGCCAGGACGCGGTCAGGGTCACGGTCAGATCCCACAACAACGGAACACCTGGGATCCAGGCCCACCGCAGCAGGCCCCGTTTGATCACCACGACGGTGACGACCGTCAGTGCGATCGCCGCCAGCAGTTGATTGGCGATGCCGAACAACGGGAACAGGGTGTTGATCCCGCCCAAGGGATCGGTGACTCCCATCAGCAGAATCGAACCCCAGGCGGCGACGACGATCAGGCTGCAGGCCCACGCGCCGACGCGCCAGCTGGGATCGTGCAGTCTGCGCAGCGGTCCGCCGAGATTGCTCAGGCCGTCAGACAGCATGAAGCGGGCCACCCGGGTACCGGCATCGATGGTGGTGAGGATGAACAGCGCCTCGAACATGATCGCGAAGTGATACCAGAACGCCTTGAGTCCGTTGCCGCCGAACACCGAGAGCACCTGCGCCATCCCGAACGCCAGGGTGGGAGCGCCGCCGGTGCGCGAGACGATCGACTTCTCGCCTACTTCGGCGGCGGCGGCGTTGATGTCGGCCGCGGTGATCGGCGGGCCTGACAACCCCAGCCCGTTGACGTAGGCCGCCGCCGTATCGGCCGCTTTGCCGGTCTGGGCGCCGGGGGCGTTGATCGCGAAGTACAGGTGCTGATTGATGATCGCGGCGGTGATCAGCGCCATGATCGCGACGAACGACTCGGTCAGCATCCCGCCGTAGCCGATCACCCGCATCTGACTTTCCTTCTGCAGCAGCTTGGGTGTGGTGCCCGAGGCGATCAGTGAGTGAAAACCGGACAGCGCGCCGCAGGCGATGGTGATAAACAGGAACGGAAACAGCGACCCGGCGAACACCGGTCCGTCGCCGCGTTCGGCGAATTGGGATATGGCCGGGGCCGCCATCACCGGCCGAGTCAGCAGGATCCCGAGGGCGAGCACCGCGATGGTCCCGATCTTCATGAACGTCGACAGGTAGTCACGGGGAGCCAGCAGGAACCACACCGGCAGAACCGAGGCGGCCAGCCCGTAGACGATGAGACACCACGACAGCGTGACCTTGGAGAGTGTGAAAAGCTCAGCGCCCCAAGCGGTGTGGTCGATCCACCCGCCTGCCACCACCGCCAGCAGCAGCAGCGCAACACCGATCAGGGACACCTCCGAGACCCGGCCCGGCCGCAGGAAACGCAGGTACAAACCCATGAAGACCGCGATCGGGATGGTCATCGCGATGGAGAACACGCCCCAGGGACTTTCGGCCAGTGCGTTGACCACCACCAGGCCCAGCACCGCGAGCAGGATGACCATGATCACCAGCACGCCGACGATCGCGGCAACCCCGCCGATCGTGCCCAGTTCGTCGCGGGCCATCTGGCCCAGTGAGCGGCCTCGGCGGCGAGTGGAGATACTCAGCACCAGGTAGTCCTGCACGCAGCCGGCCAGAACCGCACCGATGATGATCCAGATGGTGCCGGGCAGGTAGCCCATCTGAATGGCCAGCACCGGACCCACCAGTGGGCCCGCGCCGGCGATCGCGGCGAAGTGGTGACCGAAGAGCACCCGACGGTCGGTGGGCATGTAGTCGGTGCCGTTCTCGTAGATCTCGGCGGGAGTGGCGTGTTCGTCGTGCGGTTGGACGATCTTGTTCTCGATCAGCCGGGCGTAGAACCGGAAGCCCACCACGTAGGTGCAGATCGCGGCGATCACGAACCACACCGCGTTGACCGTCTCACCGCGCAGGAACGCGATGAGGGCCCAAGCCACGGCACCGAGCACGGCGACGGCGGCGAAGATCAGCTTCTGCCGGCCGCCGATCGGGGTCCGGTCGATGACGGCAACCGGCGGAAGATTCGGGTCGGTTCGGATGTAGGTGACGTCACCGCGGGTCTCCTCGATCAGCTCGGGCGCGGTGGCGGATGAGCTCATTCTGGCCTCCTACTCTGAGGTGTACGAGCTGATCCTCGCACCCGTGTCGACGGTGAAGCCGGTTTCGTGAATGAAAAACACGGGTACCCGACCTCATATGACGGACGGCGCGGCCCGGGGCTGGACCTTTCTGACCAATCACGCTCACGTGCTGTTGTGCCTGGCAGCCGACGAGCCGTTGACGGCCCGGGAACTCGGGTCGCGGGTGGGCATCACCGAACGCGCGATCCAGGTGATCCTGGCCGATCTGACCCGGGACGGTTATCTCACGAAGACCAAGCAGGGCCGGCGCAACGTCTACAAGATCAACCGCCGGGGCCGGCTGCGCCATCCACTCGAGGCGCACCACACCATCGGTGACCTGATCGACTCGCTGCGATAGTCAGCTCACGTCGAAGGAAACGGTGTGCCAACCGGTGGCCCCGTCCGGGATCACCCCGGTGCGTTCCTCGGTCTGCACCGCTCCGGTGTTGTCGGTGGCGCGAACGGTGATCGTGTGCGGGCCCGGCGTCGCATTCCACGGAAATGACCACAGCCGCCAGGCGTCATCGGAGTAGGCCGCCCCCAGTTGTGCGGGTTGCCACGCGCCGTCGTCGATGCGAACCTCCACGGCCTTGACACCTCGGTGCTGCGCCCAGGCGACCCCGCCGAAGGTAGTGGGCCCCGCCGATACCCGCTGCCCGCTGCGCGGTACGTCGATGCGTGACTGGGTCTTGATCGGACCCTTCGCCGACCAGCCGAGCTTGGTCCAGTATGCCTCGGCCTTGTCGAACCGGGTGAGCTCCAGACTCTTGAGCCACTTGGTGGCCGAGACATATCCGTAGAGGCCGGGCACCACCAGACGCGCGGGATAGCCGTGCTCCACCGGAAGCGGCACCCCGTTCATCCCGATCGCGAGCAGTGCGTCGCGGTCGTCGGTGAGGGCTTCCACCGGGGTCCCGGCGGTCCAGCCGTCGATCGACTCGGACAGGACCATGTCGGCGTCGGGGCGAACGCCGGCCGCCCTCAGCAGATCCCGAACGCGGTAGCCGGTCCAGGTCGCGTTGGATATCAGATCACCGCCGACCGGATTGGAGACACATGTCAGCGTCACGGTCTTCTCGATCGGTTCGAACTGGCGCAGATCGTCGAAGCTGTAGGTCACCTCGCGGTCGACCATCCCGTGGATCCTGAGCCGCCACTGCGCCCGCGACACCTGCGGCACGCTCAGTGCGGTGTCGATCCGATAGAACTTGTCGTTCGGGGTGATGAAACTCGGCAGCTCAACACCTTTCGGTGTCACATCGACCGGCGGCGGAGCGGCCGGCGACTCCGGAGCCGGTAGTGCGACGGTGTCACGCTCGCCGGCCACCGACCGCACCCTCCGGGTGAGCAGCACACCGGTGACGCCTGCCAGTACGCCTGCCGTGCCGAAACCGAGAGACTTCAGTGATTGCCGCCGTTGCACATCAACGGCGCCGGCGTCATCGTCGGCGGCAGGGGTCTGGGCCGTCAGCAGGCGCAGTACCGCCACCGCGCACGCGACCCCGGCCACGGTCGGAATGATGTCGGGGATGCTCGCGCCCGGCCGGGTGAGCACCGCGGCGCAACCGGCCACCCCGGCGAGGATCATCGCCAGGCTGCCCACCGGAATGCGAGAACGCTCCCACAGCGCGCTGACCGCGGCGGCCGCGGCGATGACAACCAGCACCATCACCGTCAGGAACAGTTTGTCGCTGGTGCCGAAGGTCTGAATCGCCCATTCCTTGACCGGCCCCGGGGTCAGGTTGATCACCGCGCTGCCCACCGAGGTCCGGACGTCGGCAGCGGGAGAGAAGAAGGTGGCCAGCAACTGCGCCACTCCGACACCCACCGCGGCGGCCGCCAGGCCCGCGCCCATACGGACTCCCGCTGACCGCGCCATGGCACATAAGGTACGCCTATCGCGGGCGGCTGACGGCCGGACGGTAGCGTCGGTGAAAGAGCCGGACTACAGGAGACACCGATGCCCATCGCACTCACCGACGACCACCGCGAACTGGGCGAGGTCGCCCGGGCCTTCCTGACCACACACAAGGCGCGTACGGCGGCGCGCGATCTGCTCAACGCCGAGCAGGAGACCGGGCCACCGTTCTGGGGGGATCTGACCGGACTCGGCTGGCTTGGTCTGCACATCGAGGAGCAGTACGGCGGGTCCGGGTTCGGGCTGCCGGAGCTGGTGGTCGTCATCGACGAGCTCGGTCGCGCCGTTGCGCCGGGACCGTTCGTTCCCACCGTCGCGGCTTCGGCGGTGATCCAAGCCGCCGGAAACGATGAGCAGAAGACCCGGCTGTTGCCGGGGTTGATCGACGGATCCCGCACGGCGGCAATCGGAATCGCCGGTGATGTGTCGGCGTCGAACGGTCACGTATCCGGTGATGCGGGGGTGGTACTGGGCGCCGCACTGGCCGATGTGCTGCTGCTCGCCGTAGGCGAGGACATGATCGTGGTGGAGCGCGGTGCCGCGGGTGTCTCGGTGCAGTCCCCGGGAAGTCTCGACCTCACCCGGCGCTCGGCCCACGTCACACTGGCCGACGTCGCCATCGGTGACAACCTGCTGCCCGGCGCAAGAGCCGGTGCACTGGCGCGGGCTCGCACCCTGTTCGCCGCCGAGGCCGTCGGCGGCGCGTCGGACTGCGTGGACACCGCCGTGGAGTACGCGAAGGTGCGCGAGCAGTTCGGCCGCACCATCGCCACCTTCCAGGCGGTCAAGCACCACTGCGCGAACATGCTGGTCGGCTCGGAGTCCGCGGTCGCCACGGTGTGGGACGCCGCGCGCGCAGCGGGGGAGGACGAGGAGCAGTTCCACCTGATCGCCGCGGCGGCGGCGACGTTGGCCTTCAGCGCCTATGTGCGCAACGCGGAACTGAACATCCAGGTGCACGGCGGAATCGGATTCACCTGGGAGCACGACGCACATCTGCACTTGCGCCGGGCGATGACCTTGCAGGCGGTCTTCGGCGGGGACGGGCCGGCCACCGATGTGTTCGACCTCACCGCAGCCGGGGGGCATCGGGCCAACAGTTTGGATCTGCCGCCCGAGGCCGAGGCGATGCGGACCGAGATCAGCGCGGAGGCCAAGCGCATCGCGGCCCTGGACGCCAACGCCCAACTCGACGAACTGATCGCCACCGGCTATCTGATGCCGCACTGGCCCAAGCCGTGGGGCCGGGCCGCCGGTGCGGTGGAGCAGTTGCTGGTCGAGGAGGAGTTCGGCTCGGCCGGAGTGAAAAAGCCCGATTACGGAATCACCGGATGGGTGATCCTGACCCTGATTCAGCACGGAACCCCTTCGCAGATCGAACGTTTCGTGGAGAAGGCGCTACGCAAGGACGAGATCTGGTGCCAGCTGTTCTCCGAGCCCTCGGCGGGCTCTGACGCGGCGGCGGTCAAGACGAAGGCCACCCGGGTCGACGGCGGCTGGAAGATCAACGGGCAGAAGGTGTGGACCAGCGGTGCGCACTACTGCCGGCGCGGATTGGCCACTGTGCGTACCGATTTCGACGGGCCCAAACATGCCGGCATCACGATGGTGATCCTCGACATGAAGGCACCAGGGGTTGAGGTCCGGCCGCTGCGACAGATCACCGGCGGGTCGGAGTTCAACGAGGTCTTCTTCAACGACGTGTTCGTTCCGGACGAGGACGTCGTCGGGGAGCCGAACGCCGGGTGGACCGTGGCGCGCGCGACGCTGGGTAACGAACGGGTGAGCATCGGCGGCGGCGCCGGCGCCATCGCACCGGCGTCGGCCTGGCTGGTTCATCTGGCGCAGACCCACGGCGACCGGATGGTGGGTGCCGTTCAGAGGGTCGGCAGGTTCCTCGCCGAGGACGAGGCGCTGCGGTTGCTCAACCTGCGCCGTGCCGCCCGAAGTATCGAGGGTGCGGGGCCAGGCCCCGAGGGCAACATCACCAAACTCAAACTGGCCGAACACTTTCAGGAACAAGGCGTCATCGCCGCGACCCTGCTCGGTCCGGAACTCGTGCTCGACACCGGCGAAGGCGCACTGGCGGCCCGCGCGGCGATGGGCGCCCGTGGAATGGCGATCGCCGGCGGCACCTCCGAGGTGACCCGTAACCAGATCGCCGAGCGCATCCTCGGTATGCCGCGGGACCCGCTGATCAAGTAGCACCCCCGCCCGCGTCGAGTGAGGAACCTTGCAGGGGTTTTGCCAGTGCGAGGCTGCGTGACTCCTCACTGAACGGGGGAGATCGGGGTCATAGGGTGGGGGGAATGAGCGCGAGGCGGGGTTCCGAGTACTGGGGACAGGCGGCCGGGGTCTTCGCCGTCGTGTTCCTGGCCTACGGGGCCGGCGCGGTGCTGTCCTGGGAGGCCTTCGGCGCGACCGTGGGACCGGCCTTCTTCCCGCCGGCCGGCATCACCGTCGCGGCGCTGATTCTCAGCCGCCGTTCACTGTGGCCGGTGATCATAGTGGCGATTCTCGCGGCCGAGTTCCTCGCCGACCTCAGCTACGGCGACGGTGCGGGCGAGATCGTCGGTTATGCGGCGGGTAACGCGATCGAACCGTTGGTGGGAGCCGCGCTGACGCTGGCCTGGTGCCGGGGTGTTCCGGATCTGCGACGGCGCAGGGATCTGATGCTCTTCCTCGCCGCGGCCTGCCTCGCAGGACCGTTCGCCGGAGGGTTGGTGGGAGGCGCGAACATCAGCATCAGATACGGCGTGTGGCTCCCTGCCGCCGTGGCGCACTGGTTTGCCGGTGATGCGATCGGCGTCCTGGTCGTTGCGGTCCCGATCCTGTTGTGGTCCAAGCAGTCCCGTGTACTCAGGGCCAGGCCCCCGGAGACGGTGCTGATTCTTCTCGTCAGCCTCGTGGTCGCTATCACCGCGTACTGGAACGATATCCCGCCGTCGATGCTGGTGCTGCCGGTGCTGGCCTGGGCGGCACTGCGGCTGGACATGCTCGGCGCCGCGATGGCGGGCACGATCGTGGCCTTCGTGGCCAATCTGATGACCGTATGGGGCCGGGGATTGTTCTCCGGCATGGCGCTCTCGGAGCCCACCCGATTGGCCCTGACCCAGGTGTCCATCTCGGTCAATGTCTTGGTCGCACTGCTGATCGCCCAGGAGTCCGCCGCGCGGGTGAAGGCGACCCGTGAAAGGGAAGTCGAACGACGCGAACGGTTGCGGCTGGAGACGCTGTCACGGCTCGGTCACCGACTTGCGGCCTCGATCACCCCGCACGACATCGGGCAGGCGGTCGTCGATCAGGTGATCAACGATGCCGGGGCCAAGGCGCTGTCACTGGGTCTGGTCAGCGCCGACGGAGCCACCCTGGAATGGATCACCATGGCCGGCTATCCGCAAGCGGTGATCGACAGGTTCGGCCCAGGCGTGCCACTCGCCGAGCGCTCCCTCGCCTCGGACGCCGCCCGGACCGGCAACACCCAGCTCATCCGGACCCGCGACGAGTACGAATCGCTCTATCCGGACATGACGCAGTGGGTGCGGATCTCGGGCACCGAGGCGATGGCGGCTTTGCCGTTCTCCTCCGGTGGCGAGCCGATCGGAGTGCTGGTGCTGGCCTGGTCGGAACCGCAGCCCTTGGACGTGGCGCAGCTGGCCTATTTCCAGGCGGCCACCACCCTGATCAGTCAGGCCCTGGTGCGGGCTCGGATCTACGCCGATGAGCACGCTCGCGCGGCGGTGCTGCAGGCGGCGGTGCTGCCGACCGCCCCCGCTGACACCGGCGGTCTGGACATGAGCGTCACCTACGAGCCGGCCGATGTCGTCCAGGGTCTCGGTGGTGACTGGTACGACGTCATGCGGCTGCCGAAGAACCGGACCTACTTCGCCGTCGGCGACGTCGTCGGGCACGGACTGCCCGCGGTGGAGGATATGGCGCAGTTGCGCAGCGCGGGCCGGGCGATGGCACACCAGGGTCTGTCCGCCTCGCAACTGCTGGCCGAACTCAACGGATTCACCCGGAACGCCAGTATCGGCAAGTTCGCGACCATGGCGGTGGTCATCCTCGATGAGATCTCCGGATCCCTGTCCTACGCCTCGGCCGGCCATCCGCCGTGCCTGCTGCGTCGTGCCGCGACCGGTGAGGTGATCCGGCTGTGCGGTGCGCAGGGTCCGGTACTGGGACCACTGGATGAGGTGACCTATACCGAGTCGGCACTGCCGATCGCGCGTGGCGACATCCTGGTGATGTACACCGACGGTCTGGTCGAAAACCGGGGATCCGGCGTCGACGAGGGCATCGCACGAGTCGAGCGCATCGTCGCGGCCTGGGACGCCGATACCATCCTGTCCGCCGAATGCGCCGTGCTGCAGGAGACTTTGGCGCCCAGACCGCGCAGCGACGACGTCTGCATCATCGCTGTGCGGTTCAGCGCCTAGTGCTCAGCCGCCGAGCACTCCGGTACCGGAGTCCGCGACGGTTCCCTGGAGCACCACCGCCGCTCCGGCCGAAGCCCATTCGCCGAGGACCTCACCGATCGGCCCGGTGTAGACGAGCGCTGCGGCCACCATGTGGCGGCCGGTGATGGTATCGACGATGACGTCCAGATCGGACTGGCTGAGCATCCGGGTGTCCAGGGCGTCGAACTCGCCGAGTCCGGCATCCACCCGACTGGCCGGCACCGTGCTGGCGATTCCCTGGATCGACCGGATGAACTCCACATCGAGTACCGAGACGGATCCTTCGTCGACGAGTGAACGCAGCCGGTCGAATCCCGGGCGCACCGGGGCGGACTCGTCGAATTCCACGACGACGTAACTTGTGGGTTCGCTCACGCTCACTTCTGCACTCCCTGTCCGGTGAAGGCGCGCAGCCAGTCGAACCAGGCGCCCATACCCTCGCCGGTGCGGGCACTGACCGGCAGGATGGTGGCCGTCGGGTTCACCTGTCGCACCCGGGCGACATAGGTGTCGACGTCGGCGTCCAGGTGCGGAACCAGATCGATCTTGTTGAGCAGCACCACATCCACCGTGCGGAACATCACCGGATACTTCAGCGGCTTGTCCTCACCTTCGGTGACCGAGTACACCATCGCCTTGGCGTGCTCGCCGACGTCGAACTCTGCCGGGCACACCAGATTTCCGACGTTCTCGATCACCACCAGGTCCAGTGCGGCCAGGTCCAGACCCTGCAGGGCGCGGTTGACCATCGGGGCGTCCAGGTGGCATTCACCGCCGAAGCCGTTGTTGGTGTTCAGCAATGAGATCTGGGCGCCCCGACCGCCGAGCTTGGCGGCGTCGATGTCGGTGGCGATATCGCCCTCGACGATGCCGATGGACAACTCGCCGGCGAGCTGATCGAGGGTGGCCGCCAACACGGTCGTCTTACCGGAACCCGGTGAGCTCATCAGGTTCAGCGCCCGAATCCCGTTGGCCTCGAAGGCGTCCCGGTTGATCGCGGCCCGATTGTCGTTCTCGGCGAAGATAGACTCGAGCACCTCGATGCGCTCGGAGCCGGTGGCGTAGCCGCTGTGGTCGCCGAGGTGGTCGTGACCGTGGTCGTGATCATGGTGGTGGTCGTGATCATGATCGTGACTGTGCTCGGTGCCGTCGTCATGGCGATGGAATCTGCCCATGGGTCTCCTTACGTCACATCCACTAGGTCACATCCACTGAAGTGACGAGAAACTCCTCACCCCGGACCACTTCCACATCACCACTGTCGCACTGCGGGCACATCACCGAGAACCGGGACTCGATTTCCGAGCGCTGTCCGCAGGCCCGGCAGGACACCTCAGCGGGAACCAGTTCGAGGATCAGTTCGGCCTCGGGCATGTCCGCGTGGTCGCGGACCAGGGTCCAGCAGAACAGCAGGGTGTCCGGCACCACCTGGCGCAGCGCGCCCACCTGCAGTCGCACCACGTCGACACGGCGGCCGGCCGCGTGCGGTTTGACCACACCGGCGATCGCCTGGCACAGCGAGAGTTCATGCATCGCAGGCCACCCTAGGTCTAGCGTGGTCGGCGTGATTGTCCGGGTGCGCCTCGATATCACCGGCGTGGTGCAGGGGGTGGGATTCCGCCCGGCCGTCGCACGGATCGCCGCCGAACACGGGCTGGCCGGCTGGGTCTACAACGACGCCGGTTCGGTGCACTGTGAACTGGAGGGCCCGGCGGCCGCCGTCGAATCGGCGATCTCGGCGCTGCGCCGTAGTCCGCCGCCGATGGCCCGTGTCGACTCCCTGGTGACCACCGGGCTGACACCCAGTGGTCTGACCGGATTCGAGATCGTCGAGAGCAGGGCCGGCGATCACGGCCGCACCCTGGTGCCGCCGGATATCGCGATCTGTGCGGACTGCCTGCGGGAGCTGCGTGATCCGTCCGACCGGCGCTA
>JAPOKC010000054.1 GCA_029977845.1 Mycobacteriaceae bacterium | reverse complement strand
CCATCACCCACCCGGTTCAGGGTGAGGCCGCCGCCGGTGTGGTCATGCTGCGTCCGGCCAGCCCCGGCACCGGCGTCATCGCCGGCGGCGCCTGCCGCGCGGTGCTGGAATGCGCCGGCGTGCAC
Source organism: Mycobacteriaceae bacterium (assembly GCA_029977845.1). Classification (GTDB taxonomy): domain Bacteria; phylum Actinomycetota; class Actinomycetes; order Mycobacteriales; family Mycobacteriaceae; genus Mycobacterium. Next base: position 13,407 of record JAPOKC010000054.1, on the reverse strand, counting down.
GACGTGCTGGCCAAGTCGCTGGGCAGCGACAACGCGATCAACGTGGTGCATGCCACCGTTGCGGCGCTCAAGCTGCTGCAGCGTCCCGAGGAGGTCGCGGCCCGTCGCGGTCTGCCCATCGAAGACGTCGCTCCGGCCGGCATGCTCAAGGCACGCCGGGAGAGCGAGCTGCAGGCCCGGCATGCCGCCGCGGCCGCTGCGCATGAAGGAACCGCATAATGGCAGAACTGAAGATCACTCAGGTGCGTGGCACCGTGGGCGCGCGCTGGAAGCAGCGTGAGAGCCTGCGCACGCTGGGCCTACGCAAGATTCGCCAGTCGGTGGTCCGCGAGGACAACCCGCAGACCCGCGGGCTGATCAAGGTCGTGCATCACCTCGTCGAGGTGGAGGAAGTCAAATGACCCCGATCAAGCTGCACGATCTACGCCCGGCGCCCGGTGAGAAGAAGGCCAAGACCCGCGTCGGTCGCGGCGAGGGTTCCAAGGGCAAGACGGCCGGCCGTGGCACCAAGGGCACCGGCGCCCGCAAGAACGTTCGCGCGGGCTTCGAGGGTGGGCAGATGCCGATCCACATGCGCCTGCCGAAGCTCAAGGGCTTCAAGAACCTTCGGTTCCGCACCGAATACGAGGTGGTCAACGTCGGCGACATCGCCCGGCTGTTCCCCTCCGGTGGCGATGTCACCGTCGACGATCTGGTCGCCAAGGGTGCGGTTCGCAAGAACTCCCTGGTGAAGGTTCTCGGCGACGGCAAGCTGGCGGTCAAGGTCAACGTGACCGCGCACAAGTTCAGCGGCAGCGCCCGGGACAAGATCACCGCCGCGGGAGGGTCGGCCACCGAGGTCGCCTGATCCCGGTCGTAGCCTCGTAGGCATGTCTGCCTTCCTGCCCGATGTACCGGTCCGGAGCTTCATCAAAACGGGAGTCCGCAAACTCGACACCGTCCGCCATCACGGCGTGCCCAGTGGTTGCATCCTGGAACTGGACCTGCAGTCGATGCCGCCCGAGACCGTGGGCTTCGATCCGGCGCGATTCGTCACCGGCGCCGGGCGGCCGATGGTCCTTCGGGAAGCCGTCGCCGCCGTGCACCGGGCCGCCGAGGACGATCGTGTCGCGGGATTGATTGCCCGCGTTCAGCTTTCGGCCGCCCCGACCGGACCGGTTCAGGAGTTGCGGGAGGCCATCGCCGCCTTCGGTGCGGTCAAACCCTCATTGGCCTGGGCCGAGACCTACCCCGGCACGCTGTCCTACTACCTGGCCTCGGCGTTCCGCGAGGTCTGGATGCAACCTTCGGGCACCGTCGGTCTGATCGGGTTCGCCACCAACGCGATGTTCTTGCGCGACGCCCTCGACAAGGCCGGAGTCGAAGCACAATTCGTGGCCCGCGGTGAATACAAATCGGCGGCCAACCTGTTCACGCAGGACCGTTACACCGAGGCCCACCGGGAGGCCGACACTCGGCTGATCGAGAGCCTGCACGCTCAGGTCTGGCGAGGCATCGCCGAATCACGGGGCCTGGATTCCGACACTCTCGACGCGATGGCCGACCGGGCTCCACTGCTGCGCGACGACGCCGTTGACGCCGGTCTGGTGGATCGCATCGGATTCCGTGACGAGGCCTACGCGCGCATCGCCGAACTCGCCGCTGCCCGCGTCGTCGATGACGCCGACTCCGATGACGCCCCGCCACGCCTTTTCCTGTCCCGGTACGCCCAGAGTCGCAAGCCGGCGCTACCGGGACGCAACCGGAAACCTGTCATCGCAGTCGTGACGGTGGCCGGTCCGATCGTCAGCGGCCGCGGCGGCCCGCAGGTGCTTCCGTTCTCCCGGTCGAGTGCCGGCGGGGACACCATCGCCGCCGCATTACGCGAGGCGGCCCGCAGCGACGAGGTGAAAGCCGTTGTGCTGCGGGTGGACAGCCCGGGTGGATCGGTCACCGGATCGGAGACGATCTGGCGGGAGGCGTGCCGGATCCGTTCCTCCGGCCGGCCAGTGGTCGCTTCGATGGGCGGCGTCGCCGCATCCGGTGGCTACTACGTCGCGATGGCCGCCGACAGGATCGTCGCCAATCCGGGGACCGTCACCGGTTCGATCGGTGTGGTGACCGGCAAGCTCGTCGCCCGCGAATTCAAGGACCGGCTCGGGATCGGCTCAGACAGCGTGCGCACCAACGCCAATGCCGATGCCTGGTCGGTCAACTCGCCATTCACCCCCGAACAGCACGCGCTGGTGGAGGCCGAAGCAGACCTGTTCTACGACGACTTCGTCCGGCGGGTGGCCGAGGCTCGAGGCATGTCGGCCGCCGAGGTCGACGCGGTAGCCCGCGGCCGGGTGTGGACCGGTGCGGACGCGCTCGAACGCGGACTGGTCGATGAACTCGGCGGTCTGCGCACCGCGGTGCGCAGGGCCAAGGTGCTTGCCGGGATCGACCCGGATGCCGAAGTCCGGCTGGCCGGCTTCCCTGGATCCTCGATGCGGGATTACCTGCGGCCCAGGGCTTCTTCACAGCCGGCCGCCGCGTCGCTCTCCGATGCCGCGATCGGCGTGGTGGGCTCGATGCTGGTCGATCTGGTGGAACGCGGGGAGCGGGCGGGCAGCGCCGCGACGGCGTTGTGGCTGGGGGAGTGGCGGTTCTGAGTCAGCCGCGGCTGGCGCTGACATAGATGATCTCGCCGAGCGGGTCGTAGTCCCCACGGTCGGGTGGAACAAGTCCGTTGCGCCGGAAGAGTTCGCCGCCCGGTACGCCGGTGACGTCCCACCCCGCCGCGCTCAGATACTCGACGACGTTGTTGCGCGGTCCCGGATATATCAGCGACGGCATGTCCAGATCGAGACCCCGCTCGCGCAGGTTGGCCGCCATCTCCCGGGCCCGTTCGGCGTCGTAGGAGACGATGCCGGGCACCGACTCGGTGGCGATGGTGCTGCCGGGGGCGCTGTGCCCCGTGATGGTGTCCAGCAGCCGGTCCTGGGCTTCCGGCGGCAGATAGATCAGTAGACCCTCGGCCAGCCATGCGGTGGGTGCGGACGGATCGAACCCGGCTGCGCCCAGGGCGGCCGGCCAGTCCTCGCGCAGGTCGATGCCGACGGTTCGCAGCGTGGCGGCCGGAGTGGCGCCGAGATCGGCCAGCGCGGATGTCTTGAACGCGATCACCGCGGGCTGGTCGACCTCGTAGACGACGGTGCCGGCGGGCCAGTCGAGCCGGAAGGCCCGGGAGTCCAGGCCGGCCGCGAGGATCACGATCTGCCGGATTCCCCGTGACGACGAGGACGTGAAGTAGTCGTCGAAGAACTTGGTGCGCATCGCCATCCCGGCGATCATGGCCTGCACGCGATCGGGGCCGGCATCCCCGAACGGTGAGGTGTCCAGACGCCCGTCGATCATGTCGACGAAAAAGGGGATACCGACCGCGCGCACCAGGGGTTCGGCGAACGGATCGTTGATCAGTCGGCGAGGATCCCTGGTGGCCATCGCCCGCCCGGCCGCCACCATGGTGGCGGTGGCACCCACGCTGGATGCGAGATCCCAGGTGTCGTCCTCAGTCCGTTTCATAGCGCCCTCAGTTCAGTACGGCGGCGAGGTAGCGGAGCTTGGTCATGGGCTCATTCTCGTCGAATGTATTGCGGCCGTTGGCCATCAGGAGATCGTTGGTCAGTGTGCTCTGCACCCGCCAGCCGTGGCTCTCCAGGTAGTCGATCGCATCGTTGCGTTCACCGGTGTAGGCCAGCGACGCCAGATCCAGATGGAAGCCCTGCTCGCGCCAATGCTCGCCGATCGCTCTCATCTTCTCGCGCGACTGCTCGGCCTCGTCAGCGGTTGGGGGCTTGGCAGCGTCCATCGCGACCCGGCTTCCCGGCGCGGACAGTGCGGTGATGGAATCCAACAGCCGGTCCTGGGCATCCGGTGGCAGATAGCCCAGCAGTCCCTCTGCGCTCCACACCGTCGGCGCCGTCGGGTCGAAGCCGGAGTTTCGGAGCAGGGTGACCCAGTCATCGCGCAGGTCGATTCCCAGGGCCCGGCGCTCGCCGGTGGGCGCGGCGCCGAGTTTCACCAGCACGTCATCCTTGAACGCGATCACCTCGGGCTGGTCTATCTCGTAGACGACCGTCCCGTTGGGCCAGGCCAGTCGATACGGGCGGGAATCGAGACCCGAGGCCAGGATCACGGCCTGCCGGATGCCGGCAGCGGTCGCCCCGAGGAAGAACTCGTCGAAGAATTTGGTGCGCACGGCCATCGTGACCGTCATCCGCGCCAGGCCGAGGGCTTGGCCGTCGTCGTCGGGCGGAATCTCGCCGGCGGCCAACCGGTTGAACAGCTCGATGCCGACCGCGCGCACCAGGGGCTCGGCGTAGGGGTCATCGATCAGCGCATCGGGCTCCCGGGATGCCGCCGCCCGCGCCGCGGCGACCATGGTGGCGGTGGCTCCCACGCTGGAGGCCAGGTCCCAGGAGTCGCCATCCGTACGGGCCATCGCAGCCTTCCACCGGGGGCGGCGATACGCCGCCATACTTAGCCCATTTAACCAGATGGTTTTACGGCCTGCCTGGGCCAACTGTTAGTCTCGTAGACTGATCAGGCGCGCACATCGCGCTGTTAGAAGGTTTACCGCCAACGCTGGCCAGGGCCAGCCGCATCGGCACGTCGCGACCCTCGTCCGGCTGCCCAGGAGGAAGAGTGCTCTCGGCTTTCATCTCGTCGCTGCGGACAGTCGACCTGAGGCGGAAAATCCTTCTTACGCTGGGGATCGTCATCATCTACCGGTTCGGGGCGTCGTTGCCCTCGCCCGGGGTGAACTACAAGAACGTCCAACAGTGCATCGAGCAGATCAGTGGCGGTGCCGGCGCGCAGATCTACTCCCTGATCAACCTGTTCTCCGGCGGCGCCTTGCTGCAACTCTCGGTGTTCGCGGTCGGCGTGATGCCCTACATCACCGCCAGCATCATCGTCCAGCTGTTGACCGTGGTCATTCCGCGCTTCGAGGAGCTGCAGAAGGAGGGTCAGGCCGGTCAGGCCAAAATGACGCAGTACACCCGCTACCTGTCGATCGCACTGGCGCTGCTGCAGGCCACCAGCATCGTGGCGCTGGCCGCCAACGGCGGTCTGCTGCAGGGTTGCTCCGAGGACTTCCTGCACGACCACGGCATCTTCTCGTTGATCGTGATCGTGCTGGTGATGACCGCCGGCGCCGCGCTGGTGATGTGGATGGGCGAACTGATCACCGAGCGCGGTATCGGCAATGGCATGTCGCTGCTGATCTTCGCCGGTATCGCCGCCCGGATCCCGGCCGAGGGCAAGTCGATCCTGGACAGCCGCGGCGGCCCGGTCTTCGCCGCCGTCTGCGCCGCCGCCCTGGCGATCGTGGTGGGCGTGGTGTTCGTCGAGCAGGGCCAGCGCCGCATCCCGGTCCAGTACGCCAAGCGGATGGTCGGTCGCAAGATGTACGGCGGCACGTCGACCTATCTGCCGCTGAAGGTCAACCAGGCCGGTGTCATCCCGGTCATCTTCGCCTCGTCGCTGATCTACATCCCGCACCTGATCACCCAGCTGATCCAGAGCGGCAAGGGCGGCCCGGGTAACGGCTGGTGGGACCGCTTCGTCGCCGAGCACCTGACCAACCCCGCCGACCCGATCTATGTGGCGATCTACTTCGGCCTGATCATCTTCTTCACCTACTTCTACGTGTCGGTGACCTTCAACCCGGTCGAGCGTGCCGACGAGATGAAGAAGTTCGGCGGGTTCATCCCCGGTATCCGGCCGGGTAAGCCCACTGCGGACTACCTCAGCTACGTGCTGAATCGCATCACCCTTCCTGGTTCGATTTACCTCGGTGTCATCGCCGTTCTGCCTAATCTGTTCCTGCAGGGCGGCGGCGCTGCGCAGAATCTGCCGTTCGGCGGCACCGCTGTCCTGATCGCCATCGGCGTCGGCCTCGACACCGTGAAGCAGATCGAGAGCCAGCTGATGCAGCGCAACTACGAAGGGTTCCTGAAGTGAGAATCGTGTTGTTGGGACCGCCCGGCGCAGGCAAGGGCACGCAAGCCGTCAAGCTCGCCGAGAAGCTCGGCGTTCCCCAGGTGTCGACCGGTGACTTGTTCCGGCACAACATCAGCACGGGTACCGAGCTGGGCCTGGAGGCCAAGAAGTACATGGACGCCGGTGACCTGGTCCCGGCCAGCCTGACCAACGCCCTGGTCGACTCCCGCCTCGACGATGCCGACCTCGCGGGCGGCTTCATCCTCGACGGGTTTCCGCGTTCGGTGGAACAGGCCGAGGCGCTGCACGACATGCTCGAACGGCGCGGGCTCAAGCTCGACGCCGTGCTCGAGTTCCGGGTGCCGGAGGAACTTCTCGTGGACCGGCTCATGGGTCGCGGCCGCGCAGACGACACCGAGGAAGTCATCCGCAACCGGTTCAAGGTCTACCGCGAGGAGACCGCGCCACTGCTGGACTACTACACCGGTGAGCACGAACTGAGGACCGTCGACGCCGTCGGCGAGCTCGACGAGGTTTTTGCGCGGGCCCTGCACGCGCTCGGTCGCTGACACGCTCCTTCGCCGATGGTGTCCCTGCCCGGGCTGCGTAGCCGCAAGACCGTCCCTGCCCGTTCCGCCGGCGAGCTCGACGCGATGGCGGCTGCCGGCGCGGTCGTCGCCTCGGCGCTGCGGGCGGTTCGCCAGGCCGCCGTGGCCGGGCTGTCCACCCAGGATCTCGATGAGATCGCCGAGACCGTGATCCGGGAGGCCGGTGCGATCCCGTCGTTCCTCGGCTATCACGGTTTTCCGGCGAGCATCTGCTCATCGATCAACGACCGGGTGGTGCACGGCATCCCCAGCGGCGACGAAGTCCTCGCTGAAGGTGATCTGGTCTCGATCGACTGCGGTGCGATCCTCGAGGGCTGGCACGGCGACGCGGCGATCACCTTCGGCGTCGGCGCGCTGATCCCGGCCGATGAGGCGCTGTCGGCGGCCACCCGGGCGGCGATGGAGGCCGGGATCGCCGCGATGATCCCGGGCAACCGGTTGACCGACGTCTCGCACGCCATCGAGAAGGGAACCCGGGCGGCGGAGCGGGCGCACGACCGCCGGTTCGGCATCGTCGAGGGTTACGGCGGTCACGCGATCGGGCGGCACATGCACATGGATCCGTTCCTGCCCAATGAGGGCGAGCCGGGCCGGGGACCAACACTGGTCGCCGGCTCCGTGCTCGCGATCGAACCGATGCTCACCCTCGGGACCACGCGCACCCGCATCCTGGACGACGACTGGACGGTCGTCACCACCGACGGTTCGCGGGCCGCGCACTGGGAGCACACCGTCGCGGTCACTGACGACGGGCCACGGATCCTCACTCAGTGACGACTGAACCCGGCGGGCAACTTCTCCGGAGCTTCCTCGGCAGCCGGAACGGTCGCGAAGCGCTTGTTTTCGACATCGATGCCGACGTGCCCGCGTATGGCAACCGGTATTCCTCGCCGCTGGGCAGTGCGCTGTGTGTGTTCAGCCGGGTTCCGGAATCAGCCGATGGGTGCAATGCGGTTCTCGCCCAGCTGATTGCGGGATCCGCTGTGCCGCCGCACTATGTGTCCGTGTCGGCATGGCTGGATTCCCACCCTGCCGGATGGTGGGTTCTCAGCCACGATATCGACAACGAGGTGTTGTCAACCCGCACGATCGGGCGATCCGGTCGGCGCCTCAGCAGCTACCTGACCCAACTGCGGGACTACCAGACCGTGGAGACCGACAGCCGGCGGCTGAGCTTTCTGAGCGATGACCGGGCTTGCGTTGTGGACTATGTCTGGGACTCAGAGTGTTTCGCGGTCTTCCTGCACGCATCGCCTGACGTGATCGCGCAGTACGAAGAAGTGAGTGGTCGGTGACGGATCAGATCGCAGCGGCCCGAAGCAACTGGGAGAAGGCAGGTTGGGGGGACGTCGCCGAGGGCATGGTGGCGGTGACGTCGGTGATGCGGGCCCACCAGATCCTGCTGGCCCGGGTGGAGAACGCACTGCGACCCTACGACTTGAGTTTCTCGCGCTTCGAACTGTTGCGCCTGCTGGCCTTCAGTCGGACCGGGGCGTTGCCGATCACCAAGGCTTCCGACCGGCTGCAGGTACACGTCACCAGCGTCACTCACGCCATCCGGCGGTTGGAGGCCGACAGCCTGGTGACCCGGATTCCGCATCCGACCGATGGCAGGACGACCCTGGTGCAGATCACCGACCTCGGCCGCTCGACGGTCGAGGACGCCACGGTGACCCTCAACGAGCAGGTGTTCGCCGACGTGGGAATGTCCGCGGATCAGGCGCGCGCAATGGTGGACGCCATCGAGACCCTGCGCCGCCGGGCCGGCGATTTCTAGCGCAGTGCCTCGATGACGGCGCTGAAGTCGAGGTCGGAGTGCTCGGCGGCGAAGTCGTTGTAGATCTGTGCGGCGTGGCTGCCCAGGGGGGCCGACGCTCCCGAAGAGGCGACGGCGTTCATGGCCAGGCCGAGGTCTTTGTTCATCAGTGCGGTGGCGAATCCGGGTTTGAAGCCGTTGTTGGCCGGGGAGGCCGGTACCGGTCCGGGCACTGGGCAGTTGGTGTGGATGGCCCAGCAGTTGCCGGTGGCCCCGGTGATGACGTCGAACAGTGACTGTGCGGACAGGCCGAGTTTCTCGGCGAGGACGAAAGCTTCGCCGACGGCGATCTGCTGGACGGCCAGCAGCATGTTGTTGCAGAGTTTGGCGGCCTGGCCGGCACCGGAGGCGCCGCAGTGAATGATCTTGCCCGCCATGGCTTCCAGCACCGGGCGGGCCTGCTCCAGTGCCTCGGCCTCGCCGCCGACCATGAAGGCCAGGGTTCCGGCGACTGCGCCCTTGACCCCGCCGGAGACCGGGGCGTCGAGTTGGGCGAAGCCACGCTCGGCGGCATAGGCGTTGATCTCGCGGGCGTCATCGACCGAGATGGTCGAGCTGTCGATGAACAGCGTCCCCTTCCTGGCCGCGGATGCCACCTCGCTGTAGCACTCTTTGACCAGGGTGCCGTTGGGCAGCATGGTGATGACCACATCGGCGCCCTTGACCGCGGCTTTGCCGCTGTCGAAGACTTCGACGCCCTTGTCGGCCGCGGCCTGCCGAGCAGTGGGGACCGGGTCGAACCCGCGGACGGTGTAGCCGGCATTGACCAGGTTGGCGGCCATCGGAGCACCCATGTTGCCCAGGCCCAGAAACGCGACAGTCGTCACCGGTTCCCCCTTGTCTTCGTGGCTTCGGCCCGCCCGATCACCACGCGCATGATCTCGTTGGCGCCCTCCAGGATCCGGTTCACCCGCAGATCCCGGACGATCTTCTCCACGCCGTACTCGCGCAGGTAGCCGTAGCCGCCGTGCAGTTGCAGCGCCTTGTCGGCGACGGTGAAGCAGCTGTCGGTGACGTAGAGCTTGGCCATCGCGCACAGCGAGACCTTGTCCGGATCGTCCTCGTCCAGGGCGGTGGCCGCGCGCCAGAGCATCAGCCGTGAGGTCTCCAGCGCGGTGGCCATATCGGCCAAAGTGAACCGGATCGTCGGCTCGTCGAGTAGAGCCGAGCCGAAGGCTTGGCGGTCGGCCAGATAGCCCGCGGTCTGGTCGTAGGCGGCCTGGGCGCCGCCGAGTGAGCAGGCGGCGATGTTGAGCCGGCCGCCGTTGAGTCCGTTCATCGCGATCCCGAAGCCGGTGCCCTCGCCCTCGGGGCCGCCGAGCATCGACGTCGCGGGCACCCGCACACCCTCGAGGATCACCTGGGCGGTGGGCTGGGCGTGCCAGCCCATCTTGTGCTCATCGGGCCCGAAACTCAGTCCAGGCGTTCCCTTCTCGACGATGAAGGTCGAGATGCCGCGGGGACCGTCGGCTCCGGTGCGGGCCATGATGACGTAGACGTCGGAGACCCCTGCTCCGGAGATGAACTGCTTGACTCCGTCGAGCACATAGTGGTCACCGTCGCGGACCGCCTTGGTGCGCAACGCCGCCGCATCCGAGCCCGCACCCGGTTCAGTGAGGCAGTAACTCGCGATCACCTCCATGGATGCGAGTTTTGGAATCCAGGTCGTGCGCTGTTCGGCGGTGCCGTAGGTGTCGATCATCCAGGCGCACATGTTGTGGATCGAGATGAACGCGGCGATCACCGGATCGCCGACGGCGAGTTCCTCGAATATCCGTACCGCATCGATTCGGCGCAGTCCACTGCCGCCGACATCCTCGCCGCAGTAAATCGTCGCCATGCCCAGTCCGGCGGACTCGCGCAGCACGTCGACAGGGAAGTGCTTGTCCTGATCCCACTGCAGGGCATGCGGGGCAAGGCGTTTGGCGGCGAACTCCGCAGCCGCCTCGGTGATCGCGCGCTCGTCCTCGTCGAGCGTCATGAATCCCATCAGATCTACTTCATCGTGGGGATGACGAACTCGGCGCCATCCTTGATACCCGAGGGCCAGCGCTCGGTGACGGTCTTGACCTTGGTGTAGAACTGGATCGAGGACGGTCCGTGCTGATTGAGATCACCGAAACCGGAACGTTTCCAGCCGCCGAAGGTGTGGTAGGCCACCGGTACCGGGATCGGCACGTTGACCCCGACCATGCCGACCTGCACCCGGGAGACGAAGTCACGCGCCGTGTCACCGTCGCGGGTGAAGATCGATACCCCGTTGCCGTACTCATGCTCGTTGGGAAGCCTCAGCGCCTCCTCGTAATTCTTGACCCGCACGATGCACAGCACCGGACCGAAGATCTCGTCGGTATAGATCGACATGTCGGTGGTGACGTGATCGAACAATGACGGGCCGATGAAGAAGCCCTCGGCCAGGCTCTCGTCACCGAAGGTGAGTTCGTCGCTGCCCTTGGTGCGCCCGTCGACGACGAGTTCGGCCCCGGCGGCCACCCCGGCGTCGATGTAGCCGCGCACCCGGTCCAGGGCGGCCTCGGTGACCAACGGCCCGTAATCGGCCTTGGGGTCCAGGCTGTGGCCGACCCGCAGATGCTCGACCCGCTCGGCCAGCCGGTTGCGCAACCGGCTGGCGGTCTCCTCGCCGACCGCCACCGCGACACTGATCGCCATGCAGCGCTCACCGGCGCTGCCGTAACCGGCGCCGACGAGGGCGTCGATCGCCTGATCCAGATCCGAGTCCGGCATGACGATCATGTGGTTCTTGGCCCCGCCGAAGCACTGCGCCCGCTTACCGTGCGCCGCGGCCCCGGAGTAGATGTACTGCGCGATGTCCGAGGAACCGACGAAGCCGACGGCCTTGATGTCCGGATGGGCCAGGATGGCATCGACGGCCTCCTTGTCGCCGTTGACGACCTGGAACACCCCCGGCGGCAGGCCGGCCTCGATGAACAGCTCGGCCAGCCGCAGCGGCACGGAGGGATCGCGCTCGGACGGCTTGAGCACAAACGCGTTACCGCATGCCAGCGCCGGGCCGGCCTTCCACAACGGGATCATCGCCGGGAAATTGAACGGGGTGATACCGGCGACCACACCCAGTGGCTGGCGGATCGAATAGACATCGATGCCCGGACCGGCGTTCTCGGTGAACTCACCCTTCATCAGATGCGGGATGCCGGTGGCGAACTCGATGACCTCCACACCGCGCTGAATGTCGCCGAGGGAGTCGGCGATGGTCTTACCGTGCTCGAGCGACAGCAATTCGGCGATCTCATCGGCATTGGCGTTGACCAGTTCGATGAACTTCATCAACACCCGCGCCCGCTTCTGCGGATTCCACGCCGCCCACTCCCGCTGTGCCTCCACCGCCGCGGCAACCGCGGTGTCCACATCGGCGGCCGAAGCCAGCAGCACCTTCGCCTGCACCGCCCCGGTACTCGGGTTGAATACATCGGCAGTGCGTGTGCTGGCCAATGTGCTGCGTCGGCCGTTGATGAAGTGCGGGATCTGTGTGGTCATGAGCGACGTCCTTAGGACCGAAAGGCTGATTAGTTGGAAATCCTAGTAAGTCCCGCGACGGCTGTGCAACGGCCCGTCAGTCGTTCGGCAGCCCGCGGATGAAGGTCTGGGTCCGCTCCCAGTCGGGCAGCAATCCGGCCGCCCGAACCCGGTCGAGATCGGGTGCGGCGGCATCCCGTTCGGACAGCACGAGTTGCGACGGCGGCAGCGGCCATTCGATGCCGATCGCCGGGTCGGTGGGGCAGATCGTGTGCTCTCGCTGCGGGGCATAGGGCGCCGAGCACAGATACATCACGGTCGAATCGTCGTCGAGGGCGAGGAACCCGTGGGCCAGTCCCTCGGAGATGTACACCGAATTGCGGGTGGTTGCGTCGAGCAGCACCGAGTCCCATCGGCCGAAGGTGGGGGATCCGACCCGGATGTCGACGACGACGTCGAACACCGAACCCCGCACGCAGGTGACGTACTTGGCCTGCCCGGGGGGAAGCTGAGCGAAATGCAGACCGCGCAACGCGCCTGCTGCCGACACCGAACAGTTGGCCTGTCGCATATCGAACCGGTGTCCGATGGTGTCGCCGAACGCCGAGTCGGTGAACCATTCGAAGAACAGGCCGCGGCTGTCGCTGTGCAGCTTCGGTGTGATCTCCCAGGCGCCGGGAACGGAAAGTTCACGCCACATGTCACTGGCCGCGTTCGGCATAGCTCGACTCGACCCGATCCTTCAAAGGGGCCCACCACCATTCGTTGTCGCGGTACCAGTCGATAGTGGAACGTAGCCCCTCGACGAAATCGGTGTGCTCGGGCTGCCAGCCGAGTTCGGCGCGCAGTGCGCTGGAGTCGATCGCATAACGCAGGTCGTGGCCGGCCCGGTCGGGAACATGGTCGAAATCGTCAGGATCGTGGCCCATCAGTTCCAGGATCTTCCGCAGCACCGAGAGGTTGTCCCGCTCGCCGTCGGACCCGATGAGATAGGTCGCCCCGCGTGTTCCCGCCTCGAGGATGCGCCAGACCGCGCTGTTGTGGTCGTCGACATGGATCCAGTCCCGAACGTTGGCGCCCGTTCCATACAGCCTGGGCCGCCGGCCGGTCAGCACATTGGTGATCTGACGCGGGATGAACTTCTCGACGTGCTGGAACGGCCCGTAGTTGTTCGAGCAGTTCGAGATCGTGGCGTTCACGCCGAAGGACCGAACCCAGGCCCGTACCAGCAGATCGGCCGAGGCCTTGGTCGCCGAGTAGGGACTGGAGGGGTTGTAGGGCGTCGCCGCGGTGAATCGGGCGCCGCCACTGAGTGGCAGGTCGCCGTAGACCTCGTCGGTGGAGATGTGGTGGAGTCGCACGCCATGCTTGCGAACGGCCTCGAGTACTGAATACGCGCCGAGCACATTGCTGCGCAGGAACGGGGCCGGATCGGCCAGCGAATTGTCGACGTGGGTCTCGGCGGCGAAATTGACCACAGCGTCAGATTCAGCGACCAGGCCCTCTACCAGGGTTTCGTCG
>JAPOKC010000053.1 GCA_029977845.1 Mycobacteriaceae bacterium | reverse complement strand
GGTGGCCAGGGCCGGGATCGAACCGGCGACCTTCCGCTTTTCAGGCGGACGCTCGTACCAACTGAGCTACCTGGCCGGAAGGCCCCCGCTGAAAAACAACGTGTGCCTCGCCGCGATGGCGACCCTGACGGGACTCGAACCCGCGACCTCCGCCGTGACAGGGCGGCGCGCTAACCGACTGCGCCACAGGGCCTTACATCACTCCGCGTTGCCGCGTCGTGCGTACCCCCTACGGGATTCGAACCCGCGCTACCGCCTTGAAAGGGCGGCGTCCTAGGCCGCTAGACGAAGGGGGCCTGAGCCGAATCTCCGGGGAACTCACAGATCCTGCAAGCTTGGAGCCACCACAGCTTAGGGCACGTCCGCGGCAATCCCCAAACGGGGTTCGCCGAACCGGGTCAGTATCCTTGTGCGCGACGCCCCTATAGCTCAGTTGGTAGAGCTACGGACTTTTAATCCGCAGGTCCTAGGTTCGAGTCCTAGTGGGGGCACCGACCAAGACGCCGGACATCAGCCGCCGGAAGCGCCGGCCTCGGCAGCAGCGGCATCCTGTGCGGCCTGCTGCTCCTCCTGAGCCTTCTGCACCGCCGCGTCGTAGGCGGACTTACCCTCCGGGCTGGCATGCGAGTTACCCGGCACCCCGGCCAGGGCGAACATGTAGTTGCAGTTCAGATCCAGCAGCACCCTGCCGCCCGGGTTGTTGCCGCTGGAATCCAGGAAGCTGGCCGAGCGCGAGTGGGTGACCATACAGGCGCCGGTCGGCAGGAAGCTGCCGACCTTGGTCGCGATGATCGGGGTCTGGCCGGACTGGCCGATGGCGGTGGCGGCGTCGTTGTAGGTCTGACCCACGTACTCGTCGATGGCCCAGGCCGATCCCGACCCGAACAACGCGAACAGGGCGGCCGCACCACCGACCGCGGCGACACTGCGGGTCAGGGACTTCTTCACCGCGCCTACCTTCCGTTGAGCACTCAACTTTCTGCCTACCGCTCGCCACGATACCGGTGTTAGCAGAACCGTGCAGGTCCGGTTCAACATGCCGACGGGCGCCGGGAACTTGAATGTCACCGGCAGACACAGATATATTGGTGCAACCACGAGGTACAGATACCGGAGGACCCATGTCCCAAGACCTGCCCAACGTCGACCTGCTGCGTGAACTTGAACCCGTCGCAGAGAAGCTGATCAACCGGCACATGTCGATGTTCAAAGAGTGGAACCCGCACGATTACGTCCCCTGGAAAGAGGGCAGGAACTTCTACGCCCTCGGCGGTCAGGACTGGGATCCCGACCAGGCCAAGCTTTCCGAGGTCGCCCGGGTGGCGATGATCCAGAACCTGCTCACCGAGGACAACCTGCCGGCCTACCACCGCGAGATCGCGATGAACTTCTCGATGGACGGTCCGTGGGGCTACTGGGTCAACCGCTGGACCGCCGAGGAGAACCGCCACGGCATCTCCATCCGCGATTACCTGGTGGTCACCCGCAACGCTGACCCGGTCGAGCTCGAAGAGCTGCGTCTGGAGCAGATGGCGCGCGGCTTCTCCCCGGGTCAGAACATGCAGGGCGACCTGTTCGCCGAGAGCCTGTTCGACTCGGTGATGTACGTCAGCTTCCAGGAGCTGGCCACCCGTGTCTCGCACCGCAACACCGGCAAGGAGTGCGACGACCCGGTGGCCGAGCAGCTGCTGGCGCGGATCTCCCATGACGAGAACCTGCACATGATCTTCTACCGCGATGTCAGCGCGGCCGGTTTGGACATCGCCCCCAACCAGGCGATCAAGTCGGTGTACCGCATCCTGAAGAACTTCAAGATGCCCGGCTACACCGTGCCGGACTTCCGGCGCAAGGCCGTCATCATCGCAATGGGCGGCGTCTACGACCCGCGCATCCACCTCGACGATGTGGTGATGCCGGTGCTGAAGAAGTGGCGGATCTTCGAGCGCGAGGACTTCACCGGTGAGGGCGCCCGTCTGCGGGACGAACTCGCCGTCCTCATCCGCGAGCTCGAGGACACCTGCGACAAGTTCGACGAGGCGAAGGCCCGCAAGCTCGAGCGCGAAGCCAAGCTGGCCGAGAAGCGGGCCGGGAAAGCACTGGCCGGGGCAGCCTCATAGTCGGCACAGCGCAAGCACCAGCAACCGGGCTGCGGATCGGGTCACTGACCCTCCGCAGCCCGGTTGTCTTGGCGCCCATGGCCGGAGTGACCAACGTCGCGTTCCGGACGCTGTGCCGCGACCTGGAACTCGCCCGTGCAGGCACGGTCAGTGGCCTCTACGTCTGCGAGATGGTCACCGCCCGCGCACTCGTGGAGCGCCATCCGGCCACCCTGCACATGACGACGTTCGGACCCGACGAGTCACCACGTTCACTGCAGCTCTACACCGTCGATCCTGCCACCACGTACGACGCGGCGAAGATGATCGTCGAGGAGAACCTCGCCGACCACATCGATATGAACTTCGGCTGCCCGGTGCCCAAGGTGACCCGCCGCGGCGGCGGAGCGGCACTGCCCTTCAAGCGGAAGCTGTTCGGCCAGATCGTGTCCGCCGCGGTGCGCGCGGCCGAAGGCACCTCGGTTCCGGTGACGGTGAAGTTCCGTGTCGGTATCGACGGCGCCCACCACACCCATCTCGAGGCGGGCCGGATCGCCGAACAGCAGGGCGCCGCCGCGGTCGCACTGCACGCGCGCACCGCTGCCCAGCGGTACTCCGGTGCGGCCGACTGGAGCCAGATCGCCCGGCTCAAGGAGACCGTCACCGGTGTCCCGGTGCTCGGCAACGGCGACATCTTCGACGCCGGCGACGCGCTGCGCATGATGGCCGACACCGGATGCGACGGCGTGGTCATCGGGCGCGGCTGTCTGGGCCGGCCGTGGTTGTTCGCCGAACTGTCCGCGGCGTTCAACGGCACTCCCATCCCGGAGCCGCCCAACCTCGGTGAGGTGGCCGACATCATCGGCCGCCACGGCGCGCTGCTGACCGATCACTTCGGCGAGGACAAGGCGATGCGCGATATCCGCAAACACATCGCCTGGTACCTGCACGGCTTCCCGGCCGGATCCGACCTGCGCCGGGCCCTGGCCCTGGTCAAGACCCGGGACGAACTCAGCCGTCTGCTCGAGGAACTGGACCGCGATGTGCCGTTCCCGCCTGCCGGGGCGGGTCCCCGGGGCCGGCAGGGTTCGCCGGCCCCGGTGTCACTGCCGGAAGGGTGGCTGGATGATCCGGATGACTGCACCGTGCCGCGAGGAGCCGAGGACGCCGGGGGTTCCGGCGGCTGACCAGGATCTAGTCTGCCCGCAGGTTGAGCCGGTACCATAAGCTCCCTGATAGCGGGCCGAGGGCCCACGGGTGCGAGAGAATCCAGCACCACGCCGGCGCATGGTCGCGCTCGCGAGATTCACCGAGTCGGAGGGCCTGTTGGAGGACCATGCGTGACGGGGACGGCGACCAGCCGCGCCCGGCCTCCGGCCGGACGCCGGCCGAACGCACGTCTTCCGAACACTCCGCGCATTCCGGTAGCCACAGCGAAGGGGTGCCGGTCTCCGATCTGATCGCCAGGCTCACCGGCAGCGATCGGATCAATCCCACGACCCGGCGAAGCGCCGACGTCGTCGACGACCCCGCGGCCAAGACCACTCCGATCCCGCAATCGCGCCGGGGTGAGATACCCGATCTGGGCGCACTGGCCGCCCAACGGCCCCCACTCCGGGCCGACACCGGTCAGGGCGGGCGTGGACGTGGTCCGGGGCGTTCCGCGGCGATAGTGGCCCGGGTGGCTGCGGCCCTCATCGCTGTGTGTGCGCTCGCGCTCACCGGCGCCGCATGGCAGTGGCAGAGCGCCAAGAACAAACTGCTCAACACCATCGCCGCGCTCGATCCGAATTCCACCGACATCCGCGACCCCGGCGCGCAGCAGGGCGACGAGAACTTCCTCATCATCGGCGTGGACAGCCGCATCGGCGCCAACGGCGAGATGGGGGCCGGCGACACCTCGCTTGCCGAGGGAGCACGCTCGGACACCATCATGCTGGTGAACATCCCGGCGAGCCGGAAAAGGGTTGTCGCCGTGTCGTTTCCGCGTGACCTCGCGATCACCCCGATCAAGTGTCAGGCGTGGAACGCCGAGACGGGCAAGTACGGACCGGTGTATGACCGCAACACCGGCGAGTGGAGCGACAACGAACGGCTGACCGGCACCAAACTGAATTCGGCGTACGCCTTCGGTGGACCCAAGTGTCTTGTGAAAGTGATCCAGAAGATCTCCGGGTTGGCGATAAACCGTTTCATGGCAGTCGATTTCGCCGGCTTCGCCACCATGGTCGACGCACTCGGCGGGGTCGAGGTCTGTAGCACCACTCCACTGGAGGACGGCGAACTTGGGATCGTCCTGGCCAGCGCCGGACGCCAGAAAGTGGACGGGTCCACCGCGTTGAACTATGTGCGGGCGCGAACGATTGCCACCGAGGGCAACGGGGATTACGGCCGCATCAAACGTCAGCAGTTGTTCCTGTCTTCGCTGCTGCGCTCGCTGATCTCCACCGACACCCTGTTCGACCTGAGCAAGCTCAACGATGTCGTCAACATGTTCATCAACGACAGCTATGTCGACAACGTCAAGACCCGCGACCTCGTCGGACTGGGCCAGTCGCTACAGGGCATGAACGCCGGCCGCATCACCTTCGTCACACTTCCCACAATCGGATATCCCGATTCCGAGGGCAATGAGGTGCCTCGCACCGAGGACGTCCGGGCACTGTTCGACGCCATCATCGACGACAAACGACTGCCCGGTGAGAACGACCGCAACGAGACGCTCAGTCCGCTCACGGCGGCCACGATGACCAGTGGCGCCACCGCTGCGACGCCGGAATCCGCCGCCGCGGAGGCCGCGTCGACCGAGGAGACGAACCAGACCTCCACCGAGGTGGTCAAGGCGGTGGCCGCCGACCCGCGCGACGTCATCGTGCAGGTCGCCAACGGGACCGAGACACTGGGTCTGTCCGTCACCGCCACCGGGGAGTTCCAGTTGTACGGGTTCGACACCCTCGAACCGGACAGAAGCTCCGACTGGGGCATCGTGCCCAGCACCACGGTCTACTACTCGCTGGGAAATGAACAGGCCGCCGCGACCGTGGCGGCAACCCTGCCCGGGGCCCGCATCGAGCGGGTCAGCGGCCTCGGCGAGACCGTCCAGGTGGTGCTCGGCCCGGACTTCACCGCGGTGAAGTACCCCCAGGCCAGCGGGACACCGTTGACGATGCCGGTGACCCACACCGGAAGCAGCACGCCGACCAAACTGCCGTCCGACCTGACCGTCACGAACGGGGCCGACGTCAGCTGCGAGTGACCGGCATTCACCGCCCGTTCAGCTTCCGGAAGCCTCGCTGACATGTATCGCCACGTAGTCTGATCACATGCGAACCGCGTACCACGAGCAACTCGATGCGCTGACCAATCAACTGGCGGAGATGTGCCGGATGAGCGGGATAGCCATGGAACGCGCGACCCAGGCGTTGCTGCAGGCCGACCTGGTGCTGGCCGAGCAGGTGATCGGCGACCACGAGAAGATCTCCGCGGCCAGCGCCCGCGCCGAGGAGGCGGCCTTCGTGCTGCTGGCACTGCAGGCACCGGTGGCCGGCGATCTGCGGGCGATCGTGAGCTCCATCCAGATCGTTGCCGATGTCGAGCGGATGGGCGCGCTGGCGCTGCACGTCGCCAAGATCGCCCGCCGCCGCCATCCCCAGCACGCGTTACCGGAGGAAGTCAACGGCTACTTCGCCGAAATGGGCCGCCTCGCAGTTGATTTGGCGAACAGCGCCCATGACGTCCTGATCTCCCGCGACCCCGAGCAGGCCAGGCAAATTCGTCAGGACGACGACGCGATGGACGATCTGCACCGGCATCTGTTCAGCGTGATGATGGACCGGGAGTGGAAGCACGGCGTGGCCGCCGCCGTCGACGTCACACTGCTGGGCCGTTTCTACGAGCGCTTCGCCGATCACGCGGTGGAGATCTCCCGCCGGGTGATCTTCCAGGTCACCGGTCACCTGCCGACCGACGAGGAGACGGCGCCGACCGCCTAGCCGAAGCGGCCGGAGATGTAATCCTCGGTCGCCCGCTGGCTGGGGTTGGAGAAGATCCTGCCGGTGTCGTCGATCTCGATCAACTGACCGGGCTTACCGGTTGCTGCGAGGTTGAAGAAGGCGGTCTGGTCACTGACCCGGGCGGCCTGTTGCATGTTGTGCGTCACGATGACGATGGTGAATTCCCGTTTGAGTTCGGCGATCAGATCCTCGATCGCCAGGGTCGAGATCGGATCGAGCGCCGAGCACGGTTCGTCCATCAGCAGCACATCCGGTTGGACAGCGATGGCGCGAGCGATGCACAGGCGTTGCTGCTGACCGCCGGAAAGTCCGCCGCCCGGCTTGTCCAGACGGTCCTTGACCTCGTTCCACAGATTCGCGCCTCGTAAAGAGCGCTCTGCAGTCTCATCGAGAAGCTTTTTGGAGCGCACGCCCATCAGCTTGAGACCGGCGACCACGTTGTCTCGAATTGACATGGTGGGGAACGGATTCGGCCGCTGGAACACCATACCGATCGTCTTTCGCACCGACACTGGGTCTACCCCGGGCCCGTAGATATCTTCGCCGTCGAGCAGTACCGATCCCTCGACCCGGGCGCCGGGAATGACTTCGTGCATACGGTTCAGCGTCCGCAGCACGGTCGACTTCCCACAGCCCGACGGCCCAATGAACGCCGTCACACTGCGCGGCGGAATTGCCATCGTCACATCAGCAACCGCATGAAACGCGCCGTAGTAAATGTTGACGTCTTTGAGATCCAACCGCTTTGCCATGTAAGTCCCTAGACCTTAATTTCGGTTTCGTCTTAGGTATCGGTTCAGGAAGGCTGCAGCAACATAGAGTGCCGCGACAGTCAGGATGAGCGTCAAAGCCGCACCCCACACCCGGGCCCGACCGGCGGCCTCCGGGTTGGTCAGTTCCGTGTAGATCAGCAACGGCAACGATGCCATGTTCCCGTTCAGCGGGTCGTAGTTGATCGACCGCGCGTAGCCGACCAGGACCAGCACGGGCGCTGTTTCACCCATTACCCTGGCCAGCGCCAGCAGCAGACCGCTGATCATCCCGGGCAGTGCGGTCGGCACCACTACTCGAACGATCGTTTTCCACTTGGGGATACCGAGCGCGTAGGAAGCCTCGCGAAGCTCGTCGGGAACGAGTTTGAGCATCTCCTCGGTGTTGCGCACCACCACCGGCAGCATGAGCAGCACCAGTGCCAAGGAGACGGCTAGGGCGCTTTGCGGAAAGCCGAGCGTCGCCACCCACAGCGCAAACACGAAAAGCGCCGCCACGATCGAGGGAACGCCAGCAAGGATGTCGACCATGAAGGTGGCGACCTTCGCGAACCGTCCACGGCCGTACTCAACGAGGTAGATCGCCGCCATCACACCCAGGGGAACGGAAAGGACGGCTGCGATCACGGCCTGGACCAGAGTTCCATAGATGGCGTGATAGACGCCGCCGGCGAACTCGTCCGGAAGCACCCCCGACAACGACCTCGACCACCAACCGGGTGTGGTCACCGCCTTCAACCCGCGTTCCAAGACAGTGAAGAGAACCCAAATGAGCGGAATCATGGCGACGAGGAACGACGCGCTGAAGACGACTCTAGCCAGGGTGTTCTTGATCCTCCGCGAGGAGCTGATCGGATGAAAGGTTGGAGATTTCACCGATGCGGTCAGAGCGCTTGCGTTCACCCTCCGCTCACTCTCCCGCCGGCCGCAGCACGCGCCAGCGCATTGACAATGAAAGTCAGCACGAACAAGACCAAGCCCGCTGCAATATAGGCACCGGTCGGCAGGGGTGAACTGAATTCCGCTGCCGCCGAGGCAATCTTGGAAGCGAAGGTATATCCGCCGTCGAACAGTGACCAGTTCCCGCCTTGTGCCGCCGATCGAAGGATGATGAGAACCGCGACGGTCTCACCCAGCGCACGACCCAGGCCCAGCATCGATCCCGCGATCATTCCACTTCTCCCATAGGGGAAAACGGTCATCCGGATGACTTCCCATTTCGTGGCACCCAGAGCTTGTGCGGCTTCGATTTGGCCGCGCGGGGTGAGGTTGAAAACCTCGCGGGTCACCGAAGTGATGATCGGCAGGATCATCACGGCGAGCACCACCCCGGCCGTGAAGATCGTCCCACCGCCGGCAAGGGAGACATTGCCCTTGCCGAAGAGAAAGAACCAGCCGAAGTGTGTGTTGATGAATTGCGCCACCGGTGACAGGTGAGGCGCCAGCACGAAGATCCCCCACAACCCGAAGACGATCGAGGGCACCGCCGCCAACAGGTCGACCAGCACCGCGAAGGGGCGGGCCAGCCTGACCGGGGCGTAGTTAGTGAGGAAGGCTGCGATACCGATTGCGATCGGAACCGCGACCACCAGAGCGAAAAGCGAACTGAGGACCGTCACCTGGAAGAGTTCAGCGATGCCGAACCGCAGGTTGTCGGCGTCGTTGGTGCTGAATTCCGAACTGGTGATGAAGTTGACTCTGTCGACGCGCAGCGACGGCACTGCCCTGATGATCAGGAACAGGGCCATCAGGGCGATGGCACCGATGATGGTCGCGGCCGCCGCGACGGCAGCGGAGTGGAAAACTCGGTCACCCCGTCTGCCGTCGCCGCGCCGCAGACCCGTCTTGTCGATCGGAGCAGGCGGCACTATCGCAGTATCCCCTGTCGCGGTTGGGCTCGCTTGGATGGTCATACGGCCGTTCGGAATCAGGAGATAGCCGAGATCGCCTGGGTCAGCTTGCCCTTGAACGAGTCCGGCACCGGGATGTAACCGTTATCGGTAAGGCCGTCCTGCCCCTTGCCGAGCGCCACCGTCAGGAACGCCTTGACTGCCGGCGCGACGTCGGCATCCGGGTACTTCGAGCAGACCACCTCGTAGGTACCGAGCACGATCGGGTAGGCCCCGGCTTCGGTCGGCTTGTAGAAGGTGGAGGTATCCAGCACCAGGTTGTTGCCCTCCCCCTTTATCTTTACGCCGGCGATCGACTTGCCCACTGAATCGACGGAGAGGGTGACCGGGTCGGGACCGGCGGAGGTGATGATCTGGGCGATGGACAGCCCTTGGTTCTTGGCGAATGACCACTCGTTGTAGGTGACCGATCCAGGCGTGTTCTTGATCGCCGCCGAGGTGCCCTCGTTGCCCTTCGCGCCCTCGCCGACACCACCCTTGAACGCCTTACCGGCGCCCTTGCCCCAAGCGCCATCGGAGGCGGCGTCGAGATACTTCTGGAAGTTGTCGGTGGTGCCCGACTCGTCGCTGCGGAAGATGACCACGATCGGCTGGGCCGGCAGCGTCTTACCCGGGTTGATCGCCGCGATCTCCGGGGCGTCCCAACTCGTCACGGTGCCACTGAAGATCTTGGCTGCGGTGGGGCCGTCCAGAACCAGCGAATCGACACCGGGGACGTTGTAGGTGATGGCGATCGGCCCGAACACGACTGGCAGATTCCACGCTTCATTGCCACCGCAGCGCGCCTTGGCCTTCTCGACCTCGCCCTTGTCCGCGTTCAGCGGTGAATCCGTTCCGCCGAAATCGGTCTGGCCACCGAGGAACTCCGAGACTCCAGCGCCTGATCCGCTGGAGGTGTAGTTCAGCGTGTAACCGGAGCAGGCCGCCTCGTAGGCCGTGACGAACCGGGTCATGGCGTTGGCCTGAGCCGACGAACCGCTCGCCTTGAGGGCCTTCTTACCGCTGCAATCTCCGGACGCACCGCTGCCGGCCGCGGATCCCGCCGTTTTCGCGTTGTTATCGCTACCGCATGCGCTCAGCGCCAGGATCGCTGCCGCCGACGCCGCGACGCCGAGTGTCTTACCGAAGCTGGTCACGCTTACCTCTTTCTGCTGAATCTCACGGTCGAAGGCAAGCTATGCGGCCGGAGTAGCCGGTTCGGGCACTTATGGTGAACGGGAGGTGAACAGCTGTCCCGGGCGTCACTTCGGCGCGTAGGCGGTGTCCACGGATTCGGTGGCGAAGCCGAGTGCGGTGTATGTCCGCAACGCGGCAGTGTTGTCCGCCTCCACGTAGAGCATGACGTCAGGCTCGGCCGCGCGGTCGAGCCGGCGGGCGAGATGGCCGATCCCGATCAGCGTGAGAATCCGGCCCAGACCGCGACCGTGACGGGCGGGGTCGACCCCCACCACGTAGACCTCACCGAGGTCGTCGTCGTGCACCTTGGTCCAGTGGAAGCCCAGCACTTCGCCGCTGCTCTCATCGACGGCCAGGAAAAGCCCCTCCGGGTCGAACCACGGCTCGCCGATGCGCTCGGTGAGATCCGATTCAGTCCAGCCGCCCTGCTCGGGATGCCAGGAGAAAGCCGCGTTGTTGACCCGCAACAGCTCGGGATGGTCAGCCGGACCGGCGTAGTTTCGGATCCGGATATCCTCTGGCACAACAATTTCCGGAAGTTCGCGCAGCGATCGGCGCATCCGTACCAGTTCACGCACCGGCCGCAGGCCCATCGCGGCGGCCAGAGCCTTGGCTGGGGGCCGGGTGCCGTGCGCCCAGAACCGAACCCGCCCACCGGTGCGTGCGACGGCATCCTCGGCCATGGCACGCCCGATTCCCCGCCGGCGCGCGTCGGGGCGCACGACCAACTCGGCAATCGCATCGGCGCCGTCATTGGAAGACAGATTCAGATAACCCACCGTCGACGGACCGTCGACGGCGAGCAGATGCCCGGTGCGGGGCAATGCCAGTTCGCGCAGCACCTGGTCACCGACCGGGGCGACACCGTCGGCGTCGCGGGCATCGGCGATGAGTTCGCGCACGACGTCCTGTTCGGACGGCGTAAGCGAGGCCTCCCAGTGCAGATCGGTCACTGAGGTAGCGCGTGCGACATGTCGGCCTCGTCGGCCATCTCGATGTCGACGGTGCCGGTGGCCTCGGCGCCGGTGCTGCGGCCACGCGCCGGGCGAACCGCCTTGTAACCGACGTTGCGCACGGTTCCGATCAGCGCCTCGTACTCCGGGCCCAGTTTCGCCCGCAGTCGCCGCACGTGGACGTCAACCGTCCGGGTGCCGCCGAAGAAGTCATAGCCCCAGACCTCCTGCAGAAGCTGGGCTCGGGTGAAGACCCTGCCCGCATGCTGAGCGAGATACTTCAACAGCTCGAATTCCTTGTAGGTCAAGTCGAGTGGGCGACCGCGCAACCGGGCGGTGTAAGTGCCCTCGTCGATGACCAGCTCGCCGAGAGTGACCTTGCCGACACTCTCCTGATTGACCAGACCGCCGCGTCGGCCGGCCAGCAGCCGCAGTCGGGCGTCGATCTCCGCGGGGCCGGTGCCGGGCAGCAGGATCTCGTCGATACCCCAGTCCATGTTCACCGCGACCAGGCCGCCCTCATTGAGCACCGCGACCACCGGCACCGACGCGACGGTGGTGCCCAGCAGCCGGCACAGCCCCCGGGCGGCCGCCAGATCGGTGCGGGCGTCGACGATCGCGATATCGGCGGATCCGGCCTCAAGCAACGACGACACCTCGGTCGGCACGTAACGCACGTTGTGCGCAAGAAGCGCCAGCGAGGGCAGAACCGACTCCGGGTTCGGGTCGACGGTCAGCAGTAAAAGGTCCAACAGAAATCTCCAGGCTCACCCCTACTCTAACCGGCGACCTGCTGTTTTGACGATCCGAGCGGCCGACGGCCGGGGTGGGCGACAATGTCGGGGTGAATGTCCGGGCGCGGAAACTGCTGAGCGGTGTCGTCATCCCGGTACTGGCGGTGGCGCTGGCCGGGGTCGGTGCGGACTTCGGCGCCGCCATCTACGCCGAGTACCAGCTGTCCCGCCATGTCCGCTCGGCCGCCGGGTTGCAGTTCGACCCGTGGGTGGCGATTCTGGGTTTTCCGTTCATCCCGCAGGCGCTGCGCCATCGCTACCACGAGTTGGAGATCAAGGCCGCGGGCGTGCCGCATCCCGTGGCCGGCAAGGTCACGCTGGAGGCCACCATGCATGACATCGGCCTGGCCGACGCATCCTGGTTGATGCGCCCGGATGCCGATATCCCGCTGGGGGAACTGGAGAGCCGCATCATCATCGACTCACGCCATGTCGGCGGATTCATCGGGATCAAGGACCTGACCATCGAGGAGCCCGCCAAGGACTCCAACGACGCCACCGGCGGCACCACCGAGTCGGGGATCTCCGGCAGCAAGGGGCTGGTGTTCACCGGCACGCCCACCAAAGCCGGATTGGACAAGCCGGTCAGCGTGACCGTCGACCTGTCGTTGTCCGGACCCGATCAGAGCACGCTGGTGTTCACTCCGACCGGCGTGGTCACCGGACCCAACACCGCCGACCGGGCCGTGCCCGAGGAGCAACAGGGCGCGGTGCTGAGCGCGTTCACCGCTGCGATGCCCGGGCAGCGGTTGCCGTTCGGTCTCACACCGACCAGCGAGGGCGCCCGCGGGTCGGACATCATCATCGAGGGCATCGTCGATGACGTGACCGTCCGCCTCGACGGTTTCAACAGGTCATGAGCGCCGCATCCGGCGCGGCCGTCGCCGCGATCGCCGCCGCCCTGAGCCTGGCCGCCGTGGTCGGGTGGGCGCACAACCGCCGCCACGGGGTGCTGCGGGACACCGCGGAGGCGCCGGAGGTGGACACCTCCGACCTCGGCCTCTCGAGCACCGGGCCGACGATCGTCCATTTCACCGCCGTCTGGTGCGGACCGTGCCAGGCGGTGCGGCGGGTGGTGGATCAGGTGTGCGCGCAGCTGCCGGAGGTGGCCCATGTCGAGATCGACATGGATGCCAATCCTGTTGCGGCACGGCGCTTTTCGGTGATGTCCCTGCCGACGACGTTGATTTTCGACGCCGGCGGCGCGCAGCGTTACCGGACCTCCGGAGTTCCCAAGGCCGCGGATCTGAAAGCCGCTCTGGAGCCCCTGCTGGCGTAATCGGCGCCGCTGTGGGTAACATGGCCCGCATGTCAGCCCGCCCTGAGCTTCTGCTCACCAAGCGCCGCGCAGTCGATCTGTGCCGGCTTGCGGGTTGTTGTTGTTGCTGTAGCTGCTGATCAGCCGCGGCCGTATTCCCTTTTTCCGGGTTTTTCCGGTCCTGCCGCGCGTCCTCAGCCCTGACCAGTGCGGTCTTGCCCTGCCGAATTCAAGCCAACAACAGGAGTTTTCATGTCGATCACCACTTCGACTCCCACCCAGACCCCCGCCCCGGCGCCCGCCTCCGGACCGTCCGCCCAGGTGGACGTACGCGGCCCTCGCTTCGCTGCCTGGATCACCACAGCGGTCCTGCTCGCAGTACTGATCATCTCGGCGTTCAGCATCCCGGCCGCCGCGGTCCTGCTCGCCGTTCAGGGCGTCGTCTTCGCCATCGGCGCGCTGTACGGACCGCGCAGGCATCCCTACGGCCTGGTGTTCGCCAGGCTCGTGGCCCCTCGACTCGGCCCGGTCACCGAGCGTGAGCCGGTGCCGCCGTTGCGTTTCGCGCAGTTCGTCGGAATGCTCTTCGCCCTCGCCGGCGTGGCCGGGTTCGCCCTCGGCGCCCCACTGTTCGGAGTGATCGCCACCGCATTCGCACTGACCGCGGCATTCCTCAACGCGGCGTTCGGCATCT
>JAPOKC010000052.1 GCA_029977845.1 Mycobacteriaceae bacterium | reverse complement strand
CACGCTCGATCTCCGCAGCGATCTGCACGATCCGACCATCGATCGCATTACGCTGACCCGCCAACTCCGAAAGCTCCTCGAAGAGCACCTCGAGGCGCTGCGCGGGTGACGTGACCGTGGACATAGGACCATCATCACAACGGGGTACGACAAATTTCGGTCCTGCCTGACGGCCAGAAAGTCGATTGCCGCGCTAAACCAACACCGGAATGCTGTTCCAGCCCCACTGAAAGCTCGACGGCGGCCGTAATGCCCCGGCCTCGTCGATCGCGAAATCCGGCACCCGCCGTAGCCATTCGGTGATCAGGACGGTGATCTCGAGGCGCGCCAGATGCACACCCAGGCAGAAGTGCTGACCGCGGCCGAAGGACAGCAGCCGCTCGATCGGACGGTCCCAGATGAACACGTCCGGTTGCGGATACTCGCGCTCGTCGCGGGCCGCCGATCCGAGCAGCGTGATGATGCGCTGCCCGGGACGGATCGCGGTGCCGTGAATCTCATAGGGCTTGCGCACGGTGCGGGCGAACCACTGTGCCGGGGCGGTGTAGCGGATGATCTCCTCGCGGGCCACCGGCACGTTGGCGTCGAGGTCGGCACGCACCGCCGCGAGCTGGTCGGGATGGCGCAGCAGTTCCCACAACCCGTGCGCGACGACCTTGGGCACCGTCTCGGTGCCGCCGATGAACACCCCGAGTAGTTGGGTGGCGACTTCGGTGTCGGTCAGCGCCGAGCCGTCGGGCTGGCGGTAGGCCAGCAGGCTGTCGACGATCGGCAGCGGGTCGCCGTCCGCTCCGGCACGGCGGCGCTGCACGATCGGGGTGAGGATGTCGAGGAAGCCGGGCCGGGCGTTGCCCACCTCGACGCCGGCCCCGGGTTGTGCCAGGCTGCCGGCATTGACCGTCGAGAGCACATCGGCGGCCATCTCGGGGGGCAGGCCCACCAGATCGCACACCATCGAGGCCGCGACGATCCCGCCGTACTCCTGGGTCAGGTCGAAGCTTCCGCGCGGCAGCAGTTCATCGAGGCGCTCGTTGGCCCGGCGGCGGATGACGTCGGCCAGGCTCGACACCGGTTTGGGGCGCAGCGGTCCGCTGGTGCAGCGGCGGACATCGTCATACAGCGGTGAGTCGAAGTTGGCGTGGAACGGCATCGGGTGCAGCGGTGGATCGGGCACCGGACCGGAATTGTGTTGAGCCAGAACGGTTGCCGACGGCAGTGTGCCCTCCGAGCCGACGAAGGTGCCGTCGTTGATCTCCAGCATGTCCCAGATGTCGGTGAACCGCGACAGCGCGAAGGTGTCCCACTTCTCGATGTAATACACCGGGAAGCTGTCGCGCAGGGTTCGGTAGTACGGCAGCGGGTCGGCCATCACGGCCGCGTCGAACGGGTCGTAGGAGAACGACCCGACGGTTGACAGCGCCACCGAGCGAGCGTGACACTTCGTGGATGTTTTGTAAAGGTGCTCGCTCAGTCCACCAGTCGCAGTGCGGCGGCCGGGCACTGCGTGACGGCCTTCTGCATGCGGGCCCGGTCGGACTCCGGTCGGTCGGCGTCGTGGATGACCACTCCGCCGTCGTCCTGTACCTCGAAGACGTCCTCGGCGATGGTCTCGCAGACGCCGTGTCCGGTGCACTTGGCGAGATCGACTTCCACACGCATTCGCGCAACCTAACGTAACTCCACACGATCGAGAAAGTCTCACCATGACCCGAGTTCCCCCGCCCGTCGCCCTGGCGGCTCATCTCGGCCGGGGGTTCCGACGGGTGGGCGCCACGGCGGTTCTTGGCCGACGGCAACGCCTCCCGCGCACTCCCGCCGACCTGACTCCGGCGGTCCTTTCCGGGTTGCTCGGTCGCGAGGTCAGCACGGTCAGCGTGATCGACGGCGACGCCGGGACCTCATCGCGGGCCAAGCTCGCGCTGACCGGAAACGGCGTTCCCGCATCGGTTTTCGTCAAACTGCCCGCCGAAACCGCAGCCACCCGGCTGATGGGTGAACTCGGCCGGCTCGCCGACACCGAGGTGCGGTTCTACCAGCAGTTGGCCGCCGAGGTTCCCGGAGTGCCCGCCTGTTACGCATCGACGTTCGATCCGCGCACCGGTGGCTACGTGCTGGTGCTCGAGGACCTGACCGTCGATGCGTGCGAGTTCCCCGACACCCTGCATCCGCTCAGCTCCGAGCAGGCCGGCCAGGTGGTCGAACTGCTCGCGGGTGTGCACGCGACATTCTGGGATCGGTTGCCTGCCGAGGAGGGCCGCGGACCGTTGGGGTGGATCTATTCGACATCCGGTGACTGCACCTCGCTGCTGACCGGTTCGCTGCTCAAGACCTCCTCGAAACGTGTCGCCGAACGCTCCGACATCCCGGTCGCGAACGGAAAGTTCATCGACGAGAACTACCGCGCGGTCGCGACAGTGATGGACCGCCCGCCGCACACCGTGCTGCACGGCGACGCCCATCCGGGCAACGTGTACTTCCGTAACGGAAAGGCCGGACTGCTGGACTGGCAGGCCGTGCGGCGCGGGCATCCCAGCCGCGAGTTGGCCTACACGCTGATCACCGCGATGCGGACCGAGGACCGCCGCACCCATCAGCACGACCTGCTCGACCGTTATCGCGATGCGCTGGCCGCCGCCGGCGGTCCGGTGCTGGGCCGTGAGGATCTGTGGACGCGCTACCGTCAGGCCGCGTTGTACGGCTACATCGCGCCGCTCATCACCGCCGGTATGGGCGGGATGCAGGAGGACGGCATCGCCATGGAGGGGGCCCGCCGCGGGGTGGCCGCACTGGAGGACCTGGAGACCGTCACCGCGTTGAAGGAGGCGCTCTGAGATGACTGTGCTGGAATCGAATTCGACCAGAGATCGGATCCTGGCCGCGACCGCCGAGGTACTCAGCCGCAACGGCCGCAGCAAGCTGAGCCTGTCCGAGGTCGCACAGCAGGCCGGTGTGTCCAGGCCGACGCTGTACCGCTGGTTCGCCGACAAGCACGAACTGTTGGAGGCCTTCGGGAGCTACGAGCGGGAGATGTTCGACGCCGGGATCAGCGAAGCGACCCGGGGGTTGCGCGGTACGGCCAAGCTGGATGCCGCGCTGCGGTTCATCGTCGACTATCAGCGCTCCTTCTCGGGTGTCCGTCTGGTCGATATCGAACCCGAGGTCGCGATCGCACAGTTGTCGCTGGTGATTCCGCGGATGCGGGCGCGACTGGCGAAGCTGGCGCCCGGACCCAACGCCGAAGCGAAAGCCGGGTGTGCGATCCGGGTGGCGGTGTCGCACTACATCGTGCGAAGCGATGACGCCGACGAGTTCCTCACCCAGATGCGCCTCGCGGTCGGGATGCGGGCATGACGATCTCGCTGCGCTCCGGTATCCCGCCGTTCTACGTGATGGACGTCTGGCTGGCCGCCGCCGAAAGACAGCGCACCCACGGCGATCTGGTCAACCTGTCGGCCGGCCAGCCCAGCGTCGGGGCGCCCGAACCGGTGCGCGCCGCCGCGGCCCGGATCCTGGAGGCCGACAACCTCGGCTATACCGTTGCCCTCGGGATCCCGGAACTGCGCGAGGAGATCGCGCACTCCTACTCCGACCGCTACGGCATCGAGGTCGGTGTCGACGACGTGGTGCTGACCACCGGATCCTCCGGCGGCTTCCTGCTGACCTTCCTGTCCTGTTTCGACGCCGGGGATCGGGTGGCGATGGCCAGCCCGGGGTATCCGTGTTACCGCAACATCCTCTCGGCGCTGGGTTGCGAGGTGGTGGAGATCGAGTGCGGGCCCGAGACCCGGTATCAGCCGACGGTTCAGATGCTGACCGATCTCGACGTCAAGGGTGTGATCGTGGCCAGCCCGGCCAATCCGACCGGCACGGTGATCGAGCCGTCGGAGCTGGCGGCGATCGCGCGCTGGTGCGACGAGTCCGGGGTGCGGCTGATCAGTGACGAGGTCTACCACGGTCTGGTCTATCCGGGTGCGCCCGCGACGTCGTGCGCCTGGGAGACATCGCGCAATGCCGTTGTGCTGAACAGCTTCTCGAAATACTTCGCGATGACGGGGTGGCGGCTGGGCTGGATGCTGGTGCCATTGGATCTGCGCCGGGCGGTGGACTGCCTGACCGGGAACTTCACCATCTGTCCCCCGGTGCTGCCGCAGTACGCCGCAGTGGCCGCGTTCACGCCGGAGTCCATCGCCGAGTCCGAGGGGCATCTGGCGCACTACGCGCGCAACCGCGAGACCCTGATCTCCGGCCTGCACGGGGTCGGCCTGACCCGACTGGCGCCGGCCGACGGCGCGTTCTACATCTACGCCGACGTCTCCGACTTCACTTCCGACTCGCTGGCGTTCTGCGAACGGCTGCTTGCCGACACCGGTCTGGCGATCGCACCGGGCGTGGACTTCGACACCGTGCGCGGGCCACGGCATGTACGGCTGTCCTTCGCCGGGCCGTCCTCCGATATCGACGAGGCGCTGCGGCGGTTGGGGAGTTGGCTGCACCACGTCTGAGGACCACTCGGATTGGTGCCCGGCTATTAGCGACAACTGACCATGCCGGTCATGCGCCGGCGCGTTTGTCGCTAATAGCCGGGCACATCCGCTAATGGTTCTGACACGAATGGCATTCAACGGACCGCCCAAGGACACCTTCCCAGGCAGGCCCACTGATGCCGACCCTGGATTTGCTGAAAACGGAAATACCTGACTCGACAGACCCACACCGCAGTCGTACCGTCGCGCACATCTTCAGCAAACACCTTGGAGGCACCGTGGTACTCAACGTCAATTCACCGATCATCGCGGCGTCGGCGGCAACCGAGGCGAGCATCAGCGCCGGGATGGCGTCCGCGACGTCGGCCGCTGCCGCGGCGCTGACCGCCGTGCTGCCGATGGGAACAGACCTCGACTCGGTCGAGTTCGCCGCCGCACTGAACGCCGCGGGGGCGGCCTATATCGGCGCGGCGACCGAACATCTGACCAGTCGCGGGATGTTCGCCGGCGCCCAGGACGTCGCGGCGGCCACCTACACCGCAGCCGACGTCGTCAACAACACCGCACTCTCGCTGTAGGCCTCGGAATGCCCGATCCCTCGTGGCCGGCCTGCCCACCCGAGGTCAACTATCTGCGACTGGCCGGCACCGGCGCGGCCGGAACCGCGACGACGCTCGCGAGCGCTGTGGCGTGGCAGGCGCTGGTCGCCGCCAACGAATCCGCCCTGTCACTCTCGGCCGTCAACACCGCCGCAACAGCGGCGGATTTCGAAGGCGTCGGCGGTACGAGTTCGTCGGCCACCGCCACCGATCTCAACACCTCACTTCAACTGCTGACCGGTTGGACCCAACAGAAACCACCCATCGTCAGCAGTGCGATCTCGGCGTACGAGACCGCACTCGCCGCGATGATCCCGGCACCGGTCTCGCTGGCCAACCGCGCTGAGCAGGCCGCTGACGTGGCAATGAACCCGCTGGTCCTGGGCGCACTCACGCCGGCGATCGTCGCCCTGGACGCGACCTACTTCGGCGAGCACTGGCCGCAGAACGCCGGCGCCGGCGCAGCCTATGGAGCGGCGTTGACAGCGCTGGCCGCAGTGCTGACGGTACCGCCGCCACTGACGCCCTCAGGTTCGTCGACACCGGTCGCCGCTGCGGCGGCGATCGCTCAAGAAGGTGCGCAGGTCGCGGCCGGACAGGCTATGAAGCAGACCGCGGCGGCGACCGCGAAGGACGCCACCGCACCGGTCGGGATGGCCGGCCAGGCCGCGGCGATGCTCACCCAACCGTTGCAATCCGCATCGGGAATGTTCACGGCGCCGCTGCAATCGCTGCAGGGGCTGGCCGGTCTGGCGCCGTCGACGGCCGGACCGTCCGAGGAGATGCTCGATACCTCCGAGTACGACATGGGCATGCCGATGGTGGGCGCCACCGCAACACCGAATCTCGCAGCGCCGGGCGCAACGGGTGTCGGGATGCCGTCTGCCGGAAGCGCGACGTCCTTGGCGACCGGCGGCCTGACCGCCTACACCCGGCCGGCGACCAGTTTCCCGGCCGAGAACGCCGGCGGGCGGCCGGTCGGGCTGAAGACCGGTGCTCTGAGCACCGCCGAACTTCACGGCCCCACCGCCGTCGGCCCGATGATGCCGGTGCGCCCCAGCAAAGAATCGACGAAGGAGGACGAGGTCCCGAAGGCACGGGTCGCCGTCACTCGAAGGCCCCGCTAACAGGGTTTGCTGAAGGTGAAGTGACAGGACTCTTCGGCCCTCCGATACTCGACCAACCGAATCACCCATCGACAAGGAGTTCAGATGTCTCTCGTAGTCACACCGGACGTGCTGCGCACGACGCAGCAGGCGATCGAATCAGCCCTGGAGCACGCAACGGCCATCGCGAATGGATATCTCAGCAGCCATGAGGGACTGGGGTCGGCGGTCTGGGGCGGCCAGGCCCAACTCGCCTCCATCAACACCGCCGTCCAGATCAATCACGACCTGCAGCAGACCATCACCGGCGGCACCCGACTGGCCCACGGACTCAGCCAGGCCGCCTCGATGATCGAGCAGCACGAGGCCGACTCCGCCCACACCCTGACCAGTTTCGCCGCCGGCGCCTGATCTCCCACCGAAAGGAATCGCCATGTCCGACAACATCACCTACAACCACGGCGCCGTCGCCGACTTCGCCTCCGATGTCGGAGCGCGGTCGAGCCAGCTGATGGAGATCCACGATGACATCCAGCAGCGCACCAATGCGATCGCGGACTTCTTCCAGGGGACGGCTGCGACGTCGTTCCACGAGGCGCAGATGCAGATGCTGCAGGGACTGCGCGGGCTCGTCGAAACGCTCAACCACCACGGCCGGACCATCGGCAGCGTCAACGAGAGCGCGCACCAGACCGACGTGATGATGGGCAATCTCTTCTAGCCCGTCTCGGGGGAGACGAATTCGGGGGAATCATGTTGACGACGACACTTGACGGTTTATGGGCGCTGCAGGTGCTCTCCGGTATCGAGGTGCTGGCACCCGAACTGGGCCTGCGGCCCCATCTACCGAGCGTCGAGACCAGGCAGGCGGCGCTGACGCATCCGGTCGCCGAGGAACTGCTCGGCGCCGGCGTCATCGACGCATCCGGCGCCGTCGACGCCACGGTTCTGGAGTGGCTCACCGTCCTGTCGAGGCGGGACGTCGCACTGTTGCTTCACACCCGGGAGTTGTCCGGCGCGCTGACACGGACTCTGCTGGCCCGCTTCGCCCAGTGGTGGGTCAGCATCGAGCTCTCCGATGACCTGATCACGCTCAGCGGTGTCGCGACCACCAGCTGCGAACAATCCGCCGCGCTGGCGATCGTGACCCAGATCGATCGGTTATGCGGTCCGATGCCGGCCTCCCGGATGAGGCCGGTGACCATCCGAACCGACGAGCTGCTCGGCGCGGTCCGTGATGAGGCAGGCCTGCAGAGGTTTCTGCGGCAGAAGCGATTCGAAGCCGACCAGATCCGGACGCTGACTTTGGCTGCGAATCCGAAGCGGTCGCGGCAGACGTCGATCGTGGCACTTCAGTCCACGCATATCGATCCCGGCGCCTTGACGGTCATCGACACCCCCGAGGGCCGGCTGGTGAGCGAACACATGCTCCATGGCGGCACCGGATGGATGGTCGTCACACCGGGATCCTCCGACGCTCTGGCCTCCGCGGTGCGAAATCTGATGCGCCGTCTCCCCCACACCTGGTTTTCGCACAGAAAGGCCGTCTAATGACAACCTCCCTCAAGGTCGAGTCGGTATCGGAGACGCTGCGGATCTCCGACATGGTCGCCCCGAGAAAGATCGCGCCGGATTCAGGCTGGCGAAAGCTCGTTCACACGATGTCGTTCAAGACACTCAATCCCGGGCAGTCACCCGCGGAGCGTCACTACCGCGAATTGCGGGACCGCATCCGTCGGCATATCCGCAAGCAGTACGTCATCGCCGTGGTGTCCGGGAAGGGCGGAGTGGGCAAGACCACGATGACCGCCTGCATCGGCGGCATTCTCCGGGAGTGCCGTCCGGACAATGTGGTGGCAATCGACGCCGCACCCGGGTTCGGCACTCTGGCCGGCCGAATCGACGAGGCACCGCCCGGCGACTATGCGGCTGTGCTCGGCGATCCGGATGTCCAGGGCTATGCCGATATCCGAGAACACCTGGGACAGAACGCCGTCGGCCTCGACGTGCTGGCCGGCAACCGCTCGTCGGACCAAGCCCGGCCCTTACTGCCAGACATGTTCTCCGGCGTGCTGTCGCGACTGCGTCGCACCCACAGCGTCATCCTGGTCGACACCTCCGATGATCTTGAGCATCCCGTGATGAAGGCCGTGCTGGATTCCTCCGATGCGCTGGTCTTCGTGTCCGGGCTCACTGCGGACACCGCCCTGCCGGTCACTCGCGCGATAGACCTCTTACGTTCGATGGGCTACCACGAACTGGTGTCCAGGAGTCTGGTCGTTCTCAACGACAGCCGCGACGGTTACGACCGGGATATCAGGACCTATCTGACGGAGCGGTTCAGCAGCAGCGGTGCCGATGTCGAGTTCATGCCGTACGACCCGCACCTCGCCACCGGCGGCATCATCGACACCCGCGAGGAACTCCGCAAGCCGACCCGGCTGCGGCTCTTCGAGATCACCGCCGCGATCGCGGACAAGTACGTACCCGAAGCCGACAGGCCGCACTGATGGCCGCGGTATGCCTGCCTGCGCGATGTGCGGTCGCCGTGGTCTGCGGTGATCATCTGATCTCGCAGGTGTATCCCGCCGCGGTGCCGGTCGAGGTCTTCCTCGACGACATCGTCGAACTCCTCAACGACGACCTCAAGCGCCGGGGGGCTTCAGGTCTGGACCCCGGACTCGGCTACGAACTGCAGCGGGTGAACGGCAGCCGGCTCGACATCACCAGAACTCTCGACGAACTCGGGATCGAGGACGGCATGACGCTGGTGCTCGCACCGGCCGGGGAGGGCGACTCATTCGAGCCGCAGTGCGAGTCCCTGTCGACCGCTCTGGCCCGCGTCGGCAAGAAGTTGTTCACGCCGGTCACCGCCGAGACCGCCGCTCAGACGGCGGTGGCGATCCTGGGCATGATCGCACTGACACTTCTGGCGCTCGGGATTCATGCGCGGTTGCGAACCGATTCGGTGCTGCCCGCCCTTGTCAACGCCGTGAGCGGGACTCTCATCGCGGCGTTCGGGATCATCGCGTGGCGGTGGTGGCCGATGCACCGCCCGCTGTTCACAGCTCTGATCTGGCTTGCGATTCCCCTGTTGACGGCGGGTATCACCCTCGGTATCCCCGGCGACCTCGGAGCGGCGCATGTTTTCGTCGCCGCACTGGCAATCGCAGCGCTGACGTCCGTGGCCACCGCGATGACGCACCGGTACCCGACCCTGGCAGCGGCCGTCCACACGCTTTGCGCGCTCGGCGCCACGATCAGCGGCATCCGGATGTTCACCGATGCATCGGCTCAGCGTCTGGGGATCACCATTTTGGCGCTGTTGCTTCTGTCGCTGTCCGTCAGTCCGACCGTTGCCCTGTGGGCGGCCCGCATCCGTCCTCCGCATTTCGGCTCGATCACCGGACGGGATCTGTTCCAACGCAGCGACGGATTGCCGATCGATGTCGTCGCCCCCGTCGACGACGACATCGAAGACAACACGCCCAGCGGTGAGTCCATCGCCCACGCGGCACGCCGCGCAAACTCTGTCCTCACCGGACTGTGTCTGGGCAACGCCATCGCACTGCCCGTCGCCGTCTGGTCGACGGTGAGTCCCGGCGGTTCACACGGTCACGCGGCCGCGGTCCTCGCGATGCTGTTCGTCATCATCTTCATCAGCCGGGCCCGCGGCTTCTCCGACAGCAGGCAGGCTGTGGCGCTCGTATGCGGCGCCGCCGCGGCATTGTGCGCCGGTGTGGCGCGTTATGTCCTGGCCGCACCGGCGGGCTCTGCGTCCACACTGCTCGTTGCCGGTGTCATCCTCGCGACGTTCGGGGGCGCGGCAATGGTCGCGGCACTGGCCGTGCCGGCCACCCGGTTCACTCCGCTGGTTCGGATGGCGGTCGAGTGGCTGGAACTGCTGGCAGTCATCGCAGCCCTCCCGCTCGCGGCCTGGATCAGCGGACTGTTCGCCTGGGTGCGACTCAGATGAGAGCGCTGGCGTTGGCGATGGCGACCGTCCTGACGGCGGGCGGCGCGAACATGCCCGTCGCCGTCGCCGTCGTGCCACCGACCATCGATCAGACCGCGGTTCCCGCCGACGGGCCACCCTCACCCGATCAGCCGATGCGGCAGACCAACAGGTGCGCGACGGCCATCGCGACCGCTCAACCCGATGTGCGGCAAACCGCTGCCGGTTTCGACATGCTGCACGTGCGTGACGCCTGGAGATATTCGACCGGTGCCGGGGTTTCGGTCGCCGTCATCGACACCGGTGTCACTCCCGGTCCCCGGCTCACTGCCGTCGGCGGCGGCGACTACATCACCGGTGGCGACGGCCTATCCGATTGCGACGTCCACGGGACGATCGTCGCCTCGGTAATCGCGGCGAAGCCCAGCGACGCCGATGGTCTTGCCGGTGTCGCCCCCGATGCTTCGATCGTGTCGATCCGCCAGTCGTCACGTGCTTTCGGGCCGAGCCGCTTCGGCTCCGGGGACAACGAGGCGAGCATGAAGGCCGGCACCATCGCCACCCTGGCTCGTGCGATCGTCCATGCCGCGAACCTGGGCGCCAAAGTCATCAATGTCAGCGTCACCGCCTGCGTATCGGCAGCGGAGGCGCTGGACCAGCGCGCAATCGGTGCGGCTGTCTGGTACGCGGCCACCGTCAAAGATGCGCTGATCGTGGCGGCCGCCGGCAATGAGGGTGAAGAGGGGTGCGAGCAGAACAACGCATCGGGCCCGCTGAACCCCGATGATCCCCGCGGATGGGCGAACGTGCGCACCGTCTCCTCGCCGTCGTGGTTCTCCGATTACGTGCTCTCCGTGGGCGCGGTGACACCGACGGGTGCACCGATCGACAAGAGCCTCGTCGGTCCGTGGCTGGGGGTGGCGGCACCCGCAACCGGAGTGATCGGTCTGTCGCCGACTGACGCGGTCAACGCCTATCCCCCGGCACGGCCCGGCGACAGGCCGATCCCGTTCTGGGGAACAAGTTTCGCCGCGGCCTACGTCAGCGGGGCTGCCGCACTGGTCCGCGCCAAGTATCCGCATCTGTCCGCGCATCAGGTGGCCAACCGGATCATCCGGACCGCGCACAACCCGGCCCGCGGCGTGGACAACCAGATCGGCCATGGAGTGATCGATCCGGTCGCGGCACTGACCTTCGACATCCCGCCCGGCGCCCGCATCCCACCGGGTCCCCAATCGCGGCCGTTGACACCTGCTGCCGCACCGCCGCCACCCGATCGCCGGGCGCGCAATGCCGCTCTGGTGATCGCCGTCATCGTCGGCATCGGGGCGGTCATGGCACCGCTGCTGTCCATGGCGAGGAGGGCGCGATGAATCTTCTGCCTTACCTCGCCGGGTGCGTGGCACTGGAACTGATCCTCTTCGTCGTACCGTGGAAGGGCCAGCCGGCCTGGGTGTGGGCGCTGCTGTGCATCACCCGCAATCGGCACACCGAGACTTCCGCTCCGGTCACCGTCGTCAACGACAGGTCCTCCGGCGGCGTGCGCTATCAGGACTCCATCGCGGTCACCGCCATCCAGCTGCTGGGTAAACGGCACCGGGCCACGACGCTGATCGGATCGACCATCGCGCAGACCGACAACACCATCGACCTCAACGACCTTCTGACGCTGATGAAGGACAACCTCGGTCTGTCGTTCGAGTCGGCGAGCGTCGTCAGTTACGGCGCGCGGCGCCGCAGCAATGGCGACTACCCGAGGGTCTACGACACCTTCATCGGCACATCGCCGTATGCCGGCCGGCGGGAGACCTGGCTGGTGCTGCGCATCAACGCGATCGACAACGCCGAAGCGCTGCAGTGGCGCACATCGGTGGGCAGCGGCGCCCTGGCCGCCACCCAGCGCCTCGCCGCCGCACTGGCCTGCCGGGGAATCCGCACACGGGTCGCCGGTGCGGCCGACATCACCGAACTCGATCGAAGGTCGGGCGGCGACCAGGGCGGCTGGTTGACGACATATGGCTGCCCGGTCGGCGATCTGGACATGCCGTGGTCACTGAGAGCCGACGGCATCATCCAGAATCTGACGCTGCACCCGGACGCGACAGTCACCTCGTCGGTCACCGTCCGGACTCCGCAGCAGCCGGCCGGCTCACCGAACACCGCACTGAAGACCCTTCCCGCTCAGCAGGCTCGGGCGCTGGGCGGTCATCTGTGCGCTCCGCTGCGCCGAGTCCGGGGTCTACCGCGAGACCCGTTGCCGCCGACCCTGAAGGTCCCGATCGGATCTTCAGGGGTGCTGCTCGGCAAGATCGCCGGTGGCGACCGGTTGCTGATGCCATTGGACGAACCGGGCTCTCACAACCACGTTCATATCGCGGCGTCCGATGCGATCGCGAAACGGATCGTGATCCGCCTGGCCGCGACAGGTGGGCAGGTTGCGGTGCACACAACCGACCTTGACCGGTGGAGCAGTGTCCGGATGCCCAACGTCGTCATCACCGATCAGACCCGACCACCGGCCGGGACGACGGTCAGCGTGGTGGACGGAACGGTGCTGCCGGCACCCCGCCCGCCGACAGTCGTCTCGATCAACGTCACAGACGCCCCGGCCGATCTGGTGATCAGTCAGACCGGACCGGCAAGCATCGAGGTCACCTCCGGGGAACAGGTTCACGACCTCGATTTCGAGCTGTTCAGAGCCGAAAATCGTTATGCAGCTGCAGAATTGGCGCCCGTCGCATGAGCGCCCGGCGGCAATTCGACCAGGGTATTACGGCGGTGGATACCGATCCGGCCGCCGCGCTGCGGCTGTTCACCGAGGCGACCGAAATCGATCCGACAATGGCCGATGCCTGGTTGGGACGGATCGCGGCCGGCGATGACGACATCGCGACCCTGGAAGGGCTGCGCCACTGCGGTGCGCGGCTGCACCGCGAAGCCAATCGCCTGGGCGTGACGCTGTCCGGGACGGTGAAAGCTGGACCGCATCTGTCGATCACCGTCACCGAGGCCTCACATGCCGGATTGGCCCTGGCGAGTGCGTTGATCGACGATAGCCAGTTCGAGCGGGCAGCCGCCCTGCTGGACGATGCCGAACTGCTCGACTCCCGCGAGAACCACCACTGGCGCCAGTACATCTGCGCCCACCTGATGTTCTCCACGCAGCGGTGGCCCGACGTGATCGCCGAGGCCGCCCGGGTCCTGCCGCCCGAGGCGATTGTCCTGTCGCCTCTCACCTCGGCCATCGACACGCTCGCGGCCCATGCGGCCGCACATCTCGGGCAGACCCGCGTCGCGCTGGACTGGGCCGGTAGGGCCGAGCCTGTCGACGCCGATGAATTCCCCTTGATCGCGGCGGACCTGGCGTATGTCCGCGGGATGTGTTTCCGCCAGTTGGACGACGAGACCAATGCCGCAATCTGGTTGTCGAAGGCCGCCGTCAGCGGCGTGCTGATCCCGGCCGCCGGCCGCGCGCTCGCCGATCCCGCTGTGCGCCTTCTCACCA
Source organism: Mycobacteriaceae bacterium (assembly GCA_029977845.1). GTDB lineage: Bacteria > Actinomycetota > Actinomycetes > Mycobacteriales > Mycobacteriaceae > Mycobacterium. Next base: position 1,829 of record JAPOKC010000052.1, on the reverse strand, counting down.
CCACCGAGGCTGCGATCGACAGCCGTACCGACAAGTGGGACGTCGCAACGGAGGGCGAGGACCGCGAACGGCGCGCGCAGTTGCTCGCCGAAGGCCGCGAGCTGCTGGCCAACCAGGTCGGCCTCGCCGACGTGAAACAGGCGGTCGCCGAACTCGAGGATCAGATCGAGGTTCGGGCACTGCGAATGGAGCACGGTCTTCCAGTGGCGAATCAAACAAATCATGTGCTTCTGGTCGGCGCACCCGGAACCGGAAAGACCACCACCGCAGAGGCTTTGGGGAAGATATACGCCGGTCTCGGGATAGTCCGCCACCCTGAGATCATCGAGGTTAAGCGTTCGGACTTCTGCGGCGAGCACATCGGTTCATCGGGGCCCAAGACCAATGAACTCATCAAGCGCTCGCTGGGCCGGATCCTGTTCCTCGACGAGTTGCACTCCCTCGTCGAACGGCATCACGACGGCCGGCCCGACATGATCGGCATGGAAGCGGTCAACCAGTTACTCATCGCACTCGAGGTGCATCGCTTCGACTTCGTGTTCGTCGGAGCGGGGTACGAACGCGAGGTCGACGACTTCCTGTCCGTCAACCCCGGCCTGGCTGGCCGCTTCAACCGCAAACTGCGCTTCGCCTCCTACAGTCCCGATGAACTCGTCGAGATCGCCGTTCGGTACGGCCGCCCGCGTGCGACCGTGATCGACGCAGATGCTCAGTCGGCGTTCAACGAAGTATGCCGGAACCTGGGCACACATGGGATCGACATCATGCACAACGGCCGGTTCGCCCGAAACATCGTCGAACGCGCTGAGCGGCTACGGGATTCACGCGTCGCAGCCCAGCATCGCGCCGATCCGCGATCCGTCACAGTCGCCGACCTCGAGACGGTGCGGACCGGCGACATCCTGACAGCGGTGAGCGAGGCGTGTGCCGAGAAGAACGTGCTTACGCCAGTCCCTTGAGCATCAGGTTCCAGTACAGCCACGGCAGGCCGTACTTCTTGAGGTACCAGTACGACCGGTGCGGGACGGTGGAGTCGATCACCGGCCACGACGGCGTGATGTTCATGTCGTAGTCGAACTCGGCCAGCAGCATCTCCTTGTTGGAGACCACGATCGGGCATGAGGAGTAGCCGTCGTACTTGGCCGACAGCGGCTTGCCCTTGAAGAACGAGTCGATGTTGGACACGACCACCGGCGCCTGCTTGCGCACCGCCGCACCGGTCTTGCCGTTGGGCGTCGATCCGGCGTCGCCCAGGGCGAAGATGTTCGGGTAACGCACGTGCTGCATGGTGTCCTTGTCGACATCGATGTAGCCGTTGGCGTCACCGGGCACCGGCAGCGGGCTTGCCTTGACCCAGTCCGGCGCCGACTGGCGCGGCACCGCGTGCAGCATGTCGAACGGCAGGATCACGTCCGAACCGCCCTCGGCGACCGGGGTGACGGTCGCCTTGCCGGCGTCGGCGTCGATCGAGGTGACCTCCGACAGGGTGTGCAGGTGGATGCCGTAGTCGGCGACGACCTTGTCCAGGCTGTCGGCGATCTGCGGGATGCCGAAGATGCGCGGGCCGGGGATCACCAGGTGCACGTCGATGTTCTTGAGCACACCCTGCTTGCGCCAGTAGTCGCTGGCGAGGTAGGCGATCTTCTGCGGCGCACCGCCGCACTTGATCGGCCCACCGGCCGGCATCATGAAAACCGCTGTCCCAGAACGGGTCTTCTGGATCAGCTCCCAGGTCTTGGGCGCCAGGTCGTAGCGGTAGTTCGAGGCGACCTTGCTGCCGCCGATGGACTCCGCCAGACCCTCGGTGCGATTCCAGTCCAGCTGGATGC
>JAPOKC010000051.1 GCA_029977845.1 Mycobacteriaceae bacterium | reverse complement strand
TCCTCAGCGGCTCACTCCGCTGCGCCGCATCGTCGTCCGGCTAGAGCCCCATCCGCCGGACTCCTCAGCGGCTCACTCCGCTGCGCCGCATCGTCGTCCGGCTAGAGCCCCATCCGCCGGACTCCTCAGCGGCTCACTTCGCTGCGCCGCATCGTCGTCCGGCTAGCCCTCGAGCTTGTAGCCCAGGCCGCGCACCGTCAGCAGGTGAACCGGGTTGGCAGGATCGGCCTCGATCTTCGAACGCAGTCGCTTGACGTGCACATCGAGGGTTTTGGTGTCGCCGACGTAGTCCGCGCCCCAGACCCGGTCGATGAGTTGACCGCGAGTCAGCACCCGACCCTTGTTGCGTATCAGATACTCCAGCAGGTCGAACTCCTTGAGCGGCAGAGCGACCTCGGCCCCGCGCACGGTCACGACGTGCCGTTCGATGTCCATCCGGACCGGACCGGCCTCGAGCACCGCGTCGGCGAATCCGATCTCCTCGGCCTCCCCGCCCCGGCGCAGCACCGCCCGGATCCGGGCGATCAGTTCGCGGGCCGAGTACGGCTTCGTGACGTAGTCGTCAGCGCCGAGTTCCAGGCCGAGAACCTTGTCGAGTTCGCTGTCGCGTGCGGTGACCATGATGACCGGTACGCCGGAACGCGTCCGGAGTTGCTTGCACACATCGGTGCCGCTCATCCCGGGCAGCATCAGATCCAGCAGCACGATGTCGGCTCCGGTCCGATCGAATTCGGCCAGCGCCGAGGGACCGTCGGCCGCGACGGAAACCTCGAACCCCTCCTTGCGTAGCAGGAAGGCCAGTGGATCGGCCAGCGACTCCTCGTCCTCGACGACCAGAACCCGGGTCAATTCTCCTCCTCGGCCTCGTGATGTTCGGGCAGCGACAGGGTGAAGGTCGAACCGGTGCCCGGCCGGCTCCACAACCGGATGCTGCCGTGGTGGTTGGCCGCGACGTGCTTGACGATGGCCAGCCCGAGACCGGTGCCGCCGGTGGCGCGGGAGCGGGCCTTGTCAACGCGGAAGAACCGCTCGAAAACCCGCTGCTGATCATCGGGGGCGATGCCGATCCCGCGATCGGTGACGGCGATCTCGACCTGACCGTCGCGACGAGCACGACTGATCGAGACCGTCGAACCGTCAGGGGAATAGGCGATCGCGTTGGAGATGAGATTGGCCACAGCAGTCACCAGCAGTCCCTGGTCACCGAGAACCTGTAAGCCACTCGGTGTGTCGGTGACGATGGTGATCTCAGCCAGATCCGCGGCCACCTTGTGACGCGAGATCGCCTCCTGGACAATGGAATCCACGTCAACTGTCACCAGATCGGGCAACCTTTCCGCACCCTGGAGACGGGACAGCTCGATGAGCTCACCGACCATTGCGGCCAGCCGTTGGGATTCGGCGAGCAGCTTGCGGCCGAATCGTTCGACGGTGTTGCGATCATCAGCGGATTCCAGCAGCGCCTCGGCCAGCACCCCCATCGCCGCGACCGGCGTCTTGAGTTCGTGACTCACATTGGCAACGAAGTCGCGGCGACTGGCCTCCAGTCGCGCCTGCTCGGACTGGTCCTCCACATAGATGACGACACAGCGGGGGTTGCGCGGATTCAGCAATCGAACGTGCGCGCGGACCGACAGCGGGGCCGACAGTTCGATCTCGGTGTCCTCACCGGACGCGAGCGTCTGCTTAGCGACATCCCAGACCCGCTCGTCGAGAAGTTGATTGCGCACCAGGCCGAGTTCGGCCGCGCGGTCGTTGCTCAACAGGACGTCGCGCAGCTCATCGACCACCACCAACCCGGCCGGGGCGAGCGCCACCGCCTGCTGCAGCATCTCCCCCACCGTCAGCGCCGCATCAGACCCCGCTTCGGTGCCGCCGCGCCGGCGCCGAAACACACTCACGGCATGAGCGTACGCAAGCCAAAAGCGGCCAACCAGCGCCGGAGGTAAGTTCGGCTGTTGTTCACCGGATGTTCTATTTGGCGCCCTGGTTGGCCACCGCGGCGGCTCCGGCCGCAGCGGCCTCCGGATCGAGATAGCTGCCGCCGGCGATGACCGGCTTGAGATCGCCGCCGAGGTCGTAGCGCAGCGGGATTCCGGTCGGGATGTTCAGTCCGACGATCTCCTCATCGGAGATGCCGTCCAGGTATTTGACCAGCGCCCGCAGCGAGTTTCCGTGGGCGGCGATCAGGACGGTCTTGCCTGCCTTCAGGTCCGGAACGACCGTCTGTTCGAAGTACGGCACGAACCTGGCCACCACATCGGCCAGGCACTCGGTCAGGGGCCCGCCTCCGATCGCGCCGTAGCGCGGATCGGCGTCCTGGCTGTACTTGCTGCCCTTCTCGATCGGCGGCGGCGGGGTGTCGTAACTGCGCCGCCAGGCCATGAACTGTTCCTCGCCGTACTTGGCCTTGGTCTCGGCCTTGTCCAGGCCCTGTAGTGCCCCGTAGTGGCGCTCGTTGAGACGCCAGTCACGATGCACCGGGATCCAGTGCCGGTCGGCCTTGTCCAATGCCACATTCGCGGTGGTGATCGCGCGGCGCAGCAGCGAGGTGTAGAGCACGTCGGGCAGGCGGTCCTGCGCGGCGATCAGTTCTCCGGCGCGCACCGCTTCGGCCCGGCCCTTGTCGGTCAGGTCCACGTCCACCCAGCCGGTGAACTGGTTCGACGCATTCCATTGGCTCTCGCCGTGGCGCAGCAGGATCAGCGTGGAAGTGTCAGCCATGCGCGGAAGTCTCTCACGCCTCGTCGTCGGTGGCGTGCTCGATCAGATGCTCGAAGGCCTTCAGATTCTTCAGCGCCTCGCCGTGGGCGACCCGCCATGCCCACTCCCGCTGAATCGAGGTCTTGAAGCCCAGCTCGAGCAGGGTGTTGAAGTCGGAGTTCACCGCCTCCACCACCTGACCCAGGACCCGGTCGACCTCGTCGGCGGTGACCGACTCGAGGGACATCCGGCCGACCAGATAGATATCGCCGAGGTTGTCCAACGTGTAGGCCACTCCGTAGAGCCGCCGGTTGCGCCGGAGCAGGAAGCGGTAGACACCCTCGAAGTTCTCGTCGGGCTTGCGGCAGACGAAGGCCTCTACCCGCACCGAGTGGTCGCCGATGCTGAGCAGGGTGTTGGTGATCAGTTTGCGCTCGCCGGGAAGCTCGACGATCAGGCCCGGCAGACCACCGCGGGCACCCTCATAGCGGGTGTAGTCCAGATCGCGTTCGAGCAGGGCATCCTCGATCAGCTGCCGAACCGCTTCGCTCACGCGCGCACTCCGCGCAGTTTCGTCCAGCGCCGTCCGCCACGGCGCGCGGCGGTCGGGTCCGGTCTCCGGCGCGCAGTGCCGAAGTCGGTCATCGCGCGGCCGTAGCTGGCCAGCAACGCATCGACGGTGCTGTCCCAGGAGAACTTCCGGGCATGCGCCAGCGCGGCCCGGCTCAGGTCGCCGGCATCACCGGCCAGCACCCCGTCCAGCACCCCGGTCAGCACCTGGGCCCAGCGGGCCGGGTCGTGCCCGTCGACCAGGGTGCGTGAATCGGCGACCGCCACCGGCAGCCCGCCGACCGCCGCTGCCACCACCGGTGTGCCGCAGGCCTGCGCCTCGATGGCGACGAGCCCGAAGGATTCGGAGTAACTGGGCACCGCAACGACGTCGGCGGCCCGATAGACGTCGGCCAGTTGCTCACGGGACTGCGGGGGAAGGAACGTGACCCGGTCGGCGATGCCGAGCTCCGTCGCGAGCCTGACCAGGCTGTCGGGAGCGGCGAGCCCACTGCCGGATGGACCGCCCGCGATGAGCACCCGGAAATCGGGCAGCAGTGCGGCTGCCCGCACCAGAACGTCCGGTGCCTTCAGCGGCTGGATACGACCGATGAAGGCGACGATCCGGCCATCGGTGGGCAGTCCGATCGCAGTCCGCGCCGCTGTGCGGTCACCGGGTGTGAAGGTCTCCAGATCAACGCCCGGGTGAACGATATCGATCCGGTCGGGATCAGCGTTATGCAGTGAAACCAGTTGGCGCGCTTCATCTTCGGTGTTGACGATGAGGCGGTCGGCTTCATCGACCACCTGCTGTTCACCGACTGCGCGCAACGGCGGTTCCGGAGCGTCTCCCTCGGCGAGTGCCGCGTTCTTCACCGCCGCCAGCGTGTGGGCCGTGTGAACCAGTGGCACCGCCCAGCGGTCACGGGCCAACCAGCCGACCTGACCGGAGAGCCAGTAGTGCGAATGGACGATGTCGTAGTGCCCCGGTTCGTGGTTGGCCTCGACACGCAGGACGCCGGCGGTGAACGCGCACAACTGAGTCGGCAGGTCGTATTTGTCGAGACCCTCGAACGGACCGGCGACGATATTGCGCACCAGCACGCCGGGCGCCACCGGGACCACCGCCGGGTCGGCCGATGACGTCGCCCGGGTGAAGATCTCCACCTCGACGCCGCGCCGGGCCATGTGCAGTGCCGTCTGCAGGACGTAGACGTTCAGCCCGCCCGCATCACCCGTGCCGGGCTGGGCGAGTGGGGAGGTGTGCACGGAGAGTACGGCCACCCGGCGGGGCATCACGCCTCCATGTTTACACCGCTTGGCGGCCCGTTGTTTGCCGCGCCCGCCGCACTGCGCCAAGCGGATCGGCAAAAATGCTGCTCAGCGACACAACGCTCGCGCCGGCTTCCTGGACTCGGTTGCCGAACACCGACAGCCGGATCTCCCGGGCCCCCAGCAGCGACCGCCCGGCGAAGGCCGCACGCAGCGGCTCACCACCCTGCGGATAGTCGGTGAAGGCCTGACCTCCGACGACCAGGTCATCGGGGTTGAGCATGTCGCGCATCAGAGCCAACGCACCACCCAGGACGCGGGCACGTTCGTCGAGCAGTTCACGGGCGAACGCGCCGGAGGGACCTTCCTCGCCGGCCAGTCGCAGCACGGCCGAGATGGTCGAATTGGGCCCGACGGCGGGCAGGATCCCGGCCCGCCGCGCCGCGGCCACCACGGCCTCGTCGCTCACCGTGGACTCCAATCGGCCAGTGCCACCGAGCAGCTCGGATTGAACCGGTAAACCGGCCACTGTGCCCGGCCCGCCGGCCGGCGTGTGCACCCGCCCGTCGATCGCCAAGGCGAAGCCGACGGTCTCGCGGGCGTAGACGTACAGCGCGCTGCCCCTCCGGCCCTGGTTGCCGAGCAACAGTTCGGCACCTGCCATCGCGTCGACATGCGAGGCGACCGAGACCGGCAGGCCCAGCGCGCTCGCCAGGACGGGTCCGATCGGCGCCTGTGACCATCCGAGCCGGTTGTGGTCCACGTGTCCGCCCGTGGTGTCGACGACGCCACCGACGGCGACGCCGAACCACAGCGGAGACCGCCGGTGCCAGCGGCTCAGATAGCGCCGGGCGCTATCGGCCAGTGCCGACAGCGCGGCCGACTGCGTCCCACCCGGCGTGGGCATCTCCACCACGTCCAAGGCACGGCCCAACAGGTCGCTGGCCACGATGCTGGTGGTGCGGGCGCCGACGTGCATGCCGAGCGTCAGATACGGCTGGTGATTGACCTCAACCGGGATGCGCGGCCGGCCGACCGCTCCGGTCGCGACAAGGTCCGGCCGCTCACGCAGCAACTGAGCGTCGAGAAGTGCCGTGACCTGCCGGTTCACCGTCGCGATCGACAGCCGGGTGACCGCGGCGATGGTGTCGCGGGCGATCGGCCCCCGCTGCCGGATGGCGGCGAACACGGAGGCCACGGCCGCCTCGGGCGCGCACAGGGCGGGCGAGATGACGTTGGCCACCGCGTTGCGGCGGACCCGCAACGGGTGCACGCGAACGGGCTGAACGAGGGTGCTGGTCATGGTGAGTCCTTGTCGAAGATGTGGATTCAGGCGAAGCGGTGCGCGCGACAACAACACGCGCGATGCGCAGCCTGACAACCACGAAGGATCACAGCTCAGAACCTAGCACGGTTACTAGAGTCGGAGCGATGGGAACCACACCAGAGGCACATTCACGGGTCGCCGTCGTCACCGGGGCGAGTTCCGGGATCGGCGAGGCAACAGCCAGAACCCTTGCCGCACTTGGGTTTCACGTCGTCGCCGTGGCCCGACGCGCGGACCGGATCCAGCGGCTGGCCGACGAGATCGGCGGCACGGCGGCGGTCGCCGATGTCACCGACGCCGCCGCTGTGAACGCCCTGACCGATCGGCTCCCCCGGGTGGATGTACTGGTCAACAACGCCGGAGGCGCCAGGGGTCTGGAGCCGGTCGCCGAGGCCGACCTGGAGAACTGGCGCTGGATGTGGGAGACGAACGTCATCGGGACTCTCCAGGTCACCCGGGCACTGCTGCCCAAGCTCATCGATTCAGGTGACGGCCTGATCGTGACGGTGACGTCGATCGCGGCACTGGAGGTCTACGACGGTGGCGCCGGTTACACCGCTGCCAAGCACGCGCAAGGCGCTCTGCACCGCACCCTGCGCGGCGAACTGCTCGGCAAACCGGTGCGGCTCACCGAGATCGCCCCCGGAGCCGTGCAGACCGAGTTCTCACTGGTGCGTTTCGACGGCGACGCGCAGCGCGCGGAGAAGGTGTACGCCGGCATCACACCACTGGTGGCCGCGGATGTCGCCGAGGTGATCGGTTTCGTCGCCTCCCGGCCACCCCACGTGAACATCGACCAGATCGTGATCCGGCCACGCGATCAGGCCAGCGCCAGCCGATTCAACCGCCGGGTCTAGTCGCGGTCGTCGTACCCGAAAGCGTGGGCGCGTCCGTCGGGGTGGCCGGGGCGGTGCTGGGGATGTTGGCGCTCTGCTGTCCGGACAGCGCCGACATCGAGGTCCACTCCGACCAGTCGATGGCCCAGTCCCAGATGTCACCGTCGGCGTAGGACAACTCGATCGAGGTACCGGTGACCTCCACCGGGTCTCCGTAGACGGCGGTGTGGAAGTACTGCTCGGCATCCTCGGTGGACAGGTTGATACAACCGTTGGTGACGTTGGTGTTGCCCTGCGCACCGGAACTGGCGGGGTTGGCGTGGATGAACTCGCCGTTGTTGGAAATTCGCACGGCCCAGCGTTCATGGATGCGGTCATAGCCCGCGGCCGGATTGGACATGTAGAAGTCCGAGTACTTCTCGGTGACGACGTGAATGCCGCTGCGGGTGATGTTGCGCGGCTTGTCTGCCTGACCGTAGCTGCACGGGAAGTCCATGATCACCCCGGCGTCGGTGATCACCTGGATCCGGTGCGACGGCGCCGAGGCCTTGACCACCTGCCGGCGGCCGATGGCGAAATCCAATGTCGAGTCCGCGGCCCCGTAGGAGCCGCCACCGAAGGCCACCCCATACAGCTTGGCATCGACGTGCACCGCGGTGCCGGGCTCGAAGTATTCACGGCTGCGCCAGTGCACCCGAGCGCCCTGTGCCTCGTCGGGCAGCCAGGCCCAGCCGCCCTCGGTGACCGGGGTCGTGGTGACCTTGAGGGCCCGCTCAACGGTCGCCTTGTCGTCGATCGGTGCGTCGAACTGGATAATGATCGGCGCGGCTATTCCGACGGTCTGGCCATCGGAGAGTTGGAAGGCGGCGTTGACCACCTTGGTCGGCGCGAGCGTGCGCAGCGATCCGGTGACCGGTGTCGCCTGCCCGTCGTGACCCACCACCGACCCGCGCCAGGTGTAGGCCGCGCCGTACCCCAGCGGCTCGGTGACGACGAACGCGGTCCGCTCCCGGTTGAGGACACCCGCGACGGGTTTACCGGCCGGGTTTGTCAGCGATACCCATTGGAACCAGCCGTCGTCAACCCTCGCCGACACCGGCACCGTCGGGATCAGGCCGGCGGACCCGTCGACGGGTTCGAAGGTGAGCGCAGGCTTGGAGGCCGAGGTCGATCCGCCCGATCCGCCCGATCCGCCGCGCCGACATGCGACCAGCGCACCCGAACCGAAGGCGGCCAGCGCCGCCGCGTTCAGCAGCTGCCGCCGGTTGATCACAACGAGCAGCCGATCAGAACCGGCTCGGGGACCAGGGTGACATCGAACTTCTCGCGCACCCCGTCGCGCACCGTGCGTGCCAGTGCCAGCACGTCAGCGGTGCTCGCCGAGCCACGATTGGTCAGCGCCAGCGCATGTTTGGTGGACAGCCGGCACGGGCCCCGCCCCGGGAACCCCTTGCCGAATCCGGCCCGCTCCACCAGCCAGCCGGCCGCGAGCTTCACTCCGTCCGGTGCGGGGTAATGCGGAACGGGCCCATCGGTGATTGCCTGCAGACGCTCGAACAGTTCGGTGGGCACCACCGGATTGGTGAAGAAAGAACCCACACTCCAGGTGTCGTGATCGACTTCATCGAGCACCATGCCCTTGCCCGCCCGCAGCGCCAGCACCGCCTCGCGGACCCTGGCGGGCTCGGCCGACTCCCCAGCTTGCACCCCGAGAGCGGCGGACAATTCCCCATACCGAATCGGGGCCGAACGCCCGGCCGGATCGAGGGCGAATTCCACCTCGAGCACCAGCGCCGCGTCGGAGTTCTTCAGCACGCTGTGGCGATAGCCGAACCCCAGTTCGGCGGCCGCAACCCAGCGCACCTCGAAGGTCCGCCGGTCGAGCAGCAGCACCCGGATGAGCCGGTCGGCTACCTCCACCCCGTAGGCCCCGACGTTCTGCACCGGTGTGGCCCCGGCCGAGCCGGGAATGCCGGAGAGGCATTCCAGTCCGCCGAGGCCCGCCGCGATCGAGGAGACCACCACGTCGTCCCAGTCGGCCCCGGCCTGGGCCCGAATCGTCGAACCCTCGACGGTGACGGCCACGCTGGCCAACCGCACCACGGTGAGGCCGGACAGGTCGTCACCGACCACCACGTTCGATCCGCCGCCCAGAACCAGGACCGGGCCTGGATCGCCGGCGAGGTCGCGCATCGCCGCGACGATCTCATCGCTGGTGGTGCAAGTGATGACGCGCCGGGCAACCGGGCCGACACGCAGTGTGGTCATCGCGGCCATGGGTACGTTCTCCTGCACCCGGGCGCCGCCGAAACCCTGGCTGAGCGTCACACCAGGTAACGGTAGCCTCAGCAGCTATGCCGCGCTCATTCGACATGGCCACCGACTACCAGGCGACCGTCGAACAGGTGCACCAGGCATTTCGCGACGAGAGGTACTGGCTGGCCAGGCTGGCCGACTCCGGTGCCGACGAGATCCGGCTCGAGGGCTTCGAGCTCGGCCGCGACGGAGGCGTCGATGTGGTGACCACCCAGGTGCTGCACGCGACCCGGCTGCCCGCCGTCATCCACCAGTTCCACCATGGCGATCTGGAGATCCGGCGGGCCGAAACCTGGACCGCGATCACCGACGGCCGGGCCGAGGCCACCGTGGCCGGCAGTATCGTCGGAGCACCGGTGTCATTGATCTGCGAGGGCGGACTGAGTACGCCGAATGATCTCGCCCACATGGCTTTTCGCGCAACCGTCGAAGTACAGATCCCACTCGTTGGGCGAAAGATGGAGAACTTCATCTGTGCCCAGCTGGAGCAGCTGCTGATCACCGAACAGGAGTTCACCACCAACTGGATCGCCGGAAACCGCTGAGCCATGCCGAGCCGGATGAGCTATGTGGTGCGGGTCGACAAGCCGACGGCCGCGGTCTATCGCGATTTCACGACGATCGGCTACTGGGAGGATCTCGTCGAGTTCTACCGGGAACACTCCCTGCGCACCGAGATCGACGAATTCCGCTCCGACGCATCCGGGACCGATATCGCGTTCACCCACACTGTCTCGGCCCATGACCTGCCCGCCATCGCCCGCCCGGTGGTACCCGGTAGTTTCACCATCACCCGTCGGCAGCACTTCGACCCACTGGACACCGACGCCCGCCGGGCGGTCGGTCACTACATGGCGGTGGTGCCGAGGGCGCCGGTGGAGATCTCCGGGGACTATGTGCTGTCCGACACCGCGGATGGCAGCCAGTTGGAGTTGCGGACGCTGTGCCGGGTCAAGGTGCCCATCATCGGTGGGCAGATCGAGCATTTCGTCGTCAACGGTTTGCGCACGCTGTTCAGCACCGAGGGCGAATTCACCGCCGAATGGGTGGCCGGCCATCAATAGGCCCGCCCCTCGGCCGATCGGCTACCCGACCCGCGGAACCACCGGGGTCAACCGATTGCGCAAGGCCGACCGCTGGACGGTTAATTCGGCGGCGATCCAGACGGCGCTGCGGTCGGTCCCCGACCCGGTTGCCGTCGATCTCGGCTACGGCAGGCTGCCGGTGACCACGCTGGAGTTCGCCTCCCGACTGCGCACGGTGGCTCCCGATGTACGAGTGGTGGGCCTGGAGATCGCGCCCGACCGGGTCGAGACGGCCCGTGCCTCAGCCGGCGACGGCGTTGAATTCGCTCTCGGCGGTTTCGAACTCGCCGGACTGCGACCGGTGCTGGTGCGCGCGTTCAATGTGCTCCGTCAGTACCCGGAGCAGGAGGTGGCCACGGCCTGGCAGACCATGCAGTCCGCACTGGCACCGGGTGGTCTCATCATCGACGGCACCTGCGACGAATTGGGCCGGCGCAGTTGCTGGGTGCTACTCGACGCCCGGGGGCCGGTGAGTCTGACGCTGGCCTGCGATCCCCGGCATATCGAAAAACCCTCGGATCTTGCCGAACGACTCCCGAAAGTGCTTATTCACCACAATGTTCCGGGTCAGCCGGTGCATGCGCTGCTGAGTGCCGCCGACCGCGCCTGGGCTGCAGCGGCCGGGCAGTCGGTGTTCGGTCCGAGAACCAGATGGCGGGCCATGCTGGCGGGCTTGACCTCAGGCGGCGTTCCGATCGAACCGCAACGCCGGACAATCCGGGACGCCGTACTCACCGTTCCGTGGTCAGCGGTCTGCCCCAAGTAGGCTGACCCGCATGCGGATTGCCTGCGCGCAGATTCTCTCGGGCACCGATCCGGCCGAGAACCTGCGGACGGTGCGGAACTACACCCGTCAGGCCGCCGATGCCGGAGCACGGCTGGTGATCTTCCCCGAGGGCACCATGTGCCGGTTCGGTGTCCCGTTGGCTCCGGTCGCCGAGCCGATCGACGGACCGTGGGCCGATGCAGTACGAGGCGTCGCCCGGGATTGCGGCCTCACGGTGCTGGCCGGGATGTTCACCCCAGCCCCCGACGGCCGCGTCACCAACACCGTGCTGGCCACCGGTCCGGATGTGGAGGCGCGCTACGACAAGATCCACCTCTATGACGCATTCGGATTCACCGAGTCCGACAACGTCGCCCCGGGGCGCGAGCCCCTCGTCGTCACCGTCGACGGCGTCCGGGTGGGCGTGACCGTCTGCTACGACATCCGCTTCCCCGCCCTCTACACAGAACTCGCCGACCGCGGCGCGGAGTTGATCACGGTGAGTGCCTCATGGGGCGCCGGCCCGGGAAAGCGCGAACAGTGGACTCTGCTGGCCCGGGCCCGGGCTCTGGACTCCACCTGTTTCCTCGCCGCAGCCGGGCAGGGGTATCCGGGACTCGAACTGGCCACATCGACCAAAGCGCCGACCGGGGTGGGCGGAAGCCTGGTGGCCTCGCCGCTGGGCGAGGTGCTCACCGAGGCCGGCGAGGACCCTCAACTGCTGGTGTGCGACGTGGACATCGCCGCGGTCGACACCGTGCGACGGACGCTGGCCGTGCTGCCCAACCGGGCGGACTTCAGTAAGGCAGAATCGCGACGGTGACGATGCCGCCACAGGGCCCACCCGAGCGTCCGATTCCCGAACCGCCCACCCAGCGGTTTCCGCTTCCGCCGCAACCTGCGCCGCAACCGATGGCCGGACCGTCCTTCGATGAAGATCGGCGTGACCCACTCTCGGTGGCGCTGATCGCGGTCATCGTGCTCGCACTCGCGGTGGCCGGTTTTCTGGGCGCCGAACTCTACGCTCGCCACAAGGCCGACTCGATCGTCGCCTCAGCGGTCGGCTGCGTTGTCCGGGACAGCGCGAGCGTCTCCTTCGGTCTGCGACCGTTTCTGCTTCAGCACCTCACCCACAGCTACCGGGACCTGGTGGTGGAGACCGCCGGTAACCAGATCCGGGAAGCAAAGGGCATGAAGGTGCGACTGCACCTCGATGACATCCGGATCAACCCGACCGCCGATTCCGCCGGCACACTCGGTGCACTGGACGCCGACGTGACCTGGTCCGCTGACGGCATCAAGCAGACCGTGCAAGGCATCATCCCGTTCCTGGGCGGATTGATCAGCGCGGTCAACACCGATCCGGCCGCCGGCACGATGGAACTGCAGGGCGGGTTGGGCAGCGTGACCGTACTGCCGCAGGTCGTCGACAGCGATCTGACGCTGACTGTGGTGCGGGTGACCGGCCTGGGGTTCACCCTGCCGCGCGAATCGGTGCAACCGGCACTGGATGCGTTCACCGGCACACTGGTCAAGAACCTGCCGATGGGAATTCACGCAGAAAGCGCGACCGTCACCGACACCGGCATCTCGTTGAAGTACGTGACCCGGGACGCCACCATCCCCAGCGGCAAGCAGGATCCCTGCTTCGCCGGGATCTGACTCAGCCCTTTTCGGCCCCACCCGGATTGCATCCGGTCAGCATCATCGCGTTGTCGTCGACCACCGGGCGCCACGGCTCCAGATCCCAGCTGGTCTTTCCCGGCTGGGCGATTTCGGCGAAATCCCAGTGGCAGATGAATTGCGCACGCATGCCCGGGGTGTCGGCGTCGGGCGCCAGCATCAGCACCTGGCGCCAAGCCGCAGCGGTCTCGGCGCCGATCTTTACCAGCTCGCCGGCGACCTCACGGCCGGCGAGGGTCGGGTAGACCCGAAGGGTCGGCAGACCGCCGTAGTCGACCCAGCGGGCCTGGGCTATATACGGCGGCGCCGCTGCGTCTGCCGATGCCGTCGACGTAGGGCAGACGGCGAGTGCAGCAGCAACGGCGATGAGGCCCGCGGACCTCAGCGGGACTTCCCCTGTACCTCAAGGAGTCTGGGCCGGACATCGACCAGGTAGACCCCGGCGGCGACAGCCGCGATGCTGGGGAAGAAGACGTCCCCCGTCCGGCAGCCGAACACGTAGCACAGCACGGCCGCCACGCCCAGTATGCCCAGCCACGCGGGCTTGGTGAGCTTGTCGGTGGCGGTGTAGGCGTCGGGCCGCTGGAGCGCGGCATGAACAAAGGCATAGATCGTCATGACGAGCACCGCCCAATTGAGGACAAAAAGCACGACACCCGCCACACCCTGAAGCATCACGGCTTCAAGGGTAGGCGGGTGCCGTCCTGTGGTCGACCTAGGTGTCGACTTACTTCTGGGTGACCTTCTTGGCCGGAGCCTTCTTGGCGACCTTCTTCACGGCCTTCTTGGCCGGGGCCTTCTTGGCGGCGGCCTTCTTGGCAGCGGCCTTCTTGGCCGGAGCCTTCTTGGCCGGGGCCTTCTTGGCGGCCTTCTTGGCGGCCGGCAGCTGAGCGCCGACCAGCTTGGCCGCACGCTCACCGACGGCGCGGGTCTGCGCCGACACGTTGCCCAGGGCCTCCTGGGTCAGCTCGACGGCCTGCTCGACGTAACCCTCGACGCGACCCGCGGCCTCCTTGAACTCGGTCTGGCCCTTGATGCGCTCGAGGGCGGCCTCGCCGCGAGCAACCAGAGAGTTGTAGGTCTCGGTCGCGTCGGTGAAGAACTCCTCGGCAGCCTTGCGCAGCTCCTCGGTCGACAGCTTGCCGCGCAGCTCCTCGGTGCGCTTGGGCAGGTTCTCCTGCAGACGGGTCAACGCCGCCCGACGGTCGTCCATCTTGTCGCCGGCCACTTCGGCCCGCTCACGCAGGTTGGTCAGGATCTCGTTGACGGTGGCCAGGGCCAGATCAGCGGCGCCGACCGCGGCGAGCAGCGGGGCCTTGAGGTCCTCGACGGTGGTCTCATTCTTCTTAGCCATCTCAATGGCTCCTTTCACTTGTTTCTCTGGAAAGAGATTGGTGTTGAACGGTTTTGAGCTTCAGTCGACCCGGGGACTACCCAGTCGGCAGCTCCTTGTGGGCACTCTCGTTCTGTTGAAGGAACGAGGAGTAGATGTCCAGCAGGACCCGCTTCTGACGCTCGGTGATCGCGGTGTCGCCAATGATGGCGTCGTGCACCTGGCTGGGCTCGCCGGGTTCGAGAATGCCGGCCCGAACGTAGAGCACCTCGGCTGAGAGCCGCAGCGCCTTAGCGATCTGGCTGAGCACCTCCGCGGACGGCTTGCGCAGTCCGCGCTCGATCTGGCTGAGGTAGGGATTGCTCACCCCGGCCCGCTCGGCGAGTTGCCGGACGGAAACCTCGGCGGCCTCCCGCTGGCTGCGAATGAAGCTGCCGATGTCCTGCGCGGCGTTACTCACGACCGCGGCGAGATCGGATTCCTGTGGCATGAACACCACGATACCGGCAAGTGCTAACAATTGCAAGCGGTTGTTAGCGCAGGTCAGAACAGCAATTGCGCTATGGTGTAGATCACAAGTCCGGCGAGCGCACCTACCACGGTGCCGTTGATCCGGATGAATTGCAGGTCGCGGCCGACGTGCAATTCGATGCGCCGGCTCGCCTCTTGGGCGTCCCAGCGTTCGATGGTGTCGGTGATCAGCGTGGTGGCCTCACCGCCGTACTGGGTGACGAGGTGCTGCGCTCCCCGCAGGATCCAGCCGTCCACTTTGTCGCGCAGATCGGCGTCATCCCGCAGCGACTCCCCGATCTGCATCACCGAGTCCGCAATCCGTTCGCGCAGGGCACTGGACGGGTCATCCACGCCCTCGATCACCAGACGCTTGAGCGTCTTCCAAGCCGTTTCGGCCGCCCGAGTCACCTCGTCGCGAGCCATCAGCTGCTCTTTGACTGTCTCGGCCTTCGCGATGGTGCTGGTGTCGTTCTGCAGGTCATTGGCGAACTCGAAGAGGAATCGCGTAGCCGATTGGCGCAGTTCGTGATTCGGGTCTCGGCGCACCTTGTCGGTGAAGTCCATCAGTTCCCGGTGAATGCGATCCCCGACCAACTGATCGACGAACTTAGGCGACCAGGTCGGCGAATCGCGCAGTACCACCCGCTCGATGGTCGGACCGGCGTTCAGCGCCCACTCGAATGCACGGTCGCTTAGCAACTGGATAAGCGCTTCCTGACGGTTCTCCGCCAGCAGCTGGGACAGCACCCGTCCGACCGGCGGCCCCCACTGCGGCTCGGCCAGGCGCTTGACGATCGTCTTGTCGATGGCGTGCTGGATGTCCTCGTCGTTGAGCAGTTCGACACCCACCCGCAACACCGTGGAGGTCTCGGCGGCCACTCGATCGGCATTCTGCGGTTCGGCCAGCCACTTGCCCATCCGGCCGGCGATCCCGGCGTCGCGCAATTTGGTCTCGACCACCTCCGCGGACAGGAAGTTCTCCCGGACGAACTGCCCGAGCCCCTCGCCGAGTTGGTCCTTCTTGCGCGGGATGATCGCGGTGTGCGGGATCTTCAGTCCGAGAGGGTGGCGGAACAGCGCGGTGACGGCGAACCAATCGGCCAGCGCCCCCACCATGCCCGCCTCGGCCGCCGCACCGACGTAGCCGATCCAGGCCGGCCCCCCCTGGGACTGGCCCCAGCGGCAGACCAGGAAGATCACCGTCGCGCCGATCAGAAAACCCAGCGCGACCGCCT
>JAPOKC010000050.1 GCA_029977845.1 Mycobacteriaceae bacterium | reverse complement strand
GGGCAACGCGCTGACGGGATGAGTATCGCGAAGCTGGTCGCCACCCCGGAACTGCGCGCTCTGCTCGAGGTCTGGTGCGCGAAGTTTGCTGCGCCGGGAATGTGCAATCCGGAGGACCAGGATCCCACTGTCACAGTCGAACCCACCGCGGAAGAGATCAGCCGGGATTCCCGCAGCCACGCCCAGCGCCAGCATGACGCCATCGGGGCGCTGCTCCGCGGGCAACTCGGCGATCCCAAACTCGGCCAGCACAACGGTCTGCCCGTCACCGTGGTCGTATCCGCCAGCCTTGAGCAGTTGCAGACCGGCGCCGGGCATGCAGTGACCGGCGGCGGCACCCTCATACCGATGCGGGATCTCATTCGGATGGCATCGCACGCCTACCACTATCTGTGCGTCTTCGAATCCCATACCCGTCGGCCGCTTTACCTCGGCCGATCCAAACGTATCGCCACCGGCGACCAACGACTCGCCCTACTCGCCCTCGAAGGCGGTTGCACAGCACCCGGCTGTGATGTTCCGGGATATCTGGCCGAAGTCCACCACGTCGACGAATGGGCCGACGGCGGCCTCACCGATATCGACAAACTCACTTTCGCCTGTTTCGCGGACCATCCGCTGATCAAACGCGGCGGCTGGCGAACCCGGAAACGTAAGGACGGCCGGACTGAGTGGATCCCGCCACCGCATATCCCCCTGCGCGGCGGCACGAATGACTTCCACCACCCGGAGTGGTTCCTGCCGAAAAATGATGGGCAGGAGTCCGATGACCAGGACTCGGCCGGCTAGCGAAATTCAGCTGGCGCGGAAGTATCAGCGCCCCTTGGGCTTCCGCTTCTCCCGAACCCGCACGTTGATCCGGATCGGAGAACCGTCGAAACCGAATGTCTCACGCAGCTTGCGCTCGAGGAAACGCCGGTAGCCGGCCTCCAGGAATCCGGTGGTGAACAACACGAAAGTCGGCGGCCGATTGGTCGCCTGGGTGGCGAACAGGATTCGCGGCAGCTTCCCACCGCGCACCGGTGGCGGCGTGGCGGCCACCACCTCCTTGAGCCAGGTGTTGAGCTGCCCGGTCGAGATGCGCTTGTCCCAGGACTCCAGCGCGGTCTCCATGGCCGGCACCAGTTTCTGCACCGCACGTCCGGTCATCGCGGAGATGTTCACCCGCGGCGCCCAGCCCAACTGGTTGAGTTGCAGGTCGATCTCACGGTCGAGCAGATAGCGGCGGTCCTCATCGACCAGATCCCACTTGTTGAACGCCAGCACGAGTGCCCGGCCCGCCTCGATCACCATCGACAGCACCCGCTGGTCCTGCTCGGTGATCGGTTCGGATCCATCGATCAGGACGATGCAGACCTCGGCCGCGTCGATCGCACTGTGGGTGCGCACCGAGGCGTAGAACTCATGTCCGCTGGCCTGACCGACTTTGCGCCGCAATCCGGCGGTGTCGACGAAACGCCATACCCTGCCGTCCAATTCGATGAGCGAGTCCACCGGGTCGACGGTGGTGCCGGCCACATCGTGGACCACCGAACGCTCGGATCCGGCCAGCCGGTTGAGCAGAGAACTCTTGCCGACATTGGGCTTGCCGATCAGGGCCACCCTGCGCGGCCCTCCACCGCCGCCGGCGGTCTCCGACACCTCGGGAAGAACATCGAGCACATGATCGAGTAGGTCTGCGACCCCACGGCCGTGCGTTGCACTGATCGGGTGCGGCTCCCCCAGCCCCAGCGACCACAGTTCGGCCGCATCGGCTTCGAGCTTCTCGTTGTCGACCTTGTTGGCCGCAAGGAACACCGGCTTACCCGAGCGCTTGAGGATCCGCGCGGCCGCCTCGTCCGCGGTGGTGGCGCCCACCGTGGCATCGACCACCAGGATCACCGCGTCAGCGGTCTGCATGGCGATAGACGCCTGCTCGGCGACCTTCTGCTGCAGGCCTTTCGCGTCCGGCTCCCAGCCGCCGGTGTCCTGCACCGTGAAACGCCGGCCGGTCCACTGCGCGTCATAGGACACCCGGTCGCGGGTGACGCCCGGCAGATCCTGCACGACGGCCTCGCGCCGGCCGAGGATCCGGTTCACCAGTGTGGACTTGCCGACATTCGGTCGCCCGACGATGGCCACCACCGGAGGCGGGCCGGAACCGTCCTCGCCGTCCTCGAACGACGCGTCCTCGCCGAGTTCCCAGTCGCTCTCGTCCGACCAGGTGCCGTCCTCGGTCATCGCGCCGCCCCCATCCGTTGCTCGACGATCTCCCGGAGGCGGCTGACCACCTCGTCCTGGGTCATGTCACCGGTGTCGACGATCACCGCGTCATCGGCCGCACGCAGTGGCGAGACCGCGCGGGTGGAGTCCAGATGATCACGGCGGATGACATCGGCCAGAACCGACTCGTAGTCGTCTGGCAGTCCGGCGGCGACGTTCTGGTCATTGCGCCGCCGGGCCCGGGTCTCGGCCGAAGCGGTCAGAAAGATCTTCACGTCGGCGTCCGGCAGCACCACGGTGCCGATGTCGCGGCCCTCCACCACCACGCTTTCCGGTCCGGCGACCAGTTCGCGCTGCAGACGCACCAGCGTTTCCCGCACTTCCGGAACAGCCGAGACCGCGGAGACCGCACGGGTCACCTCAGCGCTGCGGATCGCCGCCGAGACGTCCTCACCGGAAAGATAGGACTGCTCGCGATCCGGGTCGTACCCCACCGTCAGGGGAACGTCGCCGGCTGCGGCGATCGCCGCAGCGTCTCCGAGGTCGACACCGCCGCGCAGCATGGCCAGAGTGACGATCCGGTACATCGACCCGGTGTCCAGATAGCGGGCGCCCAAGGCGCGCGCCAATCCCCGTGACACCGTGGATTTCCCGGTGCCGGCCGGACCATCGATCGCGACGACGACGGGTGCGCTCACAGGCCCACCGCCGAGTAGAGGTCGCCGACCTCCTTGCGGGTCAGCACGCGGATGCTGCCGGGCCGCTGCTCGCCGAGGGTCACCGGACCGATATCGGTGCGCACCAGTTCCTGAACCGGAAAACCGGCCGCGGCCAGCAGACGGCGCACGATGTGTTTGCGTCCCTCGTGCAGGGTCACCCGCACCAGGGTCCTGCCCGGCACCGCGTCGATCACCGCGAAATCATCGAGTAGCACCGGGCCGTCGTCGAGTTCGACACCGGCCTTGAGCGTCTTGCCCAGGCCGCGCGGCACCGTCCCGGTGACCGTGGCGAGGTAGGTCTTGGGTACCTCGAATGACGGGTGCATCAGCCGGTGGGCCAGGTCGCCGTCATTGGTCAGCAACAGCAGTCCCTCGGTGTCTGCATCCAGACGGCCGACGTGGAAGAGTTTCTTGTTACCGCGCACCCGGTGTTCGACCAGATCTCCCACGCACGGACGGCCGCGGTCGTCGGACATCGTCGAGTGCATCCCGCGCGGCTTGTTGATCGCGAGGTAGACCATCGAGTCATCCAGGACGATGCGGGCACCGTCGACCCGGATGTCCGCGTTGTCGGGATCCACCCGGGTGCCCAACTCGGTGACGATGCGGCCGTCGACCTCGATACGGCCGTCGATGATCATCCGCTCGGCCACCCGCCGCGACGCTATTCCCGCCTGCGACAGCACCTTCTGCAGGCGGACGCCCTCCGGATCAGACACAGCCGTCAGATATCGGTGTCGACGTTGATCGAGACCGGCTTGTCGGGTTCGGCCGGGCCGGCCGAGAGCTTCGCGAAACGCGGCTCGCTGTCCAGTGTTTCGCTCAGGTCATCGATCACGTCGACATCGGGCAGCAGCGGGGCGATGTCCGGAAGCTCACCCAGCGACGAGAGACCGAGCCGCTCGAGGAACATCTCGGTGGTGGCGAACGTCGTCGCACCGCTGTCCGAGTCCGTGCCGGCCTCGGTGATCAGTCCGCGTGCCACCAGTGTCCGGATCACCGCGTCGCAGTTCACTCCGCGCACCGCGCTGACCCGTGCCCTGGTGACCGGCTGGCGGTAGGCCACCACCGCCAGGGTCTCCAGTGCCGCCCTGGTCAGTTTGGAACGCGCACCGTCGAGCAACAACCGCTCGACATACGGCGCGAACCGCGACCGGGTGTACATCCGCCAGCCGCCGCCGGTCTGACGCAGGTCGATCCCGCTGTCGCGTTCGGCGAACTCGGCGGACAGTCGCGCCAATGCCGCACCGATCCGATCGGCGGGCTGCCGGGTGGCCGAGGCCAGCGTCTCGACGCTGATCGGAGTGTCGACCACCAGCAGCAGCGCCTCCAGCACCCGGGACAGCTCGTCGTCCTCGAGGAGTTCCGCGGTGCCGTCATCCTCGGGCAGATCGGGTTCCGGCATGCTTTGGGTCTCGGTCTCGGCCTCGGTCTCGTCTTGGGTCATGACTCTTCCCACTCGGTTCTCACCAGGTCTTCATTGGTCAGTAGGTCTCCGGTCCACGAAACCTGCAGCACACCAAGCGGTTCCGATTGCTCGAACGTTATCGTCCGGGCTCGGTAGAGCTCGAGGAGCGCCAGGAACCGTCCGACGATCTCGATCGACTCCGAACAATCGGCGACCAGTTCGGAGAACGATGCCCAGTGCCCCACTCCGCGGCGCTCCAGCATCGCGAGCAGCTTCTCGGCCTGTTCGGGCACCGACACCCTCGATGCGTGCAGATGCTCGGTGGCCACGACCGGAATCGGGCGCGGGGTGAACGCCGCCGCGGCGATCTCGGCGAAACTCTGTGCGTCGACCCCGATCATCACCTCGGGCAGCAGATCGGCGAATTGGTCCTCCAGTGCCACCGCGCGCGGATAGCTGCGCAGCGCGGCAGCCTCGAGTTCGGCGAACATCTCGGCGACGTGTTTGAACGCCCGGTACTGCAGGAGTCGCGCGAAGAGCAGATCGCGCACCTCGAGCAGGGCGAGATCCTCGGCGTCGTCGACCTCACCGGCCGGCAGCAGCCGCGCCGCCTTGAGGTCGAGCAGGGTGGCCGCGATCACCAGGAAGGTAGTGGTCTCGTCGAGTTCGAGACCGGGTCCGATCTCCCGGGTGTAGGCGATGAACTCATCGGTCACCTCGTGCAGCGCCACCTCGGTGACATCGAGGCGGTGGGCGAAGATCAACTGCAGCAGGAGATCGAACGGACCCTCGAAGTTGGTCAGCCGGACACGGAAACCCTTCTCGGAGCCTTTTTCCGGCGCCACCTCCGGCGAGCCCGTCTCGGGCGCTGTGTCGGTAGTCACTTGCCGAAGCGGTCGATGACCTCGCGGGCCAGAGCGCGGTATGCCTGTGCGCCACCGGATTTCGGCGCCCAGGACGTGATGGGTTCGCCGGCGACGCTGGTCTCGGGGAATCGGACGGTACGGGCGATGACGGTGTCGAACACCAGATCACCGAAACGCTCCAGCACGCGGGCCATCACCTCGCGGGCGTTGACGGTGCGGGAGTCGAAGCGGGTCACCAGGATTCCGTCGATCTTCAGTTTCGGGTTGAGCCGCTCGCGGACCTTGTCGACGGTGTCGGTGAGCAGGGCCAGTCCGCGCAACGAGAAGAACTCGCACTCGGTCGGAATGATCACCGCGTCCGAGCACGCTAGCGCGTTGACGGTGAGCAGACCCAGCGACGGCTGGCAGTCGATGAGGATGTAGTCGTACTGATCGAGCAGTGGCTGCAGGGCGCGAGCCAGGGCCTGCTCGCGGCCGACCTCGTTGACCAGTTGGATCTCGGCAGCCGACAGGTCGATATTGCTGGGCACCAGATCCAGACCGTCAACCCTGGTCTTGATCAGCACGTCGGAGATCGGCACCCGGGGTTCGACCAACAGGTTGTGCACGGTGTTGGCCAGTTCGTAGTGCGGCACCCCCAGGCCGGCCGACAGCGCGCCCTGCGGATCGAGGTCCACCAGCAGCACCTTGCGTCCGTAGGAGGCCAGCGAGGCGCCCAGGTTGATCGTCGACGTGGTCTTGCCGACGCCGCCCTTCTGGTTGCACATCGAAATGACCACGGCGGGGCCGTGGCTGGTCAGCGGTTTCGGCTCCGGAATGGGCCGGGGCGGGCGGCCCGTGAGACCGACCGCTACCTCGTCTGTCTCATCGGTCATCGGCGAGAGTCTATCCATACCGCGCCGATCAGGCCCGTGGGTGCGCCCCGGCCCACACCTCGCGAAGCGCGCTGACCGTCACCAGGGTGTAGATCTGGGTCGTGGTGACCGAGGCGTGGCCGAGGAGTTCCTGAACGACACGCACGTCGGCGCCTCCGTCGAGCAGATGGGTGGCGAAGGAGTGCCGCAGCGTGTGCGGGGACACCGCTGCGGTGATCCCGGCCCGCTCCGCGGCGTCCTGCAGCACCTGCCAGGCGCTCTGCCGGGACAGCCGTCCACCTCGGGCGTTGAGGAAGATCGCCCCCCCTGGGGCAGGAGCGGAGCGACCCGGGGAAGATCCAGTTCCCCGCCCGCGGCGCGCGAGGTCGGGACGGCCGCGCACCAGATAGGCGTCCAGTGCGGCCAGCGCGGGGCGGCCCACCGGCACCAGACGCTGTTTGCCGCCCTTACCGCGCAGCAGCACCGAGCGGGCCTCGGTGTCGATGTCGTCGACGTCGAGGCCGACGGCCTCCGATATCCGGGCGCCGGTCGAGTACAGCAGTTCCAGCAGGGCCCGGTTGCGCAGCGTCAGCGGGCCATCGCTGGGCGCCTCACCGCCGGCGCCGTCGAGCAGGGCCAGCACCTCGTCGAGGCTGAGGCTCTTGGGCAACCGCCGGCTCGGGGTGGGCGGTTTGACCGCGCGGGCGACGTCGAGATCCAGAATCCCCTCGGCGGCGGCAAAGCGGTGCAGTCCGCGCACCGCGATCAGGGCCCTGGCCGCCGAGACCGCCGACAGGGCGACCACCCCTGCGTCGGGATCGCCGCGGCGCAGCGCGACCAGGAAGTCGCTGACATCGTTCTCGGTGACGTCGCGCAGGTCCCGGATTCCGCGGGCGCCGAGATGTTCGGCGTACCGGCGCAGATCGCGGCGATAGGACACGATCGTGTTGGCCGCCACGCCACGCTCGATGGTCAGGTGGTCCAGGTACCCCTGCAACTGCGCGTCGAGCTCGGCGGTCTGGAAGGTCGTCATCCGCGCGCCTTCCGGGCGGCGAATGCGGCCGAGCGGTCGGGCCACGGCTCATCCACCGGCCGGGTGGGCCGGCCGTCGACGACGGTGGCGTGCGCGGCCAGCACCCCGGCCACCGCGGTGGCGTTGACCACCGCACCGGACAGCACCTCACCGACCGCCTCGGCCAGCGGTATCCAGTGCACGGTCAGGTCGGCTTCCTCGTGGTCGGCCGGCGGACGGCCCTCATCGCTCAGCCCGCGGGCCAGATAAACCCGCACCGCCTCGTCGCAGAAGCCCGGCGACAACGCCAGGTCGACCAGCACCCGCCAGTCCCGCGCGACCAGACCGGTCTCCTCGCGGAGTTCCCGCGCAGCCGCCTGTGCCGGGTCCTCACCGGGCTCGTCGAGCAGTCCGGCCGGCAGCTCCCACAGTCGCCGGCCCAACGCGTGCCGGTACTGGTGGATCATCGCCAGCCGGCCACCCTCGTCGAGTGCGGCCACCGCGACGGCGCCGTAATGCTCGACCACCTCACGTTCGGCGGTGACCCCGCCGGGCATCCGGACCTCGTCGGTGCGCAGCGCGAGAATCTTTCCGCTGTAGACGGTTTCGCTGGCGACGGTCTCGAAGGCGTGCTCAGCCACGCGCGTGTTCCGGCAACGGATGCTCGGCACCGTTCTGGTCAGCACCGTGGCCGTGCTGCTCGGGGATCTCCACCGGCAACCGCTCGCCGGCCTTGTACTCCAGTGCCGCACCGACGAACGCGGCGAACAACGGGTGCGGCCGGGTCGGGCGGCTCTTGAGTTCGGGGTGGGCCTGGGTGCCGACCAGGAACGGATGCACCTCACGCGGATACTCGACGAACTCCACCAGATGCCCGTCCGGAGATGTGCCGGAGAACCGCAGCCCGCTGCCGGCGATGCGGTCGCGGTAGGAATTGTTGACCTCGAAGCGGTGCCGGTGACGTTCGGAGACCTCGGTGGCGTCGTAGGCCTGCGCGACCACCGATCCCGGTTCCAGCACCGCCGGGTAGGCGCCCAGTCGCATCGTGCCGCCCAGATCGGCCTCGCCGGCCACCGCGTCGCGCTGATCGGCCATCGTCGAGATCACCGGATCCGGTGTGCCCGGCTCGAATTCGGCGGAGTTGGCCTCGCTCAACCCGACCGAGCGGGCCGCCTCGATCACGATGCACTGCAGTCCCAGGCACAGCCCCAGCAGTGGCAGCCCGCGGTGGCGCGCGTAGCGGATCGCGCCGATCTTGCCCTCGATGCCGCGAATGCCGAAGCCGCCCGGGATCAGCACCCCGTCGACATCGTCGAGCATGGCCGCCGCACCGCTGTCGGTCTCGCAGTCATCGGAAGCGACCCAGCGCATCTCCACCTTGGCGCGGTGGGCGAACCCGCCGGCCCGCAACGCCTCGGTCACCGACAGGTAGGCATCGGAGAGGTCGATGTACTTGCCCACCAACGCGATTCGCACCGTCTCCTGCGGGTCGTGCACCCGGCGCAGCAGGTCGTCCCACACCGTCCAGTCCACGTCGCGGAACGGCAGGTTCAGCCTGCGCACCACGTAGGCGTCGAGTTCCTCTCGGTGCAGCACCTTGGGGATGTCGTAGATGGACGGCGCGTCGGGGGTGGACACCACTCCGTCGATGTCGACGTCGCACATCATGGCGATCTTGTTCTTCAGCGGTTCGGGGACGTCGCGATCACAACGCAGGATCAGCGCGTCCGGGGTGATGCCGATACTGCGCAGCGCGGCCACCGAGTGCTGGGTGGGTTTGGTCTTGAGTTCACCGGAGGGCGCGAGATACGGCACCAGCGAGACGTGCAGGAAGAAACTGTTCTCCCGGCCGACCTCATGGCGGATCTGCCGGGCGGCTTCCAGGAACGGCAGCGATTCGATATCGCCGACGGTGCCGCCGATCTCGGTGATGACGACATCGGGCCGGTTGCCCTCGGCGTCCGGTTCGGCCATCGCGGTGATGCGCCGCTTGATCTCGTCGGTGATGTGCGGGATCACCTGCACGGTGTCACCCAGGTACTCCCCGCGGCGCTCCCGGGCGATGACGGTCGAATACACCTGTCCGGTGGTCACATTGGCGAACCCGGACAGGTTGCGGTCCAGGAACCGCTCGTAGTGGCCGACGTCGAGGTCGGTCTCGGCGCCGTCCTCGGTGACGAACACCTCGCCGTGCTGGAACGGGTTCATCGTGCCGGGGTCGACGTTGAGATAGGGGTCGAGTTTCTGCATGGTCACCTGAAGGCCGCGGGCGATGAGCAACTGCCCGAGGCTGCTGGCGGTCAGACCTTTGCCGAGCGAAGACACCACGCCGCCGGTCACGAAGAGATGCTTGGTGGCGGTCTGGTGGTGCTTGCGCAAAGGCGGCAAAACAGACCTCCGTGACACGTCGCAGGACTTGATCGTCCGAGGCCATCGAGTGCCGATAGCTTCAGTTGGGGCCTGCCGACCCACGGACATTGACCCTAACACCGACCCCGGATACGGGCCGCTGACACACCGTCGCGGCGCGTTACGTGCGCGTTACTGGGGAACGGTGACCGCGGTGGCTCCCTGGCCGACCCCGTACTTGCCGGGGGCCGCCCCGCCGATCAGCGACTGCAGGGCCAGCACCGCGGTGATCCGCCCCGCCTCGGTGTCGATGTCGTCGACGGTGCTGACCGCGTCCGCGATCGCCGCGTCCGCCCGGGTGACCGCCACCGCGGAGACCCCGCCGGCCGAGCCGTCCCGGCCGGCCAGCACGGTCCCCGACCCGTGCGGAGCCAGACCTCCGGCAAACCTCGCCACCGTCAGGCCCCGGCTGCCGGCATCCTCGGCCAGTGCCCCGCCGGTGACGAGCAGCGCGGTGTCGGCCGGAGCGACCTTGTCGTAGGTGATGAAACCGGTGTCGCGCAGCGCCGAGAGCACCGTCTCGCGCGCCTCGTCGCCGACCGGTTCGATCTTGGGATCACGGTTGACAAGAACCGCGATGCCCAACAGATCGCCGGCCTGTGAGCTCTGGTCGACCAGTGCGGTGTTGAGTTGGGTGCCGGCCGGAACGATCGGCGAGTTCACCACCGAACGCAGTTTCTCCGCGGAGCCGGCCTCGACGAATTCACTCGTCAGGCCCACCGTGCCGGTGACCGTGCCACCGGCCTGCCCGACCAGCCGCGCCACTGCATCGACGTCGGCGTCATCGGCATCGGGCGTGCGGAACACCACCACGGACTTGCCTGCCAGTGCATCACGGACGATGCGTCCGGCCAGCAGGGTGTCGAACTGGTCGGCCGCCTTGAGCCGGTCGTTCAGCGAGTTCTTCTCATCGGAGAGTGAACCGGCCTGTTTCTGCAGGGCCGCCTTACCCTCGGACACCCCTGTGCGCATGGTGTCGTTGAGCACACCGGATCCCAGCACCACCCCCACCGCCAGAGCGAGGAACACCGCCGCGAGCGAGATGATGTGGTGGCGCAGAGTGATCACCTCGCTATTCCCGGCCGGGCATCCAGCTCTGGACCCAAAGCGAGACACGGTTCCAGTAGTCGCCGATCCAGTCGATGACCACCGTGTCCGCCCGCGAGACCCACAGCGCAGCGATCACCGCCAGCAGCACTGCCAGGATCAGCAGCGCGATGGCGCCGCCGGAGATGTGGTTGCGGTAAAGCGTCGCAACGGCTTTCGCGTCGACCAGCTTCTCCCCCACCTTCAACCTGGTGAGGAAGGTCGACGGGTTGCTCTGAATCCGGGTGCGATCGAAGAACTCCTCGATATTGGCCGACTGCCCGGCGGTGACGATCAGGGAGGCGCCGTGGTGGTCGACGAGCAGCAGTGCCAGATCGGCGGCCGATCCGGCGGCCGGGAACGTCATCGCGCCGATGCCGAGATCCTGGATGCGCTCCAGACCGGACGCGTGGCCGTCGGCGTCGGCGGGCAGCACCACCTGCGCACCGCACTTGAGAACGTCGGCGCTCATCTGATCCGGGTTACCGACGATCAGCTGAGGGCGATAGCCGGCCTCGCGCAGGGTGTCGGCTCCGGCGCCAACACCGACCAGCACCGGCTGGTACTCCTTGATGAACGGTTTGAGCGCCTTGAGATCGGCGGCGGCAGCCGGCCCGTCGGCGACCACCACGACATGACGGCGATAAACGTCGACGTCGATATCGGGGATACCGATCCCGTCGATCAGCAGCGGGCTCTCACTGCGGATGAATTCGATGGTGTTACCGGCAAAAGCCTCCAGTTGCGCGACGAGACCGGTTTTGGCGTCGTGCATGAGATCGGAGATCTCCTCGTCGGTGCGTTCCACACCGTGCACCAGACGCCGTTCACCGTGATAGATGCCGCCCTCGTTCAGGCGCACCTTGGCGCCGTCCTTGACCTTCTTGAAGATCTCCGGCCCGACGTTGTCGATCAGGACGATGTTGTTGGCGACCAGCACCTCGGGCCCGAGGTTGGGGTAGCGCCCGGAGATCGACGGCGAGGCGTTGACGACCCCGATGACGCCGGCGTCGACGAGGGCGTCGGCGGTGACCCGGTCGAGGTCCAGGACGTCGAGGAAGGCGATATCGCCGGGTGCGACCCGACGCAGGAGGCGATCGATGTCGCGGTCCACCCGGGCGTTTCCGATGACGCCGGGACGGTCACTGGTGTTGCGGGAAAGAAGCGCAGACATCTTCATGGGCCCGATTTTGTCGGCGACAGGGGCCGGATCGGGGTAGGCGCGCCGTAACAGGGGCCTCAGAAGTTACTTTCTTTCACAATAGTAACAGCCGGGTCAGGGTGCCTGCCGCTCCTTCAGGGCGCTGTCCAGCAGTTCACGGGCGTGCGCCCGGGCGGTGTCGGACTCCCCGAGTCCGGCCAGCATCCGGGCCAGCTCGGCGACCCTGTCCTCGTCCGCCAGACGGCGCACCCGGCTGGCCCCGCCGCCGCCCTCGACCATCAGATGACAGTCCGCGTAGGCCGCCACCTGCGGCAGGTGCGTCACGACGATGACCTGGTGGGTGCGCGCCAGCCGGGCCAGCCGGCGCCCGATCTGAACCGCGGCGCGCCCGCCCACCCCGGCGTCGACTTCGTCGAAGACCATCGTGGTGCCCTCGGCGGAGGCTGCCAGGACCACCTCCAGCGCCAGCATCACCCTGGACAGTTCGCCGCCGGAGGCGCTCTTGTTCAGCGGCAGGATGTCGGCGCCCCCGTCGGTGATCTGACGTTGCGCGGTGAAGCCGAATTCCACCGCGTCCACACCGTCGGAGCCGGCGTGCACGAGGTCACCGGAGGGCAGTCGAAGCGGGGCGGTGTCGTCGTCGCGGGCCGCCAGGACCGAGACGACGACGGTGAAGTCCGCGTCGGCCATCGCCAGGCCGGCAAGCTCCTCGGTGACCGCATCCGCCAGTCCGGCGGCGGCGTCATTGCGCGCCTTGGACAGTTTCACCGCTGCCGCCGCGACCTTGCCGGCGAGTTCGTCCACCCGGCGCGCGAGTCCGGCCAGCGCCTCCTCGGAGACATCGAGTTCACCCAGCCGCCGGCGGGACTGCGCGGCCCAGCCCAGCACGCCGTCGACGTCGGCGGCGTACTTGCGGGTGAGGCTGCGCAGTTCTGCCTGCCGGGCCAGCTTGGTCTCCAGTGTGCTGGCGTCGGCGGGCAGACCGGCCAGATAATCGCCGAGTTCGCGGGCTGCCTCGCCGACGACGTGCAGGGCGTCATCGAGCCGGCGGGCCAGACCGGCCAGGTCGATGTCGCCGGTGGAGTCCAGCATCATCACCGCGCGAGCCAGATCAGCTGCGGCCGAACGGCTTTCGCTATCGTCATCGCCGGACAGCGCCGCCCGGGCGCCGGCTGCCGCCTCCCGCACCGAGTCGAGTTCGGAGAGCCGGCGGATATCGGCGACCAGCGACTCGTCCTCACCGGGAGTGGGGTCCACCCGGTCGATCTCGTCGAGCGCGAACTTGAGGCGATCGGCCTCCTGGGCCATCTCGCGGGCACGCTCGGTGCGGTCGACGAGATCGCGGCGCGCGATCAGCCACTCGTCGCGTAGTTTGCGGTAGCGCTCCACCACATTGCCGACGCCGGCGAAGTGATCCAGTGCCGCGCGTTGCTCATCGCCGCGCATCAGGCGCAACTGATCGTTCTGTCCGTGCAGTGTCAGCAGTCCGGTGGTCAGCGCGCTCAGCGCTTTGGCCGGAACGCTGCGTCCACCGAGGTATGCCCGCGACGGGCCATCCCGGCTGACCGTGCGCAGCGCGATGATGCTCCCGTCGTCATCGCGGTCGGCGCCGGAGGAGTCCAGGATCTCGCCGATCCGCGCCGCGGTCGCCGGGTCGAGTTCCTCGGTGCTGAACCGGCCCTCCACCACCGCCCGGTCCGCGCCGGAACGCACCCGGGTGGCGTCCGCGCGGGCGCCGCCGAGCAGATGCAGTCCGGTCACCACCATGGTCTTGCCGGTGCCGGTCTCCCCGGTCAGGACCGTCAGCCCGCGATCGAACTCAGCGGTGGCGGCGCCGATCGCCCCGAGCGATTCGATCCGGATCTCGGCGAGCATCGCCTAGCGCTCACGCCAGCTGTTCACCGGCAACTGGAACTTGCGCACCAGCCGGTCGGTGAACGGCGCGCTGTCCAGCCGGACCCACCGCAGCGGGGTGTCGCATTTGGTCACCTGCAGGCGCGCACCGGCCGGCACCGGGGCTTCGCGCCGCCCGTCGCAGACCACCACCGCGTCGGGGTTGTCCCGGTCGACGTCGACGGTGATCACCGCGTTGGGATTGGTCACCATCGGCCGGGCGAACAGCGCGTGGGCGTTGTTGGGCACCACGATGATCGCCTCCAGATCCGGCCACACCACCGGCCCGCCCGCGGAGAACGCGTACGCGGTGGAACCGGTCGGGCTCGACACCAGCACGCCGTCACAGCCGAAGGCCGAGACCGGCCTGCCGTCGATGGTCACCATGACCCCGAGCACACCCTGATGGGGACCCTTCTCCAGCGAGGCCTCGTTCAGCGCCCACCCCCGGGACAGCACCTCGCCATCGTCGGTTACGACGACGTCGAGGGTCATCCGGTTCTCGATGGCGTAGTCGCGGGCCACCACGTGCTCGAGGATCTCATCGATGGCCTCGGCCTCGGCCTCGGCCAGAAATCCGATGCGGCCCAGGTTGATTCCGAGGACCGGGATCTCGGCGTTGCGGGCCAGTTCAGCGGCCCGCAGGAAGGTGCCGTCACCACCGAGAACCAGGACCAGTTCACAGCCGTCCGCGGCGCGCGGCCCGGCCTGAACCACCTCGACGGTGGCGCCGGTGGAACGCAACTCGGCCGGATCCAGGTGCAGCAACCCGCGGTCGACGGCCTCGGCGGCCAGCAGGCGCAGATGAATGCCGTTGGCGCCCAGCGCCTTTCCCACCCGATGGGCGGTTTCATTGGCTTCCCCGCGCAGCGGATGGACGACCAGCAGGATGGTCCGATCGCTCATTGCGGCCCCTCCGCCACGGCGTGTGCGACGGCGGCACCGAGCTCCTCGCCGGCCAGCGGATGTTCCGCCTGGGCGCGCAATCGCAGGAAGTACTCGACGTTGCCCGACGGTCCAGGCAATGGACTGGCGGTGACCCCGACGGTGTGCCAGCCCAGTTCGGCAGCCCGGCGCGCGACGGCCGTCACCGCGGCGGCCCGCAGCACCGGATCGCCGACCACCCCACCGGGGCCGACCTGCTCCCGGCCGACCTCGAACTGCGGCTTCACCATGGGAACGATATCGGCGTGCGGGCCGGCGCACGCGGTAAGCGCGGGTAGCACTGTGGACAGCGAGATGAACGACAGATCGGCGACCACCAGGTCCACCGCCCCGCCGATCGCCTCGGGGGTCAGATCGCGGACATTGGTGCGTTCGATGACGTGCACCCGGTCGTCGGATCGCAGCGACCAGGCCAGCTGTCCGTAGCCGACGTCGACGGCCACCACCTCGGCGGCGCCGCGGTCCAGCAGCACCTCGGTGAACCCGCCCGTCGAAGCGCCGGCGTCCAGGCAGCGCAGGCCGTGCGGGTCGATGCCGAAGGCGTCCAGCGCCCCGATGAGTTTGTGCGCGCCGCGGGAGACCCAATTGCGCTCCGCCGGGCCTTCGACCGCCAGCGCGGCGGTGACTGCGACCGCTGTCGCGGGTTTGGCGGCGGGCATCCCGTCGATGGTGACCCGGCCGGCGCCGATCAATTCGGCGGCCTGCTGACGTGAGCGGGCCAGCCCCCGCCGGACCAGCTCAGCATCAACCCGGGCCCGCCGCGTCATGCGTGGCTCAGCCCTTCTCGACCGATTCCAGCGCATCGACCAGGATCTGGTGCGCTTCCTCGAGCCGGCGGCCGACGGTGTCGATATCGGCGTCATGGGCGAACAGGGTCTCCGGGGCATCGGGATCCAGCCGGGGCAGCTCGACGAGGAGGGCGTCGACCTGTGCGCGGATCTGCTGCGGATCGGTGTTCATATCACCGTTCACGCTATCTGATCCGCCTGGTTCAACAGCGACCAGCGCTCCAGCGCGGCGCGGGCGGCGCCGTCCCCGGCCCGCAACACCACCGGGTGCCGGGCGGACCAGACCCCGTGGGCCGCCGCCCGGACCACCGACAGGCCGTCGTCATCGGGACCACTGCCGGGGTCAGCCCCGGTGGAGCTGACCGTGACGGCGTCATGGCTGATCTCGACATTCCAGGCCGGCTGCGGGCCGACGACTGAGCGCTGCGGATCCTCGAGCAAGACCCTCAGGTCCGCGCCGAGATAGGTCGGCCGGCGATCGACGGGGGCGTGCACGACCTCGACCACCGTACTGACCCCGGTGAGCACCATCAGGCTGGGCAGTCCGGTGGCCACCGCGGCGCCGATATCGGTGTCGAGACGGTCGCCCACCACCAGTGGGGTCTTGAATTCGCCGCGGGCCAGGGCGTCGCGCATGATCGACGGGAACGGCTTGCCCGCCACCAGCGGCTCGGAGTCGGTGGCGGCCCGCAGTGCGGCGACGAAGGACCCGTTGCCGGGAATCAATCCGCGCTCGGTGGGAAGCGTCACGTCGAGATTCGCGCTGACCCACAGAGCTCCGGACCGGATCGCCAGGGCGGCCTCGGCGAGGTCATGCCAGCAGATCGTCATCGACAGGCCCTGAACGACGGCGGCCGGCTTCTCGGAGAACAACCGCACCGGCACCAGTCCGACCGCGGTGATCTCGCCGGCCAGCGCATCGGTTCCGACCACGAGCACCTTGGAGCCGGCCGGGATACGGTCGGCGAGCATCCTCGCCGCACTCTGTCCGCTCGTCACCACCTCACCGGCGGTGGCGGTGAATCCCATATCCCGCAGATGGGCGGCCACCTCTTCGGCCGACCGCGATGCGTTATTGGTGACGAAGAGCGGACGGCTGCCCACCCTCCCGAGGGTCTCGACGGCGCCTGGCGTCGGCGCATGCCCGCGGAACAGGGTGCCGTCGAGATCGAGCAGCAGGCAATCATGTTGCTGCGCAAGGCTTGTCATCAGGCGAGCTCGCCGACTCGGTCTTCGGCATCGGTCACACCGTCGAGATCCGCGGCGGCGGCGTTGATGAACCACTGCAACGCCTCGTCCGTGCGTCCCAGGGCCAGCAGCACCTCGGCATAGACGTAGAACAGCCGGGCGGCGGTCGAACCGGTCCGTGCGGGATCCGGGGCCGGGCTGGACAACACCGCCAGCGCCTGATCGAGATGCCCCAGGTCGACGCGGGCGCCGGCGGCGACGATGCGCATCTCGTCGGCCTCATCTCCGCGCAGCGCCGCGGCCTCCGCGCTACGGGCCAGTTCGATCGCGCGTTCCGGGCGTCCGACGCCGCGTTCGCAGTCGGCGATCAACGGCAGCAGTTGAGATTTGGAACCCATCCGGCGGGCGGCACGGAACTCCGCCAGTGCCTGCGCCCAGTCGCCGCAGTGATACGCGGCGACACCGACGGCTTCCCGGATCGCCGCGATGCGACCGGACCGGGTGCGGGCGGCCTGGGCATGGGCCAGTGCGGCCTCGGGATCGTCATCCATCAGCTCGCCGGCCGCCACCAGATGACGGGCCACCGTATCGGCGGTCGACTTGTCCAGGGTCATCAGTTCGGCCCGGATCTCCGGGGCGAGCTGTTTGGCCTCGATCGACGGCGGGATCGCCGGACCACTCCGGGTGTCCGGGGCGGCCCCGCCCTCGGGACGGGAGGGTTTTTGCGGCTGTGCCCGGCGGGCCCGGTCACGCCGGCCGCCACCATGTTTGTCATCAACCATCGGGGTAGAGGATACGGCCATTCGCAATAGCGTCCTAATTCGGCCGAATTAGTCGTTTATAAACAAATGCCTGGGCCCCCCAAATGAATTGGGGGGCCCAGGACTTCAATTTGTGTTCGGCGGTGTCCTACTTTTCCACCCTGTTGGGTAGTATCATCGGCGCTGGT
>JAPOKC010000004.1 GCA_029977845.1 Mycobacteriaceae bacterium | reverse complement strand
GCTCCTGCGACATGGGATCGTTCCCGCACGAGTTCTCCGGCTATCGCCACGTATCCGACAACGCCGTGCGCGAACAGTTCGAAGCGCTGTGGGGCGCCACACTGAATGCCGAACCCGGTATGCGGATCCCCAACATGTTCGATTCGGCGATATCCGGTGATTTCCGCGCGCTCTACGTCCAGGGTGAGGATGTCGCTCAGTCCGATCCCAACACCCACCACGTTCAGAAGGCGCTGGAGTCGCTCGACTTGCTGATCGTGCAGGATCTGTTCCTCAACGAGACCGCGCGCTACGCGCACGTCTTCCTGCCCGGCACCTCGTTCCTGGAGAAGGACGGCACCTTCACCAACGCCGAACGCCGCATCAACCGGGTGCGCCCGGTGATGAAGTCGCGCACCGGCAAACAGGAATGGGAGATCACCTGCGAACTGGCCACCGCGATGGGCTATCAGATGCGCTATGACAACAGCGCGCAGATCATGGACGAGGTCGCTTCGCTGACGCCGACGTTCGCCGGGGTGTCCTTCGGACTTCTCGACAAGGTCGGCAGCGTGCAGTGGCCGTGCAACGCCGAAAACCCGCTCGGCACGCCGATCATGCATGTGGACAAGTTCGTCCGCGGTGACGGAGCCTTCCAGCTGACGCCGTACGTACCGACCTCGGAGCGCAGTAACCGCCGTTACCCGCTGCTGCTCACCACCGGCCGGATCCTGAGCCAGTACAACGTCGGCGCCCAGACCCGCCGCACCGCCAACGTCGCCTGGCACGACGAGGACGTGCTCGAGGTCCATGAGTCCGACGCCGAGGCGCGCGGCATTGCCGACGGGACGTGGGTGACGCTGTCCAGCAGGGTCGATTCGACGATCATGCGGGCGCACATCTCCGACCGGGTGCCGCCCGGGGTGGTGTACACCACCTTCCACTTTCCGCTCAGCGGCGCGAACGTCGTCACCACCGAGCACTCCGACTGGGCCACCAACTGCCCGGAGTACAAGGTGACCGCGGTGGAGATCAGTCCGAGCAGCCGCGGCCCGCTGCAGTTCGGCGAGGTCATCGGGGCAGGGTCATCGGCGCCGGACCCCGTCACCGAGATCGACACGCTGATCCGGATGGGCGGTGAGATCGCCGCCAACAACGCCGCGCTGCCGCATGAAGAGGCCGTATCGCGGGTCGCCACACACCTCAGGACGTTCTGGACACCGGCGATGATCGCCGAGATCGAGGCGTTTGCCGCCGTCGATCCCGATGAGTTGGATCCGCTCTTCCGTGAGTCGCTGGAGATGCTCGTCCGGGAATAGATCCCGGTTGGTGTGGTTGGGTCCAGGTATGAGCGATATCCCCAGCAAGGAGTTCATGAACTCCTTCAACGCGAACATCATCGAGGAGTTCCGGGCCAACGGCGGCGTGGTCGGCGGCCAGTTCGAGGGCGCCACCCTGCTCCTTCTGCACACCACCGGGGCCAAGTCGGGGCAGCCGCGGCTGAGCCCGCTGGCCTATTTCGTCGTCGACGGCAAGCTGATCATCATCGGCTCCAAGGCGGGCGCGGACACCAATCCGGACTGGGTGCACAACCTGCGGGCCGACCCGGGCGCGCGCGTCGAGGTCGGGACCGACGCGTATGACGTCACCGCGCACGAGCTGGCGCCCGCCGAGCGCGACGCGATCTTCGATCGCGTGGTCGCCGTGGCGCCCGGTTTCGGGGAGTACCAGTCCAAGACAACCCGGGTGATCCCGCTCTTCGAGCTGCGGCGGGTCTAGTCATCGCTGGGTTTGCGTCCCGTGACGCCATGGTGTCGGACCCCGTCGATAGCGTGGTCTTATGAGCAGTGAGCACTGGAAGTCCGTCGAGGAACGCCGCCGCGAACGCGAACAGCAGGCGCGGGACCGCCGTGCCGAGGCGTCCCGGGAGTACCTGGCCGATATCGCCGGCGACGGGTTCGACGGCGACTGCGACGATTAGTCGAACCGGATCTCGACTCCGGTCCTGACTGGAAGCGTCTCGGTGAATCAGTGGATCGGTGAGACGCTCCATTGCCGCGATTGCCTCGTGCGTGTGCTCGAGGGGAAACCACGGACACACACGCGCGATAGGCGTCGTTCGGTATGCCCGCAGCACGGCGTGTGTCGGCAGGACGGCGTATTCACCGAACATCCATGTCTGTGCACAAAGTGCTGTCGCCGGCGATATCGGTTCTCAGTCCGGGATGAGCGGCCCGACCGGGGTGGTGGACGTCGCCGCGGTTCGAAGTCCTGCCGCCGGCCGGCGATACGCCGCAGGGCTCGGCGCTTTCGCGGTAATCTGACGCCTCCGCCGGCCCGGCGCCCGCGGACACACCTACGGGGGGAAGAAATGGCCGTCAATCGTCAGGGTTCATCGAAGCCGAAGCGGCCGCAGGGTCGGCGCGGTCACGTATGGCTGGGGGCAGGAGCGCTGACCCTGGGTGTCGGCGCCGTGTTGGCCGGAGGATCGGCTCTGGCACATGCCGATGCCGGTGACGGCGCGTCGCCGGCGTCATCGGCGGGTCCGGCACGGTCCTCGGCGGCCACTCAGTCCGCGCGTGCGGCGCGGACAGCCGGAGGTCCCTCGACCGCCGCGACGCACCGCGGCTCTGCGGCCCGTGCCGCAACCGGTCAGCACTCGGTGCGACCGGCCGATGCGCGGCTGGCGCCGACCGCCCTGCTCGCGGCCCGCGCGGCCGCCACGGCGGTGGGGGCCTGGACTCCGGGTTCGATCATCGCGGTGTTCTTCTCCGATGGAACCGCGGCCCACCCGAACGCCGGTCTACTCGTCGGAAACGGCTACAGCTTCGACGGCTCGAGCTGCACCGGCACCGCGGCCTGCGACGGCGGCAACGGCGGTGCCCTGTGGGGCTCCGGCGGCAACGGGTTCAACGGCGGCTCGGGCGGCAACGCCGGTCTCCTCGGCGGCTCGGCCGGTAACGGCGGCGCCGCGGCCACCGCATGCACCAGCGACTGCACCGGCGGAACCGGCGGCGACGTGGGCCTGCTCGGGGTCGGCGGCAGCGGCGGCGCGGGCGTCGGCACCGGAAGCGGCGGCACCGGCGGCCGTGGCGGCTGGCTCTACGGCGTCGGGGGCGTTGGTGGTCTCGGCGGATCGGCGGGCGGCACAGGCGGCGACGGCGGAGCAGCCCGCCTCGCCGGCAGCGGTGGAGCCGGTGGTGCCGGCGGGGGCACCGGAGCCGGCGGTGCGGGCGGTGTGGGGGGACTGTTCCTCGGCAACGGCGGCAACGGCGGTAACGGCGGAAACGCGGCAAGTCTGAGCGGGCTCGGTGGTAACGGCGGCGCCGGTGGCGGCGCCGGACTGCTGTCGCCGATCGGCAACGGCGGCAACGGTGGCAACGGGGGCAACGGCGGCGCCGGCGTCCCCGGAACGCCCGGCACCAACGGCGGAGCGGGGGGTGCCGGCGGCAGCGGCGGCGCGGGCAGTTGGCTCGGCGGGCGCGGCGGTAACGGCGGTAACGGCGGAAACGGTGGCGACGGCGCCCCTGTCGGAGGGGCCGGCGGTCTCGGCGGCGCCGGCGGAGCAGCCGGGCGTGGCGGGACCAACGGACAGCCGGGCAACGCCGGTCTGTCGACGGCGACAGTGACCTACGTCGTCACGCCGACGGTGCCCTCCGCGACGGGCGGCACGCTGTCGGTCGACGGCTGGCAGGGACTCACCACGGCGGGGTCCGCGGGCCAGTACCTGATCTCGGGGACGACGAGGAACCCGAGCGGCTCCGGCGGGAAGGCTGGACTGCTGTACGCGGGACCGATCACCGGCCGTGACGGCGTCGGATACGTCATGGTGATGCCCGACCAGCCCGGCCAGACCACCGCGAGCACCACGACCTACTCCGCCGACAACCTGGGCAGCGGGCAGATCAGGGCCGTCGGCACCTACAGCAACGCCAGTGCCGCAAACGAACTCGGATTCGTCTTCACCGGCACGGTGAACGACGTCGGCAACGCGAGTAGCTATGTCTCCCTTCCGTTCCCGACGCTGACGGCGAGCTGGAACGTGCCGCACAGCACGTCGGGTGGACTGGTGGTTGGCGACTACGACTCCTCGACCTTCCAGGACGAGCCTGCCGGCGGCGGCCGCGCCTACGTCTACGACGCCGTCGGTCAGACCTACCTCGTGCCGAGCATGATCTACCCGGGTTCGGCGGCCAACACCGCGTACGGAATCTGGTACAACGGCGGCACCAGTTACACGATCTGCGGGGGCTATTCCAACAACCCGGTGAACAACCTGTTGAATCCGCACGTGCCGCTGTCGACGGCACTTCTCGTCGACTTCGATTCGTCCACCGGGCAGTTCTCGAATTGGACGTCGTACTCCTACACCGATCCGGGAACGGGGTTCTCCGGCATCACCCACTTCGAGGGCATCAGCGGCGTCGAGTCGGGCAAGTACACCATGGCGGCCGTAGCGTTGCTCAACGGCGTCACCGTCGCCGGGTTCGTCACCGCCGATCGCCTTCCGGACGGATCGTTCGGCAACTTCAACTGGACGATGCTCAACCCGGGCACGGTAGCCGGCGGCACCGCCTTGGCCGACTCGGTGTACGGCAATGCCGTCGTCGGCATCGACCCCGGCGACGACGCGGTGAACGCCTACCAGGCCGTGGTCGCGCCCGGCGCTACCTAGCGGTGTCCTACCGGACCAGTTCGTGCCCCTCGGCGGTCCAGCCTGTGGTGCCGCTCTCCAGTTCGTAGATGTGGGGGATACCCGATGCCTGCATCTGCGCGACGGCCGACTTCGAGCGATGACCGCTGCGGCAGTACACCGCGTAGGTGGCCTTGGGATCCAGGCGGGCGATCCGCGTGACGAAGTCAGGCTGCTGCACCGGGATGTTCACCGCTCCGGCGATGTGGCCGTCGGCGAACTCGGCGGGCGTGCGCACGTCGATGATCTGAACACCCGGCTGCGCAATGACTTTCGCGAACTCGGCCACGCCGACCCGGCCGGGCGCACCGGCCTCGGCGGCCTGCGTCGGCGAACATCCGGACAGCAGGGCGACCAGCGCCAGGACAGCGATCAGAAGGCGTGATCTCATCAGCTCAGCGGATCTCCGGTGATCACCTTCGGTCCGATCACCGCGCGGAACCCGTGACGCAGGCTCTCCATCAGCTGCTCGCGGTCGCCGACGGCGGCGTCGTCGCTGCTGACGCCGACGCTGGCGGTGCCGTTGTAGGTCAGCATCGTCACGTTGATCGCGGCGCCGATGGTGCCGACCAACGGATACATCCGCTCGACCTTCGCGCCGGCCAGCCAGACCGGCGCCGGGATGCCCGGCACGTTGGACGCGGTCAGATCCGAGGTCTGTGCGGCCGCGGACACCTTGTCCGGCGGCAGGAAGCGGCTCAGCTCGGCGAGATAGTCGGCCAGTTTCAGGGCCGGTTCGGCGCGCCAGGACCGCACGGTGTCGGCCGCGGCGGCCAGCACGTTGTCGATATCGTCGCTCACCGGAATCTCGAAGCGGGCGATGGTGACCGCGTTGGTCTGATCCGCCGAGGTGCGCAGTGAGATCGGCATGTTCATCCGCAGCCGGTCGATCGGAGTGCCCATCGCCTGGTGGTAGTTGCTGAGCCCCACGCTGATCGCGGCCAGGAACAGATCGTTGACCGTGCGCTCCCGCTTGACCGAGGCCGCCTTGAACAGACCGAAGTCCAGCTCGATCGTGTCGAAGTGGTAGTTGATGCTGCGGCCCTGCATGATCGGCGACATCGGGCCGCCCTCGACCTTGGTGAACTTGATCAGCGACTCGACGTTCTCGCGGATCGAGCCCAGCGCGCCGAGTGGATTCCTGATCACCGACATCGCCAGCGGGCCGACACCCTTGATGACGTCCTCGGCGGTGCGCATCGCCAGGCCGACGTTGTTGCGCACCACCGCTTGCAGGAAGCCCTTGGTGTCGAGCACCACCGGCTCGGGCGCATCGGGCATCGGGCCGAGATCGCTTCCCTCCTCGGCGAAGTCGAGCACGGCCAGCGCGATCTGCACCGCACCCTGACCGTCGGCGATCGCGTGGTGCAGCTTCTGGATCACCGCCGCCTTACCGCCCGGCAGGTCCTCCAGCACGGTCACCTGCCACAGCGGCCGGTCCTTGTCGAAGTCGGCCATGGAGGCCCGGCGTGCGACGGCGAGCACGTCATCCCACGTCGACCCCTTCGGCATGCTGAACCGGCGCATGTGGAAGGACAGATCGAAGTTCGGGTCGACGACCACTCGCGGGGTCTGCAGATCCAGCGGGCCCTCGACGACCTTGGAACGCAGCACCGGCGCCAGCCTGGTGGCGCGCTCGTAGCGGTCACACAGCCGATCCCAGTCCGGGCTCTTCTCCAGCACGAGTACGCCCAGGATCGTCGAGCGCATCACCGGGTCGTCGGTGGCCATCCGCCAGGTGGCGAAGTCCCAGCCGCCCAGCCGGCGGGCCTGGGTGATGGTGTCCTCGCCGCGCAGCACTTTGGGTTCTTGCTTGGGGGCCGCCTTCTTGGCGGCGGGCCGCTTGGCGGTGACCGGCCTCGGCGCCTTCTTGGCGGCCGCCTTCTTCGCCGGTGCCTTCTTGGCAGGCTTGCTCTCCGCCACGGGTCCTCCTCCTCGGTGGGCTTACCTAGAGACTAAGGGGCCGCTGTGAGGGCCACGGTAGGTTCACTGCGATGAACGTCGGCGAGCAGACCATCGACTGGCTCCACAACATCCAACTGCAGGTCGACGAGGAGTGGTCGGTGCGCACCCCGACCGGTTTCACCTGGTGGGCCGACCGCAACGCCCAGACCATCGAGATCGTCGGCGAGGACACCGGTCCCGACGGGCAGCCCGGCTACACCATCGGTGTGCGCACCGAGATGCTCACCGATCTCGACCTCACCGACGCCGCACTCGAGGCGCTCAACGAGGGGCCGATGCGCTGCGCGGCGATGGACGGCCCGGTGTACGACGCCGAGAAGCGCACCCTGGACCTGTGCTCGCTGGTGCGGGTGCACGCCGAGATCGCCTCCTGGATGCGGATCCTGATCAGCACCGCCGCGGTGCTGCAGATCGCCGAGGCGCGGATGCTCGGACCGGTGATGGCCGATCAGCTCGGTGCGCGGCCGGCCCAGAGCGCCCACCCGAAGCACGGCCCACGCCCGGAGCCCGACGATATGGCGTTCACCGCGGGTGTGTTCCTCGATCAGGGTAAGCAGCCGTGCACCTGGCCGGCCGAGGAGTTCGCCGAGTCGGTCACCCGGTTCATGGAGCAACCGCCCGCGGTCCGCGCCGCCCACCACGGTCAGAGCCTGGCCGTCGAATTCCCGTTCGGCGAGCAGACCTCGCTGTGCCGGCTGTCCGGGGAGCACCCGCACCCGATTTACGGCAACGGCCTGCTGATCGTGCAGCGCTTCCCGCTGTCGGCCGACACCAAGTCCAAGGGCATCCGGATGGCGCTGGACCTCAACGCCTCCGATCTGACCCGTCAGGTCGCCGGATACGGGTTCGGCAGCTACGCCTACGTCGACGACATGCTCTGCTTCACCGGCTTCGTGCCCAACCCGTTGCGTCAGCCCGGACTGCTGCCCAGCATCTACTTCTCCTGCGCCACCCGGGCGCACTCGATGGCGATCCGGCTGCTCAACCGGCCCTGGAACTAGCCGGGTACTAAGTCACGGCTTCACACCAATTCGATAGCTGACCGCCGGGGCTGGCGGGACGCGGGGGAGTGCGACCGCATCATCGCGGCATGCCCTCCCAGTGGATCACGGCGATCAGCGAGAAGCTGCGCAAACCGGTGCCGCCGGCGCTGGCCCCACCGGACAGCTACGACCCGGTCGAGGTGGCCGCGATGCTGCGCGAGATCGGCGTGGCCCTGGTCGAGACCTCCGAGCCGGTGCAGACCGTCGAGCAGCGGTTGCTCAACATCGCCGCGCGCTACACCACCCAACCCGTTCAGGTCGGGGCGCTGCCCACCATGATGTT
The DNA here is from genome assembly GCA_029977845.1 of Mycobacteriaceae bacterium. GTDB lineage: Bacteria > Actinomycetota > Actinomycetes > Mycobacteriales > Mycobacteriaceae > Mycobacterium. The sequence goes on along the minus strand of JAPOKC010000004.1, from coordinate 92,908 downwards.
CATCCAGATCGGCACCGACGCCTACGAGATGGACAGTTCCGTCGCCGGTTCCGGGCAGATGAACATGGCCGGGGCGACCGAGGAGATCGCCGAACTGGCCGGCGCCGGTGCGATCACCCCGAAGGACGCGGTCGCGGCGGTGCATGCCGCCCGCATGGTGCCGCCCCGGTTCGGTGCGTTGACCACCACGCTCGGCTACGCACTGACCACCGTCGGCTTCGGGATGGTGATCGACCCGTCGTGGAAGGGTCTGCTGGCCCATCTGTTCCTCGGACTGGTGGTGGGCCTGATCGTTCAGACGACGCGGCCGTTCCCCAATCTCGCACCGATCGTTCCCACGCTCTCGGCTTTGGTGGTGACGCTGCTTGCCACCTGGTTCGTCGCCGACGTCGCCGATGACGGATTGCTGCGGGTGATCAGTCCGGCCCTGATCGCCACCCTGCCCGGAATGGCGCTGGTGATCGGCAGTATCGAATTAGCCGGTGGCAGAGTCGTTTCCGGCGCCAGCCGCACCGTGTACGGCATCGCCCAGATGGGTCTGCTGATCTACGGTGTGGTGCTCGGCGTCCGGATCGCCGGTGAGGTGCCCCCGGTTGCCCCGGCGTCGACCATGGGCCCATGGTCGGTGTACGCCTCGATCGTGGTGATAGCGGTCGGGCTCTACATCTACCTGTCGGCGCCCAAAGGATCATTCGTCTGGCTGCTGCTGACCATCGCGGTGGCCACCCTGTCGCAGACCTTGGCCGGACAGGTGCTCAACACCGGGCATTCGGGCTTCATCGGCGCCATGGTGGCGATCCCGTTCGCGGTGCTCTGCGCCCAGCTCAAGGGCGCGCCTCCGACCAGTGTGCTGACCCTGGCGGCGTTCTGGACGCTGGTCCCCGGGCAGCTGACCTTCATGTCGATCGGACGGCATGCCGCCGCCGATTTCGCCAACACCGCGACGATCAGCGTCGCCGGGGCGGCGATCGTCTCGATCGCACTCGGTGCCCTGGTGGGCTGGAGCCTGGTCGGCACGGTTTCGGCGCCGCGCCAGCCGGATTTACCATCCCGGGCAGCACGCCAGGGTTAGGTTTAGCCCATGCAGACCACAATCGCCCTCCGTACCCCGCTGCTCGCCGCCGCGGCCGCCACCGCCGCAGCCATCAGCGCCGGCGCCGTCGCGCCCGCCCCCCAGGTGGCCCTGGCCGCCTTCGACAGCCCGCTGAACCAGCTGCTCGCCACGGTCGCCTACGTCAACAACGACCTCTGGAACGGCAGCGATATCTTCGGCGACTTCCAGTGGGAGCCCTACCAGGGCCTGGTCCCGGAAACCATCTTCACCGCGCTGCCGATCGTGAGCCAGCTGGGCTACAACGGCTCGGCCTACATCGGCGGCGCCGTCGACGCGCTGATCACCTCGGCGCAAATCCTCGACACAGCGGTGTGGAATCTGCCGGCGGCTCTGGTCACCGCGGCCCAGCAGGCGATCGGCGGCGACATCCCCGGCGCGATCACCACGCTGACCAACGCGACGATCGTGCCGCTGCAGGACGCCGTGTTCTACACCTACAGCACGATCTCCGGCGTCGTGTCCACGGTGATCGGCAACCTCACCGCGGTGGCCGCCGTCATCCCCGGCATCGTGCAGGGCCTGGCGACCACGGTCGTGGGCGGTGCACAGGCGGTCATCACGGCGGCGGTCAACATCGCCACCCAGACCGTCGGCGCCCTGTCCACGGGGAACATCGATACCGCGTGGAACACCGTCGTCGACGGCCTGCTCGGCCCGGTCGGGGCGGACGGGACGGTGGAGTCCAGCATCGCCGGTGTCCTGGAGAACATGACACTGGGCCCGGGCCTCGGACCGCTGGGTAATCCCAACGGCTATGCGCTGCCGAGCCTTCGGATTTGGGGTGAGCAGTCCCAGCTGCAGATCGCCAACGCGCTCGGCGCCAGCTGGCCGGTGCCTGCGGCGGCGACCAAGCGGGCGAAGCACTCAGCCGCGAAGACCGCGGCCGTCAAACAAGAAAAACGTCGTCGAGGGTGACGGTGCGCAGATTGCGCGCCTTGATGATGTCGATCAGCGTTCCGTAGACATGCGTGACGGGCATGTGGTTCAGGTGTCCGATCACGATTGACTGCGGCTGGAAGTACTCCTCCGCCATCTGCGTGATGTAGTCCTCGGTGATCGGCGTCGAATCCGACAGCGATCCGCTCCACAGTGTGGTCGTCGTGTAGCCGAGATCGGCGGCGACCTTCCGCACGGCCGCGTCGTGGTTGCCGTAGGGCGGGCGGAAGAACGGTTTGGCGTCCACGCCGTAGGCGTTGGCCATGAACCGGTCGTTGCGCATCAGCTGGTCGGCGATCTCCGAACCCGGCAGCGAGGTCAGGTCCGGATGCGACCAGGTGTGGTTGGCCAGTTGGATCTGCCCGGACTCCACCAGCGGCCGCAGCAGCGCCAGGTTGTCGGTCCACGAGTCGTTGACCCCGTTGACGAAATAAGTGAGCCGGATTCCGGTGTCCCTGGCGAACTCGGTGTAGAGCCGGACCACATCGGAGTTGACGCCGTCGTCGACGGTCAGCGCCAGCAGGTCGCCCTCGCCGGGCAGCCTGTGCAGGATCCCGTCACCGGGCAGCGCGACGCGGGCCGAGGCCGGGGGCGGCGGCAGCAGATCGGTGTTCACCTCGGCGGCGGCCGGGACGGTCTCGAGCGAGGCCTTGCGCGGGCTCTTGGTGTCGATGGTGGCGTGGGCCAGGCCGACGCCGGCGACGGTGGCGGCGGCCAGCGAGGCCAGGAACCGGCGCCGGTCCAGATCAGACACGTCGGTGAGATTAGCGGCCGGCGCCGCCGCGACACGCCGACGGCAGCGGGCCGTGCGGGGATTGTGGCCGTTCCGCAACAACCCGGATTTGTGCCCGGCTTTGAGCGACAACGGTTTCTGTCGGTACCCGGGCATAAGCTCAGGGTGGAGAGAAAAGGGGGCGAGATGAAGAAGGAAGTGACCAAGAAGGAACAGGCGGGGGCTCTGGACATCATCGGCGATGTGCACGGACACGCATCGAAACTGGAGGAGCGGCTTGCCGGGCTCGGGTACGCCCCGGATGCGCTCGGGGTCTACCGGCATCCGCAACGAACGGCAGTGTTCGTCGGCGACCTGATCGACCGGGGGCCCGAACAACTGCGGACGCTCGAGATCGTCAAGGCGATGGTCGACGGCGGCAGTGCCCGCATGGTGATGGGCAACCATGAATTCAACGCGCTGGCCTACGCCACCGAGCGGCCCGGACATCCGGGCAGCTTCCTGCGCGAGCACAACGACAAGAACACCGATCAGCACCGGGAATTCCTCGGGCAGCTCACCGAACAGCAGCACGCGCACTACCTCGAATGGTTCTGGACGCTGCCGCTGTGGCTCGACCTCGGCGGTGTTCGGGTGGTGCACGCCTGCTGGCACGCGCCCTCGATGCGGGCGGTGCAGAAGGCATGCGGCGGTAGTCGCCTGCTCGGCGTCGAGCACCTGCTGGCCGCCAGCACCAAGGGGCACCCGCTCTACGAGGCGGTGGAGATCCTGCTCAAGGGACCCGAAATCAGCTTGGACATCCCGTATCTGGACAAGGACGGTCATCGCCGCGACAAGGCCCGGATCAAGTGGTGGAATCACGGCGCGACGACAGTGCGTGAGCTGGCGGTGCTCGACGGCACCTTCAAAACCGTCGACGGTGAGCGGTATCCCGAACTGCCGGATACGACCGTGAGTGAGAAGGACCGCTCGTATGTCTACAACGACACCGTCCCGGTCCTCTACGGCCACTACTGGCGCCAGGACGCCCCGGTGCATCTGGATGACTGGACCACCTACACCGCGTGTGTGGATTTCAGCGCCGGCAAGGGCGGCACTCTGGTGGCCTACCGATTCGACGGTCAGCCCGTCATCACGCTGGAGAACTACGTTCCGCACGGCGTCGACGTCGTGCAGCAAGTCGCGACAGCTGGTATACTGGATTCATAAGCGCGGCACCGTAATTGGGCCGAACACATGCAGTCGGGGGATTCACGAATTTCATTGTCGTGGTGGCTTCTGCCTGCCTACAGAAAGGTATGAGATTGACCGATTCCACCAAGACCTTGATCGCCGCTCTGCTCGATCGTTCGGGTTCGATGGACTCCTGCAAGCCGGCCACCGAGGACGGCTGGCGTGAGCTCATCAATGAGCAGCGCCTCGAGCCCGGGAACTGCGAGGTGATGCTCGCGCAGTTCGACACCGAATACGAGGTGCTCTATCCGCCGACCGATATCAACTCGGTGCCGGAGTTCGTCGTCGACCCGCGCGGGCGGACCGCTCTGCTCGACGCCACCGGCCGGTTCATCACCGAGGTGGGCGAGCGGCTGTCGGCAGTGCCGGAGCATGAGCGCCCCGGCAAGGTCATCTGCCTGATCATGACCGACGGCTACGAGAACGCCAGCAAGGACTGGACCTGGGGTGCGGTGCGACGGCTGATCGACCAGCAGCGCGACGCCTACAGCTGGGAGTTCATCTTCCTCGGCGCCAACATCGACGCCGTCGAGGTCGGCGCTCGGATGGGTATCGACGCCGGTTCCGCGCTGACCTTCGCCCCCGCCTCCTATGTCGGTAACCGGGCCGCCTACCGGGCGACCTCGGAGAAGGTGAAGTACGCCCGGATGAGCCGGAAGATGGACTTCACCGAGGCCGACAGGAATGCGGCGATGGGCGGGCCGAACGACGGGTAACCGCCTGTGCGCGGTGCGCCGGAAGTTTCATCCGATGATTTCCAGGATGATCGTTCCGGCGCACAGTGCTACGCCGAGATAGGGGACGAAGCCCGGAATCACGATGTAGCCGGGATGGGTTCCGCCGCGGCGCTTGATGGCGATCAAGGATGCGTTCACCAAGGTGAAGACCCCGAGTACGAGCAGACTGGTGATCTGCGCCAACGAAACCAACGGCAGCAGCAGGGTCCCCGCGATCATCGCGCCGAGCACGATCAGCGTCGCGATCACCGGGGTCCGGGTCGTTCCGTGAACCGTCGCCAGCCGCCGGCTGATCCACCCTTCGCGTGCCAGGCCGTACACGATTCGCGACCCCATGATGATCTGGACGATCACCCCGTTTATCGCCGCCACCATGCCGATCACGGCCAGCAGCACTACGCTTCCGTTGCCGCTACGGTCGATCACAAGAGCCAGTGGTGCGTTGCTGGCGGCCAGTTCAGCGGGCGTGACGACCGTGATCGACACCGCGACGACGAGCAGGTACAGCACCGCCGACAACAACAGCGACAACAGAATCGCCAGCGGCATCGTTCTGCTGGGGTTCTTGGCCTCCTCGGCCACGTTGACCATGTCCTCGAAACCGATGAAGGCGTAGAAGGCCAGGAACGCGCCGGCGAACACACCGCTTAATCCGACGGCGGGATCCACGGACAGTAGTTTGCCCACATCCATCCGGGCGATAGCGCTTCTGCCGAACCAGATGACCAGCACTAAGCCGAGCACTTCGAGACCGGTGAAAAAGGCTGCGGTCTTTGCGGATTCGCTGATGCCCTTGATCGCCAGCGCGCCGATGGTGATCAACAGGCCGACGCTGGCCAGCGCCGTCGGCGTGCTGAGGAAGGTGTTGAGATATCCGGCGAAACCCTGCGCCAACGCAGCGGCGGACGCCACCCCGCTGGCCACCATGGCCAGGCCGATGGCGACCGACAGCCATCGCCTGCCGAACGCCCGGTGCAGATATACCGACACGCTGGCGCTCACCGGATACCGCCCGGAGAGTTCCATATAGGACAGTGCGGTGATCCCGGCGGTCACCATCGCGATGACGAACGACAGCGTGGTGCTTGAACCGGCGAGCCCCGCGACCTTACCCACGAGGACGTAGATGCCGGCGCCGACGATGTTGCCCAGGCCGTAGAGGGTGACCAGTGGCAGGCCCAGTGAGCGGCGCAGTCCGGGTCGATCAGCCACCGTCTGACCGTAGCCGTACCAGCGTTAGTCCTCGATACTCAGTGCCTGCGTGGGGCAGTTCTCGCAGGCCTGCTCGAGCTCGCGCCGACGGTCAGCGGGCACGTCCTCGATGAGGATGTGCAGCGCGCCGTCGGCGCCGATCTCGAAGATGTCCGGGGCGGTCGCCTCGCACAATCCGATCGAGGAACACCGGCTGCGGTCGACGACGATCTTCATCGTGTCTCCGGAGTGAATCGTGCGGTCATGCTCATCACGGTATGGAAGAAGTTGCCGTTTCCCAACTCCGGCTCACCGACCACGTGGATGTCGGGCAGCCGGGTCAGCAGTTCGGTGAATATGGCCGCCAGCTGCCGGCGGGCGAGTTGGGCGCCGAGGCAGTGATGGATACCGCCGCCGCCGAAGGCGACATGCTTGTTGGGGGAGCGCGAAAGGTCAAGGCGCTCAGGGTGATCGAACACCTCGGTGTCCATATTGGCCGAGGAGTAGAACATGATCACCTTGTCGCCCTGGGTGACGTGCTGCCCACCCAGTTCGGTGTCGTGAGCGGCGGTGCGGCGGAAAGTCATGATCGGGGTGGCCCACCGAACGATCTCCTCGACGGCCAGCGGCATGCGACCCTCCAGATCGGCCATCAGCCAGGAGCGCTGTTCGGGGAAATCGGTGAGTGCCTTGAGACCGTGACTGGTGGACTGCCGGGTGGTGTCGTTGCCGGCGATGATCAGCAGGAAGAAGATCGCTGAGATCTCCTCATCGCTCAGGCGTTCGCCGTCCACCTCGGCCTGCACCATCGCGGTGACCAGATCGTTCTCTGGCTTACGCCGGCGGGCTTCGATCAGTTCCATCGCGATGCCGTGCACCGTCATGATCGCCTGGGCCACCCGAGTCAGCGGTTCAGCGCCCTGCAGCAGTCGCGGGTCACGCCACCCGTCGGGGAACTGAGACTCATACGCGATGGTGAGCCGGTGCTCCTCGGGGATGCCCACCATGTCGCAGATGTTGTGCATCGGGAGCAGTGCGGCGACGTCGGAGACGAAGTCGATCTCCCCCTTGTGGGCGATGTCGTCGACGACACGTTTGGCGTTGGCGACGATGTGATCGTCGATGCGGGCGAGTTGCTTGGGCGTGAACGCCGCGGCCATCAGCCGCCGTATCTTGGTGTGCCGCGGCGGATCCATCGCGATGAAACCCTGCCCCGCGTCGAGCAACTCCTTGGGCATGGACTCGAACAGGATGCCCTCACCGGAGAGGAAATCCTGCGGCCGGCGGGTCACCTCGACGAGATCGGCGTGTCGGACCACGGCCCAGAAGCCCTGATCGTTGGGGTCCTCGAACAGACCGTTCTTGACCGGGCGGTGCCACGAGATCGGGCGCTCGGCGCGCAGCTGCGCGAACACCTTCTCGCGGTCCGCGGCGGTGCCGGCCCAGAACTCGGACGATGACAGGTCGGCGGGGTCATACGGGCGTTCGGCGCGGGTGAGGAATGTGGTCACCCGATCAGCATCTGACAAAACTAGAAAACTGTCAAGCAAAAGGGACAGCTGATGATTTTTGTCGGGATTCGGTTACGATGTGCCGATGCCGGTAGCCGATCTCCAGGCCGAAACCCGCGCCTACGGGCGGGCCCGGCTGCGTGAACTGGCCCTGGATGCCGCCCGTGACGTGGTGCTGGCCAAGGGCTGGGCGGCGGTCCGGATGGGTGCCATCGCGACCGCGGTGGGCATCAGCCGCCAGAGTCTGCACGCCGAGTTCGGCACCAAGGAGGATCTCGGGCACGCGCTGGTGATGCGCGAGACCGGGGAGTTCTTCGAAGGGGTGCGGGCCCGGCTGGCCGAACATCCCGGCGACCTCGGGGGCGCGGTCACCGCCGCGGCCACCTACATGCTGACCGTCGCACGGGAGAACCCGCTGCTGCAGACGATCCTCACCCGGGCCGCCGGCAGCGACGGCGATGCGGCACTGCTGTCGCTGCTGACGATCCAGGGCGAACCGATCATCGGCAACGCCATCGGAATCCTCGGCGACTGGGTACGCGACCAGTGGCCGTCGGCGGACCCCACCGAGACCCGGGTGATGGTGGAAAGCGTTGTGCGCCTTGCCCAGAGTCATATCCTGACCCCGACCGCGTCGCCGTCGGAGATCGCTGCCGATCTGGCCCTGGTGGCCTGCCGGATGGTGCAGTACGACTAGCCCTCGCTCTGCATCAGGCCGATGCAGGTGCCGACGTTCTGCGGGGTGCACGGGACGCCGTTGACCCGCGGCAGTTCACCCGGGCCGCCGCTGATCTGGGCGCCGCCGGCCTGGACGGGGGTGACGACCTGGGCGTTGGGGCCGAGGCCGCCGCTCTGGCCGCTCACACACACGCCGGGGAAGTGGCTGGGCACGGTGCCGTACGGGCAGGCCTGGGCCGGGGCGGCGGTCGCACACAGGGCGACACCGCCCAGTCCGACCAGCACGACGCAGGTTCCGGCGCCCAGCAACAGCCTCACGGCGTGAGCGTAACCCCGCACCCCCGGCGATAGGCCCTGAGGCCGTCTTTCGCGCGGATCGGTCCGTCATCCGGAACGAATCTCTGATTCGGCGCGACGTGGTTCAGATTGATGCGTACGCTCTCGCGGTCAACCGTGTCGCGAGACCGCCGAGATGGGGAATGGAAACGTAATGTCCAATGCCGGGCAGCAGGGCGCAGCATGACGACCGTCTCACACGCGGTCGCCAGTAGCCTGCGCACCCGACTGCAGGGCCCGATGGGCCACGTCGGCGGTTTCGCGCGGATGACGGTCCTGACCTTCAGGGGCATCTTCGGCTCACCGTGGGAATGGCGTGAGCTGATCGATCAGGCGTGGTTTCTGCTGCGGGTGACGATCCTGCCCACCGTGTTGGCGGCGATTCCGCTGACGGTGCTGCTCACCTTCACTCTCAATGTTCTTCTGGCCGAATTCGGTGCCGCCGACATCGCAGGTGCCGGCGCAGCCCTCGGTGCGGTCACCCAGTTGGGTCCGCTGACCACCGTGCTGGTCGTCGCCGGCGCCGGTTCCACGGCGATCTGCGCCGACCTGGGCGCCCGGACGATCCGCGAGGAGATCGCCGCGCTGGAGACGATGGGCATCGACCCGATCACCCGGCTGGTTGTGCCGCGGGTCCTGGCGGCCACCCTGGTGGCCAGCCTGCTGAACAGTCTGGTGATCACCGTCGGTCTGGTCGGCGGCTTCATCTTCAGCGTGTACCTGCAGGACATCTCCGGAAGCTCGTTCCTCTCCACGATGACGCTCGTGACCGGGATGCCCGAGGTGCTCATCGCGGCAGTCAAGGCCATCTCCTTCGGCCTGGTCGCGGGACTGGTCGGCTGCTACCGGGGATTGACCGCATCGGGCGGAGCCAAAGGGCTCGGTACCGCGGTCAACGAAACCGTCGTGCTGTGCGTGATCGCGCTGTACGCGATCAACGTCATCCTGACGACGATCGGCGTCCGCTTCGGGACGGGTCACTGACGTGTCGACCAACACCGTTCTGCGCTCGCTTCACCCCCGGGTGATGACCAGCCTCGACCACTACGGCGGTGCTCCGAGCCGGTTTCTCGAGTCGTTCGGCCGGATGGTGTGGTTCATCGGCGCCAGCATCGCCGAGATTCCCTTCGCCCTGCGCCGGTACCGCGCGGAAACGTTGAGGATCATCGCGCAGATCGGTATGGGCACCGGAGCGCTGGCGGTCGTCGGCGGCACACTGGCCATCGTCGGCTTCGTCACGCTGACCGGCAGCTCGCTCGTCGCGATCCAGGGTTTCTCATCGCTGGGCAACATCGGCGTCGAGGTCTTCACCGGATTCTTCGCGGCGATGGTCAACGTGCGCATCGCCGCTCCGGTGGTGACCGGTATCGCACTGGCCGCCACCGTCGGCGCCGGTGCGACCGCCGAACTCGGCGCCATGCGGGTCAGTGAGGAGATCGACGCCCTGGAAGTGATCGGCATCAAGTCGATCGCCTACCTGGCCTCGACGCGCATCATCGCCGCCGTCGTGGTGATCCTCCCGATCTACGGCCTCGCGATGGTGATGGCATTCGCGTCACCCCAGCTCGTCACCACGGTGCTCTACGGGCAGTCGAGTGGCACCTATAACCACTACTTCAAGACCTTCCTGCGTCCCGACGACGTGGCGTGGTCCTTCGCTCAGGCGGTGTTGATCGCAGCCATCGTCATGGTCACGCACTGCTATTACGGCTATACCGCCAGCGGCGGTCCGGTCGGGGTCGGCGACGCCGTCGGCCGCTCGATGCGTTTCTCTCTGGTGGCCGTGGTCGTGGTGGCCATGCTCGTGTCGTTGGCGCTCTACGGCGCCGACCCGAACTTCAATCTGACGGTGTGATCGCCATGCCACCGCAGATGCCGTTGAACCGTAAGCCCACCCGTCCCTATCGGACGGTTGCCGCGCTCGCCCTGGCGTTGCTGATCCTCGTCGTCGGAGTGGTGTTCGCGCAGTTTCGCAGCGGCTTCAGCACCAAGACGCCGCTGACCCTGGTCTCCGACCGGGCAGGTCTGCTGATCGGCCGCGGTTCGAAGGTCACCCTCAACGGCGTCGAGGTGGGCAAGGTCGGCGGGGTCTCCGAGATCAACCGCGACGGGAAGCCGGCCGCGGAGTTCAAGCTGGAGGTGCTGCCCGAGTTCATGCCGCTGATCCCGGCGAACGTCGACGCCTCGATCCGTTCGACCACACTGTTCGGCGGAAAGTACGTGGCGCTGCGGTCTCCGGCCCGTCCCGGCGCCCCGATCAGAACCGGTGAGGTGATCGACGCCCGATCGGTCGGAGTCGAGATCAACACCGTCTTCCAGACCGTGACCTCGATTGCGCAGTCGATCGATCCGGTCAAGCTGAACCTCACCCTCAGTGGCGCGGCGGAGGCGCTGGCCGGATTGGGCGGCAAGTTCGGCCGGGCGCTGGAGGACAGCAACAAGGTCCTGGACAACCTCAATCCGAAGATGGAGCAGTTGCACTCCGACATCAAGGCGCTTGCGAGAGTCGCCGACGTCGTCGCCGACGCGTCGCCGGATCTCTGGCAGTTCCTGACCAATGTCTCGACCACGGCGGCCACCCTCAACGAACAGCAGCAGTCACTCGACGCAACCCTGCTGTCGGCCATCGGCTTCTCGAATGTCGCCGCAGACGTGCTGGACCGGAGCAAGACGCCGTTGTACAACACGCTGGCGACGCTGACCTCGACCACCGGACTGCTCGACACCTACAGCCCGGAGCTGTTCTGCTCCATCCGCAACGCCGCCGACGTGGCGCCGGCGGTCGGCGCGGCCGGCGGGTTGGGTAACGGCTACTCGCTGCGCGCGCACACGCTGCTGCTGGGCGGTGTCAACCCGTACGTCTATCCGGACAATCTGCCCCGGGTCAACGCCCGCGGCGGCCCGGGCGGCGCGCCCGGCTGCTGGCAGAAGATCACCAAGGACCTCTGGCCTGCACCCGCTCTGGTGACCGACATCGGCGCCAGCATCGCTCCCTACAACCATCTCGAACTCGGATCGCCGTGGGCGACCGAGTACGTCTGGGGGCGTCAGATCGGGGAGAACACGATCAATCCATGAAAATCACCCCAACCGCCGTCAAACTCGCGATCGTCTCGCTGGTGCTGCTGTTCTTCTCGGCGCTCACCATCGTCGTCTTCGGCCAGCTGCGCTTCGACCGGTCCTACAGCTACTCCGCGGATTTCACCTCTGTGAGTGGATTGAAGAAGGGTCAGTTCGTCCGTGCGTCGGGTATCGAGGTCGGCAAGGTCAAGGATGTTGCGCTCCTCGACGGCGGGCGGCACGCGCGGGTGAGCTTCGACGTCGACCGGTCGGTGACCCTTTCCCAGGCCACGACCGCGACGATTCGCTACGCGAATCTGATCGGTGATCGCTATTTGGAACTTCAGCGCGGTGAGGGTCCCGACGCCGGCAAGACGCTGGCCCCCGGTGGGTCCATCCCCTTGGCGCGGACCCAACCGGCACTGGATCTCGACGCACTCATCGGTGGATTCCGGCCGGTGTTCCGCGCCCTGGAGCCGCAGAAGGTGAACACCATCGCCTCCTCGATCATCACGGTGTTCCAGGGGCAGGGCGGCACCATCAACGACATCCTCGACCAGACGGCGCGACTGACCTCGGCGCTGTCCGACCGCGATGAGGCGATCGGCGCGGTGGTCAAGAATCTGGGCACCGTGCTCGACAGCATCATCAAGCACGCCGGCGAGGTCGACTCGACGGTGATCAACCTGGAGACGTTGATCACCGGTCTCAACGGTCACGCCGATCCGATCGCGCAAAGCCTCGCCAACCTGAGCAATGCGACCGGAGCGCTCGGCGATCTGCTGAGCGAGGACCGCCCGCTGATCCAGAACACGGTCAGTGGGGCGAACGCGGCCCTGCAGCCCATCGTCGACAAGGCGGGCGACCTGGACAGCATCCTGAGCAGGCTGCCGACGGCGGTGACCCTGCTGGGCCGCAGCGCGGGCACCTACGGCGACTTCATCAACCTCTATCTTTGCGACGTCTCGCTGACGTTGAACGGCTTGCAGCCGGGTGGCCCGGTTCGCAATGTCCATGTGGTCAAGCAGCCGACGGGGAGGTGCACGCCCCAATGAGGACACTCGAACCCGCGAACAGGGTCCGCATCGGCCTGATGGCCATCGTCCTGTCGGTCTTGGTCACCGCGGTCGGCCAGAGTTTCACCAGCGTGCCGATGCTGTTCGCCGAGCCCCGTTACTACGGCGAGTTCACCGACTCCGGTGGACTCCGGGTCGGGGACAAGGTGCGCATCGCCGGTATGGAAGTCGGCAAGGTCCAGGAGTTGAAGCTCGCCAAGGGTTACGTGCTGCTGCGCTTCACGCTCGGGTCGAACCGGATCGGCGACCAGAGCCGGATGGCGATCCGGACCGACACCATCCTCGGGCGCAAGGTGCTGGAGATCGAACCGCGAGGGGATCAACTGCTGCGGCCCGGCGCGCGCCTGCCGATCATCCAGACCGCCACCCCGTATCAGCTCTACGACGCCTTCCGCGATGCGACCAAGGCAGTCGGGGGATGGGACCTGCGGACCGTTCGTGAATCGCTGTCGGTGTTGTCCCAGACCGTCGATCAGACCTCCCCGCACCTCAACGCGACTCTGAACGGAGTGCAGAAGTTCGCCGACGTCGTCGCCAAGCGCGACGAGCGTGTCCAGGTGCTGCTGGGCGAGACCAGCAAGGTGGCCGGCGTTCTCGGTATCCACGGTGAGCAGATCAACCGATTGCTGGTCAATGCCGAATCACTTCTGGTCGCGATCAATCAGCGCAGCCAGGCGATCGAGGCCCTGCTGACCAATCTGCGTGCGACCTCGACCCAGGTTCGGGGTCTGATCGAAGACAACCCGAAGCTCTCGGCCGTGCTTCATCAGGTGGAAGCGGTCAGCGACGTCCTGGTCGAGCGCAAGGACGATCTGGTGGCCACCGTCAGCCAACTCGGGCGATTCGTGGCGTCGCTGTCGGAGATCGTGTCGTCCGGTCCGTATGTCAAGGCGGCGATCTTCAACCTGGTGCCCGGTCAGCTCATGCAGCCCTTCGTCGACGCCGCGTTCAAGGGACGCGGTATCGATCCCGGAAACTTCTGGCAGGGCGCCGGGCTGCCGGCCTTCCAGTGGCCGGACCCCAATGGCACCAGGATGCCCAACGGTGCGCCCCCGCCGGCGCCGACGGTTCACGAAGGAACCCCGGAGTTCCCCGGTCCCGCGGTGCCGCCCGGATCGCCGTGTGCGTACACGCCTGCGGCCGGAGCGCAGCCCAGCGCCGCCAATCCGCTGCCCTGCGCGGGGGTCGACACCGGACCCTTCGGAGGCTTCGGCCTGCCCGGGCCCATCGGTGTCGACGTCTCGGCGCCGAACCCGGGTGCCGCGGCCGGACCGGGAATCCCGGTCGCCGCCATCCCGGGTGCGGCGCCGCCGGATGTCCCGGGAACACCGGTGCCGCTGCCCGCCGCCGCGCCGCCGGGTGCCAGGGTCGGTGTCACGGGAGAGGGGGGTGAGCAGTGAGCGACAATCTCGCCCATCTCACGCGTCCGCTGTCGCGCAAGTCGGTCATCAGGACCGCCGTTGCGGTGGTCGTCGCACTGGTCGTCGTGATCGGTGGCACCGGGTTGTTCCGTCACCTGACGTCGAACCGGATCGTCGCCTACTTCAAGCAGACGACGGGGCTCTACCCGGGTGACGAGGTCACCGTCATGGGCGTCCCGATCGGAACGATCGACTCGATCGAGCCGGCCGGTGATCGGATGAAGGTCACCTTCCACTACCCGAACAAGGTGAAGGTTCCCGCCGACGCCACGGCGGTGATCGTCAACCCCTCGCTCGTCGCGTCGCGCAGCATTCAGCTGGATCCTCCGTACGACGGCGGCACCGTGTTGATGAGCGGCACGGTCATCCCGCTCGAGAAGACGCAGGTTCCGGCGGAGTGGGACGATCTGCGCAACAGCCTGACCAAGGCGGTGACCGATCTCGGGCCCACGCCGGCTCAGCCGAAGGGCGCCATCGGCGGTGCCATCGAATCGCTCGCCGACGGTCTGGCCGGCAAGGGCGAGGCGATCAACTCCTCGATGAAGAGCCTGTCGACGGCGTTGATCGCGATCAACGAGAGCCGCGGTGAGACGTTCGCGATCCTTCGCGGCCTGGCCACCTTCCTCAACGCTCTGCAGATCAACGAGCAGCAACTGGTGTCGCTGAACTCCAACCTGGCGCAGATCACGACGAGCCTGACTCCCAATGATCGCGCCGTCGCCGATGCGGTGGACGACCTCAGCCGCACCCTTCCGGTGTTGAACGATTTCCTCGCGGAGAACCGTGACGTCATCAAGAACGACTTCGACAAGCTGGCCACGGCGACCACGCCGCTGGTGCAGCCGGACACCGCCAACGCCCTGGAGACCTTCCTGCACGTCTACCCGACGTTCGCCGTCAACAACTCGCTGGCCTACCACCCCGCGCACGGCGGCCTGACGATCATTCCGGCGGTGGTCAACTTCGCGAACCCGCTGGAGTTCATCTGCAGTTCGATCCAGGCCGCGAGCAGGCTCGGGTATCAGGACTCCGCCGAGATGTGCGCCCAGTACCTGGCTCCGATCCTCGATGCGATCAAGTTCAACTACCTGCCGTTCGGCATAACGCCGTTCACGACGGGTGAGACGCTGCCCAAGCAGATCGCCTATTCGGAGCCGCGACTGCAGCCGCCGCCCGGGTACAAGGACACGACCGTGCCCGGTGTCTTCTCCCGTGACACGCCGTTCTCGCACGGCAACCACGAACCGGGTTGGTTGGTGGCTCCGGGAATGCAGGGCCTGCAGGTCCAGCCCTTCACCGAGAACATGCTCACGCCGGAGTCCCTCGCGGAGCTGATGGGCGGGCCGGACGTGACCTACCCGACCGGCGGACAGAACATGGCCGGCCCGCCGAACGCGTACGACGAGGTCAATCCGCTTCCGCCGCCGTGGTATCCGCAGCCGGGCCCGCCGGTGGCTCCGGCTCCCGGTGTCGTCCCGGGACCGGTGGCACCGGTGCCGGCGCCATTGGGTGCCGCCGAGGCAGGAGCCGGAGGATGACGATCACGCGCAAGTCAGCAGTCTGGGCCCGCCTGCGCCGGTACCTGTATCGGTCGGTGGCGACCCTCGGTGTCGCCGTCTCGGTGACGGCGTGCGGCCAGTGGCGCGGCATCGCGTACGTGCCGATCCCCGGTGGCCCGGGCAGCGGTCCGGGTAGCTACACCGTCTATGTCCAGATGCCCAACACGCTGGGCCTGACGCCGAACAGCAAGGTGCTCGTCGCCGACGTCTACGTCGGACGGGTCCGCGCGGTCGATCTGAAGAACTGGGTCGCCACCCTGACCGTCGACCTTCAGGACAACGTCCGCCTGCCGAGCAATGCGACGGCGAAGATCGGGCAGACGAGCCTGTTGGGAACCCAGCACCTCGAGCTGGCGTCGCCGGAGCGTGCCGCTGCGGGATGGCTGAAGAACGGCGACACCATCGCGCTGAAGAATTCGTCGGCCTTCCCGACAACCGAGCAGACACTGGCCAGCGTGGCGACCGTGTTGCGCGGCGGTGGTGTGGCCAACCTCGAGGTCATCCAGAACGAGCTGTACGAGATCCTCAACGGGCGGGCGGACAAGATTCGCGCGCTGCTGGGCAAGCTGGACGTCTTCACCGCCAAACTCGAGGCGCAGGTCGGTGACATCAACCATGTCATCGATTCGGCCGACCGATTGCTCGCGATCGCGGCTTCGCACAACGATGTCCTCAACCGGGCGTTGGTCGATCTGCCGCCGCTGGTGAAGTACCTGACCGAATCCCGCGGCAACGTGATCCAGGCGGTGGAATCACTCGGCAAGTTCAGCGAGTCGACGCTGCAGACGGTCGAGGCCGCACGGGGACCCCTGCATCAGAACCTGGTCTCGTTGCAGCGGCCGATCGCCGAGGTCGTCAAGGCGGCCCCGTTCGTTGTGCCGGCGTTGCGCATCGCGCTGACCGCGCCCTTCGACATCGATGCCGTGCCCAAGGCCTTCCGGGGCGACTACATGAACCTGTCCCTGAACGTCGATCTCACGATGAGTTCGATCGACAACGGGTTCTTCACCGGCACGGGTATTTCCGGTGCGCTGCGTGCGCTGGAACAGTCCTGGGGCCGTGACCCGAGCACCATGATTCCGGACGTTCGTTTCACGCCCAATCCGAGCGATGCGCCGGGCGGTCCGCTGGTGGAAAGGGGCCCCTGACCATGGTGAGCAGAGGGGTCCGCAGGCAGCTCTTCATCTTCGCGGCGGTGACACTGGTGACGGCACTCGTGCTGGGCCTGTACTACCTCTCGCTGCCGAGCGCTCTGGGCATGGGCAGGTACACGTTGCAGGCCGACCTGCCGGCCTCGGGCGGCCTCTACCGCACGGCCAATGTCACCTACCGGGGTGCGACGATCGGCAAGGTCAGCGCCGTCGAGCCGACGAAGGACGGCGTACGGGCGACGCTGAGCATCGAGGACGGCGTCAAGATTCCGGTCGATGCGACGGCCAACGTGCACTCGGTGTCGGCGGTGGGCGAGCAGTATCTCGACCTCGTGTCGGAAGGCAATCCCGGACAGTTCCTGTCAGCCGGGCAGACCATCACCAAGGGGACGATCCCCGAGGACATCGGCACCGCACTGAACGCTCTGGAGCGGAATCTGGCGGCATTGCCGAAGGAGAAGATCGGCTCTCTTCTGGATGAGACGGCCAAGGCGGTCGGCGGACTGGGCCCGGCCCTGCACGGCCTGGTGGACTCGACCCAGAATCTGGCCGGCGAGCTCAGTGCCAACACCCGCGACATCAACGATGTCATCGCCGAATCGGCGCCGCTGCTGAACAGCCAGGCCAACTCCGGTGAGGACATCAAGCGCTGGATCCGCAACCTCAACATCGTGGCGGCCCAGACGGCCAAAACCGATCCGCAGTTGCGGGCGGTGCTGGCGAACGCGGCTCCCACCCTCAACACCGGCGCCGGTGTGCTGGGGGATGTGCAGCAATCGCTGCCGCAGACACTGTCCAACCTTCAGGTCGTCACCGGCCTGCTGACGCGATATCGTAAGGGCGTCGAGCAGATCCTGGTGATGCTGCCGCAGGTCGGCTCTGTCGCGCAGGCGGCCACCATGCCGTTCGACGGTGAGGTCAACATCAACCTGGCCCTGGCGATCAATCAGTCCCAGCCGTGCCTGACCGGCTTCGTGCCCCCGTCGCAGTGGCGATCGCCGGCCGACACCAGCCTCGCTCCGCTTCCGTCCGGGACGTACTGCCGCATTCCGCAGCAGACCCCCAACGTGAACGTCCGTGGCGCACGGAACCTTCCGTGCGTCGACGTCGAGGGCAAGCGCGCGGCGTACCCGCAGGAGTGCCGAGGTGGTGAGCCGTACACCGCGCTGGGCACCAATCCCTGGTACGGCGATCCGGATCAGATCGTCAACTGCCCGGCGCCCGGCGCGCGTTGCGATCAGCCGGTCAAACCGGGTGCGGTGATACCGGCGCCGACTGTCAACACCGGGTTGAATCCGCTTCCTTCGGACTTGCTGCCTGCCATTGCGCCGGCGACGAGTGATCCGCTGTCCCGGCCCGGCACCGGGGCCGTGCAGTGTGACGGTCAACAGCCGAATCCGTGCGGCTACACGCCGACCGGTGTGAACGAGGTAACCGGGCCAGACGGTGTGCACTATTCCGTCAGCACTTCAACCGATGCAGGGGAAGACGGATGGAAGAAGATGCTGGCTCCGGTCAGCTGACGTCCGATCCCCGCAATCGCAGCTGGTTGCCGGCGACGACGGTCGGTGTGGCCATCCTTGCGGTGATCGCCGCCGCGGCGGGCTATCTGGCGATGCGCGATCATCACGTCAGCCAGGCGGCCGACCGTGCGGAAGCCAAGGCTGTTGCGGCGGCCAGGGACTGCGTACTGGCGACCCAACCGCAGGACTCATCGGCGCTGCAGATCAGCCGGGAGAAGCTGACCGACTGCGCGACCGGCGATTTCGGCTCGCAGGTCGGCTGGTACACCGAGTTGCTGGCTCAGGCCTATCAGGCCACCTCGGTGAAGGTGAAGGTGGAGGACCTGCACGCGGGGGCCGAACGCAGCAACCCCGACGCGTCGGTCATCGCACTGATCGCCTTCCGGGCCGTCATCTCCCAGGCCGGCGTGCCGGACCGGACCAACAGCTACCGGGTTCGGGTGAAGATGGTGCCCGAGGCCGGCCGGTACAAGGTCGCACAACTCGAGCAGGTCGCCAAATGATCGGCGCCCTTGCGGAGACCCAGTCCGTGGCGGCAGACGGCGCACAGGAAATCCCGTTGGCGCCCTGGGGAATCCGGGCGGCGGCGTTCTGTGCCGATGTCCTGCCCGGAATCGCGATCACGATGGCGTTCGGGTTGACGGCGATGACTGTTCCCTTCCACGGTGCGTGGTGGTGGCTGTGCGTCTCGGTGTGCGCCGCGGCGGTTCTGGCGACCGCGGTGAACCGATTGGTGCTTCCGGGTTCGGCCGGGCAGACCATAGGGCGCGCCGTGTTCGGTATCGCGGTCCTCGGAGACGACGGGCGGCCGTTGAGCCCAGTGCGGGTTGTGATGCGGGAACTCGCGCACGTACTCGACAGCGCCCCCGCTCTGCTCGGATGGCTCTGGCCGCTGTGGGACAGCCGTAACCGGACTTTCGCCGACATGCTGTCGCACAGCGATTCCCGGGCGAGATCAACTGTCTGGACCCGGGCCGGCATCCGCCGGCTGTCCAGCGCGGTCGTTGCGCTCTCCGCTGTGCTGTGTCTGGGCGCCGCAGCCCTGAGCTATGGCGTCGTGGGCCGCCACGATCGGGCCGTTGCCGCCGCCCGCAGCGAAATCGCCGCTGCGGGTCCGGGTCTTGTCGAGCAGATCCTCACCTATCACCCCGACTCGCTGCAGGCCGATTTCGACCACGCGCAGTCACTGGTCACCGACAACTACCGTGCTGAACTGTCCGCCGAACAGGAAGCGGTTCGCAAAGCAGGGAAACTGAGCACCGAGTACTGGGTCGCCAACAGCGCGGTGGTCAGTGCGGACGAAGCCGCAGCGACGCTGCTGCTGTTCCTGCAGGGCAAAACGGGTATCGGTGACGACCGCCGTTTCATCACCGCACCCGTCCGCGCGATGTTCGTCAAGTCCGGCCGGGACTGGCGGCTGGACGGTCTGACCGCCGTCACCGAACCGCTGAAAGCGAGCACGCGGTGAACGGGCGACGGTGGGGTGGGGTTCTGGTCGCGGGCTTCGGCCTCGGCGTGGCGGTCCTGGCGATCGCCCTGTGCGGCACCGTGCTCGCAAGCCATGAGAAGCAGCGCCAGATCGGTATCACCGAAGCCGATGCACTGGGCTACGTCCGATCCTTCATGACGGAGTTCACCTCGCCGGATCCCGCGCACGCACAGGACTACACCGAGCGCATCATGAACCAGGCGACCGACGGGTTCGCCGAGGAGTATCGGAAGAACCGGGACGAGATCGTCAAACAGGTTTCCTCGGCGGCGCCGACGGTCGGCACGGTTCTGGACGCGGGCGTGTCGCGCCTGAACGATGACGGAAGCGTCGAGGCACTGGTGGTCACGAAATTCGGTGCGAGTGCACCGGACGGCAAATTGCTGATGGAGCGGTCGAACCGCTGGATAGTCACTGCCAAGCGTGAGGGGGGGCAGTGGAAGATCAGCAATCTCACCCCGACGGTCTGAGCAACCGCGTCGGCCGGCGGCGGATCGCAGCGCTCGCTGTTGCGGCGTCACTGTTCGTGATCTTCTCCGGATACGCCGGAATGATGGCCAACTCGTACTTCTCGGATCGCGCCGCGGTGAAGAAGAAGATCGACATTGCCAAGACTGCGGCGGGGGCGATAACGACCCTGTGGACCTACAGCCCGGAATCGGTGGACACCCTCGCGGAGCGGGCGGCCGATTATCTCGGCGGCGGTTTCGAGGACGAGTACCGGAAGTTCATGAAATCTGTTGTCGTACCGGCCAAACAGGCGCAGGTGACAAATAAGACGGAAGTCGTCGGCGTCGCCGTGGAGTCCGTCGACGGATCGGATGCATCGGCCATGGTTTTCGCCAACAACACCGCCACAAGTCCGCTGTCGCACAACATTCCATCGCTGAAGTACGTCTCCTACTCGCTGAAGTTGGAGAGCCACGGATCGAAGTGGCGGGTGACCGGATTGTCAACTATCGGGTCGATGGACCTGACTCCGAAGCTCTAGTGTCGGAAACAGAGGAGAAAACGTGAAGCGCAAACCGGTTCCACTTGCGTGGGCTGTCGTGACGGTGCTGGGAATCATCGTGGTGATTCTCGTCGTGTCATGGCAGCTGTTTCCCCGACTCACGTCGGCACAGTCGTTGGTCGACGATCTCTCGCCTGCCTTCACCGTCGATCGGGTGCTGGGCACTCGTGGCGGCATAGAGGTCGTGAAGGCCGCGACCAACACCGCCGACAACATGATGCCCGGAAACGCCAACGCCGAATTGCCCAAGCTGGTCGATCTGGTCGCCCAGCGCACCGGCAAGACCCACGATGAGGCGGCCGCTCTGCTGCAGAGCGATTACACCTATATCTACTCGTTTCTCCAGTCGCTACCTCTCACCGGGGTCACCGACGAGATCCCGAAGATCGTTCACTACATCGGCACCGTTCTTTACATGACCTCTGATGAGGTCGAGAACATGCTGAAGAACGACTACCCGCTGATCCATCAGGTCATCAATGCGGTTCCGCCGCTCACGAACGGCTGGTACTCGATCCCGGGGACGGAGAAGCTGACCACGTTCGACGGAGAGCCGGTCCGGACGATGCCGCAACTGGCCACCTACTTCAGCGATGAACTGGTCGCCCCGGTCGAACGCCAGCAGGCCAATTTCCGGCCGTTGGGAATCCGCGGCGGCGTGGGCTTCCTTGCCCCGCTGCTGTTGGCGCTCGGGATCATCGTGATTCTGTTCGGCACCACGATGGTGGTGCTGACCTGGCGGGGAGTGCCGCGCAACGTGACCAGTAAAGCCTGGGTGGTGGTGTCGGTGGTCGGGGTCGCCATCGTAGGCCTGGTGTTCGGATTGAATCTGTTCCCGCGCCTCATCGGCGGGCAACACCTGCTCGACGACACCCGGCCGATGTTCTCCCTGGATCGCATTCAAGGCGACCGCGCCGGCATCGAGTACATCAACCACTTCGTCAACGCCCTCGGCCCGGCGGTACCGCCGGACGGGGGTCTGATCGAGGAGTACGACAAGCTGCTGAAGCAGCTCGCCGACTCGGTGGGCGTTCCCGTCGCCGACGTGCGGGCTCTGGTGGAACTCGACTTCCCGCACACCGCCAAGCTGCTCGACGGCACCCCGTTCTCCGCGGCGGCAGCCGACTCGGTGCGGCTCGTCGAGTACTTGGCGTCGGCCTCCAATGTGTCGGTGGACGAGATGTGGAAGACCGTGCAGACGGAACTCCCGCACACCTACACGCTGTTCAAGAACATCAAGATCGTCACCGATTCCTGGTACGTGGTGCCGGGGGCCGAGAAACTGACCCGCTTCGACGGACAGCCGGCCTCGGCGGTTCCGGTGATCCGGGACTACTTCCGCGACGACGTCATCCCCGGCCTCGAGCGCCAGCAGAAGGGTTACGTCATCGTGGACTCGAACTGGCCGCCCCTGTTCGTCTTCGCGCCCCTGCTCACGGCGGTCGGCCTGTTCGTGGTGGGCTACGGATTCTTCCTGCGCTCCGTCACGGCCAAGCAGCTCGCACGACAGGACCTCGCCGAGCACCCGCCGGTGGCGCAGGCCGATCCGGGGGTACTGGTGCCCTGAAATGAGGCAGAGGCCTGCCGGAGGTCCCCGACAGGGGGTTTTGGGGATAAATCCGGCACTTTTTCGGCCCAGTCAGTAGACGAGCACTTCCTCGATGGGTTCCAATATGTTGCAACGTCACACAACGCCCAGCGTGACCGGACTAGAAGGATGTCCACATGACAACGATCGACGTACGTAGCGAGGCCGGAACGGCTGCCCAGAAGCCGGTCAAGAGTCCCAAGTGGGGCCCGGTCGCCCGGGGCGGGTCGTACACCTCGATGCTGCTGGCCATGGCGCCGGTCATCGCGCTGTTCGTCTCCTGGCGGGTCTATCAGCAGGTGTGGGCCTTCGAGAACGGTCTGGACGCCCATGATCCGGCCTTCAACAAGTACTGGCTGTCGCTGGCGCTGGCCAACATGACGCTGCTGCCCGCCGCGGCCGGCGCCTGGTACGTCTGGATGTGGCTCTCCGGCCAGAAGCTCAACAAGCAGCCCTCCCGCGAGGAGGAGTCCCGCCGGATCTGGAGTCTGTGGCTGATCGTGCTGAGCTTCACCACCGCGGTCTTCGGCGCCGCCAGCTACTGCGCCGAGCAGGACGCCTCCTGGCACCAGATCGTCACCCGCGACACCGCGTTCACCCCGAGCCATGACGTGCTCTTCTACGGCTCCTTCCCGGTGCTGATCTACCTGGCGGTCGGCGCGTTCATCTACGCCCGCACCCGGTTGCCACACCTGTTCGGCGGCAAGCTGGTGCCGGTGTCCTTCGCGCTGATCATCGGCGGCACCATCCTGCTGATGTTCCAGGTCGCGATGAACGAGTTCGGCCACTCCTTCTTCCAGGCCGAGGAACTGTTCGCCGCGCCGCTGCACTGGCCGTTCGTCATCTTCGGCTACCTGCTGGCAGCCACGTTCGCCGTGTGGTTCTCCACCGTGCCGCGTGCCGCTGAGCTGGCGCGCCAGGAGCGCACCGCCGCGAGCGCATGACAACCGCGGAGACCGCGGCTCCCGAGGACGTCCGGCCCTCGAAGCCGCTGTTGAGCCGACGCTGGGATCTGCTGTTCATCCTGGCGGCCGGATTCCTGGTGATGGGGGCCTTCCACGTCAACCAGATGCTGTTCGCCGGTGACTGGTCGTTCTGGGCGGACTGGAAGGACCGCGAGTTCTGGCCGCTGGTCACCCCCGCGGTCGGCATGATCATCGTCGCGGCGCTGCAGTACATCACCTGGACGCTGCTGCGGCTGCCGGTCGGCGCGACCTTCGGAGCGGTGGTGCTGCTTCCCGCGCAGTGGCTGTCGCGCTGGGGCAGCTTCTCGGAGTGGACCCACATCCCGCTGAACTTCACCTGGCCGGAGACCTTCATCCTGGCGGCGGTCATCCTCGACGTCGTGCTGGCGGTCACGCGCAGTTACATCCTGACGTCGATGATCGGCGGCATGCTGTGGGGGGCGGTGTTCTGGTTCTTCAACTTCGCCGGTCTCTCGCCGTACCTGTTGCCGGTGGACTTCCACGGGACCCTGCTCACCGTCGCGGACACCATCTCTTTCCACGCCGCTCGCACCCAGACTCCGGAGTACCTACGGATCATCGAGGAGGGTCACCTCAAGGCGTTGGTGAGTGACATCACCGTCGTTGTGGCGTTCTTCGCCGGCATGCTCTCGGTGGCGACGTACTGGATCGGCATCTTCCTCGGCAAGTACCTCGCGGTCTGGCCGATCGGCAAGTTCTTCAAGCTGCAGACGGACTGAGCGCCGTGAGGATTCGTGAACGTCTCGCGCCACTGCTGGCCGTGATCGGCCTGCTGATGCTGATGTCCCCGCCGCCGACCGCGTCGGCGCACGGCGAGAAGGGGCAGCAGGCCTTCGAACGCACCTCCACGGTGATGTTCTACGACGTGAAGTTCTCCACCACCGACGTCGACATCAACGCGCCGCTGACCATCACCGGCACACTGCGGGTGATGAACTCCTGGCCCGACCACACCATCGGCCCGCCGGAACTGGGTTACCTGACCGTCAACGAGCCCGGCCCGGTGCTCTCGGTTCAGGAGCGCTGGATGTCGGGGATGTTCACCCCGCAGTCGGTCAATCTGACCAAGGGTGGCGTCT
Source organism: Mycobacteriaceae bacterium (assembly GCA_029977845.1). Lineage (GTDB taxonomy): Bacteria > Actinomycetota > Actinomycetes > Mycobacteriales > Mycobacteriaceae > Mycobacterium. The sequence continues at coordinate 68,495 of JAPOKC010000004.1, read as the reverse complement.
ACCCGTTCAAGATCGTGCTCAAGGGCCGTGTTCCGGGGACCTGGCATGTGCACCCGGCGCTGGCGGTGAAGGGCACCGGCACCCTGATGGGGCCCGGCGAGTTCGTGACCGTCAACAACGCCGGCGGGCCGTTCACCGAGATGCAGCAGCTCTCCAACGGCAACACCGTCGACCTGGTCAACTACGGCCTGCCGCGGGTCGCCTGGTGGCACATCCTCGGCTTGCTCTTCGGCGCCTGCTACGTCTGGTACTGGCTTCGTCAGCCCACTCTGCAGCGGCTGCTGGTGGTCAACGAGGGCGGCGCGGCCGGTCTGGTGACCAAGCAGGAGCGCCGGGTGTCGGTCCTGTTCGGTATCGGTGCCCTGGCGATCGGCATCGGCGGGTTCGTCTACGCCACTGTGTCCGACGGCCCGCGCATCCCGCTTCAGGTCGCCCGGGTGACGCCGGTGCCCGAACTTCCCAACTCACTCGGGCAGGGGTTGAGCACCACGGTGCAGCAGGCGGTGTTCCAGGAGAAGACCGGCACCCTGGAGATGACCGCGAAGGTCACGAACAACACCGATTCCCCGGTGACGCTGAATCACCTGCAGTTCGCCGATTACATCGTCACCAACGCCGACGGAGCCTCGGCCGGTGTGCCGAAGGACCAGCTGGCGACCGTCACCCCGACGGGCCCGATCGCTCCGAAGGAGACCCGGGAGATCACCGTCAGCCTGGACGCCAACGCACTGCGCCGTCAGAATCTGTTGCCGCTCAACGACGCCCAGATCCGACTGACCGGTCTGATGTTCTTCAAGGACGGGAAAGGCCAGACCTCGGCGACCGAGATCAACGAGCTGACCTCCGGCATCCTGCCGCAGTACGGATGATGCGATGCAGACCACCATCCTCGCGCACGGCGGCCAGATCACCGGTGACGAAATGGCCATCATCGGTGGTGGTCTGTTCTTCGCGATGGCCTTCCCGGTCGTCGCACTGTTGATCGCGATGCGCCGGTCCCGCCGGCGCCAGGGTTTGGAGGAGCAGAGCCGATGAATTACACGGTCCTCGCGATGACGCTGGCGGCCTTCGTGCTGGCGGTTTTCCTGCCGTTGTCGATGATCGCGTTCGTCATGATCAGATCCAGTTCCAAGAGTGACGAATTCGGACTCGGGTCGGTTACCCTGCAGGACGAACTGCAGAGTTTCCTGGTCGAATTCGAAAGCGGTAAGCACACCGCCGACACCTGGAGATGACATGTCCATCAAGTACGTCGGTGCTGCCGCGTCGGTCGTGTTCCTTGTTGCGCTGAGCGCGGGCTGTTCCTCGAAGACCGAGACCGCTCCGCCGGCAACGACTTCGCCGGCGACCTCTTCGACGCAGGCCGCTGCCGGCCTGGCCATCCCGGTCACCATCCTCGCCGGCGTCGTCACGCCGGACAACGGCGTCTACGAGGCCAAGGTCGGCGAACCGATCACCCTCAACGTTGACAGCGACGTCGCCGATCAGTTGCACGTGCATTCGGTGCCCGAGCACGAGTTCGAGGTCAAGCCCGCCACCGGACAGAACTTCACCTTCACCGTGACGGTGCCCGGCCAGGTCGTCGTCGAACTGCACAGCAGCGGCAAGACGGTCGCCACGCTCAACGTGCGGTGAGGTTCCCCCAGCACGGTCTGGGCGGCAGCACCGACCTGCCGATCCCCTTCACCTACACGGTCGTGGCAGCGGCCTGGGCGCTGAGCTTCTCCTTCGTCATCCTCGTCTTCGCCTGGCGCACACCGCGACTGCGGGCCGACTCACCAGGATGGCCGATGCCGTCCTGGATCAACGCCTTCGCGACCTCTACGGTGGTGCGACGTGTGCTGGCCGGGGCAGGAGTCGCCTTCACCGTCTGGGTGGCGCTGGCCGGGATCCTCGGGCCCGCCAAGTCCAGCCAGAACGCCCTTCCCGCAACGTTTTACGTGCTGCTGTGGGTGGGACTGGTGGCGCTGTCGGTGATCTTCGGGCCGGTGTGGAAGCTGATCTCCCCGGTGCGCGCCCTGACCCCCCGCGAGGGTCGGGCGCAGTATCCGCAGCGGTGGGGCTACTGGCCCGGTGTCGCAGGCTTGTTCGCCTTCGTCTGGATGGAACTGGCCTCGCCCGGTCCCGGATCGGTGCACGCGCTGGTGATCTGGTGCAGCCTCTACCTGGGCGTGACGATGATCGGTGCGGTCGTCTTCGGCCGGCGCTGGTGTGAGGGCGGCGACCCGTTCGAGGTGTACAGCACGCTGGTCGGGCATCTGTCGGCGGTAGGGCCGGGGGAGCGGCCCGGCACCTACGTGCTGCGCAACCCGCTGAACAATCTGCAGGCCGTCGACATCCGGGCCGGGTCGGTGGCGTTGACCGCAACCCTGCTCGGCTCGACGGCTTTCGACAGCTTCTCGGCCCGGCCCGGCTGGCGCCGATGGATCGATTCGGTCGCCCAGTCGCCGCTGGAGGCCACCGCGATCCGCACCCTCGGACTGCTGGCGATGATCGCATTGGTCGGCGGCTCGTTCTGGCTCGCCACCCGCGCGGTGCCGGGCCTGAGCCGTGACGAACGGCGTTCGCTACCCGGTCTGCTCTCGCCCTCGCTGGTGCCGATCATCGTGGGTTACGTCTTCGCCCACTATTTCTCGTATCTGATGGAGAAGGGTCAGGTCGCGGTCCGACTGCTGCTCGGCCTCGACCCTGGCGACGTCAACTACTTCCTGTCCGGCCACCCGACCCTGCTGGCGGTTCTCAAGGTGCTCTTCGTGCTCGCCGGCCATGTGCTCGGCGTGATGGCCGCGCACGACCGGTCGCTGCGGGTGCTGCCCGAACGGCATCGCCTGACCGGGCAGCTGCCGCTGCTGATGGTTATGGTGCTCTACACCTGCGGCGGGTTGTTCCTGTTGTTCGCGGGCTAGCCTTCACCCTTGGCCAGGATTGCGCGCAGAGTCGGAAGCACGCGTTGGTCTTTGGGCCGGTTCGCGGCCTGCTTGGAGCGGATGACGTCGCCGAGTGACGCCACTTCGACGATGGCTTTGTACAGTTCGGCTTCGGTCGCATCGCGGTGCAGATCCTGATAACCCTCGGTGCCGGCTGGTCGGAATGCGATATCCAGATCACCGGCGTCGGTTACCAGATTCCAGGTGTGGGCACCCGCCAGCGTCTGGGCATCACAAACAAAGGGGACCCCGTCGGGATCGGACTCAGACCTGATCCGCGCGCTGAGCTCGTTGAGGGCGGCGGCCAGTCGATTCAGGTTGTCGTGATCGGTTGCCGGAGTGATGTCAGCGTCCTCAGTGGGGAAGGGCGAGCCGTGAAACAGCGCGGCGATCCCGCCGATGAGAACGTAGACCACGTGATGCCGTCGCAAGGTTTCGATAATTCGTGCGAGGTCGAGCTCCATTTCAGGAACCGCCGGCGCGGCGAACCGTCGCGAGTTGACGGGCTAAACGGCTGTGGCGGTCCAGGCGCTGTTGTCCGGTCAGGTGCTCAAGCTTGGCTGCTTGTGCAATGTCGCTGTCGTCGCGATCGACGATCGCGAACTCAAGATCCAGTCCGCAGAGGCGTACAAGCCGTACCACCTCGTCGATGCTGATCCCCGTCCGTCCCGATTCCCAGCGCGCGATCGCAGGCTGGGCCGTCCCAGCGCGGGCCGCCAACTCCGCTTGGGTCAATCCCGCCCGGCGCCGGGCTTCTCTGATGAGTTGACCGCCATAACCCATCTGATCACTATAACAAATCTGTTATGCGCCCGCGAACGGTGATCCGCCCGCCGCGGGCCGGTTCGAGCACCACACCGCGCACTTTCTGACGTTCTCCGGGTTCGGTGGTGGTGGCCAACTCGACGCGGCGTAGCACCTCTTTGAGCACGACACGCATCTCGGCCTGGGCGAATCCCGCACCCAGACACCGGCGGTTGCCGCCGCCGAACGGCAGCCAGGTGGTCGGACTCAGCGTCGCCCCCACCATCCGGTCGGGGTTGAACGCCTCGGGATCGTCGTAGAGCGCCGGATCGCCGTGCACGAGCCCGATACCGGGTGCCACCATGACACCCGCGGGCAGGTGATAACCGTGCAGATCGATTGGGGCGGTGAGCTTTCGGCCGACGTCGAACACCACCGGCCGGATCCGCAACGTCTCCTTGGCGACCGCGTCGAGGTACTCGTCATCACCGTCGCGGGCGGCCTGCACCGCCTTGTCCAGCGCCGCCGGATTACGGGTCAGCCGCTCCAGCGCCCAACTCAGCGCGGTGGCGGTGGTGTCGTGGCCGGCGGCCAGCAGTGTCATCAGCTGATCGCGCAACTCGCGGTCGTCCATCCGCCGGCCGTCGGCGTCGGCGGCGCGCACCAGCATGGCCAGCACATCGGGACGCTCGGCCAGATCGGCATCGGCGCGGCGCTCGGCGATCTCGGCGTAGAGCAGCGCGTCGGCCGCCTCGAGCCGGCGCCGAAGGAACCGCCACGGTGGCCGTTGCTGCAGCTCGGGCCGGGCGACCGCCAGCATCGCGAACGGGCCGAGGTTGAGCAGCCGCGGCATCGCCTCGCGCAGTGCGGCCAGTCGGGCCGGATCGCTGGCCCCGATGACGGTGCGCAGGATGACCTCCAGCGTCAGCGCCGACATCCGCGGATGGACCTCGAACTGTTCGCCGACCGGCCAGCCGGCGATATTGGTGGCGGCGATCCCGGCCATCACCGGGGTCAGCCTGGCCACCGGGTCGCGCTGGAACGGGGCCATCATCAGCCGCCGGCGGTCGCGGTGGACGTCATCGTCGACCAGCAGCACCGAGGTCTCCCCGAGGATCCCGCGCAGCATCGAATTGGCCTCGCCGGCGTGGTAGACCGACGGATCGCCGGCGAATACGGTCTTGATATCGGCGCGGTCGGCCAGGTAGACGATGGTGCCCACCGAGGCCACCCGCAGGGTGAAGATGTCGCCGTAGCGGCGCCGGCAGGCGGCCACTGCGCGCGGCCATGAGCGCAGCAGCACCGCGGTCTGTATCGGTGCCGGCAGCCGGGGGCCCGGCGGTAACGTCATACTTCGACGATACTGGTGGCATGGGAATCCGAAACGGTCTGGCGATCACCGCGGCTCTGGTCGCCACGCTGGCCGGATGTGCCAGCAATGCGAAGGGGAGTGGCCCGGAGATGACGGACAGCGGCCTGCCGCCGACGGCGACGGTGAGCTACCACTTCCAGGACTCCTCGGTGCCTCCGAAGTACCACCGCAGCTACACCCTGACCTTCGATCGCAACCAGGCGCACGTCGTCGTCGACAGCTACGGTGACGTGCTCGCCGACCGCACGGCACCGATGACCGAGGCGGCCTGGACAACGGTGTCCAACAACTTTCCGGCGATCCGCAACATCACCGTGCGCGAGCCGGAGCAGGGTTGCGTGGGCGGCACCGGTTTCGGGCTGAAGGTGGTGGATTCGGGAGCGGCCGTCTTCTCGTTGCAGGCATCGGTGTGCGGCGGGGCGAACTCGGATGCCGCGCGGCGGGTGCGCGACTGGGTGCAACCGGTGCGCACCCTGCTGCCCTCACTCGACGAGATGGCACCCGAGGGATAGCTACCCGCGCGGCATCTTCTCCCACGCGCTGTGGCCGACGAAGGCGGCGGCGAGCAACAGCATTACGGCGGTGATCCAGCGGCCGTGGACCTTCATGATCCGTTCGTAGCCCAGTTTGATCGCCTCGTTGGCCCCTGGCTTGACCAGATCGATGATGGCCGGCAGCACCGCCGGGATGACCGAGATCACCGCGAACACGATGATGCCCGCCAGCCGTTCGGGCCGGGCCTCGATCTGCATGATCTGATGTCCCGCGGCGATGGCGATCGGGAACACCTTGGGGTGCAGGCCGCACATCGCGAATCCCGCGAACGCGGCGCGTTCCACCCGCCCGCGTACCGGTAGGTCGGCGCCGGGCGTCAACACCCCGGAGAGTTTGGGGAAGTGTTCGGTGAGCCAGGCCTTGGCCTTGCCGGGCTTGGGATCCTTATCGACGGGGTCGGGAATCGGCTTGTGCCGCAGGGCATTCACCGCGCGGCTGAGTCCGATCGCCAAGAGCACCGTGGCGATGACGGCACGCACGATGAACCCGGGCCAGCTCTCCGGGTGGACGTGCGAGGTCTGGTCGCTGCCGGCGGCCTTGGCGATCCACAGGCCGACCCCGGTCGCGAGGGCGATACCGATGATGGCCCCGACGGCGAAGGCGATCGCCGCCAGCCGTGGCGCCTTCTTGTCCCCGGCTACGACCAGGCCGACGACGAGGGTCTCCGGGCTGAGGAAGATGGCCAGCGCCAGTGAGACGAGAACGGCGAGATGCTGGGTCATGGTGTTAGTGCGGCAGCGGTGTGCAGCTGTGCGGGCCCTGGTCGGCGAAGTGCACCGCGGGCATACCGTCGACATAGATGTAGTCGACGCCTTCGCTCCAACTCGTGCCGGGCTGAATCCACGGCGGCGCACCCATCGGGTAGGCGACGGTCAGATCGGTGTAGAACTGCACCCCGTCCGGGCAGCCGGGCGTGGTCGGTGTCTGCGGGTTCCAGGCGTGCACGACGATCGGGAAGCGAAGGTGCGGCCCCTCGGCGCAGTCCGGTTTGCACTCCACCGAGTTGTCCATCCCGAAGCCCGCGGCGCCGTCGGGCCCCCAGGCCGTCCAGGCCATCTGCTCCATGATGGAGGTGCCGTCGCAGTTGTACATCACCTCCACCGGGCGTTCGACCACCGGCTGGCTGGGGTCGTAGCACCGGCCGATCATGTAAGTGATCTCGTCGGCGCCGGCTGTCGGCAGGCCTGCCATCAGGGCCAACAACCCGGCCGCCGTCACCGCCAAAGCTACCCGCATCTCGGATCTCCCTTCCGCCTCGCCGAATGCTAACGAACACTAATCTCTGCTCATGGCCAGTCCCATTCCTGCCAAGCGGCGCCACCGCGTGGTCATCATCGGATCCGGCTTCGGCGGGCTCAACGCCGCCAAAGCCCTCAGAAGGGCCGACGTCGACGTCACCCTGGTGGCCAGGACCACCAGCCACCTGTTCCAGCCGCTGCTCTACCAGCTGGCCACCGGCATCCTGTCGGCCGGTGACATCGCCCCGACCACCCGGCTGATCCTGAAGAAGAACAAGAACTGCAAGGTGCTGCTCGGTGACGTCGAGGACATCGACCTGGCGAACAAGACGGTCACCTCAAAGCTGATGGCGATGGAGACCGTCCTGCCGTTCGACAGCCTGGTCGTCGCCGCCGGCGCCCAGCAGAACTACTTCGGCCGCGACGATTTCGCCACCTTCGCGCCGGGCATGAAGACCATCGACGACGCGCTGGAGTTACGCGGCCGCATCCTCGGCGCGTTCGAGGCCGCCGAGGTGACCACCAATCCCGAGGAGCGCGCCCGCCGGCTCACCTTCTGCGTAGTCGGCGGCGGCCCGACCGGTGTTGAACTGGCCGGCCAGATCGCCGAACTGGCCCGGCGCACCCTGCCCGGGGCGTTTCGCACCATCGACCCCACCGAGTGCCGGGTGCTGTTGTTCGACGGTTCACCGTTCGTGCTCGCGCCGATGGGGGAGAACCTCGGCCGCAAGGCCACCGCCCGCCTGGAGAAGATGGGGGTGGAGGTCTATCCCAACTCGACGGTGACCGATGTCGACTACCGGGGAATCACCGTCAAGGACAAGGGGACCGGCGAGGAACGCCGGGTCAACTGCGCCTGCAAGGTGTGGTCGGCCGGCGTCCAGGCCAGCCCGCTCGGCGAGATGATCGCCGCGCAATGCGACGGCACCGAGGTGGACCGGGCCGGACGGGTGGTCGTGGAGCCCGACCTCACCGTGAAGGGACACCCGAACGTCTTCGTGGTCGGCGACATGGCTTTCGTGCCCGGTGTTCCCGGTGTGGCCCAGGGCGCCATTCAGGGTGCGGCGTATGCGGCCAAGACGATCAAGCAGATGCTGAAGGGCGCTGACGATCCGGCCAACCGGGAGCCGTTCAAATACTGGGACAAAGGTTCGATGGCCACCATCTCGCGCCATCACGCGGTGGCCAAGGTGGGCAAGATCGAGTTCAGCGGCTTCATCGCCTGGATGGCATGGCTTTTCCTGCATCTGCTGTATCTGGTCGGGTTCAAGAACCGGGTCAGCACCCTGCTGAGTTGGATTCTGACCTTCACCTCCAACGGCCGCGGTCAGTTGGCCACCACCAGCCAGTGGGTGTACGGCCGGCTCGCCATCGGCATCGTCGAGAAGCAGATCGAGGAGTCGATCGAGGACGATGAGGAGTTGGTCGACGAGATCGACAACTCACTGGGCGCGGCGCTGAGCCGGGAGCACCTGCGTTAGCGGTCCGCCTTGTACGCGATGCAGTAGCTGAGTTTTCCGGGCTTGGCGGAGTCCAGCGGTCCGGACAGCGCGTCGAATGTCTTCTGCCCGAACGATTTCAGCTTGCCCATCTCTCCGGCGGTGTGGCCGCCGTCGAGCTCGAAGGAGTCCGGCAGGGCGACCATCGCCCGGCCGATGTTGCCGATCAGTTTCTGGTAGGAGGCGACGTCGTTGAGATTGAAGTTCTCCAGTCTCAGCCCGGGATCGGTCTGGGTGCGCAGCCAGTGTCCCCAGTAGAACTCCTGGAACGCCGGGATGCTGTCGTCCTGGAAATAGCTGACGTCGCGCAGGAAGAACAGCACGCCTCGGTAGCGGTCGTTGGCGAAGTTCTTCAGGCCGAGGTTGGCGGGCAACTGATCCGGACTGATGTCGTTGCCGTCGGCGTCCCGCAGCCAGGCCCAACCCTTCTCCTGCATCCGCCGCCAGAATGCCCCGGGGGCAAGGTCTTGCAGGTTATCGACGACCCTGACCCGGATGTGGGTGCCGGATCCGCCCCCCGGCGCCTCCCAGAACGAGGTGAGGGTGTGGTGGCCGTCGGTGAGATAGACCTGACCGCCGGGACCGATGACGGCGGTCTTCATCCCGGCCGTCGTCTCCGGCGTCTCCGAGCCGAAGGGCACCTCGCAGGTGAAACTGGCCGGATCGGTGATCGTGGCTTTCGGGCCCGCCGACTTCAGGCCCTTCTGTCCGTTGGCGACGCACCAGGCGTCGGGCAGTGGACTCGGCGTGCCGGCCGCGCCGAGGGTGTAGCGGCCGACCCGGTAGAAGACCTCGTCGTACCCCAGGGCGGGTTGGGTCGGATGCAAATCGGACAGCGCGACGTCGATCAGGTCGCCGGCGGCTGCGCCGCAGTAGCGGTCCGGGGAGCAATCGTCTTTCGGGCCGGTGGTGCTGCAACCCGTGAGCGATGCCAGAAGTGCGCCGGTGGCCGCTAGCGGCAGAATGAGGCGACCAAGGCCGGACGTCATATCTGATTTCTCTCGCCTGCGTCGGTCGGCTTCACCCGGTGCGTGCGCTCGCGTTGCAGTGTCTGGCCGCGGAAGAAGGCCGGCGCCTTGAGGTTCCACAGGATCATCAGCAGTACCCCGAACATCAGGCTGGCCACGCCGATGATGAACACCACGCCGACCCCGGCCAGCGAGGCGCCGCCGCTGCTCTCCGGTTGCGCCATGTTGTAGGCCTCGATGACGCCCACCGGAATCAGGATCAGCGCGGCGATTGCGGGCAGGATCACCTGACCGAACGCGGTGCGCCAAGACTGGAATGCGGTGTCCCAGAAGTACAGCACGCAGGCGATTGCCACCACCGAGTAGTAGGTGATGATCGCGATGCCCACGCTGTAGACGGTGTCCTCGACGATGCTGTCGGAGAACCAGGTCAGCCCGCTGTAGATGGCCAGCGTGGTCAGGCCGATGAACCAGGTGGCGAACTTCGGGGTCTGCACCACCTGGTCGACTGAGGCGAACCGGTCCGGCAGCGCCTTGTAGGTGGCCATCGACAACACCGAGCGCACCGTCGACATCACCGTCGAGATGGTCGCCGAGAACGCCGAGAGGCCGATGATCAGGGCGGCCGCCACGGCGCCCTTGGCGCCGAGCGCCTCGCGGGCCATCGAGGAGAAGACGTCGTCGATATTGGCCTCGTGGGTCAGACTCAGTGAACTGGTGGGGTCGGTGCCGGCGAACGCCAGGGCGGCCACCCCGATCACCACGTAGATGATGACCGTGATGATGATCGCGGTCACCCCGCTCTTGCCGGATTGTCCGGGTGCGCCGGAAGTCTCCTCTGACATCGACAGCGAGGCGTCGAACCCCCAGAAGATGAACACCGCCACCAGGAAACCGCCCAGCAGTGCGGCGAAACTGTCGATGGCGAAGGGGTTGAACCAATCCCAGGAGAACGGCTCGGCGGTCGGGTTGCGATGGCTGCGGAAGACGTTGATCGCCAGGATCGCGGCGAACAGGATGAGGCCGCCGTACTGAATGATGGTCAGCAGCAGGGTGGTTCGTGACGACTCCTCGGCGCCGCGGGACACCAGCCAGGTGGTGCTGAGGATGAATGCGGCGGCGATGGCCATCTGCAGCCAATTCGACGGGTTCTTCACACCGAGCGCTGTGGTGATCGCGCTGACGGTGATGCCGGCGGCACCGACTCCGGCCAGCACGCTGGACAGCAGCAGCGCGTACCCGCCGATCCAGCCGACGTGCGGCCGGATCGCCTTGGACCCCCAGGTGAACACCGTGCCCGCATCAGGTGCGGCGTCGGTGAGGTGCTTGTAGGCCAGCGCCACGAAGAACATCGGCACCACCGCGATGATGAACACCACCGGCAACTGGTAGCCGGCCTCGGCCGCCCCGTGCCCCAGTGCCCCGGTCAGCGAATACGCCGGCGCGGTGGCGGCCAGACCGACCGAAATCGCCCCGATCAGTGATACCGACCCCTTCTTCAGGCCCTTGGAGTGCAGGCCGTGCATGGGAGGGTCGGTGATTTCCTCCTCCGCCATGAGCGGATTGTTTCACCGCCTAGGATCGGCGGATGCGCATTCTCCAGATCGGTGCCGGTGGTGTCGGTTCCTCGGCCGCTCTCATCGCCGCCCGCCGCGACTTCTTCGAGCACTACCTGATCGCCGACTACGACGGCGCCAGGGCGTCCGACCTGGTGGCCCGGATCGGCGATCGCCGGTTCACCGGGATCGGGCTGGACGCCTCCGATGCCGAGGCGGTAGCCGAGGCCTGCCGCACCCACGGCATCACCCACGTCCTCAACGTGGTGGATCCGCGTTTCGTGATGCCGATCTTCAACGGTGCGTTCGCCGCCGGCGCCAACTATCTCGACACCGCGATGAGCCTGTCGCACCGCCATCCCGAGAAGCCCTTCGAGCTTGCGCACATCAAACTGGGTGACGACCAGTTCGACCGGGCCGCCGAATGGGAGGCGGCCGGGCAACTGGCCCTGGTCGGCGTCGGCGTCGAACCGGGTCTGGCCGACGTGTTCGCCCGCTACGCATCCGATCACCTGTTCAGTCATATCGACGAGATGGGTGTGCGTGACGCCTCCAACCTCGTCGTCGAGGGGTATGACTTCGCGCCGTCGTTCTCCATCTGGACGGTGATCGAGGAGTGCCTCAACCCGCCGGTCATCTGGGAGTCCGACCGCGGCTGGTTCACCACCGAGCCGTTCAGCGAGCCCGAGGTGTTCGACTTCCCGGAGGGCATCGGGCCGGTGGAATGCGTCAACGTCGAACATGAGGAAGTCCTGCTGATGCCGCGCTGGATCGCGGCCAACCGGGTCACCTTCAAGTTCGGACTGGGCGATGAGTTCATCGAGGTGCTGAAGGTCCTCAACAAGCTCGGTTTGGACAAGGCCGAGCCGGTGAAGGTGCGTTCGACGACCGGGGAGGCGTTGGTGAGCCCGCGTGACGTCGTCGCGGCCTGCCTGCCCGACCCCCTTGCGCTCGGTCCCAAGATGACCGGCAAGACCTGCGCCGGGCTGTGGGTGACCGGCACCGGCAAGGACGGCAAGCCGCGCGAGGTCTACCTGTATCACGTGGCCGACAACGCCTGGACGATGCAGGAATACAAGGCGCAGGCGGTGGTGTGGCAGACCGCGATGAATCCCGTTGTCGCCCTTGAGCTTCTGGCCACCGGCGCCTGGTCGGGGGCCGGCGTTCTCGGACCGGAGGCCTTCGATGCGGTGCCGTTCCTGGACCTGCTGCGCGACGGCTACGGCCAGGAGTGGAAGCTCCAGGAGAGGTCACCATCTCGTTGAGTGAGGAACCTTGCCGAGGTTTACTCGCACTTTGTCTGCGTGATTCCTCACTCGACGGGGGGAGTGCGTGACCCGGCGCCAGATCGCGGCACTGTTCGTCCTGTGCCTGGCGGTCTTCATGGTGGCCGTCGACGGCACCGTCATCAGCGTCGCGGTGCCGGCTATCACCGAGGAACTGCACCCGGACTACAACCAGATCCTGTGGATCAGCGACATCTACTCCTTCGTGTTGGCCGGGTTGCTGGTCACGATGGGCAACATCGGCGATCGGTGGGGCCGCAAACGGCTGCTGCTGATCTCCGCGGTGGCGTTCGGAATCTTCTCCGCGGCTGCGGCAATGGCGCCCACCGCCGGAGTGCTGATCGCCACCCGGGTGCTGCAGGGCATCGCCGGCGCCGGCCTCATGCCGCCCACCCTGGCGTTGATGCGCACGGTGTTCACCGACGACCGTCAGCGCAGCCGGGCGGTCGGAATCTGGAGCGCCAGCGGCGCCGGGGGTGCGGCGCTCGGGCCGACGGTGGCCGGAGTGCTGCTCGAGCACTTCTACTGGGGCTCAGTGCTTCTGGTGAACCTTCCGGTGGTCGCGCTGATCGTCGGACTCGGCGCCTGGGTGCTGCCCGAGGCGCGCGCCAAGGCCGAACATCCGCTCGATCCGCTCTCGGTGGCCTACTCCACCGCGGGCATCCTCGGCATGGTCTACGGCATCACCGAGCTGGCGCACTCCGGCTGGGGCTTCTGGCCGGCCTATCCCGCGCTGGTGCTGGGTGCGGTGCTGCTGGCGGTGTTCCTGCGCCGGCAGGGCCGGATGCGGGTGCCGCTGCTGGACATCGCGTTGTTTCGCGACGTGCGCTTCAGCGCCGCCGTGATCGCCCAGCTGCTGACGGTGTTCGCCAATGTCGGCGCGCTGTTCTTCATTCCGATCTATCTGCGTCAGTCGGCTGACTTCTCCTCGCTGCAGGCCGGTATGGCGCTGCTGCCCGACTCGGTGGTGAGCATGCTGACCGCACCCAATGTCGGCCGGCTGATCCGCACCTGGGGGCATCGCCGGGTGCTGCTCACCGGACTGGGCACCGGCGCAGCCGGGCTGGCGTTGCTCGGGCTGCTGATCGGAGTCTCGTATGTGGCCATCATCATTCCGCTGGCGATGATCGGCTTCTCGTTCGCCTTGGTGAACACCGGCGCCAACGATCTGGTGCTGGCCAGCGCCAGCGAGGACCGGATCGGCGCGGCGACCGGAATCGCCGAGACCTCCTTCGAACTCGGCGCCGCGCTCGGTATCGCGATCGTCGGCAGTCTGGTCTCGGTGATCTACCTGCTCGCCACCGGCGAACCCGGAAACCTGTCGGCGGCGGTGGATGATCGCGGTTTCACCATCGCGATGACCGGGACCGCGCTGATCTCGGCGGCGCTGATGGCGGTCACGACCCTGGGGGTGGCGCGGGCTATACGTTCCACAGGCTCCCGGTCGCTGCCGAGGTGACCGCGCTGTAGCGGTAGGCGGTCGCCAGCGCTTCGTCCATGCGGTGCAGTTTGGCGAAATCACCCCACGGTGCGGCGCCGGCCTGGCCGGTGAACTGGAAGTCCATGTACAGATCCATCCCGGCGGCGTCGAGTGCGGTCAGGTAATCGCGGTAGATCTCGCCCATCGCGGGATCGTTCGACGCGGCGTAGAAGGCGTTCTGATACGCCGCGCCGCGGCCGTCCAGGTGGGCACCACCCTCGTACGCGACCAGTTGGATGCTGCGGCCCAGCCGGGTCGACCAGTCCGTCGCGAGCGCGGCATGCTCGGCGGTCCACTGCACCGAGGTGGCGATGTTGTTGCGGGCGTCGGCCAGAACCGTTGCGGCCGTGGTCGATCCGCTGTAGCCCGCACGTTGCTCATCGGTGGGGGTGATGTAGGGGGCGATCGCGATCGCGTCGAACGATCCGCCCATGTTCGCCAGCACCTGATCGGTCACCCAACTGACCGCGGCCCAGCCGCCGGCGACCCGTACGAGTTGGTCGGCGGAGCTTCCGGCGAACACCTGCGACCAGATGTCCATATCGCGCTTGGCCTCCTGGCCCGCGACGATCCACTGCCCGAAGTCCGGATCCAGGCCGGCCGCCCGCGCCTTGTCGGCAACCCACTGTGAGGCTTCGAAGCCGTAGCCGAAATTCCACACCTCGTTGGCCCACTCGACGTAGACCTTGCGGCCGGGTTCCAGATGGTCGGCGACGTAGGTGGCGAAGTTGCGGACGAACGTGTCGTCGGCCTGGTACGGCATGTTGAACCAGGGATCGGCATCGAGTTCGTTGGCGAGCTCGACCATGTACTCCACCGAGACGCCGTTGGCGATCGGCTCGCTGGGCGTGCCCTCGGCACCCGAGCTCTGCCGGATGTCGGTGACATCGCGGCGTTGCGACCACGTCGCGATGTCCGAGCCGTTGGTCTCCTGCCATCCCATGAAGCGCAGCGCGTCGAAATCCTTCAGCCGGGCCAAAAACAGCGGGTGGAACGGGGAGAAGGCCGCACCCGGCGTCCAACGCTGGCCGCGGAAGCTCTGCCCGTTGTAGTCGGGCATCCAGATGTTGAAGTCGCGCAACGGATCTGCGGCACTCGTTGACTGGATCTGCATCAGGATCCCGCTGTCGGTCGGGGTCACCGCCAATTCGGCGAAGTTACGTCCGGCCGCGGTCCTACCGCTCGAGGTCACCACGGCGTCGAAGCCGAAGTCGACCACCCCGGTGCCGTCCCATTCGGCGTGATAGGTGCCAGCGGCGTAATCACCGCCGAGGGCGTCGAACATCAGGGTGGCGGCGTACTGCTTAATCGCGACCCCGTTGGCCGTCCACGTCTTGAGCGAACGGATGTTGCCGTTGGCGTCGAGATCCAGCGTCGGTGCGACGGCGGGATCCCAGGTGGTGACGAAGGTCTGGGGATTGAACGTCTGGGAGATCCACGGCCGCGAGGCCTTGAACGCGTCGGTGAACGTCCACGCCGGTGACCAGTCGACGACGCTCTCCAGGTTCATGCCGACGCCCATGTGCCCGGTGACCGGATCGGGGCCGCCGTCGACGACGGTGCCGGGCGACAGGCTCACCCGGACGGTGGTCGAGGTGACATGACCGCTCACGCCGATCAGGCCGAAGGTGAGCAGATTGATCAGGCCCGCCAGGCCGTGCAGATGGAATCCGTCGGTGGCATCGCTGACGGTGACGACGAACGAGTCGGTTCCTCCGGTTGAGGCCAGCGCCGCGTCGGCGGTGTAGGTGTAGGTGCCATCGGAGTCCAGTCGCACGCTGCCGTGCGAGGGTTGCACCGCCACGGTGTAGGTGAGCGAGTTGCCGTCCGCGTCCGCTGCGCCGAGAGTGCCGGTCACCGTGCCGTCGCCGACCTGCGCCCCGGTCGTCGGATTCATGGTCGGTGACGAGTTGGCCAACAGAGCCGCCACACCGCCACCGGTCGCCGACGCCCGGGTGTGCGCCCGGGTCGCTGCCGGGGCCCTGCGCAACGGACGGGTGGCCGCGGCGGTGTGCCGGGTGCGCTGTGCGGAGTGGGCGTGCGGGGACCGGGCCGCGGGTCTGGCCGCCGAAGATCGGCCGGCCTCGGCGCTCAGGTCGGGATCAGCTCCGGCCACCCCCGCGCCGACCGTCAGGGCTACTCCGATGCCCAGCGCCGTGACCAGCCCTGCGAACGGCCCTGACCTCGGCGTTGTGGGCATGTTTCCGGCACCTCCCCGTGCGGCCCGATCGGGCTCAGCAAATCATCGCACGCGGTGGTGCCGGAGGACCAGAGCGCGGCCGGCTCAGTCGCGCCGGTAGACCACCCGGCCGCCCACGATGGTCTCGGTGACGGTGATGGTGTCGAGCTTGTCCGGCTCGATGGTGAAGATGTCGTCACTGAGGACGGCCATATCGGCGAGCTTGCCCACTTCGATGGTGCCGCGGTGCTCACCCTCGTCATTGGCGCGGGCCGCCCAGACCGTCCACATCCGCACCGCGTCGATGACTGAGACGGCCTCCTGAGGCTCGAACAGGCCGGCGTCGGACTGCCGGGTGACCACCGCCTTGATCGCGGTGAACGGGTTGATGTTGCCGAGGTAGATACCGGTCATGTCGGTGCTGGCCGCCGGTTCCAGGCCGGCGTCGATCATGGTCTTGAACTTGAACCCGGTCTTCGCCCGCGCCTCGCCCATGTTCTCGATATCGGCCTTGACCAGTTCGTTGAGCCAGATCGGCTGCACCGAGATGCGAAGACCCTGGGCGGCAAGGGCTTTACCGCGCTGCAGTTGGCTGTCGGTCAGCTGGAACATGCCGAAATGCTCGATCCGGCACCGGCACCGTCCCGCCGCGCCGGCGTTCATCTGCTCGTAGGCGCTCAGCCCGATGTCGACGGCGGCATCCCCGGAGCAGTGCAGCATCGGGACCCGGCCGCTGTCGCGGGCGAGGTCGGCGAATGCGTCGGCCTTGGGCTGCGGGGTCACCAGGGTGCCCAGTCCGCCGGGCGGGTCGATGTCGAAATGTCCGATGTAGGGCTCGTGCATCCAGCCGGTGCGACAGTCGTTCTCACCGTCGACCCAGGCTTTGATCGCCAGGAAGCGGTAGTAGTCCGGATCGGCGCCGGCGGGCATCTCGTACTCGGCGAGGTCGGCGGGGAATCCCTCGCCGTCCGGGGCTGCCCAGACCGAGACCGTGAAGCGGATGTTGTTCTGCGGCGCCTTGATGCTGACCGCCTGCAGGGCGGGCACCGCGTGGTGCGGGGTGATGGCCATGATCGAGGTGAAGCCGTAGGAGTTCCAGAACTCGGCGATCCCGCTGGCGTAGAAGGCGCCCACCTCGGAGGGATCGGGTGAGGCCGGCATATCGGCGAAGCCGTCGGTGACCACGCCGGTGTGCTTTCCGCTGTCGTCGAGCAGCAGTTTGCCGCCCTTGGGCAGCGCGGTCTGCCTGTCCTTGATGCCGAGAGCATTGAGCGCCGCGGTGTTGATCACCGACATGTGTGCGCCGTTGGACACCAGCACCGGGTTGTCGGGTGCGGCGTCGTCGAGTTCGGCGATGTTGGGCAGCCGCTTCTCGGTGAACTTGTTCTCCGTCGCCGACACGCAGGCCACGAAGATCCACTTGCCCTCGGCGGTGTCCTTCACCCGCTCGCGAAGTTTGACGAGTGTCTCGGCGACCGATTTGGTGTCGGGGAACCGGGCGTCCACCCAGTCGTTCTTGAGCCAGATCGTCTCGATGGGGTGGCTGTGGGCATCGATGAACCCGGGCACCACACGGCGTCCGCCCAGATCGATGACCGTCGTCCGGGGCGAGATGTGCTGATAGATCTCCGTCTCCGGCCCGACGGCGGTGAACCTGCCCGCGCGTACGGCGACCGCTTGCGCCTCTGGTGCGTCCGGGTCGAGTGTGGCGATCCTGGCGTTGATGAAGATGACGTCGGCCTGTTCAGGCATTGGGCCGCCCCTTCAGTCGCAGTCCTTCGATGATGACGGTGGCCACCAGATCGGCCTGCCGCTCGACGCTGCGGCGATCGCGCGGGTTCGCGGGGTCGAAAAGAGTGGCCAGCGGCGCCAGGGTGAACGCCGATGCGCCGCCGTGGACGAAGAGGAAGAAGAACTCCCGGTAGGGAATCGCACGGATCACGCCTTCTTCGGCGAGACGGCGCAGCAGGCCGGCGATCGGCCGTTGCGACGGCTCGATGTAGGTGTCGTAGATGTAGTGCAACCGCGCGGTGTCCTGCCGTCCTTCGATACTCATCAGCGCCAGTAACTCCGGATGGTCGGCCGAATAGAGCACAAAACGGCGCACCGCCAGCCGGAGCTGTTCCAGTGGGTCGGCGTCGGTCGGGTCGAACGCTGATCCCGCGTACTCGACCAGCCCGCCGAAGCCGTAGTCGACGGCCGCTTTCCAGAGTTCCTCTTTGGTTCCGAACCGTTGGTAGACGAGATTGTGGCTGGCGTCGAGTTCCTTGTTGATCGTCCGCAGCGAGGTGCCGTCGTAGCCGTAGGTGGCGAATGTGCGCAGCGCGACCGCGAGGATCTCGTCGGCGGGCAGGGTGTCGGCCGCTTTGGGCCGCCCGCGGGCTCTGGGTCCCGCGGGTTTCTCCTTCACGGTTGCGATGTCGACGATCCTTCCAGACTTAAATTGCTGCACATCACTTTAAAGGTTCAGGGCGGCATTGCAGTAGGGCTAACCTGACCGGGTGGCCTCGTTCACCGTTCCTTACACCGACCATCAGATCGAGGTGGACCCGCAGCGACGGGTCGTGATGTTCTACCGCGATGCCTGGAACCGCGATTCCAGCGGAACTCCGGACGAGACATACACATTCGACACGCTGCTCGCCGACCAAGGCCTGATGGTGATGCTGACCGCGATGCTGGCCGGCAATGATGCCGCCGAGATGGAGCGGCTCGTCCGCGGGTGAGCGTGCCGATTCCCGCCGGGGTGTTCGCGATGGCGGCCCGCGGACCCGACTGGCAGGACTGGGTGGAACGGCTTCCGGACCTCGTTCGCGACCTCATGGCCGAGTGGGACCTTCGCGAGGACGGCTCGCCGACCCACGGCAACTGTTCACTGGTGGTGCCGGTCCGCGCCTCCGGGAAGGCGCCGGCCGTTCTCAAGCTCGGCTTCCCCGATGACGAGTCCGAACACGAGCATCTGGCGCTGCGACGCTGGGGCGGGTTGGGCGCTGTGTCGCTGCTGAGTGCGGACCCGTACCGCCGCGCGCTGCTGCTGGAACGCCTCGAGGCGACTGATTTGGCGAGCGTTCCCGATGTCGAGGCCTGCTCTGTGGTGGCGGGACTCTACAAGCAGATCCACCTTCCGGCACTGCCGCAGCTGCGGTCACTGTCCACCTACGTCGATGGTTGGAATGCCGAACTCGCGGCGATGCCGCGTGGTGCGCCGATCCCGCACCGTCTCGTCGAGCAGGCCCTCGCGCTCGGCGGGGATCTGTCATCCGACCGTTCGGTCGCCGACCGGGTGCTGCACACCGACCTGCACTACGCCAATGTTCTTGCCGGCCAACGACAGCCATGGGCTGTGATCGACCCCAAACCGGTGAACGGCGATCCGCACTACGAGATCGCACCGATGCTGTGGAACCGCTGGGACGAGATCGCCGGCGATGTGCGCGAGGGTGTGCGGCGGCGATTCTGGACGCTGGTCGACGCCGCCGGGTTCGACGAGGATCGGGCGCGGGCCTGGGTGATCGTGCGGATGGTGCATGTGGCCATGTGGGCCATCCAGGATGAGGAGGATCCATCCTGGCTGACGCGAGGCATCGCGGTGGCCAAGGCGGTACAGGACTGAACGCGCCGTCCTCCTCGGCTGCCGGCAGGGCGCCGCCGGCAGCCGCTCCAGCATGGCGCGGGCGAACAGCAGCTTGACGAAGTCGACCAGCACCGGTTGGAGCGGACCGCGGAAAGAATAGACCGGACCGCGGTTGCCCGCGGTCCGGTCGAGGTGTCGAAGGAGTGTTGCGTGTTACGCCGGGTAGCAGGGCTCGGCGCCCGGGGTGTAGTACGGCTGGCCGGCGGGGGTGTAGCACGGAGCCTCACCCGGGAACGACGGCCACGCCAGATATCCCACGGGCAGCGGCGGCCAGCCCTCGACCGGGGGAACGCCCCAGCCGTACGGGTGGGCGACATCGGCCACTGCTGCGCCGGCCACCGCGGCGTCCGCGATGTCGCCGCCGATGTTGACACAGCCGCCGACACCGGCGTGCCGTCCGCCGACATCGCCGCAGATATCAGCCTGGGCCACCGGGGTGGCGATGAGGGGGAGCGCGGTCGCTGCAAGCGCGCCCAACAGGGTCGCTGCCACTTTCTTGGTCATGACCTGATTATCGCCCGGCCCGGAAGCCCCGTTAGCCACCGACGCTCCGCTGACAGCGAAAAAATCCGGCCCCGGGAGGTACCCCGGGGCCCGTTTCCTGCGGTTTCTACTTCTTGGTGACGGTCTCGGAGAAGTTGCCCTTGCCGTCGTTGAGCCAGGTGATGGTGCCGTGTTCGAACTCGCTGATCCAGCCACCGCCGGCGACCTTGTCGCCCCCGCCGGTCTGGGTCTCGTCAGCCGTCGGCCAGCCCAGCGCTCCCGCCGGGCCGCCCTGCGCGCCGAGGTAGTTCTTGAGGATCTCGCCCTGGACGAGATAGACGCCCTTGGACGGCGTCTCGAACAACGTGCCGTTGGCGAAGGCGTACTCGGTGCCGTCTCCGACCTTCTTCGGGGCTGCGGTCGGAGCGCCGAGGCTGGTGGCGCCACCGGCCTTGGTGTAGGCCGCCGCGGCCGGGCCGTCGAGTGAAACATCGCCGATACCAGGAACATTCAGTGTGGTGGGCGCGCCGTTGAGCACCGAGGAGACGACGCTGGAGGCGACGCTGGCGCCGCTGCTGGCCGCGCTTCCGGCTGCGCTGGCCGCGCTGCTGGCCGCACTTCCCGCCGCACTGCCGGCACTGCTGGCGGCACTGCCCGCGGCACTGGCCGCGCTGCTCGCCGCGCTTCCGGCCGCGCTGGCCGCCGATGAGCCGATGCTCGAGGCGCTTGAGGCGGCCTCCTTGGCCGCCTCCTTGGTGGCCGAGCAGCTGACGACGAAGGCGGCCGCGACGGCGATACCGCCGGCCGCGGCTGCGGCGCGGGCCATGGTGGTGTTCATTATCGAGGGTTCTCCGTTCGGGTGGGCGCCGGACTGGCAAACAAAATGTACTCTGTGTTAAGTCGCTGTAGTGCGTTTCTGGCGATTATGTGGATTGAGAGAAAACGATGATGCTCATGTGGCTGGTGTGACGGCCGGTTGACGCGCTGGAATCTCCGGTATCCGTGATCGGGGGCGTAAGAACGGTTACCCTCTCGAATCGGGCGGCGGCGTGGCCGCCCGGCTAGGAGCGACATGACCGCCTTGGCGCCCACCCTGCCGCCGAGCAAGACGATGATCGTGCACGGTCACGACGGCACCCGGTTGCACACCGAGGTCTTCGGCCCCAATGACGGTTACCCGATCGTGCTGGCCCATGGCATCACCTGCTCGCTGAAGGTCTGGCACGAGCAGATCAACGATCTGGCCCGCGACTTCCGGGTGATCGCCTACGACCACCGTGGCCACGGCCGCAGCGGTGTGCCGCAGGCGTCGGCATACAGCCTTGATCACCTGGCCTCCGATCTCGACGCCGTACTGGCCGCCAATCTGCATCCCGGCGAACGTGCCGTGATCGCCGGGCATTCGATGGGCGGTATCGCCATCAGCGCGTGGGCGGATCGCTTCCGCGACCGGGTGGCCGAGCGTGCTGACGCCGTCGCGCTGATCAATACGACCACCGGGGATCTGCTGGACAAGATCAAGCTGCTGCGGGTCCCGGGCATGCTCAAGTCGGCCCGGATCGCCGCGGCGCGCAGCATGATTCGTTCCGTCGGCGGCGCCCCGCTGGTCTACGGCACCCAGCCCGGCAGCATGCGCTTCCTGAAGATGATGGCCGTCGGCGCCGGCGCCGATCCGGCGATCGCGCGCTACCTGCACGACCTTTTCTCCGCCACTCCCGCCGCCGGCCGCGGTGGGTGGGCGCGGGTCCTCGTCGACGAGATGGGCCCGAAGGTGCACATCGACATCAGCGGACTGACCGTGCCGACGCTGGTGATCGGCAGCACCGACGACCGGTTGTTGCCGATGTGTCAGGCGCGCAAGATCGCCGAGGACGCACCGAATCTGGTCGAGCTCGTCGAGATGCCGGGCGGACACTGCGCAATCCTGGAGCATCCGGCCGATGTCAACGGTCATCTGCGCGATCTGGTCGCCACCGCTGCGCCGGCGCAGCGGATCAGTTCCTGAGCAACGCCGCAACCTCGGCGGCCGCGCGCTGCCCGGAGCGCACCGCGCCGTCCATGAATCCGGTCCATTCGTCGGCGGTCTCGGTGCCGGCCCAGTGCAGCGGACCCACCGGACGGCGCAGTAGCGGTCCGAACTGCGTCCACGATCCGGGTGGCACCGCGGCCGTCGGGCCGCCGGGTGCGAAAGTCTCAGCGCCCCAGCGCTGGTCGAGATAGTCGATGGGGTCGGCGGCCTCCTCGCCGAACAGTGCGGTGAAGCATTCCACCGCCTTTGTGCGGCGCTGATCGTCGGGCAGCGCGTCGAAACCGCGCGGGTCGGTGAATCCCAGCAGGATTCCCGGGCCTCCTTCAGGGGGGCTGACGTCGAAGGTGATGAACACCGGACCTTCGTCGGAGAGTCCCTGCCCGGACAGGCCTTTACTGCGCCAGAACGGGGTGGGGTAGGCGGCGTAGGCCTTGGTCAGCGCGCCCAGTGGCCAGCGCTGCGTCAACTGCTGGTGTTCGATCGGCAGTGCGGGTGCGATGTCGATGTCGTGTCGCTGTGCGGGCGCGACGGCGATGATGGCGCGACGGCCCTCCACCACACCCGCCGATGAGTGCACTGCGACGGCATCCGTTGACCATTCGAGGCGGGAAACCCTGGCGCCCAGGGTTATTCGTGTGCCGAGTTCGTCGGCGATGCGGGCCGACATCTGGTGGCTGCCACCAGTGAAGTGATCCTGTTGGGCACCGCCGACG
Source organism: Mycobacteriaceae bacterium (assembly GCA_029977845.1). Taxonomy (GTDB): domain Bacteria; phylum Actinomycetota; class Actinomycetes; order Mycobacteriales; family Mycobacteriaceae; genus Mycobacterium. The sequence continues at coordinate 45,832 of JAPOKC010000004.1, read as the reverse complement.
GTATCGAGCATGCGGTCCATACCGCCGGAGGTCTTGACATAGCGCAGAGCGTGCAGCATCGAAACCTCGTCGGGTTGGGCACCCCAGGTCACCTTCGACATGATCGCCATCAGGTCGCGCGAGCCTTTGGTGGCGCGCACCGAGCGCAGCCAGTCGCCGAGGCTGATTGCGTCCCACTCGGCGGCCTTGGCCGATGTCCACGGTTCGCTGATGCTGATCGTGCGGGTGATGCGTTCGAACTGCCATTGGATGCGGCCGATGTCGAGCAGTCCGATGAGACCGAGTTTGGGGATGGTGCCGTGATAGCGATGCACCGCACCGCGCCAGCGGATCAGGTTGGCGCCCTGCGAGTAGGTCGGGGTGGTCTCACACCCCAGGTCCGCGGCGAGTTTGAGCACCGCGTCCTGGGTGGGGCCGACGAAGGATGCGCCACGGTCGATCGGCACCCCGGCGAGCGTGGCCGGTGCGGTGCGCCCACCCACCCGGTCGCGGCCCTCGAGCACCACCACGTCGAATCCCATGCCGGTCAACTCGCGTGCCGCCGTCAGCCCGGCAAGTCCGGCTCCGATCACCACCACGTCGTGTGCCATGACTCCACACTAGGGTGGGGGAACCGTGAAAGTCCTGACTGCCCTCTACGGGCCCACTGAGGCGATCGAGCGGGCCCGCGCGCTGCGCGAGGCCGGCGCATCGGGGGTGTTCACCTTCGAGGGGCCGCACGACGTGTTCGCTCCACTGACCCTGGCCTCCACCGTGGGCGGCCTGGACCTGATGACCAATGTGGCGATCGCCTTCCCGCGCAATCCGATCCAGCTGGCACACCAGGCCTACGACCATCAGCTGATCAGCGGCGGCCGGTTCACCCTCGGTCTGGGCACCCAGATCCGCACCCAGATCGAGAAGCGCTACGGCGCGGCGTTCGACCGGCCGGTGGCCCGGATGTGGGAACTGGTCGGCGCGCTGCGGGCGATCTTCGCGGCGTGGGAGAGCGGCGAGCGGCTGGACTTCCGCGGCGATTTCTACCGGCACACCCTGATGACGCCGACGTTCAACCCGGGGCCCAATCCCTTTGGGCCGCCGCCGATCTACGTCGGAGCCCTGGGGCCGAAGCTGACCCGGGCGGTGGCCGAATGCGCCGACGGACTTCTGGTGATGCCGTTCTCGTCGACGAAGTTCCTGCACGAGGTCACCATGCCGATGGTGCGCGAAGGACTGGCGGGGCGCAGCGGCTTCGCCGTGGTGCCGGAAGTCATCGTGTCGGCGGGCGTCAACGATGAAGCTCACACGGCCGCGCGGCGACTGCTGGCGTTCTACGGGAGCACACCGGCCTACCGGCCGGTGCTCGAGGTGCACGGCTGGGGGGATCTGCAGCCGGAACTCAACGCGCTGTCCAAACAGGGCCGCTGGGCCGAGATGGGTGGACTGATCACCGACGAGGTGTTGCACACCATCGCCGCGTGCGGCACGCCACGGGAGATCGCCGAGCACATCCGGGCGCGCTGCGAGGGGATCGGCGAGACCCTGTGCCTGTATCAGCCCGGGCCGATCCCGGTGGACACGCTCGCCGAGATCGTCGACGAACTGCGCTGACTACGGTGCGACGGTGAGCCAGTCGGCGAACCCCGACGGGTCGTGGCGACCGAGTGCGCCGTGCTCGAACAGACCCCAGCCCTCCTCGGGTGTCCGGGAACTGCCGTAACACAGCGCCCGGCCGACGTGGTCGATGACGCCGAAGTCAGAGCGGCCGATGACGGCCGGATCCGTCATGTCGTAGGTGAGCCGCTCGGTGAACTTCTCGCCGCGCCACACCCCATGGGTCCAGTCCGAGTCCCCGCCGTAGCCGCCGCCGACGTGGATGGGCACCGGAAGCTTGGACTCGATCTCGAAGCGCAGCGGGTTGCCGTCAGAATCGGTGGCCTCGATGGTCGCGCCGGTGGGAATCCTTGTGCCGGAACGGTAATGGATCCGCACCCGCGGCCAGCCGAGCTGTTCGATCCGTCCGTCCTTCCAAATCCGGGTGCAGTCGTTCATGCTGCGGAACCCGTTCGGTTCCTCCTGGATGATGATGACGATCGCGAACTGTTCGAAGGCCATCGGCACATACAGCCACCACATACCCTCGAAGGGGGGATCGGCGGGACGGCCGGCCGGTTCGGGTTCACCGATCGGGCGGATGCCCCAGGACCGGTCCCGGGTGCCGATCCAGGTGGCCGGGTCCACTGCGATGTCCTGACCGTCGATCACCAGTCCGCCGCTCCAGGTGCCGAGTTGGGCGAAGCGTTGCGCGTCGAGGGTGACCTTGGCGCCCGAGCGCATCATGTGCCGTTGCTCCTGGACGACCGGGAACAGACCCTCCCAGGTGAGGTCGACGGCGATGCCCTCGGTCTCCTCCATCACGATGCGGATGGTCTGCAGTGGATCGACCACGTCGAGGTGATAGCCGTTGACATGCTGATGCAGCCGGTTCTGGTCGATCGCGTCGGACAGGTGCACCGCGGTCTGCTCGTCGCCGCGTCTGACCAACACGAAGGCGTCCTTGACTCCGAGGCTGGGGTAGTAGCCGATGCCGGTGATGACGAAGATGTCGCCGCTGCGGTCGTGGGCGTTGAAATAGGACCGGTCGTAGAAGTTGCGGTCGGAGTTGCCCGGCCAGGCGATCGGCTGGGGGACCTGATGGACGGGGTACTCGTCGAGCGGGCCGATCACTTAGGCGCCTTCCTCTAGCAGTCGACGTAACAATCCCCCGTGATAGAACAGCGATTCGACGTCCTCCGGCTTCTCCATCTCTCCGAAATGAATCCGGCGCGCGCCGGTGCGCATGAACACCACGCACCAGATCACCGCCGAGTAGATGTAGAACCAGCGAAGATCGCCGAGTTCGACGCCGGTGAGCCGTTGGTAGGTGGCGCGCACATCCTCCTCGCGCAGCACATCGGGCAACCCGGGCAGCCCGGCCAGTCCGGCGAGTTCCTGAAACACCATGTGCGCGAAGATGATCCATGACACATCGATTTCGCGGGGTCCGATGCTCGCCATCTCCCAGTCCAGTACGGCCACCGGTTGGAAGTCGTCGTAGAGCACGTTGCCGATCCGGGAGTCCCCCCAGGAGAGCACCGGTTCGCCGGCGGCGACGTCGGTCGGGAAGTTGTCCTCCAGCCACGCCAGGGCCCGTTCGACCAGGGCCGAGCGGCCGATGTCGGGCACGGCGAACTGATACCAGTCCTTGAGCCAGCCGAAATGACGGCCCAACGGGGTGTCGCCGGGCGGGTCGACGTCGATGAGGAAGCCGAATGTCTCGGCGGCGTCGGGAATCGCATGCAGTTTCGCCAGCACGCCGACGGTGGCGTCCTGCAACTGGCGGCGCTTGTCGGCCGGTGCGTCGGCGAACCAGTTCCCGCCGAAGGTGTAGGGCATCACATCGGGTGGCACGATGCCCTCGACGAGATCCATCAGGAAGAACGGACTGCCCAGCACAGTGCCGGTCGGCTCGAGCCAGCGCACCCGGGGGACCGGGACATCGGTGAGCTCGCCGACGAGCCGGATGACCTCGAACTGATGGTCCATCCGGTAGGCGGTGAACACCGGGACGTCCTGGACGGTCGGGGCGACCCGGGCCACCCACTTCTGCTCGACGGTTCCGTCGTCCTTGACCCGGCGGTCCCGGGTCCATCGGCCGGTGAGGATGATGGTCTCCGAGGACATCCCGTTGGAGTCGACACCGCTCTCGACCGTCACCTCCGGCTTCGCCCCGAGCTGGGGCGCAATCCAGTCGGAGAGCGCCGCCGGGATGGTGCTGGTATCGCGGGCCGAGCGTTGCAGGCGCTGGACTTCGGTCTCGACGACGGGTTCGTTCGGCACGTCCACGACGCTGCCATACTGCGGTCGGGAGCGCAGCGAGAAAGCGAGGATGTGATGGACGCACGATTGGCCGGCCGCACGGCCGTCGTCACCGGAGCAAGCCGCGGACTGGGGCGTGCCATCGCGCTGGCGCTGGCTGCCGAGGGGGCCGCGGTGGCGGTGGTGGCCCGCAGCGAGACCCAGTGGGATGAGCGGCTGCCCGGCACGATCGGCGAGACCGTCGCCGCTATCGAGGCCGCCGGGGGCCGGGCCGTCGCCATCCGCGCCGACCTGCTCGAGCGTGAGGACATCCCGCGTCTGGTCGGCGAGGCGCGCGAGGCGCTGGGGCCGATCACCGTGCTGGTGAACAACGCCGCCTTCACCGCGCCGGGCCGGCCGCCGGCGCCCGGCGCCGAGCCGAAACAACGCAGGACGACGGGTCCCGCTCCGACCGCCGCGTGGCCCGGCTTCCTGTCGGTGCCACTGGCCGCCTACCGGAGGCACTTCGAGATCGGGCCGTTCGCGGCCTACGAGCTCATGGGGCTGGTCTGCCCGGACATGATCGAGGCCGGCTACGGCTCCATCATCAACATCACCTCGGTGGCCTCCCGGGTGGCCACACTGCCCGGGTACGGCGGGTCCAAGGCCGCACTCGAGCACCTCACCATGTGCGCGGCCGCCGATCTGCGGCCCTACAACGTCGCCGTCAATGCGCTGGCGCCGTCCCGGCCGATCCCCACACCGGGATTGAGTTACTACCGGAGCGAATTCGCCAGCACCTCGCCGGATGACGAGTTCGGCCGCGCCGCAGTCGAACTGGCGCTGGCCGGTCCTGCCGTCGTCAGCGGTCGCACGATCGGGCACCTTCAGGTGCTCGACGGCAGCTTCGGGCCGTTCACCGACATCGAGCAGGCGATGGCCTAGGGCGCTCTGCGCCCCTCCCTGGCGCCGAGATCGACGTATGGGCGCGATTTACTCTCACTTCTACGCCCATTTGTTGGTTTGGGCGTCAGGGGGTGAAGAACCGTGCGGCCTGATCGGCGATGTCGAGCACCGGTTGCGGCAGGATGCCGAGGATGAACGTGATCAGCAGGGCCAGGCCGATCACCGTGACGGTCATCGGACTCGGCGGGCGGACCTCGGGCGCTTCGGCGGGCGGGTCGGTGAAGAACATCAGCACGATGACCCGGATGTAGAAGTAGGCGGCCACCGCGCTGGCCAGCACGCCCACCACCACCAGTGGGGCGGCCCCGCTCTCGGCGGCGGCCTTGAACACCGAGAACTTGCTGATGAACCCGCTCGTCAGCGGGATACCGGCGAAGGACAGCAGGAACAACGCGAACACCGCGGCGGTCACCGGGAACCGCTTGCCCAGTCCGGCCCAGCGGTCGAATCCGGTCTGCTCCATCCCGTCGCGCCCGCGCACGGTGCTGACCAACGCGAACGCGCCGACCGAGGCGATCCCGTAGGCCGCCAGATAGAACAGCGTGCCGGTCAGCCCGCTGCGGTTGAGCGCGATCACGCCGGTGAGGATGAAACCGGTGTGTGCCACCGCCGAATAACCCAGCAGACGCTTCACGTCACGCTGGGTGACCGCGGTGATGGTGCCGACCGCCATGGTCAGGATCGCCACCGCCCACAGCACCGGACTCCATCGGTCCTTCAGCGCCGGCAGTGCGACGTAGAAGATTCGCAGCAGCGCGCCGAACGCGGCGATCTTGGTGCCGGCCGCCATGAACGCGACGATCGGGGTCGGCGCGCCCTGATACACGTCGGGGACCCAGGCGTGGAACGGCGCCGCGCTGACCTTGAACAGCAGGCCGACGGTGACGAGTGCGGAGCCGACCAGGGCCAGTTCGGTGTTGGCGGTCTGGGTCTGCACAGCCGAGGCGATACCGGTGATGCTCAGGGTGCCGGCGAAGCCGTAGAGCATGGCCATGCCGTAGAGGAAGATCGCCGAGGAGAACGCGCCCAGCAGGAAGTACTTCATCGCCGCCTCCTGCGAGAGCAGCCGGCGGTGCCGGGCCAGTCCGCACATCAGATACAGCGGAAGCGAGAAGACCTCCAGCGCCACGAACATGGTCAGCAGATCACCGGCGGCGGGGAAGAGCATCATGCCGCCGACCGAGAACATCGTCAGCGGGAACACCTCGGTCTGCGCTGCGCCGGCCTTGGTGGCGACCAACTCTGCGACACTGCCCGGCACCGCGGAGGCCTGCGGAGTGAAGGCGTCCAAACCCCTACGGCGGGAATCGGTTTCGGCCGGCTTGGGATAGGCGGGGGTCCGTTCGGCGATGAGCAGCACGCTGAGGAATGCGACCAGCACCAGAGTGCCCTGCATGAACAGCGCGGGTCTGTCCACCGTTACGGCGCCGACCGCCGCCAGCGTGCCGCCACCGGCCCGCGGGTAGATCACGGCCAGTGCGACGAAGGCGGCGGCCAGTCCGGCCAGCGACAGCGCGACCTGCACCGCGTAGCGTGACCGCCAGGACAGGAACGCCTCGACCAGCACCCCGGCGATCGCGACGCCGAACACGATCAGCACCGGCGACAGCAGGCCGTACTCGATACTCGGAGCGGTCATCGCTGACCCCCTGCGCGCAGCGTGGGCACCGGATCGCTCACGTGTATCCCGGTGAGGGTGTGCTCGACGCCGGGGTTGATCACGGACAGCGCGATCCGCGGATAGACGCCCAGGGCGATCAGTGCGGCGATGAGCGGCACCACGACCACCAGTTCGCGTGCCCGCAGATCGCTCACCCGTTCATTTCCCTGCGCCAATGGTCCTGTCATCAGCCGCTGGTAGAGCCACAGCACGTAGACCGCCGAGAGCACCAGACCGGCGGCGGCGATCACCGCGTAGACCGGGTAGGTGGTGAAGGTGCCGATGAGAACCAGGAATTCACTGATGAAGGAAGCCAGGCCGGGCAGTGCCAGGGTGGCCAGTCCGGCGATCAGGAAGGTGCCGGCCAGCACCGGCGCCACCTTCTGCACACCGCCATAGGCGGCGATCGCGCGGGTGCCGCGACGGCTCACCAGGAAGCCCGCGATGAGGAACAGCGCGGCCGTCGAGATGCCGTGACTCACCATGTAGAGCGCTGACCCGGACTGGCCCTGGGAGGTCATCGCGAAGATGCCCAGGATGATGAAGCCGAAGTGGCTGATCGAGGTGTACACGATCAATCGCATGACATCGGTCTGTCCGATCGCCACGATCGCCCCATAGACGATGCTGATCACGGCGAGCACGATGATCGCGGTGCGGAACTGCTGCGCGGAGCCGGGGAACAACGGCAGGCAGTAGCGCAGCATGCCGAATGTGCCGACCTTGTCCATCACCGCCATCATGAACACCGCCGAGGCGGGCGTGGCCTGCACCGCGGCGTCGGGGAGCCAGCGGTGGAACGGCCACAACGGGGCCTTGACGGCGAAGGCGAACATGAACGCCAGGAACATCGGTGCGGCGACGGCCGGTGCGATGCTGAATCTGCCGTCGCTGATCGCATCGGTGATCTGCCGGAAGTCGAAGGTGCCGCCTCCGAACACGTCGGATTTCGACGTCACCACATAGATGCCGACGACGGCGGCCAGCATGATCAACCCGCCGGCCAGGTTGTACAGCAGGAACCGCACCGCGGCGCGGGCCCGTTGCGGGCCGCCGAACCCGCCGATGAGGAAGTACATCGGCACCAGCATCGCCTCGAAGAAGATGTAGAACAGCAGGATGTCCAGCGCCGATAGGGACAGCATCACCATGCCCTCGACGGCCAGCATCAGCGCGACGTAGACCTGTGGGCCCCTGCCGCTCGCGGCGTCGGCCTCATGCCAGCCGGCGATCAGCAGCAGTGGCACCAGAGCGGCGGTCAGCACCACCAGGCTCAGTGCGATCCCGTCCACGCCGAGGGTGTAACCGGCGCCGAGGTACTGGATCCACGGATGGTCCTCGACGAACTGGAAACGGTCACCGCTGGGGTCGAAGCCGGCCGCGAGGGCGATCGCGATGCCCAGCACGGCCAGCGACACGAGCAGGCCGGCGTAGCGGCCGAACTCACGCGCCGACGGTGGCAGCGCGACGATGAGGAACGCGGCCAGCACCGGAAGGGCCCACAGTGCGCTGAGCAACGGGATGCCGTTCATCGTCACGCCCCCTTCGCCATCCACAGCACCGCGGCGGCGATCAGCGCCGAGCCGCCGAGCATGGACAGTGCGTAGGTGCGGGCGTAACCGGTCTGCACGGCGCGCAGGCGGTCCGAGAGGCTGCGGATCGACCAGGTGAGCCCGCCGGCTGCGCCTTCGATCACACCCTCGTCGGTTGCGACGACGGCCTTGGTCAGCAGCTGCCCGGGGCGCATGAACACCGCCTCGTTGAACGCGTCACCGTAGAGGTCGCGCCGGGCCGCCACCGTCAGCGCGGACACGTCTCGGGGCAGATTGACCGGCACCGGCCGGGTGGCGTACTGCCGGTAGGCGATCGCGACACCGACGGCCACGGCGGCCAGCGCGAGCACCGTCGTCACCCAGGCCGGCACTGTCTCGGCGGATTCATGGCTCCCCACAACGGGTTCCAGCCAGGACTGCAGTCGTCCCAGGCCGAGCGCCGCGCCGGCGCCCACCGAGCCGAAGGCCAGCACCACCATCGGTGCCGTCATCGACGAGGGCGACTCGTGCGGATGCGTGGTCGATCGCCAGCGCCGCTCGCCGAAGAACGTCAGCAGCATCACCCGGGTCATGTAGAAGGCGGTGATGGCCGCGCCGAGCAGGGCGGCCCCGCCGAGCAGCCAGCCGCGCAGCCCGCCGGCGTTGACGGCGGCCTCGATGATGGCGTCCTTGGAGAAGAAGCCCGCGAACGGGGGCACCCCGATGATGGCCAGATATCCCAGCCCGAAGGTGGCGTAGGTGATCGGCAGCACGGCGCGCAATCCGCCGTAGCGGCGCATATCGGTCTCGTCGTCCATCGCGTGCATGACCGAACCGGCGCCGAGGAACAGCCCGGCCTTGAAGAAGCCGTGGGTGAGCAGATGCAGGATGGCCACCGCGTAGCCGGCCGGTCCGAGTCCGGCGGCCAGCACCATGTAGCCGATCTGGCTCATGGTCGATGCCGCCAGAGCCTTCTTGATGTCGTCCTTGGCGCAGCCGATGATCGCGCCGAACAGCAGCGTGACCGCACCGACGACGACCACCGCGGTCTGGGCGACCGGTGCGAGGTCGAACACCGGTCCGGAGCGCACGATCAGGTACACGCCCGCGGTCACCATCGTTGCGGCGTGGATGAGTGCGGAGACCGGGGTGGGGCCTTCCATCGCGTCGCCGAGCCAGGACTGCAGCGGCACCTGGGCGCTCTTACCGCATGCGCCCAGCAGCAGCATCAGTCCGATCGCGTTGACGGTCCCGCTGCTCATCTGCGGGGCGTTGCTGAACACCGTGCCGAAGTTCACCGACCCGACGGCGGAGAACATGATCATAAGGGCGATGGCCAGGCCGGTGTCACCGACCCGGTTGACGACGAACGCCTTCTTGGCGGCCGTCGCCGCACTGGGCTTGTAGGACCAGAAGCCGATCAGCAGGTAGGAAGCCAGGCCGACGCCCTCCCAGCCGAGATACAGGCCGAGATAGTTGTCGGCGATCACCAGGATCAGCATCGCGGCGACGAACAGATTCAGATACGAGAAGAACCGGCGCCGCTCGGGATCGTGGGCCATGTATCCGATCGAGTACACGTGGATCAGTGCGCCGACACCGGTGATCAGCAGGACGAAGCAGATCGACAGGGCGTCGATGTGCGCGCCGAAGTCGACCCGCAGCACGCCCACCGGGATCCAGGAGAACAGCGTGCTGTTGATCGCACGGCTCTCGGCGGGCCGACCGAGCAGATCGGTGAACAGTGCGACGCCGCACCCGAAGGAGCCGATGACCGCGGCGGTTGCCAGCAGATGCCCCCACGCGTTGGTGGCTTTGCCGCCCAACAGCAGGATCACCGCCCCGGCCAGGGGCAGCGCGATGGTCAACCAGATCAGCGTCATGGGCATCAGTTCCACCCCTCAATTCCTGAGGAGGTGGGCGTCGTCGACGTCAGCGCTGCGCCGGGCTCGGAAGATCGTCAGGATGATGGCCAGACCGACCACCACTTCGCAGGCGGCCACCACCATGGTGAAGAACGCGATCACCTGGCCGTCGAGGTGTCCGTGCATCCGGGCGAAGGTCACGAAGGCCAGATTGCAGGCGTTGAGCATGAGCTCGACACACATGAACATCACGATGGCGTTGCGCCGCAACAGCACTCCTGCGGCGCCGATGGTGAAGATCAGCGCCGACAGGTACAGGTAATTCGCCGGGTTCATCGGCGGCTCCGAAGCATCTCGTTGACAGACGACGGTTCATCGGAGCCGTCCGGCAGGCGGGCGGGGGTGTCGACGGCGTTGTGCCGGGCGTAGACACCCGGATTGGGCAACGGCGTCGCGCGGTGGCCGTCGCGGAAGCGCTCGACGGCCAGTTCGCGCTGAGTCTTGCGACGTCCGAGTCGCTCGCGGTGGGCCAGCACCATCGCGCCCAGTGCGGCGGTGATGAGCAGCGCGCTGGTGAGCTCGAAGGCCCACAGGTTACGGGTGAAGATCAGCTGGGCCAGGCCCTCGACGTTGCCGTTCTCGTTGGCTGCATCCAGTCCGGTGAAACCGGTCGTCGACACGGTGCCGATCGCGGCGATCAGTAGTACGCCGAAGCCCAGGCCGGCCAGAACGCCCGCAACCCGTTGCCCGCGAATGGTTTCGGTCAGCGACTGGGCCGAGTCCACGCCGATCAGCATCAGCACGAACAGGAACAGCATCATCACCGCGCCGGTGTAGACAACGATCTGCACGACGCCGAGGAACAGCGCCTCCTCGGCGACATAGATGATCGCCAGCGAGATCATGGTCGTGGCCAGGTACAGGGCCGAGTAGACGGCCTTGGGTGCGGCGATGACCCCGATGGCGCCGATCACGGCGATGGCGCCCAGAACCCAGAAGGCGATGACTTCGGCGTTCACGGTTTCACTCCCTCTGAACCGATTCGCCCCAGGTAGTAGTCATCGTCGGTGGTGCCGGGGGCCATCGCATGCGGCGGTGCTGTCATACCCGGCTGAAGCGGGGCCAGTAGCTTGTCTTTGTCGTAGATCAGGTCCGAGCGGTTGTCATCGGCGAGCTCGTAATCGTTCGTCATCGTCAGTGCCCGGGTGGGACAGGCCTCGATGCACAGACCGCAACCGATGCAGCGCAGATAGTTGATCTGGTAGACCCGCCCGTAGCGTTCGCCGGGGGAGAAACGCTCTTCGGCGGTGTTGGAGGCGCCTTCTACGTAGATGGCATCGGCCGGGCACGACCATGCGCACAGTTCGCAGCCGATGCACTTCTCCAGGCCGTCGGGATAGCGGTTGAGCTGATGCCGGCCGTGATAACGGGGAGCGACGGGTCCGGGCTTCTCCGGGTAGCCCTCCGTGATCGGCTTGGTGAAGATCGTCTTGAGTGTGAGGCCGAAACCGGCGATGGAATCCAGCCATTTAGGCACGGGTGGCCTCCCTCGGTGTCGACATGCGCGGCATCGGCGGTATCGGGAAGGAGCCTTCGGCCGGCGGCGGTGGCGGCGGGATCTGACGGCGATTCGCCATCTTGCGCAACGCGTTGGCCACCAGCACGCCGATCAGCAGGGCGGCCGAGGCGATCAGGCTGGAGACCACATCGGTGTGGTTGGTCGCGCGCAGCACCGCGACGACGAGGATCCACACCAGCGAGACGGGGATGAGCAGCTTCCAGCCGATCGCCATGAACTGGTCGTAGCGCAGCCGGGGCAGGGTGGCCCGCAGCCACATGAACACGAACAGGAACATCCACACCTTGGCGACGAACCACAGCAGTGGCCACCACCCGGAGTTGGCGCCCTCCCAGAGGCTCAGCGGCCACGGTGCGCGCCAGCCGCCGAGGAACATGGTCGCCGCCAGCCCGGACACCGTCGTCATGTTGACGTACTCGGCGAGCATGAACATCGCGAACTTCAGCGACGAGTACTCGGTGTGGAATCCGCCGACGAGTTCGCCCTCGGCCTCGGGCAGGTCGAACGGTGCGCGGTTGGTCTCACCGACCATCGCGATGGCGTAGACGCAGAACGACGGCAACAGCAGCCAGATGTACCAGGTGTGGTCCTGCGCGGCGACGAGTCCGGACGTCGACATGGTGCCGGAGTAGAGGAACACCGCCGCGAAGGACAGCGCCATCGCGATCTCGTAGGAGATCACCTGGGCGCTGGAGCGCAGCCCGCCCAGCAGGGGGTAGGTGGAACCGGATGCCCAGCCGGCCAACACGATTCCGTACACCCCGATGGAGGTGAAGGCCAGCACGTAGAGGACCCCGACCGGAAGGTCGGTCAGTTGCAGCGGGGTCTGATGGGAGAACACCGACACCACCGGGCCCATCGGGATCACCGCGAAGGCCATGATCGCCGGCACCACGGAGATCACCGGCGCCAGCAGATAGATCGGTTTGTCGACGCCGGTCGGGGTGAGGCCCTCCTTGAGTGCGAGCTTGATGCCGTCGGCGACGGACTGCAGCAGTCCGAACGGCCCGACCCGGTTGGGTCCGTAGCGCATCTGCATGCGGCCCAGGATCTTTCGCTCGACGAGGATCGCGACGAGCACAGTCAGCACCAGGAAGACGAACACCGCAAGGGCCTTGATCAGCATCAGCCACCACGGGTCGTGGCCGAACACGGTCGGGTCGGGGTAGTTCACCGCTCACCTCCGGCCTCGATGTGGACGGCGGCCCCGGTGGTGACGCCGAGTTGACGGTGCACCGCGCTGCCGGGGGAGTTCAGCGGCAACCACACCACCTGATTGGGCATCTCGGTGACGACCAGGGGCAGTGTCACCGCACCGCGTCCGGTCGAGACCGTCACGGTCGCCGGCGTACCCAGCGACGCGGCCGTCGCCTCGCTGACCCGGGCCACCGGTGGACGTGCGGTACCGGCCAGGAACGGCTCCCCGTCCTGTAACCGGCCGCAGTCCAACAGCATTCGCCAGCCGGCCAGCATCGCCTCACCGGGCTCCAGGTGCGGGGCGGCTTGCGCGGGTGTCTCCGGCATCGTCGACGGCGTGCCGTTCCACAGGCCCAGCCGGGTCATGTCCTCACGGGCCTGGGCAGGGTTGCCGAATCCCAGATCCGCGCCGAGTTCAGCGGCAAGCGTCTGCAACACCCGCAGGTCTGAGGCGGCGTTCGATGGCAACGCGGCATCGAAGGAGCGCAAGCGGCCCTCCCAGTTGAGATAGGTCCCGGCCTTCTCGGCGACCGGCGCCACCGGGAAGACCACATCGGCCAGTGCGGTGACCTCGGACTCGCGGATCTCGAGGCTGACGACGAATCCGGCGGCCTCGATCGCGGCCAGGGCCGCCTGCGGGTCGGCCAGGTCAGCGGGTTCGACGCCGCCGATCAGCAGGGCCTCGAGTTCGCCGTGCCCGGCGGCCTCCAGAATGCCGGAGGTGTCGCGGCCGGGCTCATCGGGCATGCCGTCGAGGTTCCAGGCATCCGCAATCTGTTGACGCGCAACGGGATCGGCCACCGGCCGTCCACCGGGCAGCAGGTTGGGCAGGCAGCCGGTGTCCAGCGCGCCGCGCTCACCGGCGCGGCGCGGGATCCAGGCCAGCGGGTAGCCCTTGGCGTTCAGGCGGGCCGCCGTCGACAGGGCGCCCGGGCTGGTGGCCAGCCGCTCGCCGAGCAGGATGATCGAACCTTCGGGCAACTGGGCGGCCAGACGATCCAGTGCGCGGGCCTCCGAGCCGGGCGCGGTGGCGACCAGCCGCGCGTGGAGCTTGGTCGAACCGCGCGACAGCAGCGGTGCGATCGTCGTCACCGGCAGGGCCCGGGTGCGCACGGCCCGGCGCAGCCGTAGGAACACGATCGGTGACTCGTCCTCGGGTTCGAAGCCGGCCAGCACTACCATCGGAGCGGTTTCCAGATCGGCGTAACTCAGGCCGCCCCGGCCGGCGACCTGGGCGGCGAGGAAGTCGGCCTCCTCCGCCGAGTGCGGCCGAGCCCGGAAGTCGATATCGTTGCTGCCCAATACCATTCGCGCGAATTTCGCGTAGGCGTAGGCATCCTCCGCGGTGGTCCGACCGCCGACCAGGACTCCGGTGCGCCCACGGGTCAGACCGGCGGCGGCCCGGCTGATCGCTTCGGGCCATGAGGCGACTCGCAGGTGGCCGCCGTCGTCGCGCACCATCGGGGTGGTGATGCGGTCACCGACCCGGGGGTAGGCGAACGCCCAGCGACCCTTGTCGCAGTTCCACTCCTCGTTGACCTCCGGATCGTCGCCGGCCAGCCGGCGCAGCACCACGCCGCGGCGGTGGTCGGTGCGTTGGGCGCATCCGGATGCACAGTGCTCGCAGACACTCGGCGAGGACACCAGGTCGAAGGGCCGGGCACGGAACCGGTAGGACGTGTTGGTCAGTGCGCCGACCGGACAGATCTGAACGGTGTTTCCGCTGTAGTAGGAGTTGAACGGTTCGCCCGGGGCGATGCCGACCTGTTGGGAGGCGCCGCGCTCCAGCAGGTCGATGAACGGGTCGCCGGCGATCTGCTCGGAGAACCGGGTGCAACGCGCGCACAGCACGCACCGTTCCCGGTCCAGCAGAACCTCGGAGGACAGCGCGATCGGTTTGGGGAAGGTGCGCTTGATGTCGGCGAAGCGGGTCTCGACCCGGCCGGTGGACATGGCCTGGTTCTGCAGCGGGCACTCCCCGCCCTTGTCGCAGACCGGGCAGTCCAGCGGGTGGTTGATCAGCAGCAGTTCCATCACCCCGCGCTGCGCGGAGTCGGCGGCTTCGGAGGTGTGCTGGGTGCGCACGATCATGCCGTCGCTGACGGCGGTGGTGCAGCTTGCCATCGGCTTGCGCTGGCCCTCGACCTCGACCAGGCACTGCCGGCAGGCACCGACCGGATCGAGCAGCGGGTGATCGCAGAACCGGGGGATCTCGATGCCGATCATCTCGGCGGCGCGAATCACCAAGGTGCCCTTGGGAACCGAGAGGGTGGTGTCGTCGATGGTGATGGTCACCAGGTCGGCGTCCGGCGAGGCGCTCATCGGCCCACCCCCTCGGGGGCGTGCAGCATCGAGGCGGCCGGGTCGAACGGGCAGCCGCCGCTGAGATGTGCCTCGTATTCGGCGCGGAAGTATTGCAGCGAGCTCATGATCGGCGAGGCGGCGCCGTCGCCGAGTGCGCAGAACGCCTTGCCGAGAATGGTGTCGGAGATATCGCGGAGCTTGTCGAGATCGTCCTCGGTGCCGTGACCGGTCTCCAGCCGTTCGTAGATCTGGGCCAGCCAGTAGGTGCCCTCCCGGCACGGTGTGCACTTACCGCAGGATTCGTGTTCGTAGAACTGGGTCCAGCGGCGTACCGCGCGCACCACGCAGGTGGTCTCGTCGAAGATCTGCAGCGCCTTGGTTCCCAGCATCGAGCCGACCGAGGCCATCCCCTCGTAATCCAGTGGCACGTCGAGATGTTCGGCTGTCAGCAGGGGGGTCGACGAACCGCCGGGGGTCCAGAACTTCAGCTCATGACCGGCTCGCACACCGCCGGCGTAGTCCAGCAGTTCGCGCAGGGTGATCCCCAGCGGCGCCTCGTACTGGCCCGGCCGGGTGACGTGTCCGGACAGCGAGTACAGGGTGAAACCGGGTGACTTCTCGGTGCCCATGGACTTGAACCAGTCCACACCCTTGATCATGATCGGCGGAACGCTGGCGATCGACTCGACGTTGTTGACCACCGTCGGGCAGGCGTAGAGACCTGCGACGGCCGGGAACGGCGGGCGCAACCGGGGCTGACCGCGCCGTCCCTCCAGGGAGTCCAGCAGTGCGGTCTCCTCGCCGCAGATGTAGGCGCCCGCGCCGGCGTGCACGATCAGATCGAGGTCGAACCCGGAGCCCAGGATGTTGGTGCCGAGATATCCGGCCGCGTAGGCCTCCTCGACGGCTGCCCGCAACCGGCGCAGCACCGGCAGCACTTCGCCGCGCAGATAGATGAAGGCGTGCCGGGCCCGGATGGCGTACGCGGCGATGATCGCGCCCTCCACCAGGAAGTGCGGGGTGGTCAGCATCAGCGGCATGTCTTTGCACGTGCCGGGTTCGGACTCGTCGGCGTTGATGACGAGGTACTTCGGTTTGGCCCCGGCCGGGCCGTCCTGCGGGATGAACGACCACTTGGTTCCGGTGGGGAATCCCGCGCCACCGCGGCCGCGCAGTCCGGACTCCTTGATCTCGTTGATCACCTCGTCGGGCGTCATCTCCAGTGCCTTGCGCAGGCCCTGATACCCGTCGTGCCACAGGTAGGTCGCCAGCGTCCACGGTTCCGGCGCATCCCAGAACCGGCTGAGCACCGGGGTCAGCACGGTTCCCCCTCTTCAACTTCCCCGTTGAGTGAGGAACCTTGCAGACCGTTACTCG
The DNA here is from genome assembly GCA_029977845.1 of Mycobacteriaceae bacterium. GTDB lineage: Bacteria > Actinomycetota > Actinomycetes > Mycobacteriales > Mycobacteriaceae > Mycobacterium. The sequence goes on along the minus strand of JAPOKC010000004.1, from coordinate 29,536 downwards.
CACTTTCACTGCGTGAGTCCTCACTCAACGCGTGGAAGACCTCGAGTCCGGCCAGGGTGGCCGGGCCGGGCCGGCCACCGGAATCGGTTGTCTCGCCGACTCCGGCCAAGGTGCGGGCGGTCTCGCGGAACGGGCACAGCGTGGTGCCGCGCGTCGGGTTGACGGCCTGGCCGGAGCGCAGTGCGGCGACGAGATCGGTGACGCTGGAAGGGGTTTGGTTGTCGAAGAACTCCCAGTTGACCATGACGACCGGCGCGTAGTCGCAGGCCGCGTTGCACTCGATGTGCTCCAGGGTGATCAGGCCGTCCGGCGTGGTCTGCCCGGCGTGCACACCGAGTTCGGATTCCAGGGTGTCCAGGATGGCGTCACCGCCCATCACCGCGCACAGCGTGGTGGTGCAGACGCCGATCAGGTAGTCGCCGGTGGGGGTGCGCCGATACATCGAGTAGAAGGTGGCCACCGCTGCCACCTCGGCGTCGGTCAGGTGCAATTGGCTTGCGCAGAAGGTGATTCCGGCCTTGGTGAGGTAGCCGTCCTGCGCCTGGACCAAGTGCAGCAGCGGCAGCAGCGCCGAGCGCGGCTGTGGGTAGCGGGCGATGATCACCGCGGCGTCGGCAGCCAGCTGCGCGGTCACTTCCGGGGAGTACGAATCCGGCCCTCCGATCGGGGGGCCGGGCTCGTCGGGCCGTGGGCCCAGTGTCAGATCCACACTCACCGATCGACACCCCCCATCACCGGATCAATGCTGGCCACCGAGGAGATGACGTCGGCCACCATGCCGCCCTCGCACATCGCCGCGACCGCTTGCAGATTCGTGAAGCTGGGATCGCGGTAGTGCACCCGGTACGGGCGGGTGCCGCCGTCGGAGACCATGTGCACGCCGAGTTCCCCGCGTGGCGACTCCACAGCGGTGTAGACCTGTCCGGCCGGCACCCGGATGCCCTCGGTCACGAGCTTGAAGTGGTGGATCAGGCCCTCCATCGAGGTGCCCATGATCTTGGCGATGTGCGCCGGGGAGTTGCCCAGACCGTCGGGGCCGACCTTCAGATCGGCCGGCCAGGCCAGCTTCTTGTCCTCGATCATCACCGGACCGGGTTCGGCGAGGCGCTCCAGGCACTGCCGGGCGATCCTGACCGACTCGTGCATCTCGCCGATGCGGATCAGGTAGCGGCCGTAGCAGTCGGCGGCGGTGTCGGTGACGACATTGAAGTCGTAGGTCTCATAACCGCAATACGGCTGGGTCTTGCGCAGATCGTGCGGCAGTCCGGTGGAGCGAAGCACCGGTCCGGTGACACCCAGTGCCATGCACCCGGTCAGGTCGAGGTAGCCGACGCCGACGGTGCGTGCCTTCCAGATGTAGCTCTCGGTCAGCAGATCCTCGAGTTCGCGGAGCTGGCCGGGAAGCACCTTCAGCAGTTCGGCCAACCGGGCGGTTCCGTCCTCGGGGAGGTCGGCGGCCACCCCGCCCGGTCGGATGTAGGCGTTGTTCATCCGCAGGCCGGTGACCGCCTCGAAGAACGTCAGGATCATGTCGCGGCTGCGGAAGCCGAAGAACATCGGCGACATCGCCCCGAGTTCCATGCCGCCGGTGGCCAGCGCGACCAGATGCGAGGAGATCCGGTTGAGCTCCATCAGCATCACCCGGATCACCGAGGCGCGCTGCGGGATGTCGTCGGTGATGTCGAGCAGACGCTCGACGCCGAGGCAGTAGGCGGTCTCGTTGAAGAACGGGGACAGGTAGTCCATCCGCGTCACGAACGTCACGCCCTGGGTCCAGGTGCGGTATTCGAGGTTCTTCTCGATACCGGTGTGCAGATAGCCGATGCCGCAGCGGGCTTCGGTCACCGTCTCGCCGTCGATCTCCAGGATGAGTCGCAGCACGCCGTGCGTGGAGGGGTGCTGCGGGCCCATGTTGACCACGATGCGTTCGCCGGCTTCGCCTGCCCGGGCGGCGGCGACGATGTCGTCCCAGTCCTGGCCGCCGAGCACGATCACGGGATCTTCGATCGTCATCAGCGGTACGACCTGCGCTGGTCGGGTGGCGGGATCTGGGCGCCGTGATACTCCACCGGAACCCCACCGAGTGCGTAGTCCTTGCGTTGCGGATGCCCGACCCAGTCGTCGGGCATCTCGATACGGGTCAGACCGGGATGGCCGTCGAAGATGATGCCGAAGAAGTCGTAGGTCTCCCGCTCATGCCAGTCGCAGGTCGGGTAGACACCGAACAGTGACGGGATGTGCGGATCGGCGTCGGGGCAGGAGACCTCGAGATGGACCCGACGGTTGTGGGTGATCGACAGAAGCGGATAGAAAGCGTGCAGTTCCGCGCCGGCGTCGTCGGGGTAGTGCACACCCGATACGCCGCAACACAATTCGAACCGCAGCTGCTCGTCATCGCGCAGAGCCTCAGCCACTCGCGCCAGGTGCTCGCGGCGCACATGCAGGGTCAGCTGATCGCGGTGGACGACGACGCGCTCCACGGCGGCTGTGAAGAACCCGTCACCGAGGACCTGAATCATCCGGTCGACGACCTCGTCGAAATAGCCCCCGTACGGGCGCGGGGTGCTCTCGGGCGCGGCGACCGGGCGTGCCAGACGGCCGTAGCCGGAGACGTCACCGCTTCCGCTGACGCCGAACATGCCCCGGTTGATCCCCGAGTCGCTTCGCTCCAGCCCGCCGGTCATCGCAACAGTCCCTTGAGTTCAAGGGTGGTCGGCGCGGACAGCGCGGCCTTCTCGGCGGCCGCGATCGCCTCGGCGCGGTGCACGCCCAGTGGCATCTCGGCGATCTTGGCATGCAGCGCCAGGATCGCGTGCAGCAGCATCTCCGGACGCGGCGGGCAGCCGGGCAGGTAGATGTCTACCGGCACAATATGATCCACGCCCTGGACCACGGCGTAGTTGTTGAACATGCCGCCGCTGGAAGCGCAGACGCCCATTGCCAGAACCCATTTCGGTTCGGCCATCTGGTCGTAGACCTGGCGCAGCACCGGCGCCATCTTCTGGCTGACCCGGCCGGCCACGATCATCAGGTCGGCCTGACGCGGGGTCGCCGAGAAGCGCTCCATGCCGAAGCGGGCGATGTCGAAGCGCGGGCCGGCGGTGGCCATCATCTCGATGGCGCAGCAGGCCAGACCGAAGGTGGCAGGCCACAGCGATCCCTTGCGGGCGAAGCCGGCGACCTTCTCCACGGTGGACAGCAGAATGCCGCCGGGCAGCGATTCCTCTAGTCCCATTCCAGACCACCCCGGCGCCAGACGTAGGCGTACGCGACGAACACGGTGGCCATGAAGATCGCCATCTCGGCAAGCGCGAACAGGCCGAGCTGGTCGAAGGCCACCGCCCAGGGATAGAGGAACACGATCTCGATGTCGAAGACGATGAACAGCATCGCGGTCAGGTAGTACTTGATCGGGAAGCGCTGTCCCACCGGCGCGTTCGCCGAATCAGGGGCGATCGGCTCGATACCGCACTCGTAGGCCTCCAGCTTGGCCCGGTTGTAGCGCCTCGGCCCGATCAGCAACGCGATCCCCACCGAACCCACGGCGAAGAGCGCTGCGATGGCGCCCAGCAGCAGGATCGGGGTGTAGAGGGTCATGCCGCGGTCGCACTCCTTGTCGTGGGCGTCGTGTGATGGGAGACACTTAGCCTAGCGATGTTGCTACCTCCACCGGCAGGAGAAAGCACAATTATTCCGGCCGATCATCAACCTCTGACCGCGGAATTGTTCAGCAGGCCGACCACCGCACCGGCCAACTGAATCGGGTCGAGGGGATGCGGTACCGCGGCCTCGGCCCGCGACCAGTTGGCCAGCCATGCGTCATCGGCCCGGCCGGTCAGCACCAGGATCGGGGGGCAGTCGTCGAGCTCGTCCTTGAGCTGTTTGGCGATGCCCATCCCGCCGACCGGGGAGGCCTCGCCGTCGAGGATCACCAGATCGAATCCGCCGGCGTCCATCAGGCTGATCACCATCGGTCCGGTCGCCACGTCGGTGTAGACGAGTTCCGGTAGCGCAGGGTCGACGCGGGTGCCCAGCGACAGCCGGACCTGTTCCCGGGTTCGTGCGTTGCTGCTGTACACCAGGATCCGCAACGGGTTGGACATGCCGCGATGCTAGCCGGATTGCGCCTTCGACCCTGGCTGAATATCGACAGTGCCCCCCGCCGGGGGCGGGGGGCACTGAGTGGAGTCGAGGCCGGCGACTAGGCGCTGGGAGCGACCGTCGGCGTGGGGGTCGGCGTCGGCGTCGGGGTGGGAGTCGGCTTCGGGGTGGTCAACTGCTTGAGCGCGTTGGCCAGACCCAGATTGCCGGGCTTGAACTGCACCAGCGCGGTCAGCACACCGATCGCGCCGCCGCCGCTCTTGGCGATCGCCGAGATGGTCTGGCCGATCGTGTTGCGGGGGGTGGTGCTGGTGCTGCTGCTGCTCGAGCTGTTGCCCGCGTTGCCGTTGGCATTGCCGTTCGGAGCTGCAGCCGCCACCGGAGCCGACGCGATCGCGACGGCCACCAAGGTCGTGATGGCTGCGAACTTGAACTTCACCGAAATACTCCTTTGTCCACTGACCACCGGGCGGTGGTCGATGCCCATGATTTTACCGGGCGGCGATGGAGTTCGGCTAATTACCGTTAGTGAGGCTTATCACTTGCTGAACTGGGAATTTCTTAGAATCGCAGGCCGGATCCTACGATTCGGCTAACAGAGGGTTCAGGTCGGCGGGGTCCAGATACTCGTCGATCCGGGTGATCAGCCCGTCCGGGGCGACCTTGACAACCAGGCAGGCCCGGAACGTCAGCGGGGCGCCTGAAGCGGTGGTGGCGTGGACGTTGTGCTGCTGCAGGAACCCGCCGTCGAAGCTCCGCCTGTCCAGGACTTCGTACCGGCGATCAGTGGTGCTGTCGACGAACCACTCGATGACCTTCAGGCCACGGGCCTTGTCGCGTTCACGCCCGCCGCCCTGCCGCCAGACGATGACGTCGTCGGACCACAGCGCCGCCAGCCCCGGGCCGTCGCCACGTTCGATCGCGTCGAAGAGCCGGTCGGCGATGGCGTTGGTCTCAGGTGCTCCCATGCCACCAACGTAGAACCCCCCGGCCCAGTGGGCCGAGCGGTTCTCCAGGATCGCCCAGGGATTGCGCCTAGGGAGTCGGCGTCGGCTGTGGAGTCGGCGTGGGGGTCGGCTCGGGCGTCGGCGTGGGCGTCGGCGTCGGCGTGGGGGTCGGGGTGGGCGTCTTGCTCGCCGTCACCCGCTGCAGGGCATTGGGCAGGCCCGGGTTGGTGGGCTTGCGGGCGATCAACCCGCCCAGCACACCCGCTGCGCCGCCGCCGGCCTTGGCGATGGACGAGATGCTCTGTCCCGGCGGAGTGGCCGGCTTGTTGCCGTTGCCGTTGCCGTTGTTGGCCGGCTTGGCCCCGGCCAGGGGGGCCGAGATGATTGCTGCTACGCCGGCGGTTGCCGCCGCGATCTTCCACTTCATGACTAATCCTCCGAGTCGGTGGTCGCTATCGACCGTAGCAGGGTTCCCGAGCCTGTGGCAAACCAAAAAACCTTGCCAAAAATGCCTCTTGAAATGTACTGATGGTCATTTGTACCGACCACTCAGTTACTTTACTCTATTCGGCCTTGCTGAGAGTCTTCGGGACGGTGAACGGCGACGATCCGGAGGCGTTTCAGGCCTCTGGAAGGGTAGATCGTGAGTTTGCCGGACCGGGAACGGGCCGGCGTCGTCAGTTCCCGGCTAGGAGCGACTGGCGCCGTCGTCGTAGCCGGGGTGGGCGATCGCCAGCCGGTGGCCGACCACCCCGCGCAGGCATGCCAGCACCTCGTCTCCGCGGGCGTCGAGATCCCCGGAGCGGATCGCTGCCGACAGCGACTGTTCGTCGGGGTAGCCGAGCAGATCCGGGGCATCGCCGGTGTCGAGCAGCTCCCGCTCCACGATCCGCAGGGCGTTGGCGGCGACGAGGGCGTGGAAGTTGACCGCCCCGGAGGTGTTGGCCCGGACGTCGCCCTCGAGGAACTCGGCGACGGCGGCGACGAGTTCGGCGGCCGTCGGGCGGCCATGCGGTGCGGTCATGCGACCCGCTCCGTGGTCAGCAGGTCGAGGATGTCCCATTCGGTCTCGCAGACCCGACGGCCGATCGCGGCCAGTTCCACCGACCGGGTCTGACCGGTCAGGTGGCGCTCGGCCTGATAGCGGCAGATGATGCCCCACTTCAGCGTGCCCAGGACCAGCCACCAGCGCAGCGCGCCGCGGTCCACGGCCGCTCCGCCGGCCTGCTCGTAGGCGGTGACGAATTCCTCGACGCTGCCCAGACCGCCGGCGGCCCGGCTCGGCGGGGCGCCGAAGCGCCAGGCCCGAACGCAGAACCACGCCAGGTCCTCGTGGATGTCGCCGATATGGACCGCCTCCCAGTCCAGCACCGCCGCCAGGCGTGAACCGTCGACGATGAGGTTGCCCATTCGGAAATCGCCGTGCACGAGCGTGCGCGGACCCGGATCCGGCCGGTTGGCGGCCAGCCACCGAAACGCCCATTCGAACGTGGCGGTGGTGTCGCCGAGGTCGTCGAGGCGCTGACGCCACTCGGCCGGCTCGTCGCGCTCGACGAGCTCCGGGGCGTCGGTGCGGGCCCGATGGATCGCGGCCAGCGCCTGACCGCACTGGGTCAGCAGCCATGCGCGCCCGGCATCGTCGAGACCGCGCGCGATCTTGCGGACGATAGTCTCCCCGGCGATCTCATCGCAGATCAGAAACGGGTTGCCCAGGGCTGCAGGGGAATTCGATGCCACGAGGATGTGCGGAACCGGCGCGCCCGCCTCGGCGGCGGCACCCTGTACGGCGGCCTCGAGTTCCATGCTGGCGAACTGGCCCTCAGCGGTCGGGGCTGCGCGCAGAATCAGCGCGCGGCTGCCCTGCGGTGTCACGGCGTCGAAGGCGTAGGTGATCCGGCTGGCCCCGCCGGTGAGCGTACGCAGATTGGATACCTCGACGTCGTCACCGAGGACCGGGCGCAGCACCCGGGCCAGTTCATCTTTCATGTGCGACCGAACCTGAACATCCGTTGGGCCACCCGGCGCATCTGGATCTCCTCGGCACCCTCGGTGATCCGGTAGCGGCGGTGGTGGCGATAAATGTGCTCGAACGGTTCATGGCGGCTGTAACCGATACCGCCGTGGATCTGCATGGCACGGTCGGCGGCCTCGCACACCAGGCGGTTGGCCCGGTAGTTGGCCATCGACACCTTGTCGGACACCTCGATGTGATGGTTACGGTCCAGTTCCCAGGCTGCGTAGTAGACCAGCAGCCGCACCATCTGCGCCTCGGTCTGCAATTCGACCAGCGGCCACTGGATCGCCTGATTCGTCGCCAGCGGCTTGCCGAACGTGACCCGCTGGGTGGCATATCCGACCGCGCGGTCGATGCAGTACTGCGCGGCACCCAGGCTGCTGGCGGCCTGCCGGATCCTGTTCTCGTGCAGGAAGGTCTGTGCGACCTCCAGTCCGCGGTCCACCTCGCCGAGCACCGCGTCGGCCGGGATGCGGACGTCGCGCAGTACCACCTCGCCGTGATCGGTGGGCATGTTGAAGGTCCACCAGTAGTAGGGCACCTCGAAGCCTTCGGCGTCGCACGGCACCAGGAACGCGGTGATGCCGAGCGCCTGCCCGGGCTCACCGGAGGTCCGGGCGAACACCAGATCATGGGTGGCCCGGTGTACCCCGGTGTTCCAGCGCTTGGAGCCGTTGATGATCCACTCGTCACCTTCGAGACGGGCGGTGGTCTCCAGCCAGGTGGCGTCCGAACCGTGGTCGGGTTCGGTGAGACCGAACGCCATCGAGCGTTTACCGGTGAACATGGCCTCGATCCATTCGGCCTTCTGCTCCTCGGTGCCGAACCGGTCCATCATGATGATCTGGGGGAAGTTGCCGACGATCGAGGACTCGTCCTGCAGATCGTTGTGCAGCCCGAGTCCCTTGTGCGCCAGGTGTTCCCGGATCACCGCCATGTCGAGATTGGTGCCGTCCCGACCGCCGAACTTCGACGGCAACCCGTAGCGCAGCCAGCCGGCCGCATCGGCGCGGCGGCGCATCTCGTCGAGCAGATCCTCCCACTGCCGATTGGGGATGCCGCCGTTGTCGATATCAGTGCGGGCGAACTCCCGGCGGCGATCGAAGTACTGCATGTGCTCGCGTTCCAGCGGTTTGATCTCCGCCTCGATGAACGCGTCCATCTCGGCGAGCAGTGGCGGAAGGTGATCCGGCAGGGTGAAATCCATCAGTTCTCCTCGGGTTCGCCGTAGAGGGTTTTCTTCCAGATGGTCGACAAGGTGGCCACGGCGGCATCGTCGGACAGCCCCCGTGCCAGGCCGACGCTGGTGAACCGCTCGAACAGCAGGGCGATCGCCAGCGCGATGTGGTCGGTGTCGAGTTCGGTGGCGTACCCCTGCTGCTGCGCGGTGCGCACCGAGGCGGCGACGATATCCGTGCCGAACCGGCGGAACTCGTTCTGCAACAGCGCGAACCGCGGCTGGGTCGCCGCGAGTTGGTCGATGGCCACCATGATCCCGATATTCGGTTTGAACTTCTGCCAGTAGAGGTCGACCGCGGCGACGAAGAAGTCACTGCCCTCGGCGAACTTCGGAATCTCGACCACTTCCTGCAGGAAGGACTCCGCCAGCGAGGCCAGCAGGTCCTCCTTGTCGGTGAAGTAACGGTAGAACGCGGCCGGCGACCTGTCGGCCGCGGCAGTGATGTCGGACAGTGTGGTGCCGTGGAAACCGCGCTGGGCGAACAGCACTCGGGCCGACTCCTCCAAGGCCTGGCGGGTGGCCAGACCTTTGGTGGTCAGCGTGCGGGAGGTCAACGGCGTGTCCGGTCCCCGGCCCGCAGCAGCGCGCTGGGCAGCTCATGGCCGACTACAGAGCTGGCGACCCGGGCGGCCTCGATGGCGGCCGCGAGGTCGACGTCGACGCTCACCCCGCTGTCGATCAGCAGGTACACCAGATCCTCGGTGGCGATATTGCCGCTGGCGCCGGGTGCGAACGGGCATCCGCCGAGTCCGCCGACCGAGGAGTCCAGCCGGGTGACCCCGGCGGTCACTGCGGCCCACGCGCTGGCCAGTCCGGTGCCGCGGGTGTTGTGGAAGTGCGCTCCGAGGGGGCGGTTTCCGATCCGCGGGCGCACCAGGTCCACCAGTTCGGTGACCCGCCCCGGGGTCGCGGTGCCGATGGTGTCGGCGATGGCGATCCGGTCGGCGTCGTGCGCACAGGCGGCGTCGACCACGTCGAGAACCCGCTGCGCCGGGGTGGGCCCGTCGAACGGGCAGTCCCAGGCAGTGGAGATGATCACCTCGACCGCCACACCGGCGTCGTGGGCGATGGCGACGATATCGGCGATCTGGGCGGCGGCCTCGGCACTGCTGCGCCCGACGTTGGCGCGACTGTGTCCGTCGGCCGCGGACACCACGTACTCCAGCGAGCGGAATCCGGCGGCGATGGCGCGGTGCGCGCCGTTCGGACTGGCGACCAGGGCGGAGAAATCGATACCGGGGTAGTCCCCGAGTGCGGCCGCCAAATCCGGGGCGTCGGCCATCGACGGCACCTTGGAGGGGGAGACGAATGCGGTCGCCTCCACCTCACGCACCCCGGTGGCCGCGATGGCCGCCAGCAGTTCCAGCTTGGCCGACAACGGGATCGGGTTCTCGATCTGCAGTCCGTCGCGCAGGGCGACCTCGCGGATGGTGACGTGGGTGCTCATAGGATTCCCAACTCGGTGAGGGTGGCCATGTCCTCGGGTCCCAGACCCAGCAGCTCGCCGTAGACCTCGGCGTTGTGCTGGCCGGGCCGCGCCGATCCGGCGAAGCGGACGCCGCCGGGACTCTCGGAGAGCACCGGAACCACACCGGGTCCCAGCACGGTGCGCCCGATGCGTTCGTCGAAATGCTCGACGAGCATGCCGCGGGCCAGGAACTGCGGATCGCGCACCACCTCGGCGACGGTGTTGATCGGTCCGGCGATCACCCCTGCGGCGCTGAGGGTTTCGATGATGTCGGCGGGCTGGCGCGCTGCGGCCCACTCGCCGATGATGGCGTCGATCTCGTCTTGATTACGTCCGCGGGCCTTGTGATCGACGAACCTCGGATCAGACGCAAGTTCCGGCGTGCCCATCGCCTCGCACAGCCGGCGGAAGACGGTGTCCTGGTTCGCCGCGATCACCACCCAGCTGCCGTCGGCGCTGCGGTAGATGTTCGACGGGGCGATCCCCTCCAGACGGGTGCCCGACGGTCCGCGCACCACACCGCCGATGTCGTAGTCCGGGATGGTGGACTCCTGGACGGCGAGGCAGGCCTCGGTCAGCGCGGCGTCGACCACCTGACCCTCGCCGGTGACCGTGCGCCGGTACAGCGCGGCCAGCGCACCCTGTGCGGCGAACATGCCGGCCAGGGTGTCGCCGAGGGACAGCGCGAGCCGCGGCGGCGGACCGCCCGGGAAACCGTTCATATGCCGCAGCCCGCTGACCGCCTCGGCGACCGAGGCGTAGCCGGCCCTGCCGGCCTCCGGACCGGTCTGGCCGTAACCGGACACCCGGACCAGGATGATGCCCCGATTGCGTTGGCGCAGAACCTCATAGCCCAGATCCCACTTCTCCAGGGTTCCCGGCCGGAAGTTCTCCACGATGATGTCGGCGTTCTCGACGAGCTCGAGGAACAGTTCGCGGCCGCGTGGCTCGCGCAGGTTCAGCGTGACGGCCTTCTTGTTGCGGGCGTGCACGGTCCAGAAGAAGCGGTGGCCCTCGATCTCGGCCTGGCCCCAGGTGCGGATCGGGTCGGGGGCGCCGGGCGGTTCGATCTTGATGACCTCGGCGCCCATGTCGCCGAGCAACCGGCCGCAGAACGGTCCGGAGATCAGCGTGCCGACCTCCAGGACGCGGATGCCGTCGAGTGCGCCGGGATCAGAAGTCATGGCGGCTCAGCCAATCCGACACGATGCCGACCGCCTGGGTCAGCGTCTCGCGCTGATCGGGTCCGGAGTAGTAGTGGTTGGCATCGGGAATCTCGTGCATCTCCTTGTCCTGCGTGCCGATCGCCTCGAAGAGACGCCGGGTGTGACTGGGGGTGCAGGCGTCGTCGGCGAGGTTGCCGATCACCAGGGTGGGCACCGTGATCTCACGTCCGCAGGCGATACCGTCGCCGCGGGCGTCGTCATAGCTCCACTGCGACAGCCAACTGCGCAGCGAGCAGAACCGGGCCAGGCCGATGGGGGAGTTGTTGACGATGCGCGGGTCACCCAGATAGCAGGTGCCGGGCTCTCGATCGTTGGGGTCGACGGCCGGGTCCAGCCAGCGCGGGTCGGCCATGGTGCCGTGCACGACGAAGCAGAACTCCTCGTCGCCGACCGTCGCAAGTTTGGCCTTGACCCACTTGGTGATTCGCCGGTTGCGGGCGATCTGGGCTTCCCGGTAGCGCTCGAGGAACTCGGCCGAATACGGCGGCTGGTTGGGGTTGTCCGGGTTGTAGAGATCGAGCTCCGGATCACGTTTGGTGGGGTCGGACTCGTCGAGGATCGAGGCGTCCAGCCACTCGGTGAGCGTTCCGTGCCGGCTGATGTGAGCGGCCAGCAGCATGATCCCGTCGGCGGGGATGAAGCCGCGTTCGCGGGACTGCTGTTGGTAGTAGAGCGATAGTGATCCGCCGCCGCTCCAGCCGGCCAGCACCACCTTCGAATAGCCGAGCCGGTTCGTGGCGTCGGCGATCACCTCGCCGAGATCCTCGAGCACCTTCTCCATGATCAGTGCGGAGTCGGTTCCGCGGAACCGGCTGTTGGCGTAGATCACATGGTGTCCGGCGCGGGCCAGCGCGTTGACCATCGGCAGGTAGGCGCCGCCGCCGATCGGGTGCATGAACACCAGCACGGTGTCTGAATCTGATGTCGCCGGCCCGGCGGCTCCGGCGGAAACTTCGGGCTTGAGCTGGTAGCACTCCAGTACGACGATCTCGGCCAGTCCGCCATAGACATCGCGGACACCCGAATTGTTCTGGAAGGCAACCAGATACGGAATGCGCTCGTATTTCACTGGTGTTGTCCCAGATCGGCTGCGAGCACCGCATCCGACGGAGTGAGACGCCGGCTGGTGTCGATCGCGATCACCTTCCAGTCGACGGTGTCGTACTCGTCGAACTTGCGCCGGGCCCGTTCCCTCGCGCGCTCCGGTGCGCCGTGATGCACGCCCTGGGGGGTGTGGCTGATCAGTCCGGGCGGCATCGGCTGGCCGTAGAGCGATCCGCCGTGGAAGAACGCGATCTCGTCGAAGTCGACGTTGCGGTGATACCAGGGAGTGCGTTCGGTGCCCGGCACGGTCTCGGCCGGTTTGGGCAGGAAGTTGCACACCAGCACCCCGGTCGCCTGCATGAACAGATGCACCGTCGGCGGCAGATGCACGCTGTCGGAGGTGACGACGTTGTAGTCGTCGATGTTGAAGGTGAAGGCGAAGTTGTCGCCGCGCCAGCCCGCCACGTCCAGCGGGTGGTGTTGGTAGAACAGCGACGTCGTTCCACCGTCGTGGACGAGGCGGACTTCGAACTCACCGTCCTCTTGGAAGGCATGCGCCTCCGGGATGACGGCCTGCGCCGGGTCGAAGGGCCAGTGCCGCCCGAGTGGCCCGGCCGGCGGGACACGGAACTCATCGGCCTCGATCATCAGCCAGGTGCTTGCGCCACCCGGAATCTGCCGCCAGGTACTGGCCTTGGGCAGGTAGATCCAGTCCCCGCTGCGGTAGTCCAGCGGTCCGAATTCGGTCTCCAGCCGGCCCTCGCCCGAATGGACGAAACACAGCAGATCGCCGTCGACGTGACGAAGGTAATAAGGAGTCGGTTCGGACCGGCGGCCCAGGGACACCCGGCAGTCGGGATTGGAGAAGAGCAACACCGGCTCGTCGCCGACCGGCAATTGCTCGGCCAGCACGTCTACCGGCCGCAATGGGCCCACGGCCCGATATTGGGTGGGGTCGTTACGGCGGTACATGTTGGCGGTCCGGCCGGTGAACCCGTTGCGGCCTAGCTCGTCGTCCTTCAGGCCGTCCAGATCGGCGTGGACCCGCCGTGGGGTGATGCCTTTGCGCAGGTGGACGAAGGATTCCATACAACTCCCACGATCGGACCGGACAGAAAACTGAAAGTGACATTACTTTTTGCTGCCGGGATCGACAAGGGGATAACGACTCGATAAAGCGCGTTAAGTTTCGTCTGTTCGCGAGGCCGTGTTTTACTTTCCCCTTAATCCAACAATTCGGGTAACAGAAAGCTGGGTGGATTGGTGATGTCCGTCTTCGAGAAGGTGCGCGGCCTGTCGCGTCGCTTCGCTGTCGCGGCGGTGGCCGCGGCGGCTCTGCCGGCCCTGGTGGGCGCGGCAGGCGGTTCGGCAACGGCGAGCGCGTTCTCGCGGCCCGGCCTGCCGGTCGAGTACCTGGACGTGCCGTCGGCCTCCATGGGCAAGACCATTCGCGTGCAGTTCCAGAGCGGCGGTAACAACTCGCCGAACGTCTGGCTGCTCGACGGCCTGCGCGCCCAGGACGACTACAACGGCTGGGATATCAACACCCAGGCCTTCGAGTGGTACCTGGACTCCGGCCTGTCGATCTCGATGCCGGTCGGTGGTCAGTCCAGCTTCTACTCCGACTGGTACCGGCCCGCCTGCGGCAAGGCCGGCTGCTCCACCTACAAGTGGGAGACCTTCCTGACCGAGGAGGCCCCGACGTGGCTGGCGGCCAACCGCAGCGTCCGGCCGACGGGCATGGCCGCGGTCGGTCTGTCGATGGCCGGTTCGTCCTCGATGACCCTGGCCGCGTGGCACCCGGACCGCTTCATCTACGCCGGTTCGATGTCGGGCTTCCTCAACCCGTCCGAGGGTTGGTGGCCCGGCCTGATCAACGTCTCGATGGGTGACGCCGGCGGCTACAAGTCCAACGACATGTGGGGCCCGTCCAGCGATCCGGCCTGGCAGCGCAACGACCCGATGGTGCAGATCCCGCGGCTGGTGGCCAACAACACCCGGCTGTGGGTGTACTGCGGCAACGGCCAGCCCAACGAACTCGGCGGTGGCGACGTGCCGGCCACCTTCCTGGAGGGCCTGACCATCCGGACCAACCGCACCTTCAAGGACGTCTACCTAGCGGCCGGCGGCACCAACGCCGTGTTCAACTTCCCGGACAACGGCACCCACAACTGGGCCTACTGGGGTCGCGAACTGCAGGCGATGAAGCCCGACCTGCAGCGCGTCCTGATCGGTGGCTGAGCACTGACGAAGGGCGGGCCTCCGGTGTGACCGGAGGCCCGCCTTTTGTGTGCGGGCAGCATAGAGTTGGACAGGTGAGCGAGCCCACCAGCCTGCCGCATCGGTTGCGCGTCCTGGCCACCCAACGGCCCGACGACGTGGCTTACCTGCACATCGGACAGGACGGAACTGAGCATCCCCTGACCTACGGCTGGCTCGACAACCGATCCGGCCGACTCGCGGCGGCGTTGGCCGCGCGGGGAGTGGGCTTCGGCTCCAGAGTGGGTCTGGGCCTGCGCAATTCACCACAGATGGTGCTGAGCGTTCTCGCGGCGTGGAAGCTCGGCGCGGTACCGGTCCCGGTGCGCTGGGATGTGCCGGACTGGGAATTGGCGAAGCTTCGCGAGGTGATCGATCCGGTCGTTTATCTCAGCCCGGATGACCTGTCGTGGATCGACTCGACCGAGGACGTGCCGGCCCTTGATCTACCCGATGTGGTCTCTCCGCATACGCAGGGGATCTGCAGCAGTGGGTCCACTGGTACGCCCAAGATCATCCTGTCCGCGCTGCCGGCGCTCTACAACCCGCAGGCGAATCTGCCGATCGCCGAGAACTGGGTGGGTGTGCCGCGGCCGCAGACAGTTCTGGTGCTGGCGCCGATGTATCACGTCAACGCCTTCGCCACCTTGCAGGGACTGCTGCACGGTGACTGTCTGGTGGTGATGGAGAAGTTCGATGCGGCAGCGGCGTTGGCATTGATCGAGAAGTACCGTGTCACCACCTTCACCGCCACTCCCACCATGTTGCAGCGGATGTCCGATGCGGCCGCCGACGTTCATCGCGATCTCTCCAGCCTGCATTGGATCCTGCAGGGCGCCGCGCCGATGCCGGTCTCGCTGGTGCGCAGGTGGGCGGATCTGATCGGCATCGACCGGATGTTCATGGCCTACGGGATGACCGAGGGCCTGGGGATCACCGCGATCCGCGGCACCGAGTGGCTGGAGCATCCGGGAAGCGTGGGCCGCGGTATCGGCGGGACCGAGGTGCGCATCCTCGACCACGACGGACGGGAGCGCGCGCCGGGGGAGGTGGGAGAGATCTACCTGAGGGCACCGTTCTACGGCGGGTCGACGTATCTTGGTGCGGCACCGCAACTCACGCGGACCGAGGACGGGTTCACCTCGGTCGGCGATATGGGGTACGTCGATGCCGATCAGTTCCTCTACATCGTGGACCGTCGGGTCGACATGATCATCACCGGTGGGGCCAACGTGTTTCCCGCCGAAGTCGAGAATGCGCTCATCGACCATCCGAAGATCGCCGACGTCGTGGTGGTCGGACTCAGTGATCCGGAGTGGGGCCGGCGCGTCCACGCGATCGTCGAGCCCACCGATCCGGCTCAGCCGCCCACGCTCGAGGAGGTACGTGGCTATGCCAAGGCACGGCTGCTGCCCTACAAGGTGCCCAAGTCGATCGAGTTGATCGACAAGATCCCGCGCAGCGCGGCGACGAAGGTCAATCGCGGCAGGCTCATCGAAGAACGCGGCGGCTGAACCTAATCCCTCAGGGCCGGGATCACGGTGTCGGCGAAGAGTTGGGCGTACTCAACGAAGCGCTCGGCAGGAAGTCCCGGCGGCCGCATCATCGTGAAGTGCTCCAACGGGATTCGCATACGCATTGCCGTGAAGTGAGCGATCGCCTGCTCGGGTGTGAGGATCTGGAGCACGCCACTGGTCGTGAAGGCCGCCAGGTCCAGCGGGCGGGTGGCGGGGGTGTCCATCCCGATCGCGTTGTCCTCGCTCATCCAGGCGCCGTAGGTGCTGTAGACGTGGTGGTAGTAGGGAGCGAGTTCGGACATGGCCTTCTCGGGATCCTCGGCGACGGTGAAGAACAGACCGGGGACGCGAATGACCGCGTCGGACCGGTTCTTTCCGGCCGCCTCGAGTTTGGCCAGATACGACTCGACGGCCTCCTCGTTACCGAAATAGCCGTCGCCGTAGACGGCGGCCCGTTCCAGGGCGCGGTCGGTGAACCCGCCGATGTACAGGGGCAGCCGCCGTGACGGCCGCGGCGAGATGCGCATGCCGTTGACGTTCTCGCCCTCCCACAGCGCGCGGACGGTGCGGAGGAATTCGGTGAACCGTCGGCCGCGCTGTTCGAATCGCTCACCGAACATCTCGTACTCGCGGCGCCGGTAACCCAGACCGAGGCCGGTATCCAGGCGACCGTTGGACATGATGTCGAGCACCGCGCACTCCTCGGCGAATCGGACCGGGTTGTGCAACGGGGCGATGGCGATCGCCGCACCGATGGTGATCGTCGAGGTCCGTGCGGCGATCGCGGCCAGCGCCAGATTGGGGACGGGCAGATAACCGTCCTCGGCGCCGTGGTGTTCGGGCACCCACGCGCCGCGGAATCCGACAGTCTCGCTCCACGCGACGAGGTCGATGGTCTCCGAGTAGACCTCATCCCACGGGCGTTCCCAGCGGCTGGGATTGCGGAAGTCGTAGAGGTACCCGAAGTCCACGCCCACGTCTCAGGCCATCCTCGTCGGGTTGAGGTACTCCTTGTACAGGCCGATCTGGTTCCCGCGGAAGCCGAACACCGTGATGTAGGAGTTGCGGTACTCACCCGGACGATCCTTGAGTGGGCAGACGCTGTGGTATTCGGCGATGACCGTGTCCGGACCGGCGTCGTACCACGCGTCATAGAAGAAATTCATCCGCTCGAACATCCGCGGGACCGAGGCGCTCAGCTGCCCGACGATCGCGGCCCTGCCGTTCGTCAGCGGGATGTCGAGGAAGGGCAGGGTCATCACGGCGTCGTCGGTCAGGCACTGAGCGACGCGTTCGAAATCCAGATCGCCGATGCCGTCGAGGAATGCCGTGATGATCCCGACGCGTGCGTCGAACTCAGGCGACGAACTCATCGCCCTGCTGGGTCCAGAACGACATCCGGGAACTGGGCAGGTCGAGGCAGTCGCTCATGGTGACGCGTCCGTCGGCGACCCGCGCGCGGATCTCGGACATGATGGTGTTCACGTCACCCTCCATCTGATAGACGCACATGTAGCCGTGTTCGGGCACCTGGCCGCCGGGGACGCGATACAGATCGCAGTCGTGCAGGGCGAAGCGTTTGGCCGACAGCATGCCGGGCACCTCGAGCAACTGTGGGATGTGGACGGTGTCGTACCACTCGTTGAACTCCGCCTCTTTACCCTCGGCCGGGTTGGAGAAGACGATCTGGGTGAATCGATCGGGCATATCGGGGCCTTTCAGTGTGTCGGCGCGTGCATCGCGGTGATCCATTGTTCGTAATCCGATGCCTTGGCGTGCAGCGAATTCAAGCCCAAGTCGGAATCCAGGATCAGGAACCGCTCCTCCTCGATGGCCCGCACGAGACGCTCGGCGACCTGTTCGGGGGTGGCTGCCGTCTTGAGCACCGGGTGATCGGCGGGGAAGTCGTTGGACAGCAGCATCGGGGTCAGCATCGGTCCGGGGCAGAAGCAGGACACCTTGATCCCCTTGGCCCCATAGTTCGACGCCAGCCACTCCGCCAACGCCAGTGCGGCATGCTTGGTCACTGAGTACGCGGCCTTATCCGGTTGGGTCGCCAGGGCGACGACCGACGCCGTCTGCAGCAGATAGCCGTCACCGCGTTCCAGCATCGCCGGCAGCACCTCGCGGGCCGCGTACACGTGCGCCATCACGTGCAACTGCCAGCTCAGGTCCCACACATCGTCGTGCTGGATCTCGCCGGGCTGGCGAGGGCCGGCGTAGCCGGCATTGCTGAACCAGATGTCGATCTCGCCGTAGGTGCGGCGGGCAAGATCGGCGACGGCGCTGACGGTTTCGGGTGCGGTGATATCGCCGGGCAACCCCCCCGAGCCGATCTCCCCCGAGACCCGTTCCACCCCGGCGGAGTCGATGTCGGTGACGACCACCTTGGCGCCCTCGGCGGTGAAGCGGCGGGCGAAGGCCGCACCGATCCCGCCACCGGAGCCGGTGATCACGACGACCTTGTCGCGGAGGTTCACGCCGATTTGACCGACTTGATGCTGATATCCCATCCCACGGCCTGCCCACGCAATGCGCCGACCGTCGCCTGATCCCGAGGGATGTGGGCGAACGGGTCGTAGTGGAAGTGCCGCATGGCGTTGCGATGGGTGATCTTGTCGATCTCGGCGTCGGGCACGCCGGTCAGCGACTTCATCAGCACCTCGGGCGCCTGCGGCCAGGTGCTGTCGGAGTGTGGGTAGTCGCACTCCCAGGTGATGTTATCGAGGTTGAGGTGGTGGCGGTTCTCAATGCCGACCGCATCGTCGATGAAGCACAGGACCACATGTTCGGAGAAGATCTCCGACGGCAACCGGCCGCCGAGATCGGTTCCGGTCCAGTACTTGGTGTGGCCGTGGATGTAGTCGACTCGCTCCAGGAAGTACGGCAGCCATCCGATCCCGCCCTCGGACAGCGCGACTCGCAGAGTCGGGAACTTACGGAAGATCCCGCTCCACAACAGATCCGCGCCGGCCGAGAACAGGCTGACCGGCGAGAGCGTGTAGACCAGTTCGATCGGGGCGTCCGGGGATGTCATCGGCGGCCGGGAGTTGGACCCCAGATGCATGCACACGATGGTGCCCTCGTCGACACACGCCTGCCAGAACGGATCCCAGTGATCCGAGTACAGACTCGGCAGTCCGAGGTCGTAGGGGCTGGAGGAGAAGCTGACCGCATGGCAGCCCTTCGCCGCTGCGCGGCGGACCTCGGCGGCGGCGGCGACCGGGTCCCACAGCATCGGGATGGCCAGCGGGATGATCCGGCCGGGGTAGCTGCCGGCCCACTCGTCGATATGCCAGTCGTTATAGGCGCGCACCATTGCTGCGGCCTGGTCCTTGTCCTTGGTGTCGGCGAACAACTGGCCGCAGAACCGGGGGAAGGAGGGGAAGTTCAGCGAACCGAGGACACCGTTGGCGTTCATATCCTTGATCCGGTCGCCGATGTCGTAGCACCCGGTGCGGATCTCCTCGATGCGGGTGGGTTCGGTGCCGAACTCCTCGCGGGGCCGGCCCGCCACCGCGTTGAGTGCGGTGTTGTGGATCTCCTGGCCGTCGTAGCGCCAGGCCATCGTGCCGTCCTCGCGGCGCACGAAGCGCGGCGCGACATCGGCGTACTTCCGTTCGACGCGTCCGTCGAACATATGCGCCGGTTCGACGACGTGGTCGTCGACGCTGACCATGATCATGTCATCGATCTTCATCGCGTTTCCTTCTCTCAATCCATCAGGTCGAGCATCAGCCGTTGTCCCAGACCGGATTCCTCGATCCAGGGCGCGTTGGGCTCCAGGGCCGCGGACCACAGTTGTGCGGCGCGATCGGCGTCGCGATCACCGGCCGCGGTGACGAGTTGGGCGAACAACTTCTGGAAGCGGCGGTTGCTCCTACCCACCGAGGGGATCGCCTTGGCGTCGGCGGTGACCGCGGGTTCGACGGCGACGCGCACCCAGTAGAGGATCTCGGCGATCACGGTCAGGGCGGGGTTGCGCACCGCGGAGAAGGCGAGCCGCTCCGCCTCGCGCAGGGTCGCGACGAAATCCGCCGTGTTCTCCACCGAGTCGGCCAGCGCGTCGTTCATCTTGTCCAGCGCGCGTAGCTGGCGTGGTCCGATCCGGGCGGCGACGAGGCCCATCATTGGCGGCTCGATCATCCGCATGATCCGGTAGAAATCGCCCAGGGTCGCACCGCGCGCTTCGAGCACGATGGCCGCCAGTTGCGCGGCGACCCGGGAATCCGGTGTCCGGATCGCCGCACCGGCCCGCTCACCGGCCCGCAGGTCCAGCAGCGATTCTGTCTCCAGGATGCGCAGCGCCTCACGCAGCGTGGGCCGGGAGATGTCGAATTCGTCGGCCAGCACGGCCAGGGCCGGCAACCGGTCGCCCTCGCCGAGACGCCCCTCGGCGATCCGCGCGCGAATCTCCGCCGCCACCACCGTGGCCCGGCGTGGAACCGGGTCGGGCCCCTGCTGGTGGGCTTGCGCGCGCCAGAGCGGGGCCATGTTGATGGGCTGGCGGCTCACGTCACGGCTGACCAGTAGCCGGCTGGTGGTGAAGAGGTAGTCGCTCCAGGTTCCCCGGGCAAGCGAGGCGTCCCTGCGCCGGACGGCGTCGATGAACGCACTGTGGCTCACGATCACCCGACGGGCGATCCGCTCGGCCGAGGCGGTGTCGTCGCTGCCGATCGCCGAATACACCTGGCCGGCGTAGATGTCGCGGAAGACTCCGGCGATGACGCCCAGTGTCGGGTTACCGGACAATTCGGTGACGGCCTGGTCGAAGGTGCTCATCGCGGCGACGAACGACAACGGGTCGGAGCCGGCGACCCGTTCGGCTTTGTGCAGTACCTCGAGGGTGCTCAGGTCGACGTCGCCGGCGTGGATCGCGAGTTGTTCGGCGGCGGGTGTCTCGATCACCGAACGCGCCTCTTCGATGTGCGCGAGGGTCGTCCGGCGCGACTGAAGAAGAAGCGCCACGTACCGGGCCACCCCGTCCAGGCCCGGACGGCGGACGACAGCCCCGCCTCCCCGGCCACGTTTGACTTCGACGAGTTGCTCGGATTCCAGGATCCGCAGTGCCTCGCGCAGGGTTTCCCGGGAGACCTCGAACCGCGCGGTCAACTCGGGTTCGGACGGCAACTGCTGATCGGCGGCGAGTTCGCCGTTGAGGATCTTGCGCCGGAGGTCCGCCGCGAGAAGGTGGGACACCTTCCCCTGCTGTTTCACCGCCCCAGCTAAACCCAGCTCATCAACCTAGTCAACTATTTTCTGGAAAACAGTTGACTAGGTCCGTATCCGCCGGTTAGCTACCACCATGGCAGGACGTATGGCGGGCAAGGTCTCGTTCATCACCGGCGCCGGTCGGGGTCAGGGCCGGGCCCACGCGGTCCTGCAGGCCCGGGAGGGCGCCGACATCATCGCGATCGACATCTGCGAGGACATCAAGTCCAATCCGTATCCCATGTCGAGCTGGGACGACCTGATGGACACCAAGACCCTCGTCGAGGAGACGGGCCGGCGGTGCGTGGCGGTCAAGGCCGATGTGCGGCACCGCGAGGAACTTCGGGACGCGCTCAATCAGGGCATGGTGGAACTCGGGCCGGTGACGACGGTGATGGCCAACGCCGGAATCCTCCCGCTGGCGATGGGTGATCCCGAACCGCTGGACTTCCAGGACGCGGTCGACGTCGATCTCATCGGCGTGATGAACACCGTCGCCGTCGCCGTGCCGCATCTGATCCCGGCTGGTTCCGGCGGGTCGATCGTCATCACCGGATCCACGGCCGCGATGATCCCCAACACCACCTCCTCGGCCGACCCTCGTCAGATCATGGGAACCGGCGGTGCGGGTTACAGCTTCTCCAAACAGACGCTGGTGCACTACACCAAGGAGATGGCGATGGCGTTGGCGCCGACCGGCGTGCGGGTCAACATCATTCATCCCACCAACTGCAACACCCATCTGATGAACGCGCAGGGCATCTATCAGGTGTTCCGGCCGGACCTGGACGGGCCGGTGACCAAGGAGGATTTCCTGCCCGCCTCCCAGTCCTATCACGCTCTGCCGGCGCCGTGGCTTGAACCGGAGGACGTCGCCGAGCTGGTGCTGTTCCTGGCGTCGGATGCCTCCCGGCACATGACCGGCACCAGTATTCCGATCGATCTCGGATGTTTGATCAAGTGGCCGGGCGGTCCCGGGCAGTAGAGCCGACAGCGTTCCCGGGAAGGAGCATGATGGCCGACTTCGACACCATGACGTTCTTGTCGGATCCGGATCTGCTCGATGATCCGTACGGGTACATCGCGGAGCGCCGCGCCCAGTGTCCGGTCAGTCGTGATCCGAATCAGGGACTGCTCGCGGTCACCGGATACGACGCGACGGTGGCGGTCTACAAGGACACCGAAGGGTTCTCGGCATGCAACGCGGTGATCGGCCCGTTTGCGCCACTGCCGTTCGTGCCCGAGGGCGACGACATCGCGTCGCAGATCACCGAACACCGCACCCAGATGCCGTTCGGCGATTTCATGGCGGTTCTCGATCCGCCGGAGCACGGGCGGGTTCGGGGTCTGCTCAGCCGGCTGCTGACCCCGCGGAGGCTCAAGGAGAACGAGGAGTTCATGTGGGTGCTGGCCGACCGGCAACTCGACAGCTTTCTCGCGTCGGGCTCGGGTGAGTTCTTCGGCGGCTATGCGCAACCGTTCGCACTGTTGGTGATCGCGGATCTGCTCGGCGTCCCCGAAGAGGACTTTCCGGCATTCCTCGGGCATCTGGCCGCGGGTCACTCCGGGATGGCCGAGAACCAGGTCGTGGACCACAACCCCCTGGTGTTCCTCGAGGAGCGATTCACCTCCTACATCGAGGACCGCCGCCGTCAACCGCGTGAGGACGTGCTGTCGATTCTGGCGCAGGCGAAATACGGTGACGATTCCACCCCGGAGGTCATCGACGTGGTGCGGCTCTCGACGTTCCTGTTCGCCGCCGGTCAGGAAACCACGACGAAGATGCTGACCTTCGCGTTGAAGATCCTCGGTGAGCGGCCGGACTTACAGCGCCGGTTGCGGGAGGACCGCAGCCTCATCCCGAATTTCCTCGAGGAGACGCTGCGGATGGAGAGTCCGATCAAGAGTCACTTCCGGCTGACGACCAAGACCACGACGCTCGGCGGCGTTCCGGTCAAGGCGGGCACCACGGTGATGCTGATGCCCGGTGCGGCCAACCGCGACCCGGGCCGGTTCGCCGACCCTGACGAGTTCCGTCTGGATCGGCCCAATCAGCGGGAGCATGTGGCATTCGGACGCGGGATTCACACCTGTCCGGGGGCGCCGCTCGCGCGGGCCGAAGGTGTGGTGAGTCTGGAGCGGATCCTGTCGCGACTGGACGACATCCGCATCTCGGAGGCACACCACGGACCGCCCGGTGATCGTCGGTACAGCTTCGATCCGTCGTTCATGATGCGCGGAATCAACGAGTTGCATCTGGAATTCGAGGCGGTGCAATCGTGAGCGAGGCGGATCGGAAGGACCCGTACCGGTACCACTTCGACCGGCACAGCGGCGATTACCGCGAACACTACGAGCGGATCAGCGACGAGTTGCATGCGCGCTGTCCGGTCGCGTGGACCGACACCCACGGCGGCCACTGGGTGGCCAGTGGCAGCGAGGCGGTCTTCGAACTGGCGCGCTGCCCGCACATCTCCAATGACCACGACGTGAACAACGAGCGCCGCGGATATCAGGGGATCACCATTCCGGCCAAACCGATTCCACTGCGGGCCGGGATCCTGGAGATGGACCCGCCTGACCACAAGACGTATCGCTCGGTGCTCAACCCGTACCTGTCACCGGCCGCGGTGAAGCGCTGGGATCCGTTCATCGCCGAGTTGGCCCGCGCCGCCATCGACGAGAAGATCGCTTCGGGGCGGATGGACTTCGTCGACGACCTTGCCAACATCGTGCCGGCAGTGGTGACCCTGGCGATGTTGGGCATCCCGCTCAAGGACTGGCCGGTCTACAGCGAACCGGCGCACTCGCTGGTCTACACACCCGAGGACTCCCCGGAGATGCCGAAGGTGATCGAGCAGAACATGGCGATGGCGATGGCGCTGATGGCCAACACCGCCGAGATCCGCGAGCATCCGCGGCCGGGGATCATCGACGGACTGGTGAAACTGCGCATCGACGGTGAGCTCGCTCCGGACATGGAGATCCTGGGCATGCTGACCCTTCTGATCGGCGGCGGTTTCGACACCACCACCGCGCTGACCGCGCATGCACTGGAGTGGCTGGGACAGCATCCCGACCAGAGACGGCGACTCTCCGAGGAACGCGACACCCTGCTGGACTCGGCCACCGAGGAGTTCCTGAGGTTCTACACCCCCGCGCCGGGTGACGGCCGCACGTTCTCCGAGGATGTCGAGATCGGCGGCGTCCAGTTCAAAGAGGGGGAGCGGCTCTACCTTTCCTGGTCGATGGCGAACCGGGATCCATCGGTGTTCCCCGATCCGCACGAGATCATCCTGGACCGTAAGGGCAACCGGCACATGGGGTTCGGGATCGGCATCCACCGCTGCATCGGATCGAATCTCGGCCGCTCGGTGTTCAAGGCGATGCTGACGGCGGTGCTCGACCGGATGCCCGACTATGTCTGCGATCCGTCCGGCACGGTGCATTACGAGACCATCGGGGTGATCCAGGGCATGCGGCACCTGCCGGCCACCTTCACTCCGGGCGAGTCGTTGGGTGCGGGGTTGGATGAGACGCTGGACAGACTTCAGCGGATCTGTGACGAACAGGAACTCGCCCGGCCCATCACTGAAAATCGGAATTCGGCTTCGCTGTGAAGATGAACGGCAAGATCGTCTTCATCACCGGGGCTGCGGGCGGGATCGGGGCGGAGGTGGCCCGCCGGCTCATCGGACTGGGGGCCAAACTCGTCCTGACCGACGCCGATGGGCCAGCGCTGATGAACACGGCTGCCGAACTCGGTCTGCCGGATCGTGTGCTGGCCGCCGCGGTCGACGTGCGCGACCTCGACGCGATGCAGGCGGTGGCGGACCGCGCCGTCGCGAAGTTCGGCGGGATCGACGTCGTGCTGGCCAATGCGGGGATCATCGGCATGGGATCGGTGCTCAATATCGACCCGACGATCTTCAAGAAGGTTCTCGAAGTCGATCTCCTCGGGGTGTTCCACACCGTGCGTTGCGCTCTGCCCGGGATCATCGAGCGCAAGGGGTATGTCCTCATCGTCTCGTCGGCCGCCGCGTTCAGCGGTGCGCCCGGTATCACGCCCTACAGCGCGGCCAAGGCCGGAATCGAACAGCTGGCCAACGGTCTGCGGATCGAGATGGCGAGCTACGGAGTCGATGTCGGTGTGGCACACATGTCGTGGGTTGACACCCCGATGGTGCGCGAGGCGATCGGGGATGGCGCGGCGCAGACCAGTACCTTCCAGAAGATGTTCGGCAACGCCCCCGGGCCGATAGGGCGGACCGTGTCGGCCGGCGAATGCGCAGCCGCGTTCATCCAGGGGATGCAAGGCCGCAAGAAGCTGGTGTTCTGCCCGCCGTGGGTCGGGATTCTTCGCTGGATCCGGCCATTGCTCTCGAGCAGTCTTTTCGAGGCGCCACTGCGTAAGGTAGCCCGTGAGCTGCTGCCGCAGCTGGATGCCGAGGTCGCCGCGCAGGGCGGCATGAGCCCGCGGCTTCAGGCCATCGAGAACGCCGACGGGAAGGAAACCCGGTGAACCCTCTGTCGTTGCCCGGCCCGGCCCGGCAGATCGGCTTCGTGGTGCGCGATATCGACGCGAGCATGTCGTCTTTCGCCGCGATGGGCATCGGGCCGTGGTTCGTGTTGCGCGAGCTGACATTGCAGACTCGCTATCGGGGGCGGCCGTGTGAGGTGGTGCAGTCGATGGCCCTGGCCAACAGTGGGGATCTGCAGGTCGAACTGATCCAGCAGCACTGCGACACCCCGAGCATCTTCACCGAGTTCCTCGAGAGCAACGGTGAGGGATTCCACCAGCTCGCCTGGTGGGTCGATGATTTCGACGCCACGGTCGCGGCGGTCGAAGCGGCCGGTTTCCCGGTGGTGTGGGCAGGCGCGGAGAGCGGCACCGCCTACGCCTACGTCGAACCGCCGTCCGGTCCGGTGCCGATCATCGAGATCATGAAGAACACCGAGGTGACCGAGGCGATGGCCGGGATGGTCCGCGCCGCCGCGCAGGACTGGGACGGCAGCGATCCGGTCCGTTCGCTGGTGGGGCCGGGCCGATGAGCCTGAGCGGTTTGACCGGCAAGGTCGTGATCGTGGCCGGCGGTGCCACCGGGATCGGCGCCGCCACCGCCGGACGCCTTGCGGCCGAGGGATGTTCGGTGGTCATCGGTGACATCGCCGTCGATGCCGCGATGAGGACCGCCGAGACGATTCGCGCCGACGGCGGCGCCGCGACGGCGGTGTGGTTCGATCTCGCCGACCCCGCGTCGATCGACGTGCTCATCCAGGGGGTGGCCGACGAGTTCAGCGGTATCGACCTGCTGTTCAACGTCGGTTCCGATATGAGTCTGCTCTCCGGCGACACCGACGTCCTCGACATCGACCTGGCGTTGTGGGATCGCACCATGACCGTGACGCCCCGCGGGTATCTGCTGACGATGCGCGGTGTCATCCCGCACATGCTGGCCCGCGGCGGCGGCGCGATCGTCAACATGTCCTCGGCCGCGGCGTTTCAGGGAGATCCGGTGCGCCCGGCGTACTCCTCGGCCAAGGCCGCCGTGGGCGCATTGACCCGCCATGTCGCCTCGCGGTGGGGCCGGGAAGGGATCCGCTGCAACGCCGTCGCGCCCGGGTTGGTCGCCACCCCGGCGATCAGATCGGCACCGCATTTCGAGGGACTCGAGTCCGCCGCGCTCAAACGCATGCACAGCACCCGGGTGGGTGACCCCGAGGACATCGCGGCGATGGTCGCGTTCCTGATGTCCGACGAGGGTTCCTGGGTCAACGGGCAGACCATCAGCATCGACGGCGGGGCCGTTCTGCGATGAGGTGCCTAGCGCCGGTATCCGGCGGTGAGGCGGAACACCGTCCGTTCGATCGTCGGCAGAATCTCGGTGATCTCGATTTCGCCTGCCGCGAAGCGTCCCGACAAGCCGTACACGACGGTGGTGATGATCGAATCGAGGTCGTCGACGAAGTCGTCATCCACGCCGTGGAGGACCTTCATCATGGCTGGCACGACGATGTCGAGACCGCGATGAACCAGACGGTCGCCGCCCGGTGATGAGCGGGCGCGGAAGAACGCCTTGAGCATCCCGGGATGGCGCTCCCAGGGTTGGAAGATGCTGCGTAGCACTCGCATCAGGCCCTCGTGGAGCGTCTCACCGGGATGGGCCTGTTGCTCGGCAAGGCCTGCGTAGCGGTTTTCGTCCAACCACGATTCGAGAGCGGCAAGGATCAGAGTGTCGCGGGTGGGGTAGCTCTTGTAGATGGTGGACATCGAGGTGTGCGAGCGCCGCGCGACCTCACGCAGCTGAACCGCGTCGTATCCGTCTCGTTCCAGGATGTCGACGACGATTTCGATGATCCGATCGCGGGTCTCCGGTGCGGCGATGATCACCGCCTGCGTATCAGCCTGATTCGTCAAAACCGTTGCCCTCCGTAGAGTAACCAGGTTACCGTACAGCAGTAACCTGGTTACCGGTGTTGTGCAAAGGCGGGACGATGGGCTCTCTGGACGGCAAGGTCGCATTCATCACGGGCGCGGCACGCGGGCAGGGGCGCGCTCACGCGGTCCGGCTGGCTGCCGACGGCGCCGACATCATCGGGGTGGACATCTGTGCTGACATCCCCTCCAACGGCTATCCGATGGCTTCGCGTGCGGAACTCGACGAGACGGTGGCACTCGTCGAGGCAACCGGGCGGCGGATGGTGGCCTCGGTTGCCGATGTCCGTGACTTCGATGCGTTGAACGCGGCCCTGGAGCGTGGACTTGAGCAGTTCGCCCGGCTCGACATTGTCCTGGCCAACGCCGGAATTGCCACGATGGCCTTCCGAGAGTTGACGGTCGCCGAAGATCTGGAGCAGTGGACCGACGTACTCGACGTGAATTTGGTCGGTGCCTTCCACACCGCGAAAGCGGCGATACCGTACCTGATCGCCGGTCAGCGCGGCGGATCGATCATCTTCACCAGCTCGACCGCTGGGCTGAGGGGATTCGGCGGAATGCAAGGCGGTGGGCTCGCCTACGCAGCGTCCAAACACGGGATGGTCGGCTTGATGCGAACACTAGCCAATGCTCTTGCCCCGCATAGTATCCGGGTGAATACCGTTCATCCTACGGCGGTGCGCACCATGATGGCCGTGAACCCGGCAATGGTCTCGTTCCTGGAGAACTACCCCGGACCAATGCCCCACTTACAAAATCCGATGCCGGTGGAGATGCTCGAACCGGAAGACATCAGCGCGGCCATCGCCTACCTCGTCAGCGATGAGGCCAAGTACGTGACCGGGACTACGTTCCCGGTCGACGCCGGCTTCTGCAACAAGCTGTAGGCCCCGAGATGACAGACAGAGAGGGCAGGGTCGCCGGTAAGCGGGTTCTGATCACCGGTGCGGCGCGCGGTATGGGCCGCAGCCACGCCCTCAGGCTGGCCGAAGAGGGCGCCGACCTGATTCTGGTCGACATCTGCGAGTCGTTGCCGGAGGTCGAGTATCCCCTGGCCACCGGCGAGGATCTGCAGGAGACCGCCCGCCTGGTCGAGAAGTTCAACCGTCGGGTCATTACCCATGTCGTCGACGTCCGCGACGCCGCGGCACTGGCAGCCGCGACGAACGACGGGGTCGAAAGACTTGGCGGCCTGGACGCGGCGGTGGCCAATGCGGGAGTACTGACCGTGGGCACCTGGGATATCACCACACCGGAGCAATGGCGAACCGTGGTGGATGTGAACCTCATCGGGACGTGGAACACCTGTGCGGCGGCGCTGCCGCATCTGGTCGACCGTGGCGGCAGCCTAGTCAACATCAGCTCATCGGCCGGGCTGAAGGGAACGCCACTGCACCTGCCTTACACGGCGGCCAAGCACGGCGTGGTGGGCTTGAGCCGGGCGCTGGCCAATGAGCTTGCCGCGGTGAACGTCCGAGTCAATACTGTGCACCCGACCGGAGTTGAGACCGGTATGCAGCCTGCGTCCATGCATGCGCTGTTGAGGGAGCGCCGGCCTGACCTCGCGCCGATCTTTATGAACGCCTTGCCCATCGTGATGGCCGAGCCGATCGACATCAGTAACGCGGTTCTCTACCTGGTTTCTGATGAGTCTCGTTATGTGACAGGCCTTGAGCTCAAGGTCGACGCCGGGGTCGATATCCGGTGAAGTCCGAGCGCCGGAAGGCCGGAGAGCGCGTGTTCGCCGATGTGATGACATTTCCTGCACCGCAAGATGATTCGCCGGCCACGGCAGCCCTCATCGAATTCGTTTTCGCCGAAATCTGGTCGCGGGATGTCCTCAGCCGCCGGGATCGTCGTTTCGTCACATTGTCGTGTGTGGCCGCAGCCGACGCAGAGAAGCCCCTGCGCGACCATATTTATGCATCTCTCAACAGTGGTGACATCGGCATCATCGAGATGCGCGAAGCGGTTCTGCACTTCGCCGTCTACGCCGGTTGGCCCAAGGCATCGTGGTTCAATACCGTCGTCGATGAGCAATGGGGCCGAATCTGTTCGGAGCGCGGAGAA
>JAPOKC010000049.1 GCA_029977845.1 Mycobacteriaceae bacterium | reverse complement strand
GCCGCCTCCGGGTGGTACTGCACTGAGAAGGCCCGCCCGCTGACGAGTTTGACCCCCTCCACGACACCGTCGTTGGCGCAGGTGTGGCTGACGGTGGCCGGGCCGAAGTCGGTGTCGAACACCTCACCGGCCTCCCCTTCGAGCGCGAAGCCGTGATTCTGCGCGGTGATCGCCACCTTCCCGGTGGCGTGGTCGATCACCGGCACGTTGATACCGCGGTGGCCGAAGACCATCTTGTAGGTGGAACGCCCGAGCGCGCGGCCGAGGATCTGGTTGCCGAAGCAGATTCCGAACAGCGGGATGTCGGCGCCCAGCACCTCGCGAGTCAGACTCACCACCCGGTCGGCGGTGGCCGGGTCCCCCGGCCCGTTCGACAGGAACACCCCGTCGGGTTTGAGGTCGATGATCTGGGCGAAGGTCGCGGTCGACGGCAGCACATGGGTGCGGATACCGCGTGCGGCGAAGTTACGCGGGGTATTGGTCTTGATGCCCAGATCCAATGCGGCGACGGTGAACCGCTGTGCACCTTGGGCTTCCACCACATAGGGTTCGCCGGTGCTCACCTCCCCGCACAGGTCGGCGCCCAGCATTGCCGGCTGGCTGCGGACCCGGGCGACCAGTTCCACGTCATCGGCCAGGGCCGGTCCGGAGAACACCCCGGCCTTCATCGAACCGCCGCTGCGCAGGTGGCGCACCACCGCACGGGTGTCGATCCCGGCGACCCCGACGATGCCCTGCCGGACCAGTTCATCGTCGAGGGTTCCGGTGGCCCGCCAGTTCGAGGACCGGGGCGAGGGATCGCGAACGACATACCCGGCCACCCAGATCTTGTCGCCGCGGCTCTCGCCGTCCTCGCCGTTCCATCCGGTGTTGCCGATCTGCGGCGCGGTGGCGACCACGATCTGGCGGTGATAACTCGGATCGGTCAGGGTTTCCTGGTAGCCGGACATCCCGGTGGAGAACACCGCCTCACCAAGTGTCTGGCCGACCGCGCCGAATGCGGTGCCGGTGTAGACGTGTCCGTCCTCGAGTACCAGAACGGCCTTGGTTCGGGTCACGCTGCTTCTCCTGTCGATGTGGTGGTCCAGGGCGTGTAGTCGCGGTCCTCGCCGCGGAAGCCGGTGTCGATCTCGGTGCCCGACGGCAGCCGCCAGCGGATCACGAGGATGGCGGGGGCCACCTTGCCCGCCAGGGCGCGTTCGACCCGGACCCCGGCGATCGAGGCCGCCGGCATGAAGATCTCGGCGGCTCCGAGGCGCTCCAGCAGGATGCCTTCGGGATAGCGGGTCAGCACCGCTTTGCAGCGGTAGCCGAGATCACCCGCGGTGACCCGGTCCAGCCAGTTGGGTGCCAGCGTGCTGCCGATGTACAGGCCGCGGGTCGGTGCGACGACGGCCTGTCCGACCAGGTCCGGTATAGGGGGCAGCGCCCCGATCAGTTCCGCCTGACGATCGGCACGGTTGCGCCAGCCGCGCAGCATCCGACGGATCACCAGACCGATCAACACCACCACGACCAGTCCGAAGACGTAGGTTGCGACGGCCGTGGGGGTGTTCATCCGAGGTCGGCCCGCCCGTCCCGCGCTGTGATCCGGCCGCGCAACAGGGTCGCGGTCACCGTCGCCGGCAGCGTCATGGCCTCATACGGGGTGTTGGCCGAGCGGCTGGCCAGCTGCGGGCCGTCTACGGTCCAGTCGGCATCCGGGTCGACGATCACCAGGTTGGCGGGCTCGCCGACCTCCAGCGGCCGGCCCTGATCGTCGAGACCGACGATGCGGGCGGGATTCTCGCTCATCACCCGCGCCACTCCGCGCCAGTCCAGCAGGCCGGTTGACACCATGGTGGCGACGACCACCGACAGCGCGGTCTGCAGTCCGAGCATGCCCGGCCGGGCCAGGCTGAACTCACAACACTTCTCCTGCTCGGCGTGCGGGGCGTGGTCGGTGGCGACACAGTCGATCACACCGTCGGCCAGAGCACGGCGCAGTGCCTCGGCATCGGAGGTCTCCCGCAACGGCGGGTTGACCCGGTTGACTCCGTCATAACTGGACAGCCGGCTGTCGTCGAGCATCAGATGGTGCGGCGTAACCTCGGCGGTGATCGAAATACCCTGCTGCTTAGCCCATTTCAGCAACTCGACGGTTCCAGCGGTCGAGGCGTGGCAGATGTGCACCCGGGCTCCGGCGTCGCGGGCCAGCAACGCATCACGCGCCACGATCGACTCCTCGGCCGCACGCGGCCAGCCGGCAAGACCCAGCCGTGCGGCGTTTGGTCCTTCATGGGCCACCGCGCCGACGGTCAGCCGCGGTTCCTCGGCATGCTGTGCGATGAGCACGCCCAATCCCGCGGCGTACTCAAGGGCGCGACGCATGACCAGCGGATCGGCCACGCAGACGCCGTCATCGGAGAACAGCTTCACCCGTGCCAACCCGGAGGCCATCAGGCCCATCTCGGTGAGCTGATTGCCCTCCAGTCCGACCGTCACCGCACCGACCGGATGCACGTCGACCAGACCCACCTGCTGACCGCGACGCCAGACGTGGTCGGTGACCACCGGGCTGTCGGCGACCGGATCGGTGTTGGCCATCGCGAACACCGCGGTGTAACCGCCCAGAGCCGCTGCGGCCGAACCGGTTTCGATGTCCTCGGCGTACTCCCGTCCGGGCTCGCGCAGATGGGTGTGCAGGTCGACGAACCCGGGCAACAGAACCTGCCCCGCGGCCTCGATCACTATCACCTTTTCTGGGGCACCCTTGGGGGCCTTGAGTCCCGGCCCGATCTCGGCGATCTGCCCGTCGGCGGTCAAAACGTCGACCGGATCACCCTCGCCGTAGAGCCGGACACCCTTGATCAGCACCTGCTCGCCGCTCATACGCTCACCGCCTCGTCGGTGCCGACCAGCAGATGGAAGAGCACCGCCATCCGGACATGCACACCATTGGAAACCTGTTGGAGCACCGCCGATTGTGATGAGTCCGGCACCGAGAAGGAGATCTCCATCCCGCGCAGCATCGGCCCCGGATGAAGTACGACGGCATGCTCGGGCAGCAGCGCCTGGCGCCGTTCGGACAGTCCGTAGCGCACCGAGTACTCCCGCTCGGACGGGAAGAACCCGCCGTTCATCCGCTCGGCCTGCACCCGCAGCATCATCACCGCGTCAGCGGCCGCCAGTTCGGCGTCGAGGTCGTGCGAGATCGTCGCGTGCCCCCACTCGTCCACCGCCGTCGGCAGCAGGGTCGGCGGGGCGACCAGCACCACCTCAGCGCCCAGGGTGTTGAGCAGCGCGACGTTCGAGCGGGCCACCCGGCTGTGCAGGATGTCTCCGACGATCACCACCCGGCGCCCCTCGATCTCGCCGAGGCGCTGCCGGATGGTCAGCGCGTCGAGCAGCGCCTGGGTGGGGTGCTCGTGGGTGCCGTCACCGGCATTCACCACGCAGGGCCCGTCCCCGTCGTCGCCAACCGTCCACTCGGCCAGCTGCTGGGCCGCACCGGATGCCGGGTGTCGGATGATCAGCATGTCCGCGCCGGCGGCCCGCAGGGTCAGCGCGGTGTCGCGCAGCGACTCACCCTTGGCCGCCGAGGATCCCGAGGCGCTGACATTGATCACATCTGCGCTCATCCACTTGCCGGCCACCTCGAACGACACCCGGGTCCGAGTGGAGTTCTCGTAGAACATCGTGATGATGGTCCGGCCGCGCAGGGTCGGCAACTTCTTGATCTCGCGGCCCAGCAGGGCCTGCCGGAACCGGTCGGCGTTGTCGAGGATCGCGACGGCCTCATCGCGGCTCAGCTCGGCGGCCGACAGCAGATGCCTCGTCGTCATCTGGCGGGACCTCCCTCGGGCGCGATCCAGATGCCCTCCACCCCGTCGTCCTCCGCAAGGCGTACCTTGACATTCTCACTACGCGAGGTGGGCACGTTCTTGCCGACATAGTCGGCTCGCAGCGGTAGCTCGCGGTGGCCGCGGTCGACGAGCACCGCCAGTTGCACCGCCTTGGGCCGGCCGATATCGCGCAGCGCATCCAGTGCGGAGCGGACCGAGCGGCCGGTGTAGAGCACGTCGTCGACCAGGATCACCAGCGCCCCGTCGACACCGCCGAGCGGGATCGAGGTCTCCTCCAGCGCGCGCGGAGGCTTGAAGTCCAGGTCATCCCGGTAGAGCGTGATGTCCAGACCGCCGTGCGCGACGGTGACCCCGGCGAACTCATGGATCTTGGCGGCCAGCCTGCCGGCCAGCGTCACCCCGCGAGTCGGGATACCCAGCAGCACCACCCGTGGAGCGTCCGCACCGTCGAGTGCGGTCTTCTCGATGATCTGGTGGGCGATGCGGGAAACGGTTCTACCGACGTCCGCATCGGACATGAGTTCACGGTCGGTGGCGCCCAAGAGCTACCCGGACCTCCTTCTCCGCCTCTCGGGACGGATCGTTAAAGGATGTCTTCGCCAGCAGCCTAACACCCGCGGGCAGGGTGCGTAGACTTCGCCCGGTGAGTCTGGACGACAACCACTCATCAATCACCCAGGCAGTCGAATCAGGGCTGCTCGCCGGCGCCGTGACACTGGTGTGGCATCGCGGGGACGTCCTTCAGGTCAACGAGATCGGTCAGCGCGACGTCGAGGCCAAACTTCCGATGCGGCGCGACACCATCTTCCGGATCGCCTCGATGACCAAACCGGTGACGGTGGCCGCAGCGATGGCACTCGTCGAGCAGGGCAAGCTCGCGCTGTCCGATCCGGTCACGCGGTGGCTGCCCGAGTTCACGAACATGCGGGTGCTGGCCGATCCCGCGGGTCCGCTGGACACCTGCGTGCCGGCCCGCCGACCGATCACGGTTGACGATCTGATGACCCACCGCAGCGGTATGGCCTACGCATTCTCCGTCGGCGGTCCCATCGGCCGCGCTTACTCCCAGGTCTCCCTGCGCCAAGACCAGGACCAGTGGCTGGCGGAGGTCGCCGCCCTTCCCCTGGTGCACCAGCCCGGTGACCGGTTGACCTACAGCCACGCCACTGAGGTACTGGGGATCCTGTTGTCCCGCATCGAGGGAAAGTCCCTGCAGGCGGTGCTCACCGAACGGATCCTGGCCCCGTTGGGCATGACCGACACCGGCTTCTTCATCTCCCCGGACAAGCGCAATCGGGCGGCGACCATGTACCGGCTCGACCAGAACAGCGCCCTGCAGCACGACGTGATGGGACCGATTCCGGTGCAGGAGCCGAAATTCTGTCAGGGCGGGGCCAGCCTGGTGTCCACCGCCGATGACTACCTGACTTTCGCCCGCATGTTGCTCGAGGGCGGAACGGTCGACGGGGTGCGGGTGCTTTCCGAGGAATCGGTGCGGTCCATGCGCACCGACCAGTTGACCGAGGAGCAGAAGCGCCACCCGTTCCTCGGGATGCCGTTCTGGATCGGCCGCGGTTTCGGGCTGAACCTGTCGGTGGTGACCGACCCGTCACGCTCGGCCCAGTTGTTCGGGCCCGGCGGCACCGGCACCTTCAGCTGGCCCGGCGCGTACGGGACCTGGTGGCAGGCCGACCCCGCCAACGATCTGATCCTGATCTACCTGATCCAGAACTACCCGGACTTCACTGCGCCGGCTGCGGCGGTGTCGGGCAACACCGATCTGGCCAAACTGCAGTCGACACAACCGAAATTCGTCCGCCGCACCTATTCGGCGCTGGGGTTGTAACCCGAATCCTGATCAGCCGCGCCAAGCGGTGATGCACCAGGACGCCGCGGGAACGGCGTATCCCTGTGCGCTTCGGTGATCGGCGAGTGCGCCGACGACGGCCTCGACCACCTCGCGGCGGCGGTTCGCGTCGGCCGCCAGGAAAGCTCCCCCGACCGGACCGGCGCCCAGAATCCGTTCGGCGGCGGCGAACCCGTCGCCCTCGAAGACGAACGGCGCCTCGATCGCATCGAATCGGACATCGGCGAACCCGGCCTCGCTGAACAGTCGCGCGGTGGAATCCGGGTCGCCCAGCGAGAACGGACCCGGGCCGCCGGGGTGCGAGGGCTGTGGCGTGATACCGAGCACACCCATCGCGGTCACGGTCGTCAACGCCATCCATGGGTTGCGGTCGATGGGCTGCCAGACCGAGGCGGCCAGCCGCGCGCCCGGGCGCATTGCCGAGGCGATATTGGCAAACGCCGGTCCCGGTTGTGGGAAGAACATCAGGCCGAAGCGCGAGTGCACCGCATCGAAGGGACGTCCCTCGGCGCCGAACGAGGGGAGGTCGGCGGTCGCCACGTCGGCGGCCGCCGAGGTGCCAGGCACCCCGGCCGTGGCCATCCGCCGGCCGGCGGCCTGGGCCATCTGCGGCACGATGTCGATCGCGGCGATCCACCCCGTCGGGCCGACCTCGGCGCCCAGCGCGACCGCCGAGAGACCCGGGCCGCAACCCAGGTCGGCGATGTTCTCGCCGGACGCGGCTGCCAGAGCCCGGCGGGCGGCGTCGGCGTGTGCGCCCATGGCCGCGTTCATCGCCTCGGCCTGCGCGTCCCACACCGAGGCCAGCGCCCCGAAATGATCCTCAGCGTCCATGCTCGCGCACCGCCTCCGCGGCAGCCCGGATCTGAGGGGTCACCAGCATCACCTGGCCGAGCACCCCGTTGACGAAGCCCGGGGATTCGTCGGTGGACAGCTTTTTGGCCAGTTCGACCGCCTCGTCGACCGCGACGGGTTCCGGCACATCATCGGCGTACAGCAGTTCCCACACCGCGACCCGCAGCACGGCGCGGTCGACCGCGGGCAGCCGGTCCAGGGCCCAGCCCTGCAGATGCGAGGTGATCAGCTCGTCGATGTGCGCGGCGTGCTCACTGACACCCCGAGCCACCGTCACGGTGTACGGATTCAGCTGCGCCACTTCGTCATTCGCCTCGGCAAGTGCGATATGCGAATCAGCGACCTCGGCCGCGGACAATCCGCGCGCCTCCGCCTCGAAGAGCAGTTCCACGGCCCGCTTGCGGGCCTGATGCCTACCCTTCTCCGGCTTGCGGTCGGCCATCTAGTTGACGCGGCCGACGTAGCTGCCGTCGCGGGTGTCCACCTTGAGCTTGTCACCGGTGTTGATGAACAGCGGGACCTGGATCTCCGCGCCCGTCTCCATCGTCGCCGGCTTGGTTCCGGCACTCGAGCGGTCACCCTGCAGACCGGGTTCGGTGTGGCTGACCTCGAGTTCGACGGTCACCGGCAACTCCAGGTACAGCGGCGCACCCTCGTTGAAGGCGATCTGGACCGGCATGCTCTCCAACAGGAAGTTCGCCGCCCCGCCGACCAGCGACTCCGGCAGCGGGTGCTGCTCGTAGTCCTCGGAGTCCATGAAGACGAAGTCCGACCCGTCGCGGTAGAGGTAGGTCGCGTCGCGGCGGTCGACGGTGGCGGTCTCCACCTTGACACCGGCGTTGTAGGTCTTGTCGACGACCTTGCCGGAGAGCACGTTCTTGAGCTTGGTCCGAACGAACGCGGGGCCCTTACCGGGCTTGACATGCTGGAACTCGGTGATGGTCCACAGCTGGCCGTCGATGTTGAGCACGAGGCCGTTCTTGAAGTCGGCGGTGGTCGCCACGGTCGTGATTCTCCTAAATTTCGGGGTGGATCGCTGTGCGGAGTTTACCCACGCGGTCGGGACGGCTCCGCGTCGCCGGTCCTCTCCGCGATGACGTTGGCCGCTACCAGCACCGCACTGCCCATGATCGCGGTCAACACGGCCATGATGTGGTTGAGCGACTGGGTCGACTGTTTGGCCCGGAGGTCCCGATCCAGTCCGTCGTTGACATCCACCAGCTTCAGCGCACGATCCTGGCCCTGGGTGATCAGTTTCTTCTCGAAGAGCTTGACGTCCCAGTACTTCTCCTCGTTGTTCGGGTCGTCGTTGAGGTCGTCGGAGAGTTTCCTGTAGGCCGCATAGGTGGCGTCGGCGTCGAGCTGGTTCTCCAGCCCCAACTCGGCGATCATGTTCTTGACGGGTGTGCGCCGGTCACTGAGGTTGCCCAGATAGATCCGTGTCGCCAGATCCTGATTCACATCGGGTTGGACCTTGAGCATGTAGATGAGATCGCCCTGCTGATTGGCGATGAAGTACTCCGACGCGAAGCGGTTGAGGGCGGTGATCTGTCCGGCGGTCGCAGACTTCTGTTCATTGATCTTCTGGATCTGTATGTCGAGGCGATCCGTCACCAGCAGTGCCCACAGCGCGCCAACCGTGGAGAAGAGGAAGCCCACCACCAACGCGATCAGCTTGCCGCGCCGCGAAAAGAATTCCCGCACAACAAGACCCCCTCTCATCAGGACAGCTCAGCGAGTTCCCGCGGGAAGCGGGTCAGCAATTCCGGGCCCCGATCGGTCACCAGCAGGGTGTCCTCGATACGAACTCCGCCCCGGCCGGGCAGATAGACCCCCGGCTCGACCGTCACCGCCGATCCGGCGCACAACGTTCCGGCGGCCGCCGCACCGATGCCGGGCGCCTCGTGGATCTGCAGCCCGACTCCATGCCCCAGTCCGTGTCCGAAGTGATCACCGTGGCCTGCTTCGGTGATGACCTCGCGGGCGGCCGCATCCACCGCACGCAGTTCGGCCCCCTCTGACAGTGCGGCGCGTCCGGCCCGCTGCGCTTCGGCGACCAGGTCGTAGATCTCCCGTTGCCAGTCCGACGCGGTCCCCAGCACGAACGTGCGGGTCATATCGGAGTGGTATCCGCCGACGAGCGCCCCGAAGTCGATCTTGACGAAGTCTCCGGCCCGCAGTTCTGCATCGGTGGGCCGGTGGTGCGGCACCGCCGAGTTGGCCCCGGTCGCGACGATCGTCTCGAAGGCCCGGAAGTCCGCGCCGTGGTCGAGCATCAGGGACTCCAGTTCGCGCGCGACCGCCCGTTCGGTCCGTCCCGGCCGCAGGCCGCCGCTCTCGATCAACGCCCCCAGTGCGGCGTCGGCGGCCTCGCAGGCCAGCCTCAGCAGTGCCACCTCGCCGGCGTCCTTCACCTCGCGGAGCCTCTCGACCGCTCCGGCGGCCCGGACCAGCGTCGCCCCCGGATGGCCGGCGACCCGCTTGGACAGGGCGTCGAAACCGTCAACGGTGACCACGTGGCTCTCGAACCCGATCCGGGCCGCGCCGGCGGCCAGGGCCTGTCCGACCAGATGCGGAGCACAGGCCCGCTCGATCATCAGGTCCAGGTCAGGGGCCTGCCGGGCGGCCTGCGTGCGGTATCGCCCGTCGGTGGCCAATACCCCCGGGACCGCACCGGTTCCGGCGGCGAACACCAGCAACGCCGCATTGGACCCGGTGAAACCCGACAGATAACGCACATTGATCAGATCACTGACCACCAGCGCGTCGACACCACGGGCCGCCAATGCGACGGCCAGCCGCGCCCGCCGTTCGGAATGTGTCACGCGGGTTGACGGTACTCGCTAGGCTGCATGCCCATGGGATCCTGGTTACCGCGCGGACTGGCCTTCGCTGGCGGAATGGTGCTGCTCAGACTTATTCAGGGGGCGCTGATCAACGCCTTCCCCACCAGCGCGGGCCTGATCAGCCTCGCGCTGGTCGTGGTGCTGGGCGCCCTGGCGGCGGTCTGGGGCTTCCGTGACGGCACCGAGGACGCCCAGGAGAACGCCGATCCCGACCGTCGCCGCGACCTGGCGATGCGCTGGCTGCTGGCCGGCCTGCTGGCCGGTGTGCTCGGCGGCGCGGTGGCCTGGCTGATCTCGCTGTTCTACAAGGGCATCTACGCCGAGGGGCTCTTCGCCGAGGTCACTGCCTTCGCGGCCTTCACCGCGCTGCTGGTGTTCCTGCCGGCGATGTTCGCCGTGACGCTGGGCCGGTTGAAGGTCGACCGCAACCGGGTCGACGAGCCGCGTCGCCGGATCTCCGAGGACGGTACGGAGTCCGATGTGTTCGAGGCGGTCCAGAACCCGTCCTAGCCCGCTTGCTAGCTCGCTCCGGCGAGATAGCGCAGCGCGAGCAGATAACCCTGCACACCGAGTCCGACGATCACTCCGGTGGCAACACCACTGATGTATGAGTGATGGCGAAAGTCTTCTCGGGCATGGACATTCGAGATGTGCACCTCGATCAGCGGCGCCCGCAGTTCCGCGCAGGCGTCTCGTAACGCGATCGAGGTGTGGGTCAGCGCCCCGGCGTTGAGGATCACCGGATCACCGGCGTCGGCCGCGGCGTGCACCCAGCCGAGCAGCTGCTCCTCGCTGTCGCTCTGCCGGACCACCGCGGTGATACCGAGCTCGGCGGCGTGCGCCTCGATGATCGCCACCAGATCCTCGTGGGTGGTGTTGCCGTAGAGCTCCGGCTCGCGCCGGCCCAGCCGGCCGAGGTTGGGTCCGTTGAGTACCAGCACCGTCGTCATGACTCGGACACCTCCGCGTAGGCGGCCGCCAGCAGGGCCGGATCCGGACCCTCCAGTCGGCCTGGTTTGGCCAGGCCGTCGAGCACCACGAATCGCAGCACCCCAGACCGGGTCTTCTTGTCGCCGGCCATCGACTCCAGCAGCTCGGGCAGCGCACCGCCGTCGTAGGTGACCGGGAGGCCCAGTGCGGTCAGCACGTCCCGATGCCGCCGGGCGGTGGCGTCGTCGAGCCGGCCCGCGAGCCGTGCCAACTCCGCCGCGAACACCAGGCCCACCGACACCGCGGCGCCGTGCCGCCACTGGTAACGCTCCCGGCGTTCGATGGCATGGGCCAGGGTGTGCCCGTAGTTGAGGATCTCGCGCAGCTCCGACTCCTTCTCGTCGGCGCCGACGACGGCCGCCTTGACCACGATGGCGCGCCGGATGAGCTCGGGCAGCACGTCGCCGGACGGATCGACGGCGGCCTGCGGGTCGGCCTCGATGAGGTCGAGGATCACCGGGTCGGCGATGAATCCGGCCTTGACGATCTCGGCCATCCCGGCGACCAGTTCGTTGACCGGCAGGGTGTCGAGCATCTTCAGGTCGACCAGCACGGCGGTCGGCTGATGGAACGCTCCGACAAGGTTCTTGCCGGCCTCGGTGTTGATACCGGTCTTGCCGCCCACCGCGGCGTCCACCATCGCCAGCAGTGTCGTGGGCACGTGCACGATGTCCACACCGCGCAACCAGGTGGCTGCGGCGAACCCGGCGACATCGGTCGCAGCCCCGCCGCCGAGGCTGACGATGGCGTCCTTGCGGTCGATGCCGATCCGGCCGAGCACCTCCCAGATGAACGCCACCACGGGCAGGTCCTTACCCGCCTCGGCGTCCGGCAGTTCGATGCGGTGTGCGTCAACTCCCCTGTCCGCCAACTGGTTACGGATAGCGTCGGCGACACTGGCCAGAATCGGCTGATGAAGAATGGCGACCCGGTGCCTCGAGCCGAGCAGCGCGTCCAGTTCGCTCAGCAGATCGTTGCCGATGATGACGGGATAGGGCGGATCGACCGCGACCTCGATCGTGACCAGTTCGGTGTTCACTTACGGACTCCGGCCCGGCGGGCGAGGGTGGCGGGCGTGACCGGACCCGATTCCTCCCCGGCCGTTTCCCGCACGGCCGGACTCTGCGGCGCGCTCGCGGTTTCCGGCGCGGGTGCGCTCGCGGCCGGGCGCCGCCACGGTGGCCGGCGCCGGCGCTGATCGGGGTTCTCCAGTCGGGAGGCGATGTAACGGACGACCGCACCGGGGTTTCGCCGGTTGGTGTTGACCCGGATCGTGGCGACACGGCGGTAGAGCGGAATGCGGTCGGTCATCAGCGCGCGGTACTTCTCAGCCCGATCAGGGCCGGCCAGAAGCGGCCGGATCGTGCTGCCGCTGGTGCGCCGAACCCCTTCTGCGGCACTGATTTCCAGGTAGACCACGGTGTGCCCGGACAACGCCTCGCGGACTCCGGCGGTCGTCACCGCGCCGCCGCCCAAGGACAGGATTCCGTCATGGGTTTCCAGGGCCTCCCGGATCACCTCCTCCTCGATCCGGCGGAATCCCGGTTCGCCGTCGGTGGTGAAGATGTCGGCGATGGTGCGCCCGGTTCGCTGCTCGATCACCGCGTCGGTGTCCAGCAGAGTCAGCCCCATCGCCTTGGCCAGACGCCGCCCGATGGTGGATTTCCCGGATCCCGGCAGTCCGATCAGCACGGCCTTCGGCGCCATCTCGTCTACCCCGACAGCCGTACCGCGGACTCGCCCGCGACCGTCGCGCGCTCGGCCACCGCGCGCAGGTATCCGTCGATATTGCGACGGGTCTCGGTCAGCGAGTCGCCGCCGAACTTCTTCAGCGCGGCGCGCGCGAGCACCAGAGCCACCATCGCCTCGGCCACCACTCCGGCGGCCGGCACCGCGCACACATCGGAACGCTGGTGGATCGCGACGGCCTCCTGCCCGGTGGCCAGATCGACGGTGGCCAGCGCACGGGGCACCGTCGAGATCGGCTTCATCGCCACCCGCACCCGCAGCGGCAGACCGTTGGTCATACCGCCCTCAAGCCCGCCGGCCCGGTTGGTGGAACGCACCACACCGTCGGGACCCGGGTAGATCTCGTCGTGGGCGCCGCTGCCGCGGCGGCGCGCGGTCTCGAAGCCGTCGCCGATCTCCACGCCCTTCATCGCCTGGATGCCCATCAGGGCGCCGGCCAGTTGACTGTCGAGCCGGTCCTCCCCGCTGGTGAACGAACCGAGGCCTACCGGCAGTCCGTGTGCGACGACCTCGATCACACCTCCGAGGGTGTCGCCGTCCTTCTTGGCGTCCTCGATCTCAGCGATCATCGCTGCCTCCGCGGCGGGGTCGAATGCCCGCACCGGGCTGTCGTCGACACGCGCGATATCGGCGGCCGTCGGCGGCGGCCCGTCGTAGGGCGCCGATGCGCCGATGGAGATGATGTGGGACACCACCTCGACCCCGAGTGCCTGCTTGAGGAACGCGCGTGCGACGGTCGCCGCCGCGACGCGGGCTGCCGTCTCGCGGGCGCTGGCGCGCTCCAGCACCGGGCGCGCATCGTCGAAACCGTACTTGAGCATGCCCGCGTAATCGGCATGCCCGGGGCGCGGCCGGGTCAGCGGCTCATTGCGGGCGGTGTCGAGTTCACTCTCCTCGACCGGGTCGGCGGCCATCACCGTCTCCCACTTGGGCCATTCGGTGTTGCCGATCTCGATGGCGATGGGGCCGCCCAGGGTGCTGCCGTGCCGGACCCCGGCCAGCACGGTGACCTGGTCCTGCTCGAACTTCATCCGGGCGCCGCGGCCGTACCCCAACCGCCGCC
The DNA here is from genome assembly GCA_029977845.1 of Mycobacteriaceae bacterium. Taxonomy (GTDB): domain Bacteria; phylum Actinomycetota; class Actinomycetes; order Mycobacteriales; family Mycobacteriaceae; genus Mycobacterium. The sequence goes on along the minus strand of JAPOKC010000049.1, from coordinate 4,342 downwards.
GGGCGAGTTGCTCACCGATGTCGGCGGTGGTGACCTGGACACCGGCCACCATGCCCTCGACCATCGCTACCAGCGCGGGGCCGTGAGATTCACCGGCTGTCGTCCATCGCAACACGTCACAATCTTCCCATGCGGCGCTAGAAGATCACCAACGCCACCGCCGCCAGACTGGCCACGCACATCGCCGGACCGTGCGGTACCGGGCCGCCCCGCCGGCCGGCCAGACCGATCATCGCGGTGAGCGGCGGGGCCGCCATGGCGGCCAGCGCCCACACATCGGCCCCGAAGGCGCCGGTCAGCGCGCCGAGACCCACCGCGAGTTTCACGTCGCCGGCGCCCATCGCCGCCGGGGCCACCAGGTGCACAACCAGGTAGACAGTGGCCAGCGCCCCGGCGCCCGCCAGCGCGGGCAGTCCCCGTCCGCAGACCGCCGCACCGACGAGAATCGTCACCGCGCCGGGCAACGTCAGGAAGTTGGGCAGCCGCCGTTGCCGGACGTCGAACGCACACAGGGCCAGCGTCCAGGCCAGTATCGGCACCACGAGGACGCTCACGCCGGGACGCTAACCCAGGGCGGCCGCCATCTCGTTACGCGGAGCGGGCCGGCCTGTGAATTGTTCGACCTGACCGAACGCCTGGTTCAACAGCATCTGCAGACCGCTGATGACCTCACCGCCCGCCGCCGAGACCGTCCGGGCCAGCGGTGTCGGCCACGGGTCGTAGATGGCGTCGAGCAGAACCGGGATGCCGGCGAACATCGATGCGTGACCGGCGGCCACGTCTGCAGGGATGGTGCTGACGAGCACGTCGGCATCGCCGACGGCCTCGGCGAGGGCGGGGTCGGTGAAGTTGTGGGCGGTGATCCGCACACCGAGAGCCGGCCCCAGTGCGACCAAGCGGGCGGCCTTCTGCGGATCGCGTGCGACCACCGTGATCTCGGCAGCACCCAGGCCGGCAAGTGCGACGACCGCCGCCGGCGCCGTACCCCCCGATCCCAGGACGATCGCCCGCGCGATGCGCCGGTTGCCCAGCGCACCTGCCACGCCGTCGATATCGGTGTTGTCGGCGCGCCAGCCGGCGGCGGTGCGCACCAGGGTGTTGGCCGAACCGACCAGCTCGGCGCGTTCGGTGCAGTCGTCAGCAACCTGGAGTGCGGCGAACTTACCGGGCATGGTCACCGAAACCCCGACCCATTCGGGACCGAAACCCTTTACCAGACTTGGCAATTCGTCAGCAGTGCACTCGATACGTTCATAGGTCCAGTCATCAAGGCCGAGCGCGCGGTAGGCGGCCAGATGCAGTTGCGGTGAGCGGGAGTGCTCGACAGGTGAACCCAGCACAGCCGCCTTGCGAGCCGCCACGAGTCAGCGACCCGAATTGAGGATGCCGCTGTTCAATGCCTTCTCGCGGTTCGCCAGGTGTTGCTGGTAGTCGCTGGTGAACAGCGTCGTGCCGTTGGCGTCGACGGTCACGAAGTACAGCCAGTCGCCCGGCTCCGGTTGTTCGGCGGCAGCCAGTGCGTCGGCCCCCGGCGAGCAGATCGGGGTGGCCGGCAGACCCGATTTGGCGTAGGTGTTCCACGGCGTCTCGGTGTGCCGGTCGGTGTCAGTGGTGGCCAGTTCCCGGCGATCCAGCGGGTAGTTCACCGTGGAGTCGAATTCGAGGCGGTCATACCGGCTTGCCAACCGGTTGTAGATCACCCGTGCCACCTTGGCGAAGTCGGCCGGTTGGGCTTCCTTCTGCACCAGCGAGCCGACGATGAGCACCTCGTACGGCGAGAGGTTGAGTCCCTTGGCGGCATCGAGGAGGCCGCCCTCGAGGTACTGCTCGTTGCTCTCAGCGACCAGGGTCGCCAGGATCTGTTTCGGGGGGGCGAACGGGTCGACGTTCCAGGTGCCCGCGGCGATCAGGCCCTCGAGCCGGCGGTGGCTCTGCCCCATCACCCCGGCGCCCTTGAGCGCCCAGTCCGGCACGTTGAGCGAGGACAGCGGACCGTCTTCGGCGGCCGCCTTGAGGTCCTTGGCCGACACGCACTTCTTGGAACCGTTGAGCTCGACGCAACTCGCTTGGGCGATGAGGCTGAAGATGCCGGGGTTGACCGAGCCGTTGCCGATCACCTCATGGTCGTCGAGCTGCTTGCCCTCCGGGATGGTCAGTTTGCCCACCCGGGCCGCCGGGTCGGTCAGCTTGGCCACCGCCGCCGCGCCGGAGACCTTGGTGCGCAGCTTGTAGTAGCCGGGCTGAATGGCTGCCATCGCCGCGTTGCCCTTGGCCGCGTCCATGAACGGATCCACGCCGGCGATGACCCCCTTGTCGACGAGGTTGGCGGCGATGACCGATCCCGAATCGCCGGGGTGGACCTCGACGAGAACGTCCTCGCTGCCGTCTCCGGTGAAGTCGGCGGGCAGCTTCGAGCCGAACAGCTTCGGGCCGAGCAACAGCGCGACGGCCAGCACCGCGATCAAGCCGATCAACGCATACAGCCGGCGGCGGCCCCTGTCCCTGGCCCGACGGGCCGATGCGCGCGGGCCGGCAACGCCGACAGCCTCGGGCTTCGCGCGCTCGGGGTGTTCGTCGGAGTGAGTCATGCCTTCTCTTACCGTTCCGGCGCCGCGGCGCGACGTTGATCAAGCCAGCCCTGCAGGATCGCCACAGCGGCAGCCTGGTCGATCTTTCCCCGTTGGTCCTTCGCGCGCACCCCTGCCTCCCGCAGCGAACGCGTCGCGCTGACGGTAGTCAACCGCTCGTCGGCCAGCCGCACCGGGACCGGCGAAATCCGTCCGGCAAGCTGGTCGGCCACCTCGACGGCGTCATCCGCAGAGGCTCCGGCCCGGTCGGCAAGGGTTCGCGGCAGCCCGACCACGACCTCGACCACCTGCATCTCGTCGACCAGGGCGGCAAGCCGGCGCAGATGCCCGCTGCCCCGCTCGCGGCGGACCGTCTCCACCGGCGTGGCCAGAATCCCGTCCGGGTCGCTGACGGCCACGCCGATCCGGACGGTCCCGACATCGACGCCGAGCCGCCGGCCCCTGCCAGGGTCGTCGGGACCCGGACGGTCCGGCGTGCGGTTCTGGGCGGGCACCGGACTGCTCAGCCGCGGGCCAGTTCCGCGCGAACCGCCGCCAGCGCGGCCTCGATACCGGCGGGGTCCTTTCCGGAGCCCTGCGCCAGATCGGCCTTACCGCCACCGCGACCGCCGACGGCCGCAGCGACGGAGGCCACCAGATCGTTGGCCCGGATGCCGGCGTCCTGCGCGGCCTGATTCGCAGCGACAACGAACGGCACGGTGTCGGCGTCGGCCTCGGCGATCAGCACGACGACACCCGGATCGGCGCCCAGCCGGGACTTGATGTCACCGACCAGCGAGCGCAGGTCACCGGCCGCCATGCCGGTCGGCATCCGCTGGGCGACCAGGCGGACCTTGCCGACCTGTTCGGCGGCGCCGACCGCATCGGCTGCACCCGCCCGCGCCGTGGCCAGGCGCACCTTCTCGAGTTCCTTCTCGGCCGCCTTGAGCTTGTCCACCAGGGTGGCAACCCGGGCCGGAACCTCATCGGAAGGCACCTTCAGCGACGAGGCGAGCCCGGCCATCAGAGCGCGTTCCTTGGCCAGGTGCCGGAACGAGTCCAGTCCTACGTAGGCCTCGACGCGGCGCACACCGGAACCGATCGAGGATTCACCGAGGATCGTGATCGGACCGATCTGTGCGGAGTTGTGCACATGCGTGCCGCCGCACAGCTCCAGCGAGAACGGGCCGCCGATCTCCACCACCCGCACTTCGTCGGGGTACTGCTCGCCGAACATCGCCATGGCGCCCATGGCCTTGGCCTTCTCCAGCGGGCTCAGGAACGTGTTGACCGCGTAGTCGGCCTGCACCGCCTCATTGGCGACTTCCTCGACCTGATTGCGCTGCTCCTCACTCAGCGCACTCTGTGAGTTGAAGTCGAACCGCAGATACCCCGGACGATTGAGCGATCCGGCCTGAACGGCCGTGGGGCCCAGCACCTGTCGCAATGCGGCATGCACCATGTGGGTGCCGGAGTGCCCCTGGGTCGCGCCGCGGCGCCACTGCGGATCCACCGCGGCGACGATGGTGTCGCCCTCGACGAACTCACCGGACTCGACGTTGACCCGGTGCACCCACAGCGTCTTGGCGATCTTCTGCACATCGGTGACCGCGGCCTTGGCCGACCCGCTGCCACCGGTGCCGGTGATCCATCCCGCGTCGGCGATCTGACCACCGGCTTCGGCATACAGCGGGGTGCGGTCCAGCACGATCTCCACCCGGGTATCGGTGTCACCGGGGGTGTGATGGCCGACGACGGGAACCCGCTTGCCGTCG
>JAPOKC010000048.1 GCA_029977845.1 Mycobacteriaceae bacterium | reverse complement strand
GACGGCGGATGGTGGTCACTCGGGGTGTTCGAGGCCGCACTGGCCGGATGCCTCACCGGGGTGCCGATGTCCCAGCCCGACACCGGCGCGCTCACCACGGCAGCACTGCGGCGATCCGGTGTGGACGTCGTCATCGCCGAGGAACTGGCCGACGTCGACACCCTCGGCGATGTCGCGGTCGTCCGGGCCGCCTGCCGTCCGTCAAGCCGTTTCGCCCTTGCCACAGAAGGGATCTGAGTGATGACAACCGCGAGCAAGACCGGGACCAAGACTGAGACGTTACGCGGCACGGCGATCACCACCAGAGTCGGACTGGCTCTCGGGGTGGCGATCACCATCTGCTTCGTCACCGGTTTCATCAGCCATTTCATCCAGAACCCGCAGCCGTGGTTCTACTGGCCGACCCGCCCGATCTGGCTCTACCGGGCCACCCAGGGTCTGCACGTGATCTCCGGTATCGCCGCGATCCCCCTGCTGGTGGTCAAGCTATGGTCGGTCTACCCCAAGCTGTTCGAGAAGCCGATCATCGGCGGACTGACCAAGCAACTCGAACGCGCGTCGATTCTGGTGCTGATGGCCTCGATGCTGTTCCAGTTCTCCACCGGGCTGATGAACATCGCCAAGTGGTACGCGTTCGGGTTCTTCTTCACCACCAACCACTACGCGATGGCTTATGTGGCCGCCGGTGCGCTGCTGGTCCACATCGGGGTCAAGCTGCCGATCATCCGTCGCGCACTCGGCGAACCACTCGACGACATCCCCACCGGGGAACTGCGTCAGGGTCCGACCCGTCGCACCGTGCTGGCCGGCACCTGGCTGGCCGCCGGGGTCGCCACCCTGGTCACCGCCGGGCAGACCATCCCCTGGCTCCGCAAGGCCTCGGTGCTGGCGCCGCGATCCGGTGACGGACCCCAGGGCCTGCCGGTGAACCGGACCGCCCTGGCAGCAGGAGTGTTGCGCAGCGCCCAGTCCCCCGACTACCGGCTCACGGTGGCCAACGGCGCCAACGTGAAATCGTTCACCCTCGCCGATCTGGCGGCCATGCCGCAGACCGACTGCCGGCTGCCGATCGCCTGCGTCGAAGGCTGGAGCGAGATGGCCGACTGGTCCGGTGTCGTGCTGTCGACACTGCTCCAATCGGTGGGCGGTTCACCGGATTCGGATGTGCGGATGATCTCGCTGGAGCCGCCCGGACCCTATTCGCGGACGACCCTGCCTGCTCGGCACGCGCGGGACTCCCAGACGTTGATCGCCTTGAAGCTCAACGGTGAGACCCTCAACCTCGACCACGGCTACCCCGCGCGGCTCATCGCACCGACCCGTCCCGGTGTGCTGCAGACCAAGTGGATCTCACGGATCGAGGTGGTGGGTAAATGACCGCGATCCGAGCATTCCTGATGGTCGCCGGTATCGCTGTTGGCGCCTACGGCGCGGTGCTGCTGCTGGACAACCCGACGAAGATCCTGATCCGCATCGCCCTCTGGGCGGGAGTCGGTGTGCTGCTGCACGATGCGGTGTTCGCCCCGCTCTGCGTCGCACTGGGCTTCGCCGGAAAACGCATCCTGCCGCGGTCCTGGTGGTCACCGCTGATGGTCGCGTCACTGTGCAGTGCGGTGCTGGTGCTGCTCGCGATCCCGGTGTACAACAAGCCCGGCCGCCAGCTCGACACCCCGTCGGCACTCGACCGCGACTACCACTGGGGACTGTGGGTCTCGCTGGCGATCGTCTGGGGTGCGGCCGCTCTCATCCTGGTCGGCAAGCACCTGCTACCAGTTCGTCAGAATAAAGGTGTTCAGCAGTAGCGCACCGATGACGTTCGCACCGAGCCACCACCGGTGCGAGCGCACCGGAAGCAGCGCGGGGGCCGCAGTCAGCCACACCTCGAACGGCAACCAGATCCGTTCGGTCTCCGCCTTGGACAGCATGGACAGGTCCGCCATCACGATCGCCGCCAGCGCGCCCAGCACCAGCAGCACCAGGCCGTTGCGTGACCTGACTGCCTCACGATCGAAGGCGCGCGCCACCCCGGCCGCGCTGCCCAGGCCGATCGCGCAGACGACGGAGGCGAAGTTGGCCCAGCCCCAGTACTGGAACGGCCGGACGTTGGCGATCCCCTGCCAATAGCGTTGCTGGACAAGCTGATAGCCGTCGAACCACCAGAAGCCGGCGACGGCGAAAACCGCCACCACCGCCAGTGCCGCCACCACCGCGATACCGAGTCTGCGTAACGCGGTACGCCGGTCGACCGCGCAGAACAGGACCGCCAGTGCCGGCAGCGCCATCAGCACCAGCCCGTAGTTGAGGAAAATTCCCCAGCCGAGCAGCAGTCCCGCGCCGGCCGCGGCAACCGATGGACGGCGTGCCGTGTTGCGAACCGACAGTGCCAGCAGTGCGATACCCCAGGCCGCCACGCCCGCGTAGTAACCGTCGGCCGACACCGCGATCCAGATCGCCGTCGGGGCCACCGCCACGAACGGTGCGGCCAGTCTGGCCGTCGCCTCGCTCGCCACCGCGCGCACCGCGAGCAGAATCGCCGCGGCCGCACTGGATCCGACCAGCAGGCACAACAGGCCCGCCCAGGCCCCGCCGTGCAGACCGATCCGGTCCAGCCAGACGAAGGTCAGCAGCGCGCCCGGCGGATGACCGGACACGTGGGTGATCCACGAGTTCGGCTGGAAGTCCAGGATCCTGCCGGCGAAGGTCCGGACCGCCTCCGGGATATCGGTGATGCCCGGCACCTGGCGTAGGTATTCGTGTTTGGCCGTCAGACGCCCGGCGAATCCGCGCTGCCAGCCGTCGATCATCGCCAGTGCGAAGGCCCATGCGCACGATGTGGCCCACGCCGAGACCGTCAGCGCCCGCCAGGACAGCCGCTGAGCCAGATCCGGTCCCCAGCGCACCGCGGCGGCGCCGATCGCGATGGCCGGTAACGTCCCCCAGCCGACGTGGGCGTTCCACCATCCGAAGATCGGTGCAGTCTCGGCGTAGTCGTGGATCTGGGCGGCGGTAGCGTTCAGCAGTGGCGTGACGATGCCCAGGTGCAGATGCGGCACGACGAAGGCGAGGACCACCAGCAGCAGCGCGGCCCCCGCCGCGACCCGATCCCGCGTCATGGCAGATCGAAGGGCAGTTGCACACCCTCGTGCGCCAGGCAGTGCGAACAGGTCCGCTCGGAATCCAGTCCGTCGATCATGTCGTGGATCAGCTTCTTGAACGGGACCATGTTGCGTTCGAACTCGGCGAAGACATCGGCCGCCCGGACCCCGGATCCGACGTCCACACCGGCGTCCAGATCGGTGACCAACGCGACTGCTGCGTAACACATCTCCAACTCGCGGGCCAGCACAGCTTCGGGATAGCCGGTCATGTTCACCAGGCTGAAACCCTGCCTGACGAACCACTGGCTCTCGGCCCGGGTGGAGAACCGCGGGCCCTGGATCACCACCATCGTGCCACCGTCGACGACGTCGGGGTGCCCAACCGCACTGGCACGCAAGCCCGGGCAGTACGGGTCGGCGAACTCGACGTGGATACCGCCGGAATCGAAGTAGGTGTCGCCCCGGTCGCGGGTGCGGTCCACCAGTTGATCGGGCACCACGATGGATCCGGTCGGCAGATCGGCGGTCAGGCTTCCGACCGCACACGGCGCCAGCACCCGCGACACCCCGAGGGTCCGCAGTGCCCACATGTTGGCGCGATAGGGAACGGTGTGCGGCGAGAACTCGTGGTTGAGTCCGTGCCGCGGCAGGAATGCCACCTCGTGCGCACCGACCCGGCCGACGGTGACCGCGGCACTCGGATCGCCGTACGGTGTCGAGATCCGGTGGGTCTGGGCGTCGTCGCCGAAGAAGGTGTAGAAACCGCTGCCTCCGATGACTCCGATCACCCGGTCATTAAACTCTGCCGATGGACCCGATTTCCACACCCAACCGCCGCCGGTTTTTTGAAGGCGCCGCACTCGCCGGTCTGGGAGCGTTCACCCTCACCGGGTGCTCGCGCGATACGACGGCGCACGGTGAACACGGCCTCACCGAGGACACCGCGAACCTGACGCCCGATCAGGCGCTGGCCAAACTCGCCGACGGCAACGCCCGCTTCGTCGAGATGAGCCATAACGACACCAACAACACCGCGGCGCGCATGGTGGCCGTCTCGAAGGGCCAGAAGCCGTTCGTCGGGATCCTGGCCTGTGTCGACTCCCGGGTTCCGCCCGAACTGGTCTTCGACCGCGGACTCGGCGACGTCTTCGACGCCCGCATCGCCGGTGCGATTCCCGACCCCGCGGCCATCGGATCACTCGAGTTCGGGGTCGAGGAGTTCGGGGTTCCGCTGCTGGTGGTGCTGGGCCACACGAAGTGCGGCGCCGTCACCGCCGCGGTCAAGGCGAGCCGATCCGGGCAGAGTGCGGCGCCGGGCCTCATCGGAGCGGTGGTCGACCCGATCCTGCCCGCCGTGAAAGCCGTTGAGGCACAGGGAATCACCGGCGACGCGGTGATCAATGCCGCGGCCAAGGAGGTGGTGCGCCGTAGCGCTGATGCGCTGCACACCAGTCCGGTGCTCGCCGAGCGGATCTCGGCCGGGAAGCTGAGAATCGCCGGCGCCTTCTACGATCTCGACACCGGGAAGGTCGACTTCTTCCACTGAATCCGGTCAGAGCGAGAATTGGTCCTCGACCAACCCCAGCCATACCGTCGCGGCGTCCATCGCCACCTTCTCACTGATGAACGCGTGCTGGGTGCCGGTGTAGATGTCACGGAAGGCCCGTTCCAGCCGGGAGCCCTCCCTGATCGACGAGGTGCCGGCCGCCAGGTGCGCCCACTGGGCCAGTTCCCGCGCCACGTCGGTGGCGTACACCGCCGCCGCCCGCAGGTCCGCCCGCAGGGTCGGAGTCAGTCCGTCACCGGCCGCTGCGGCCTCGGCCTCGCCGAAAACGTCGAGTAGCAGCAGACGCGCCGCCCGCCACGCCGAGGTGTGCCGGGCCAGATCCTTCTGAAAGGTGGGACGACTGGCCAGCGATGCCATATCGCTCATCCGGAACTTGGTGGCGGCCAGTTCCTGCACATCGTCGAGCATGCTCTTGGACACCCCCAGCGCCCAGGCCGCATGTCCGGCGGCGGTGATCGCCATCAGGCCCATCCGGCCCGCCGGGGAGGAACCCCGCAGCGGTTCGTGGGAGAACAGTTCGAACGTCCGATGCTCGGGCACGAACACATCGGTGACTTTGTAGTCGTACGAGCCGGTCCCTTTCAGACCCTGGACGAACCAGCCGTCGGTGAACTCCACCTCATCGCGCGGGAGCAGTGCCACGGCCATGACCGGCATGCCGTTGTCCATCATCAGGGGCATACCGTCCTGCATCGGCATGAAACCGGCCGCCACGTATTGCGAATGACCGGTGCCGGATCCGAAGCTCCACGCACCGGTCAGGCGGTAGCCGCCGTCGACGATCACACCCTGCCCCAGCGGTGCGAACTGTCCGCCCATGGTGACCCGGTTGTCGTTGCCGGTGAACACCTCGGCGAATCCGGCTTCCGGCAGATAACTTGCCGCCGCGAAAGCCGACGGGAAATTCGCGATACCGATCCAGCCGAACGACCCGTCCTGCCAAGCCATTTCGATCCAGGTGTCGATCATCTCGGCGAAGCGCGGTTCGCAACCGCCTGCCTCACGGGGATTGAAGGCCGTCATCAGACCGCTGGACCACAACGCATCCACGATCGCCGGCGACATGGTCCGCTGCCGTTCGGATTCCCCAGCCTCGGCGCCCACCACTGTCCGCATTCCGCGGGCCTGTTCGATCACACTACTGTTCAACTTCCCAGTCCCATCATCTCGGTCACCCCATGATCGCGTCCGGCGGTGTAACCCCCGTCGACCGCCACTGCCTGGCCGGTCAGGAACGAGGCATCCGAGGAGAGCAGGAATGCCGCGACCGCGGCGATCTCCTCAGGCCGTCCCAGCCTGCGCAGCGCATGTTCGTGTGTCACCCCGGCCTTGACCTCGGCCATCTCCGGTGCGGACAGCACCAGGTCGAGCATCGGCGTCTCGATGAATCCGGGACAGATTGCGTTGCAGCGGATTCCACTGGGCCCGTAATCGACGGCGATGTTCTTGGTCAGCAGCACCACTCCGCCCTTGGCGGCGTTGTAGGCGCTGCCGCCGGCGGTGCCCTCCAATCCCTCCACACTGGCCAAGGTGACGATCGAACCGCGTTCACCGCCGATGCGTTCCTGTCCCAGCATCCGCGCGACCGCCGCCTTGGCGACCAGGAAGGTGGCGGTCAGGTTGATATTGACGACCCGCGCCCACTCCTGCGCGTCGAGCAGGTGGACCGGTCCCCCGCCGGCCACGCCCGCCGAATGGACCACGCCGCCCAGACGGCCCGGTGCCGCGTCGAACACCTGCGCCACCGCGGCCTCGTCGGTCACGTCGGCGGTGACGAAACTGAACCCGTCGGTGCCCGCGAGTTCCTCGGCCGGGCTCAGATCGCAGCCGATCACCGTCGCGCCGTCCGCGAGTAACCGGCGGGCGGCGGCGAGCCCGATCCCGGAGGCGGCGCCGGTCACCACCATGGTGACTCCGTCGAAACGGGCCATCGGTCAGCGGGCCCCGCGGACCAGGCGGCCCGGTCGCGCACCGGTGTCCAGCCCGTCCCGACGGGTGACCACACCGCTGACGATCGTCGCGGTGTAGCCGGAGGCACCCTGGACCAGGCGGTGGCCACCGGCCGGCAAGTCGTAAGCCATCCGAGGGGCGTGCAGGGTGAGCGCGTCGAAGTCGATGACGTTGATGTCGGCTTTCTTGCCGACTTCGATCACGCCGCGATCGGACAGGCCGAAAAGCTGTGCGGTGTCATGGGATTGCTTACGCACCACGTACTCCAGCGGCAGCTTCTCCCCGCGGCGCCGGTCGCGGGCCCAGTGCGTCAGCAGGAAAGTCGGATATGACGCGTCGCAGATCATGCTGCAGTGCGCGCCGCCGTCAGACAGACCGAGCACGCCGGCCGGGTGGGTCATCATCTCCCGGATCGCGTCATGATTGCGCTCGGCGTAGTTGAACAACGGAACCATCAGCATGGCGCCGGCGTCGGCCTCCAGCATGAGGTCATACATGGTCGTCAGCGGATCCTCACCGCGTTCCCGCGCGATGGCGGCCACCGTGCGGTCATCGGTGGGCTCGTAATCGGGCGGCTCACCGAGTGTGAAAAGGCGGTCGGTGGCGTACTGGGCGAAGGCGAACATGCCGTCGAAGAGCACGTTTGGATCCAGTGGCAGATCCTCCTCGGCCAGGATCGCCGCGCGCACAGCGGGTTCGGCAAGCCGGGCAGCCAATTCCTCCCTGCTGCACTGCGCCTTCAGTTTGCGATAGGTCGGCCGGTGGGTGAAGGCGTGGTGGCCCGGGAAGCCGAGCAGCATCCCGAACGGACGGGCCGCCACTTGCGGGAAGAGCCGGCTGCCCGCCTGATGCGCGGCGGCCGAGAGATCGAGTTGCTCACGCCACAGATTCGGATCGGCGTCGACCTGGATGAGGGCGAAACTCAGCGCGCAGTCGATCTCCTCGCCCAGTCGTCGCATCCATTCGAGTTCCTTCTTCGGTGCCACGATGTCCTCGCCCGCGGCTCCCTGCGGGGCGAGTTCGAACACCGCTCCACCGCCTGCGGCAAGCGCACGGCCGAGAGCGAACAGTTCGTCCTCGGCGGCGAAGGTCCCCGGCACCGGTTCGCCGTCCATCGCGCGGTGAGCCAGCGTGCGCGATGACGAGAATCCCAGCGCACCGGCCTCGACGGCGTCGCGCACGATCCGGCTCATCAACTCGATGTCGTCGGCGGTGGCCGGCTCGTTGCGCGCACCGCGCTCGCCCATCGCGTACGCCCGCACGGTGCCGTGGGCGATCTGACTTCCGTAGTCGACGGCCAGTTCCCGGCGCCCGATAACATCGAGATACTCGGCGTAGCTCTCCCAGCCCCAGGTGATGCCCTCGGCCAGTGCGGTTCCCGGGATGTCCTCGACACCCTCCATCAACTCGATCAGCCACTGTTCGGTGCCCGGTCGGACCGGTGCGAAACCGACGCCGCAGTTGCCCGAGATCACCGTCGTGACCCCATGACTGGTGGACGGCTCCAGGACGTCGTCCCAACTCACCTGGCCGTCGTAGTGGGTGTGAATGTCGACGAAGCCGGGCGCGACGATCTTGCCGGTCGCGTCGATCGTCTCGGCGGCCTCGCCGCCCAGCACCGGATCAGCCGGACCGCGCCGGCGCACCTCGACGATCCTGCCGTCCTTGACTGCGACGTCGCCGAGGAAGCGTTGTTCCCCGGTCCCGTCCACAACGGTTCCGCCGAGGATCTTCAGATCGAACACACAGTGAGCTTCCCAGGACACGTGCGGCCAGACAAGGACGATCGTCGGGATCCCGGGTGACCCACCCCCGAGATCGAGCCGTCGGCGGCGACGCCACGCGTGCTGACCCGGCTTGTACCTGCGATCCTCGCACCTGCGGCAAGCCCCAGGTGGGCACTAGGCGCAGGGCATATCACCTGGGGTGTAGTACGGAACCCCCTGAGGCGTGAAGCACGGCGGCTGACCGCGCAGACGCTGATGCCACTCATCGACGGCATCGGCGACCGCGACGCTACCCAGGATCGCGGCGCCCTCGCCGACGGTGCCGGGCGGCAGGCATCCGTCGACGTTGACGTTGGGACCTCCCACGTTGCCGCACACCTCGGCGGATGCCGGGGAGGCGACGATCGGCAGGCTCGCCAGGACCAGCGCGCCGAGCAGAGCGGCATAAGGCTTCTTCACAGAAGTGAGGGTAGCTGGCGGCCGGCCTCGATCAGGAGTTCAGCCGTACAGTGTGTCGCCTTCACGGGCCGCCTCCGCGTACACCTGCGGCCAGCCGGTCCAGTGCCGGCGCGATCGAGCCGATCACTCAGCAGACGACGGTCACGTAGACGCTGGTGCCCGGCTTGACCGCACCGCTGCCGCGCAAACCGTCCACACCGCCGATCCTGCACAGCGAGAGATTCTGGTCCTGCCGGCCGCCGCCCCAGTTGATCTCGACGTTGTAGCCCTCGGACTCGAGAGCCGCGATCCCGTCGGCGGCATTCATGTTCTGGTTGAACGCCCGCGGAGGCGGCTTGACCGCACCCTTCTCCGTCGGTTGAACGACGGCGGGCGCCGAGTTCTCCGGGGCCGGCTCGGTCGAGCTGCTGCAGGCCACCGTGGCGGCGCCCATACCAACGACCACCAGCGCACTCACCAGCAGCGAACTCTTGCGCATTGCAATTCCCGCATTGATTCGGCCCTTCCGACAGTCGTGTCAGGCGATGTTATCCCGGCCACCCGACCGGAGAATGGCTTTGCCGTCGCGTTGAGGATGGTGGCGATCTCCTTCGACCACCGAAACATCGGATCAGGCTTTTTGATCGTGTTACCGGACCATGAGGGTCCTTGAGACTTGTAGGTTCACCTCATGACCCTTCTGAGCGGCCGTGCCGCGGAGGATCCCGCATCGGTGCGACTCTTCGCCGATACCTGGGAGGGGGCGTGGAACGCCCACGACCCGGATGCCGTCGCGGCGCTGTGCGCTGAGGACGTCGCTTTCGACGACCCCGCCCTGGGCGAGACGGTGTACGGACGTGAGTCGATCCGGAAGTTCGCGACCCGATTGGTCCGCAACTATCCCGATTACCGATTCGGTCCTGAGGGCGTCTATGCCGATGTCTCCCGCCGGGCGGTAGTCGTGGGCTGGTACTTCACCGGGACACTCAGCGGCACCGACCGGGTGATCGCCTACCACGGCGATGATCGCCTGACGATTGGCGACGACGGTCTGGTGGTCGCATACCGCTGTCTCTACGACAACGCCGACGTTCTCAATCAGGTCCGGTCGGCGCGATCCGGCTGATTGCGCGATCCGCGATCACGTCGATCCTGGGACTCATCGGATTCGCACTGCTGCTGTTCCTCCCGGCCGGAACGGTCGACTCATATTGCCGCGCCGGCTCCGGGGAGATCTGCTTCTCGAACACGTCCAAGGCGTTGCCCACGGCGGCGGTCTGCAACCCGATCGCGGTGTCGATATTCGGCGTGTTCCACGCCCAGCCATCCGGCAGACCCGGAACCGCCAGCAGATTCAGGCGAGTCTGCTTCCACGCATCGCAGGTCGTGACGGAATTGAAAGGACGGCTCTTGAGGATCAGTGCCCCGGCCACCAGGCCTGCCGCGATCACGATCGCCACGCCGATGATCGCGGCAGGCAACCACGGCCGCCAAGGGCCGTTGTCCACCGATCAGGGGACATCGCAATCATCCTGCCGACCGGCCATCCGACCGACGTCTACCTGGTCCGATCCGCGCGACAGTTACCTCATGAACACAAACACCGGCACCACCGCCGCAAACCTCTACCCGGTTCCCCAGCTGGGTTCGGTGGCCGTCTACTGCTCCGCCAGCTCCGCGGTCGAGTCCCACTTCGCCGAGGCAGCCCGCACCATCGGGCGCGCACTGGGCGCCAGCGGACTGCAGCTGGTCTTCGGTGCCGGTGCGGCCGGGCTGATGGGCGAGACCGCGAAGGCCTGCAAGGCGGCCGGCGGCCGGGTCTTCGGCATCACCACCGAGAAGCTGAACGCCCTGGAGGGCGTCTCGGACGCCTGCGACGAGGTGGAGATCGTGGCGGAGATGCCGGTCCGTCGCAGCCGGATGATGGAGCTGGCCGACGGGTTCGTGATCCTGCCCGGCGGCCTGGGCACCTACGAGGAGTTCTTCGAGGTTCTGGTCGGCCGCCAGCTCGGCGATCACGGCAAGCCGATCGTGATCGTCAACCACGGCGACTACTACGCCCCGATGATCGCCATGATCGAGCACGGTATCGAGCACAACTTCATCCGCGGGACCATCCGCGACACCCTCATCGTCGTCGACAGCGCCGAGGACGCCCTGCCCGCCCTGCTCGCCCACCGGCCCGGGTCGCACGATCCCGCCGACTTCCTCTTCCTGCCTGCCGAGCACGAGAGTGTCGCGCCGCTCTCCGCAGCCTCGTAATCTCGATGCTCGCCGGAGTGATGCTGCTGTGGTGGATCCTCATCGGCGCTTCTCTACTGTTCGTCACGATCGACATCTGACCGACCACACCGGAGTCGCCGGTGCTCAAGTGGGCCTTCGTCATCCTGACCGCGTTCACCGGACCGGTCGGCGCTCTCTTCTACGTGCTGGCCTGCCGGGAACCCAGGCACGGCATCATGTCGATCGCGATCATCGTCGGATTCGCTTTCGGCTATCCGATCAACTGGTGGCTGGTCGCAAGCAATATGAAGCACGGAATGCTCACGGTGCGTGCCGAATCCGATGCGCACTCGGCCCATCAGGAACACGGCGGCCACGGCGGCCACGGCGCCGCTGGTCCACAACCGGGCCCGGGAGCCAAGGCCGCCATGACGGCACTGACAACGGTGATCCTGGCCGCGGCCCTCGTGTTCATCCGCCTACACGGCTGATCGGGTCAGCGCGCCGCCGCCTTCTTCAACTCCTGGTAGGCGCGCCGGGTGTGGGCGGCCAGGGCGGACACGTCCTGCACCGCGCCGGTGTCGGCGACGAGGCCGAAGTCCATGTGGTCCTCGTAGGAGCTCAGCGTGACGTTCAATCCGATCGAGGCTGCCAGCGCCGAGACGGGGAAGATGCCGAGCAGTCGGGCGCCGTTGAGATAACGGGTCTGCTTGGAGCCGGGCACGTTGGAGATGACGAGGTTGCAGGCCGGCCGGGCAACCCGGTCGAGATGCGTGGACGCGTTCACTCCGGCCAGCGCGACAGCCCCCACCGCGAAAGTCATCGCCGCGTCCGTGGACAGAGAAGCGAGTTCCTTCTTGGCCACGGCCACCGAATCCACCACCTGCTTGAGCCGTTCGAGCGGACCGGCATCGGGCTCCCCGAGGCGCACGATGATCGCCGAGACGCGGGTACCGCCGGCATCGTCGCCCTCGCCGCGCAAGGAAACCGGACACATCGACGTCAGCCGGTGCGGGAAGGGCTGACCGGTCTCCCGGAAATATGCGTGCAGACCGGCGTCCACCACCGTGACGGCGACATCGTTGAGCGTGGCGCCGAAATGGTGTCCGATCTGATGCATCTCCTCAAGCGGCAACGACATGGTCGCGAAGCCGCGGCCCTGTTTCAGCACGACGTTGGTCGGGGCGCGGTCGGCCAGGAACGGCAGGCTGCCCTCCAGTTCGGAACCGAGCGCCGCACCCAGCGCCTTGCGGACCACCGTTGCGGTGATCTGGTTGATCGCCTCCACCTGGGTGACGACACCGCGGACCGCCTCGATCGCCCTGGTGAACAACGGCGTTGGCGGATGGGGCTCCGTCGGCTTGGGATGCAACGCGAACGCCGGTTCGGGCACCGAGTGTTCGTCGGTCCGGCTGAGGCCGGCGTAGAGCATCTTCAGACCGGACACCCCGTCGACGATGCTGTGATGGGTCTTGGAGTAGACCGCGAACCGACCCCCCGGAACGCCGTCGATGATCCAGCACCGGAACAATGGCCGGTCGCGGTCCAGCATCGGTTCGTGGAGGTCGGCGACCAACCGCAGCAGGTCGTCCTCCGAACTTCCCGCCGGTAGCGACAGGTGGCAGACGTGGTACTCCGGATCCCATTCCGAGGTCTCCCGGAAGTGCGGTGCGCCCGACCCGATGAGGTCGGGCACGTAGGTGAACGGCGGCACCGGCTGGAAATCCCGGTAGGCGTCGACGATCTCCCGGACGATGTGTTTGCGCCCCTTGGGTTTCTCGAACAACATCATCGCCCCGACATGGGTCGTGCTGCCGGGTGACTCGATCAGCAGCCACATCAGGTCCAACGGCGCGATCGGCGCATTCATCCGATCAGAATGGCACGCGGGGTAACGTCAAGTGATGCGGTATGGCATCTTCGGCGGCGCGGTCAACGACGGGACTCTGGACGATGTGGTGGCCGAGGCGGCCTCCGCCGAACGGGACGGATTCGCCGCTTACTGGGCGCCCAACATCTTCGGCCACGACGCGATCACCGCACTGGCGGTGGCGGCCACGAAGGTGTCGCGCATCGAATTGGGCACATCGGTGGTGCCCACCTTCCCACGCCATCCGCACGCGATCGCCCAGCAGGCCCATACCGTCGCGGCTGCATCCGGTGGCCGATTCACACTGGGTATCGGGCTGAGTCACAAGATCGTCATCGAGAACATGTTCGGCCTGAGTTACGACAAGCCGGTTCGTCACCTGCGCGAGTATCTGAAGGTGCTGATGCCGTTGTCGCGCAACGAACCCGCCAATTTCGACGGCGAGCTCTATCACGTGCACGCGACCGTCAACGCCAAGGGCTCACCCGGTTTCGGCGTGGTGGTGGCGGCACTGGGCGAACAGATGCTGCGGGTCACCGCGGCGCTGGCCGACGGCACGCTGACCTGGTGCACCGGACCGACCACGCTGGCGGCGCACACCATCCCCACCATCACCCGCGCGGCCGAGGAATTCGGCCGTCCGGCTCCGCGAGTGATCGCCGCGTTGCCGGTGTGCGTGACCGGTGACAGAGAAGGCGCGTCGGCACGCGCCGCCGAGATCTTCGCGGCCTACGGCGCGCTGCCCAGTTACCGGGCGATGCTCGACCGCGAGGGCGTGGTGGGCCCCGCCGATATCGCGATCATCGGGAGCGCCACAGAGGCGCAGGACCGCATCGCCCATCTCGGCACGATCGGCGTCACCGATTTCGCGGCGGTGGAATTCGGCGGGACACCGGATGAGGTGGCTGACACCCGCGAGGCACTCAAGGGCCTACTGGGCTAGTCCCCTCATGCACCAGGACTGGCAGCGTCTTGCAACGGGGGTGTACCGCTGCCGGCTGGAATTCCTCGATGTCACAGTCGGATTGATAACCGGTCAAGCCGGCGCGTTACTCATCGATTGCGGAACCACGCTGGAGGAAGCCGACGATGTGGCCGCGGACGTCGAGGAGTTGACCGGCCGCACCGTCGAGCACCTGGTGCTGACCCATCATCACTTCGACCACATCTACGGTATGGGCCGGTTTCCCGATGCCCGCGTGTACACCACGGCTGCGGTGTCCGACGCGCTGAGAACTGGGGCGTTCCGCGACGAGGCGATCGGTTACGGCGCCCACCCCGATCAGATCGATGAGGCGATCGGGGCACTGCGCGAACCCGACGAGATACTCGCCTGCAGACCCGGCGGTGTCACCATCGACCTCGGTGGACGCCACGTCACCGTGGAGCACCCCGGACCCGGTCACACCGACCACGATCTGGTCGTCCTGGCGCCACCGCTGGAGCCGGGAGAACCGCCGGTGGTGTTCTGCGGCGATCTCATCGAACAGTCCGCCGATCCGGCGATCGACGACGAATCGGACCTCGAGTCCTGGCCCGCCACCCTCGACCGATTGCTTGAACTGGGGGGTCCGGACGCGATCTACGTTCCCGGCCATGGCGCGCTGGTCGATGCGGGCTTCGTCCTACAACAGCGCCGCTGGCTTGCCGAGCGCCCGTCACGCTGAGGCGGCGAGACGTAGCCGCACGACTGCCGACATCATTGCTGCCTCTCGTCCTACATCACTGCTACCTGACGCAGTTCCACGAATGCGGCATCAATGGCTTCGGCCAGTGCCGCCATGCCGGGAAGCGCGTTGGGATCGGTGCACAGTCCGATGCCCATCTCCCCGGAACAGGAGATGGCCGATATCCGAAGCGCGTGGTGCATCGCCGGTTCCGAAGAGGAGAAGAAGTGCTCCACCCGCCGGCCTTGCACGACCGGTGTCATCGTCGGGCCGGGCACATTCGAGATCGCGAGGCTGAACTCCCGCGCACTGCCGGCCAGCCGTTGCACCGCGGCGCCGAGACGGGGCAGCCGCCCGAGCGCGTGGAACAGGTCGTACATCTCCTGCGGGTCACCACTGCTCTTACCCACCCGGGTCTGTGCCCTGATCATCGCCAGCCGCCGCATCGGGTCGTCCTCCCCCAGTGGCAGATCGACATTGAGAAACGAGTCCCGGTTGCCCAGATCCCCCGACCCCTCGTCTCGGTGGTGCAGGCTGACCGGGATCTGGGCCCGAAGACGCCCCGCGCCCTTCGGCAGCCAGCTGCGCAATCCGCCGGCGATCATCGCCAGCAGCACGTCGTTGACGGTGGCCGGGTCGTCGAGTGCCGCACCGATCTCCTTCAGGTCTGACAACGGGGCCACGGTGAACGCCAACTCCCGGGATCCGGTGATCTCCCGGTCCAGCGGGGACGACGACCCCCGGTGACCCAGTTCCCGGTGCAGGGCGCCGGGCAGCCGCCGGATCTCGGTCAGCCGGCCGGTCTTCTCGATGGGGCGCACGCCGGGTTCGCCGGTGTGCGGCGGCGGGTTCGGGTGCGGATCGAACAGCACGGCTTCCAGGAACCGCACCCCGGCGATGCCGTCGGCCATCGCGTGGTGGATCCGGGCCGCGATCGCCTGGCGGCCGTCGGCCACTGGGCCGATGAGATCGAAGGTCCACAGCGGCCGGCTGCGGTCGAGGTGCTCGGCCATCAGCGCGTCGACCGCACTCAGCAGATCACCGCCGGCGTCGGGATAGCGGCGGACGTGGTCGGCGATGTCGAATTCATCGGCCTGAACCCAGCGGGGGCCGGCACCCGACGTGTCGACCCTTTGCCGTGCCCGGGGTTGGGTGTTCAGGCGGGCGGCGACGTCGGCCCGGAGCTCGTCCAGATCGAAATCCGGGGCGCCGGATTCGAACACCATGAGCTTGAGGGTGTGCCCGGTGATCGCCGAGGATTCCAGGCCGAGGATGTGGGCGTCGTCCGGCGAGAGGTCGCTGGAGTCGCCCGTCGTCACCGGTTGAGTCTAGGGAGGCGAAACCCGAAAACAGACCGCTTAGTTGTGATAAACGTCCAGGTTGACGTTTGTCGCGGGGGTGGTCAGCGTTTCCGCGGGTGGTTTCCACAGGAGGTCGGGGATGCGCGCAGATTCTTCGGGTCGGAGCAGCGCTGCGTACATCGGCCGGGTGGGGGCACTGGCCGTCGCCCTCGGCGTCGGTTCGGCGGTCATGGGCCTGACGGCGGTGGCCGTGGCCGACCCCGGCACCGGCACCGGCCCCGACAACACGGCCGGATCGGCCGGCCAGGAGAGCGCCGCGTCGGGCAACCCCGCCGACACCACCGCAAGGGGCCGTAACGGCAACCGCGCGGGCTCGGCAACCACTCCCGCCCCCTCAGCGGCGGCAGGCCGCCGGGCCGGCACTGCGCGCTCCGGCCAGGCTGCGGCCGTCACCCCGACCGGTTCCGCCGGAACACCCGCGGTGAGCATCCCGCAGTCCCCGGTCGATCTGATCGGCGCACTGCTCACTCCGGGCGGTATGTCCAACCTGGTTCAGCAGACGCTGACGTCATTGATCGCCGACATCTTCGCCGCGGTGCCCGCGGACATCCTTGCTCCCGATGCGGCCGTCACCCCCGAGATCACCGCGGTCCCGTCGCCGGATGTCGCACTCACCGATGAGCCCCCGGTGATGACGGCGCAGACCGACACCATGTCGGCGACGGACAGCACGGCGCTGAACGAACTCGGTGATGGAACCGGGGATCCGCTCGCCGCCCCGCTGGCCTGGGCCGCGGTCGCGGTCAGCCAGCGTGAAACCCTTCCCGGTACAAGCGAAGTCGTGCCTGCTGCGTCGGTGACCACCGGTGAGCCGGTCGATCTGACAACTACTGCGACGCAGTACCAGAATTTCCTGGATCTCCCAGGCCCTGCGATCGACTGGACGCGTACGGAGTTACGCGACTACAGGCCGACCATTGTCAACAACATTGCGCAGAGCTTCGCGACCGCCTTCAATCTGGGAACGATCGCAGACGCGGATAAGTGCGTCAAAGACAAGGGGTGTCCGGCGCCCCTTTCGGTGTCCAATGCCGTCGGCATGTACGGATTCAACGTCGTCTACGCGTTGATGGGGGACCTCCCCGCCGCCAAGACCGCATCAACGGTTCAGCAGTTTGCGTCCCAACCTGTCATCCTCGATTTCATCGCGTCAACGGTCGCAGCGAACATTTCCGCGAACAATCCCAACGTGCCGCCTGCCGTCGCGAACCTGTTCGGCACGGCGGCAAAAACTTTCGTCCTGAACACGTTCGGAAATACCAAGGGGCCGAGCCCCAATTATGTCGCCCTTCAGTTCGTCCCGTTTCTGCAGGCGCTGAACCTGCCCACCACAGGGCCGGCCGCGACCGACTTTCTCCTTATCTTGAAGAAGGGCGATCCGAACGCTGAGATCCTCAAGCGATTCAACCCAACTCAGCGGGTAATAGGCCAACAAAAGCTGGTCAGCTTCTTCAGCAACGGCACCGTCCAGGGCTATCTGGACAGTGCCTTCACCGAATCCATCAAAGTGCTGCTGGTCCCCACCATGGCCGATTACATCGGCGGAAACGTGGCCACGGGGATCCTCGGCGCGGGCAACGCCAACATTCCGACGCTGAGTGCGACGATCGGCACCGCCCTCTCGGGGCTCTTCTCCTCGATCGGCGAGGTGGTGGCCACCCAGGCCGGAAACGCCTTCGGGACCTTCCTCAACGCCCCGGGCCAGAACATTCCCACCGTCCTGGCGAACGCGATGGTCAACGGCTTCGTCGCATACCTCAGCCCCAAGGACAAAAAACCCGATCTTCCTTTTCCACAAGGCGATCTCGGTCCCCTGATCGCGCCGGCCGCCGGTGTCGCGACCGACTCGTTCGTGAAGGCGGTGCTCACCAATGCCGCCGTCCCCCCGGCGGTGACTCAGTTCATCAACGCTGTGATCCCCGGGACGCTCGCCAACCCGGGAGTCCAGCAGGTCCTTGGTGACCGGGCCGGTGACGCGGTGACCAAACTGCTGGGAGATGACGCGTTGGCGGCGGCCGTCGGCAACCAGGTCGGCATCGCGGTCGCGAACCTGGCGGCCGTCCCGGTCGTCCAGACCGCGGTAACGACGTGGACGAACTCGCTGGTCACCACCATGATCACCACTCCGCAGGTCGTGGCGGCATTGGCGACGGCGGCCGGCGGACTGGTCTCGGTGGACCTGACATACGGCCCGGCGACGTCCGATGCCAAGTCCGCAGCC
>JAPOKC010000047.1 GCA_029977845.1 Mycobacteriaceae bacterium | reverse complement strand
CCTGGACCGTGGGGCTGAACTTCGAAGGGCTTTTCCTCACACGTTGAGTGAGGAACCTTGCAGGGATTTACTCGCACTTTGCCTGCGTAGTTCCTCACTCGACGGAGTTGGTCAGTCCCGCAGCATCTCCGCGACAAGAAACGCCAACTCAAGCGACTGCTGGGTGTTGAGCCGCGGATCGCACGCGGTCTCGTAGCGCCCGCTCAGATCGGTGTCGGAGATGTCCTGCGCGCCACCGAGGCATTCGGTGACGTTCTCGCCGGTCAGCTCGATGTGGATACCGCCGGGATGGGTGCCCAGTTCCCGGTGCACCTCGAAGAAACCCTGCACCTCATCGACGACACGGTCGAAGTGCCGGGTCTTGTATCCGGTCGAGGACTCATGGGTGTTGCCGTGCATCGGATCGCACTGCCAGATCACCTGATGACCCGAAGCCTGGACCTTCTCGATGATCGGCGGCAGCAGATCGCGCACCTTGTGGTTGCCCATCCGGCTGACCAGGGTTAGCCGACCCGGTTTGTTGTGCGCATCGAGGCGCTCGACGTACTCGACGGCCTGCTCCGGAGTGGTCGTCGGGCCGATCTTGACGCCGATCGGGTTGGCCACCACCTCGGCGAACGCGATGTGCGCGCCGTCGAGCTGGCGGGTACGCTCCCCGATCCAGATGTAGTGAGCCGACAGGTCGTAGAGCCGCGGTTCGCCGAATTCGTCGGACAGCCGCAGCATGGCCCGCTCGTAATCGAGCACCAGCGCCTCATGGCTGGCGTAGATGTCGGCGGTGTCGAGGTTTCGGTCGGCCACCCCGCAGGCACTCATGAAGCGCAGACCGCGGTCGATCTCGGCGGCCAGCGCCTCATAACGCGCGCCGGCCGGCGAGGTGCGAACGAACTCGCGGTTCCAGTCGTGCACCAGGTGCAGTGAGGCCAGCCCCGACGAGGTCAGCGCGCGCACCAGATTCATCGCCGCACTGGCGTTGGCGTAGGCCCGCACCAGACGCGACGGGTCGTGCTCGCGCACCGCGGCATCCGGTGCGAAGCCGTTGATCATGTCGCCGCGGTAGGACTTCAGGCCGAGTGAGTCGATATCGGCCGAGCGCGGCTTGGCGTACTGCCCGGCGATGCGGGCCACCTTGACCACCGGCATGCTGGCCCCGTAGGTCAGCACCACCGCCATCTGCAGCAGGGTGCGGATGTTGCCCCGGATGTGCGGCTCGGTGTTGTCGGCGAACGTCTCGGCGCAGTCGCCGCCCTGCAGCATGAACGCCTCACCGCGGGCCACCGCCGCGAGCTGATGGCTCAACCGCTCGATCTCCGAGGGCACGGTGATCGGAGGCACGCTCTCCAGAACCGTCCGCATGGCCTTGGCCTGCTCGAGGTCCCAGCTCGGCTGCTGCAGCGCGGGCCTGCTCAGCGCCTCGTCAAGCCGGGCGCGGAGGTCGGCCGGAAGCGGCGGCAACGACGGCAGCTGCTCGATCGGTACGTCGACGGTCCAGTTCACGCCGACTATCCTAACCGGGCCCGGCGGGCCGCCTTATCATTGTGAACGCGCCGCTCGGGCACTGCTGCGGGTGGAACGGCGATTTCGCTCGTGCCCCGGATTCGGCTCGCGGGTTCCAGGATTGGGTCGAGGTCGTACCCACACGGCCGCCGCGGCCGGAGGGACAGCAGGAATGGAGCTCATTGAATGACGAAGCCCGAAACATCGACCGACAAGCCCGAGCACATCAGCGATTTGCGCGGCTATATCGACCGATTGAAATCGCTGGGAGAAATCGCCGAGATCGACGTCGAGGTGGATTGGAATCTCGAGCTCGGCGCGATCACCCGACGTTGCACCGAGAACGGCCTGCCTTCCCCATTGTTCAACCGGGTCAAAGACGATCGCGACGGGTTTCGTGTGCTGGCCGCACCTGCGTCTCTGAGCTCAGCACCGGGACGGCGCCTGGCCAAGGTCGCAATCTCGCTCGGCCTGCCACCGGAGACGAGTGCCGGAGAGATTGTCGAACGCTTATCGCTCGCTCGTCAGCAGGAGGCGATCGCCCCGCGGCTCGTCGAAAATGCCGCCTTCCGAACCAACGTGCGCCGGGGTGATGACGTCGACCTGAACCGTCTGCCGGTACCGCTCATCCATGGCGGCGACGGCGGACGATTCCTCAACACCTGGGGGACGATCGTCGCCCGCAGCCCAGACGGGAAGTGGACCAATTGGTCGATCGCCCGAATCATGCTCCGCGATAAGAACACCATGGTCGGCATCGTCTCGCCGCAAAAACACGTCGGGCGCGTGCACAAGATGTGGCAGGAAATCGGCAAACCGATGCCATTCGCACTGTCACTTGGCCACGACCCCGTCATCCCGTACTTCTCCGGGATGCCACTCCCCGACTACGTCAGCGAGGCCCCGGTCATTGGCGGCTACCTCGGCGAACCGATCGATGTCGCAAAGTGCGCCGTGGTCGACCTCGAAGTCCCGGCGTCGTCGGAAATCGTCATTGAGGGAGAACTCACCGTTGACGAGATGGGCGAAGAAGGACCCATGGCCGAATACCCGGGATACATCGTTCCAGGTTCCCGGCAGATGCGCCCGATCTACCGCGTCTCGGCGATGTCGTGGCGTGACAACGCGATCCTTCCGGTGGTCGCGGCCGGATTTCCGCCCGAGGAGAACCACACGTGCTGGGGCATCGCCATCGCCGCCGTCGTCCAATCAGAGTTGCGTGAAGCCGGCTGGCCCATCACAGCCTGCTTCGTCCCCTTCGAAGGCGCCTGCCACCTGTTGGTCGTGACCGTCCCTGCCGACTGGCGCGACCACACCTCCCATAAGTCCGCGCCGGACTTCGCGCAACGCCTCGGAGAGTCGGTGTTCGCCACGCGTGGAGGAACGGTCGTAGCGAGGGTGCTGGTCGTGACCGATGATGTCAATCCGAGCGATCCCGGTGAGGTCCTCTGGGCGATCGCCACAAGAGTGTCGCCCGGCGACGGGGAAATCATGTTCCCTCATCTCGCCGCCAACCCGCTCAACGCGTTCATGACAGGTGACGAGAAGCGCGCCATGGTCACCACCAAATCGGTGCTCGACGGCCTGCCTCGAGACGAATGGGGACCGCAGGAGACGCCCGTTCGTGCCGACTTCGCCCGGCTCTATCCCCAGGAATTGAAAGACCAGGTGGAGACTCGGTGGACCTCACACTATGGCTTGCAGGAACCGCACTAACCGCTCACGACGGAGCCCGACCCCCCAGGTGGGCTGTACCAAAAGCCGATGGATCCTCAGCCCGGGTCGGACTGTCCGGTCATCAACCGGTAGCGCCGAAGGTTGTGCCGTGCGTCGACCAGGGCGTCATGGGTGTCCTGCGGCCGCGGTGGCATCCGCGGGCTGCCCAGGTCCTCCCACACCTGGCGCAGTTCCCGGGTGAAGCGCGGAATCTGCGGCGGCAGAGCGGTCATCGGACCCCACAGCTGGCACAGCGCGACATGGTCGTAGGCGCCCACCCAGGCCCACAGCTCGATCGGCTCGTCCCCGTCGATACCGAAGAACTCCTCCAGCCCCTCCCGGATCTCCCGGCGGGAACGCCAGGCCTTGGAGGCCGGCGACGGCAGTTTGGGCAGCACATTGGCGCGGACCCACCGGCCGGCCGACTCCGGGTCGAACTCGGTGGAGACCGCGTAGAACTCGCGGCCGTCCTCGGCGACCACCCCGATCGAGATCAGATCGATGATGCGGCCGTTGTCGATGAACTCGGTGTCGTAGAAGTAGCGCACAGTGTCGCTACTTCACCGGCGCGGGCGCGGCGTGCACCTCGCGGTCGAGTTCGGCGTTGACCTCATCGTCGCTGGGGAACCGAGGCTCACCGGCGATCACATGCTGCAGCCACAGTCCGGCCTGGACGAACGGCCGGCGCAGATAGCGCTCGCGTTGCATGGCGCGGTGCATCTTGCGGGGCTTGTCCTGGTAGTACCACCGCGCCCACGGGGCGTGCGGTCGGGACAGCCGGATTGCGCCGATGAACAGCAGTGGCGGGATGAACATGCCCAGAAGCCCGGTCCACAGCTTGCCCTTGAGCAGGACGACGATCGCAACCGCCAGGGCCAGCAGGGCCATGATGACGACGGTGGTTCGGGCCACCACCGAAGTGTCGTCACGCCAGATGCCGATGTTGAACAGTGCCAGCGGGTTGAAGCCCATCACCAGCAGTCCGGCGACGGCCACCGCGACGAAGACCGCGTCGACGGAGGTGCGCCCGTCCTCCGACCAATAGACGTCCTGCAGGTGCAGGATCAGGGCGAACTCGTCGAGCAACAGGGCCGCCCCGATGCCGAAGACGATGCCTGCGGCGGTGAACTCATCACCGGTCCCCGATGCCGCCATGGTGACCATGGCCACACCCGAGATCAGCACCAGGATGACGCCGAACACGGCGTGGTGGATGTGCAGGCCTCCCGGCCCGGAGATGTTGTGCGGCTGCCACCACTTGTGCGGTCCCGACTTGTCCGTTCCCGAGGGTGCCGAACCGGCCTTCTCCGAAACAGCCCGGATGTAGCGGGTGATGGTGCGGGTGATGAAAAACGTCAGGATGAAGGCGATCAGGCACCACATCAGAGGCACTCGTCCCGGTGCCACCACATCGAGGCGGACCTCGGCAGCAACGGGGAGACGCACGGGGAGAAAACTTACGCGCATTCGGGTCCGGAGGTTTCGCCCGGATAGGCTGGTCGGGTCATGAGCAGGTTTTCCAGGCCGGGCACCCCGGCAGATATCGCCTGGCGGGTGGCGCAGGTCCTGATCCTCCTGGTCGTCGCCCGCGCCTGCTGGCAACTGTTCGGGCACCTTCCCTACCGGATCGACGTCGACGTCTACCGGATGGGCGGGCAGGCCTGGCTCGACGGGCGTCCGCTGTACGCCGACGGGGCGATGTTCCACACCCGTGGCGGGCTGGACCTGCCGTTCACCTACCCGCCGCTGGCCGCGATCGTGTTCAGCCCGCTGGCCCTGGTGTCGCTCGCGACGGCCAGTGTGACGATCACGGCCATCACCGCCGCACTGCTGGTGGTGTCGGTCTGGATCCTGCTCGACCGACTGCAGTTCGGCACCGCCCGCAGCTGGTGGCTGGCCGCCGGGATCGTCGCGCTCTCGGTCACCGCGCTGGAACCCATCCGGGCGAACTTCGCCTTCGGTCAGATCAATGTGGTGCTCATGACGCTGGTGATCGCCGACGCCGTGCCGCGACGCACCCCGTGGCCACGCGGTGTCCTGCTGGGGCTGGCCATTGCCCTGAAGCTGACCCCGGCGGTATTCCTGCTGTATTTCCTGCTGCGCCGGGACTTGCGCGCCGCCGTGACCGCGCTGGGGAGTTTCGCCGCGGCCACCCTGATCGGTTTCATCCTGGCCTGGCGCGATTCACTCGAGTACTGGACGGCCACCGTCGGCCACACCGAACGGATCGGCAACGCCACCCTCAACACCAACCAGAACGTGGCCGGCGCACTGGCCAGGCTCGGCCTGGGCCAGAGCACACATTTCGTGGTCTGGATCCTGGCCTGCCTGGCCACGCTGGCACTGACGGTGTGGGCTGTGCGCCGGGTGCTGGCCGCCGGGGAGCCGACGCTGGCACTGGTGCTGGTGGCCCTGTTCGGCCTGGTGGTCTCGCCGGTGTCGTGGTCCCACCACTGGGTGTGGGCGCTGCCGACGGTGATCGTGACCGGCGTGCTCGCCGTACGGCGGCACAACCCGGCACTGGGGGCCGTCGCCGCCGGCGGTCTCGCCCTGATGCTCTGGCCCACCATCGACCTGCTGCCCGAACACCATGAAACGGCCGCGTCCTGGTGGCGTCAGCTGTTCGGGATGTCGTACGTGTGGTGGGCGCTGGCGGTCATCGCCGTCGCCGGCGTGACGGTCGCGAGCAGACCTATCCCGCCGCCGTCTCCGGAATCCGCGCCGGTGGCGGAACCGGTGTCAGACCTGGTGCATCCGGCTTGACGGCCGGCGCGCCGTTCTTGACGCTCGCGGCGTAGATGTCGACGTACTCCTGACCGGAGAGCTTCATCAACTCGTACATCACCTCGTCGATGACGGCGCGCTCGATGAACCGGTTGCCGGCCAGACCCTCGAAGCGGGAGAAGTCCATCGGCTTGCCGAACCGGACCTCGACCCGGCCGAAACGCCACATCTTCGAGCCCGGCGGGTTGACGACGTCGGTTCCGATCATGGCGACCGGAATCACCGGAACCCCGGTCTCCAGGGCCAGTCGGGCCAGCCCGGTCTTGCCCTTGTAGAGCCGGCCGTCCGGTGACCGGGTGCCCTCCGGATACATCCCCAGCAGTTTGCCGTCAGCCAGGATCCGCTCCGCGGTCACCAGTGCCGCCTGGGCGGAGTCGGCGTCGGTGCGGTCGATCGGAACCTGACCGGCGACGGTGTAGAACCACGCGGTCAGACGGCCCTTGAGGCCCTTTCCGGTGAAGTACTCGGACTTGGCCAGGAAGGTGATCCGGCGGCGCACCACCAGCGGCAGATAGAAGCTGTCGGCCACGGCCAGATGGTTGCTGGCAAGGATCACCGGGCCGCTGTCGGGAACGTGTTGGAGCCCTTGGACTTTCGGGCGACCGAGGAAGGAGAGCAGGGGGCCCATGAAGATGTACTTAAAAAGCCAGTACCACATCGACCCCTCCTCGCCGGTCCCGATCGTCCTCGTGAATGCGGCCAACTCTACCGAGCCGGTGTTGGCCGAGCCAGACGACGAGCGCCTTCACCGGCAATCCACAGGAGTTCGTTATGAGATCTCCGGCTCGGCGACGGGCTCGATGACGATGGGAATGTGTTGATAGCTCGAGCCGCTGTTCGAGCCGGCGAGGTCCTGCTCCGGTTCGGCGACAGGCTGAGCCCCGGGTTCGGCCTGAGCCTGCGGATCGGCCGCCATCGTCCGGATCACCGTCATCAACGCGACGCTGTGCTCGGAGATGGCAGTCAGCATCGGGTGCTGCTCACCGCTGACCAGGGCGGCCAGCGCGCACACCGGGCACCACACCTGCTGGCAGCGACCGGGCCCGCGCAGCGACTCGGCGGCCATCGCCGCCGCGCTGCGAACAGCCGGATCCAGCCGGTCGAGGATGGCCTGGGCCAGCTGGCGCAGTTCGGGTCCGATGTCGGAGTGCGGTGCAGTCATGATCGATCCACCCCTGTCGGCCACACATCGGGGTTGGGCCGGAAGCGCACTGTCAGCGCACTGCCGCGCAACGCCGCGTCGACGACATGACACCGGCGCAGCACCGGGGCCAGCCGGACCCGCCGCCGCAGCCCCGCCACGCTGATGATCAGATCGTCGCCGGCCCGGCCCAGGTTCAGCGCGCCGGTTTCGACCTGGGGCAGCTCGAGGGTGAGGCGGTAGACGGCGTCGAGGCCGGAACCGGACTCCCGATCGACGACCGGGCGCAGCGGCCGGGGCGGCTGCGATCCGTCCCGGCGGCGCACCTCGTCGAGCAGCTGGGCCAGCGCCTTCGGTCCGATCGGCTCGCCGGAAAGGTGCGGCACCATCACCAGTTTCAGGTCACCGATCGCGCCGTCCAACTCTTCGAGCACTCCCTGCTGTTCGGCGATCCGGGCGGAATACCAGTCGAACGCAGGATGCTCGGGCAGGTTGCGGTATTCGAACGAATCGTCTTGGAACAGAACCTGATTGACGATCAACTCTGACACCGGAACACCCATCAGCGCCAGCGAGCCAAGGGTCCGCACGGCCTCGGCCGCGACCACCCGTTCGGGTGTGAGCACCAGGTGTGCGCCGACGCGCTCGTCATCGGTCAGCAGTTCTGCCAGCGACTCGACGCCGGCCGCGGCCATCTCGACGAGTGCGACAGTCGCCGCGGTGCGGAAATCCTCCAGGGGCGCACTGAGCCGACGGTGTCGGGGCCAGCACCGCTCGGCGTATTCGGCGAACGTCGCCGGCAGCGTCAACATCCGCAACGCGTCCGCGGTGGAGGCACAGTCGACCACCAGATAATCCCACCGGCCGGTATCCGCCAACTCGGCGACCG
The DNA here is from genome assembly GCA_029977845.1 of Mycobacteriaceae bacterium. Classification (GTDB taxonomy): domain Bacteria; phylum Actinomycetota; class Actinomycetes; order Mycobacteriales; family Mycobacteriaceae; genus Mycobacterium. The sequence continues at coordinate 11,867 of JAPOKC010000047.1, read as the reverse complement.
CGCGCAATCCGAGTACCTCCTGGACTCCCGGCAGAGCCGAGATCTCTTCCGGGGCAAGATCATTGAGATCCGACTCGGGAAACCGCGCGGCCAGAACCGGAGCAGCGGCGCGCCATGCCGTCTCCAGCAGGGCCAGGGTGTCCAGTGCCGTGGCGTCGAGATGGCCGCCCTGTTCCTCGGTGAGGATTCGCACAGGTTCGGCGCCGGGCACCACGGGCGTCCCCAGGACATCGCCGAGCGAGTGGGCCTGATCGGTCGACACCGCGAGCACCCGCCGTCCGTCGAGTGCCGCCCGCACCGCGGTCGCCGACGCCAGCGTCGATTTGCCGACCCCGCCCTTGCCGACGAAGAATCCGATCCGTGCCGCGCCGGCCACTCAGCCCTCGACCCGTTTTTTGAGATCCTTGAGTGCGGTGTCGGTCAACCGTCGCTCGGCCTTGCGCTTGAGAAGACCGATCATCGGGATCATCAGGTCCACCGACAACTCGTAGGTGACGTCAGTCCCAGATCCCCTGGGGGTCAACGTGTATGCGCCTTCGAGAGCCTTGAGCAGACCGCTGGACACCAGTGACCAGCGCACCGACTTACGGTCGGCCGGCCAGTCGTATTTGAGAACCATGGTGTCGCGGAGAACGGCGGCATCGAGAACCAGCCGGGCCACCTTCGGGTAGCCCGCGCCATCCGCCTCGAGAACCTCGGCCTCGGTGTACTCCGAGACCCAGTCCGGGTAGGAGGCGATATCGGCGATGACATCCATCACGGTACGGGGATCCGCCTCGATGTGGATGGTCTGCGCCGTCTTGTCCGCCACTGTTCTAGCTTTCACTTCTTCTTGTCGTGGTCTTGTCGTGCCCCGGTTTGGCCGGATACAAAACCGTACCCCTCCCCACCCGGGGTGGCCGCGCAATCACCGTCCCGGCGCGACACCCACCGGCCGGGAGGCCTCCAGCCGGTTCTTGACCTCGAAGGCCATCCGCTTTCCGGCCACCCGACGCAGGTGGGTCAGCTTGGCGGAGTTGATCTTCGCCGGGTCGGCGATCCCGGTCGGCTCGGCATGCAGGAAGTAGTGCAGCACGACGCCGTCCAGCACCGGTTCCAGCCAGATCTCCATGGTGCCGGTCAGCGGTCCGGCCACCGTCCAGCGCACGCCCTTCTCGGCACGGTCCTCGACAACGTCGAGAAGCAGATCGGGAAACCACCGGCGCCAGGCCGCCCGGTCGGCGACCGCGAGTCCCACCGCGGCCGGGTCGGCCGCGACGAAGGTCTCATCGGCTACCTGGACGCTGTGCACGCCCCTAGCTTCACATACCCAGCAATCCGGACAGCCGGGCGGTCAGGCCGTCCCAGTTCCAGTCCCGGGTGACCCAGTCGCGGCCGGCCCGTCCCATCCGCTGAGCCGTCGCGGGGTCCTGCAGCAGGCCGGCGATCACCTCGGCGACCTCGTCGACGTCGGTGCCGTCGACGACCCGCCCGGTCTCCCCCTCGATGACGGTCTCCGGTGCGCCGCCGGAGTCGCCGGCCACCACCGCGACCCCGGCCGCGGAGGCCTCGAGGAAGACGATCCCGAGACCTTCGACGTCCAGTCCGGCCCCGCGAGTTCGGCACGGCATCGCAAAGACGTCGGCCATCGCGTAGTGGTCGGGCAGTTCATCGGTCGGCACCGCGCCGGTGAACAGCACCGAGTCCCCGGCGCCGGACTGCCCGGCCATCCGGTGCAGGGTCTGCTCATACGGCCCGCTGCCGACGATGACCAGGGCGGCGTCACCGACCCGCCGGAGGATCTGCGGCCAGGCTTTGATGAGCGTGTCCTGACCCTTGCGCGCGACCAGCCTCGAGACGCAGACGACGGCGGGACGCGCGCCCAGCCGATAGCGCTCCCGCAGCCACGCGCGGGCCGCCGGATCCGGCCGGAACCTGTGGGCGTCGACACCCGACGGCAGGTATTCCAGGGTGGCCCGGGGGCCGAAGGCCGACGCGAAACGTCCTCTGGTGTAACGACTGACGTAGGTGATGACGTCGGTGTCCTCGCCGATGCGCCGCAACGCGGATCGAGCGCCGGGCAGCATCGACCAGCCGACCTCGTGTCCGTGGGTGCTGGCCAGCACCCGCTGCGCCCCGGCCGATCTGGCCCGGGAGGCCAGCAGCGCCAGCGGTGCGGCGGCCCCGAACCACACCGTCTCCATCCCGCCCTCGCGGATCAGGCCACGCATCCGCCGGTCCACGCCCGGCTCGGGGATCATCAGGGTGCCCGGATGACGTACGACCCGAAACGGCGCGGCACGGTCGTAGTCCTCGGCGCCCTTCCACTTCGGCGCATAAACGGTCAGCTCGTGCTCGCCGGAATCCACCAGCCGCCGGACGAACTGCTCGAGATATGACTGGATGCCGCCGCGACGCGGCGGAAAGTCGTTGGTGACCAGAAGGATCCGTGTCATCGGGACCCACCTAACCATTGCGCCCACCGCATCTGCAGCGTGCCGGGGTCGACGCCGAGCGCACGTCGCACCGAATCGGCGAAATCACCATGCCCCGGTCCGCAGGCCTGTCGGTAGAGCCGGCGCAATCCGTCGACGCCGAATTCATCCGCGACGAACCGCGCGAACCACCAGGCCCGGTCGTAACCCGCCGAGCGCTGCGAACCGGGAGTGTCCAGCCCGGCGTCGTCCGGAAGTGCGGTGTTGCCCGCCGCTCCCGGCGGCAGCGGTTCGGGCCGGCGCGCGACGAAATCGGCCACCCCCTCGGTGAGCCAGCGAGGGGCATCGGTGGCGGTACCGGCCCGGGCCGCTAAGTGAAAAAGCTCATGGGTCAACACGATTCGCAGCGATTCATCCGACATCGCCGCCGCGCCGGGTGCCAGCACGATCCGCTGACCGGAGGCAGTACGCCGATCGAGGTCCACCCGATCGGCGACCGCGACAGCCGCGATGTCGGTCCACTGCCGGCCGCCGTCGAGGTGCGCCTCGCGAGCGAACTGTGCGTCGGAGTCGGTGGCCACCACCACTATCTGGTGCGACCAGTCGGCGCCCCAGAATCCCACCACCGCCTCGACCGCGCCGCCGATGGCAGACCTCACCCGTGACAGCAGTGGGTCGGTGTGCGGTCCGCCCAGGCTGATGAGTTCCACGGTGCGGCCGTCGCCGACGGGGATCCTCGGTGTAGCGCCGGGAGCGAGAATCACCCCCGCGGCGAGGATCAGTTCGGCGATCAGACCGACGGCGAGCAGGCCGCGCCTGCGGATCTCAGTAACGGCGAACGTTGAAGATCGGTGCGTTGTTGACCGGAACGACCGCCACCGGCACACCGAAGGTCGACGCGTGGATCATCATGCCGCCGCCGACGTACATCCCGACATGCGAGGCGTCGTTGTAGTAGGTGATGACGTCACCGGGCTGCATGTCGTCGGGAGCGACCGGCTCACCGCCGGCGGCCTGCGCATAGCTGGAATGCGGCAGGAAGATGCCGGCCTGCTGGAAGGACCACATCACCAGACCAGAGCAGTCGAAGGCGTTGGGGCCTCCGGCACCCCACACGTACGGGTCGCCGACCCGGGTGAGCGCGGCCTGCACGGCGATCTCCCCCGCGCCGCTGCCCGAACCCATCGACGGCATGGCGGCGAACGCGGCGATGTCGCTGGCCGGGGTGGCGTCCGGCGCGGCCGCGGCGAGCACGGACTCCGGCGGCGCCTCCGGGTTGGCCAGGATCGCCTGCTGAACCGGGGTCAGCATGCCGTAACGCGACTTGACCGCGGCGATCTGCACCTGCAACTGCGACTGCTTGTGCTGTAGTTCGGCGCGCACCGCGGTGGCCTCGTCGGCGGCCGTTTTGGCCTCGACGGCGGACTTCGCCGATGCGGCCTCGATCCGCAGGGCCTCATCGTTGGCCTGCCGGAAGCTCTTCATCTGAGCCGACATCTCGATGGCCATCACCCGCTGGACCGACATCTTGTCGATCAGGCCCTGCGGCGATGCGGCGGTCAGCATCGCGTTGAACCCGTCGGTGCGCCCGCCCATGTAGACCGATGCGGCCAGCTTGTCGACCGCACCCTGGTAGCCGACCAACTGGGTCTTGGCGGTCTCCAACGCCGCCAGGTCGTCGGCGTGCTGCTTGTTCGCGGCCTCCTGGACCTTGACCTTGTTGTCGAGGTCCAACTCGGCGGCGTGCATCGATTCGGTGAGCTGCTCGGCCTGCCGGGAGAGTTCGTTGAGCTGGGCCACGGCATCCTGCGCGGGGTCCGCGGAGGCAGCGGCGGCGAACAATCCGGCGATCAGGGTGATACCCGCAACAGCAGTGGTCAGAGGCTTGAAACACACAGAATTACGGTCAAATCTCAAGATCAAGCATCCTTTGACTGCGGTCGGCTCATCGCGCCGACACTCGTCCGAACCCGCCTTAGGTCTCGGTTAGGTTACGAAACGGCATCGGCTTTGTCCAACGGACTCAGGAAAGTTTCAGGGAAACATCCGTCACTCTGGTCACATCAACTGGCCAGCCCCGGACCCTCCGGCCGGCGGATCGGCACCAGCTTGAGCCGCGGCGCCAAACCGGCCTCTGCCAGCACTTCCAGCGCGGCACGCTCATCGTCGAGCAGGGTTTCGGGCACCCCGAGCAGCACGCTGACCACGCAGTCCCGGCACCCCGGGCCCCGGACCGCGCACTCGTCGCAGTCGATCACCACCGGTCGCCCCGGCTCCGGCATGTCCTGACCCATCTCGTCTCCCACTCTCGTCTGGTGCCTCGCCTGTCGGCTCGGCGCTCGTCATTCGAATGTGTATTCGACTGATCGAACGGTAACCGACGCCTCCGACAGGTTTCGAGATCCCGTGGCGTGGCGCCCCTCGGCTGTCGGTGGGTCTGCCTAGCGTCATCGCCGTGGCAGGTTCCGGTGCCGACACCCAGCTGAGTTTCGCCGACCTCGGGGAGGCGGAGCTCTCGCTGCGGGAGACGACGTTCGTGGTCGTCGACCTGGAGACCACCGGCGGGCGGGCCCAAGCCGGACCGGACGGCCACTGCGACGCGATCACCGAGATCGGCGCGGTCAAGGTGCGCGGCGGAGAGGTGGTCGGCGAGTTCGCCACCCTGGTCGACCCGCAGCGGTCCATACCGCCGAAGATCGTCGAACTGACCGGGATCACCACCGCGATGATCCGGGACGCCCCGCCGATCTCGACGGTGCTGCCGATGTTCCTCGAGTTCGCCCGCGGCGCGGTGCTGGTGGCCCACAACGCGGGTTTCGACATGGGCTTCCTGCGCGCGGCGGCCGAACAATGCGGCATCCCGTGGCCGCGGCCGACCGTGCTGTGCACCGTTCGGCTGGCCCGGCGGGTGCTCACCCGCGAGGAGGCCCCCAGCGTTCGGCTGTCCGAACTGGCCCGACTGGTCGGTTCATCAACCGAACCCACCCACCGGGCCCTCGACGACGCCCGCGCCACCGTAGACGTCCTGCACGCACTGATCGGCCGGGTCGGGAATCAGGGCATCACCACCTACGGCGAACTGCGCGGTTTTCTGCCCGGGGTGTCCAACGCCCAGCGCGCCAAACGCGCTCTCGCACAATCACTTCCGCACCGGCCCGGGGTGTACCTGTTCCGGGGACCCAGCACCGAGGTGCTCTACGTGGGCACCGCCACCGACCTGCGCCGCCGTGTAAACCAGTACTTCAACGGCTCGGACCGGCGCACCCGGATCACCGAGATGGTCGGCCTGGCGACGGCGGTCGACCACGTCGAGTGCGCCCATCCGCTCGAGGCCGGGGTGCGGGAGTTGCGGCTGCTGGCCGCCCACGCCCCGCCGTACAACCGCCGCTCGCGGTTTCCGCACCGGTGGTGGTGGGTGACGCTCACCGACGAGGCCTTCCCGCGCCTCTCCGCGGTGCGCTCCCCGCGACACGGCCGGGTGGTCGGGCCGTTCCGGGCCCGCGCCGACGCCCTGGACACCGCGGATCTGATCGCCCGGTTCACCGGGGTCCGGACCTGCACCGGGCGGATCGCCGGACACGCCGAGCACGGCCCGGCCTGCCCGGACCGCGAGGTCTCCCCCTGCCCGGCGCACCGCGGGGTCTCGGCCGCCGACTACGCCCCGGCGCCCGGGCGCGCCGCGGCACTGATCGACGGGGTCGGCAACGAGGCGCTGGCCGCCGCGGTGCAGCGCGTCACCGACCTTGCCGAACGCGGCCGGTACGAGAGCGCTGCGCGGTTGCGCGACCACATCGCCGACGCCGTCGAGGTGCTGTGGCGGGGACAGCGGCTGCGGACACTGGCCGGCCTCGCCGAACTCGTGGCGGCCGCACCCGACGGCTCCGGCGGCTGGCATCTGGCTGTCATCCGGCACGGACAACTCGCGGCCGCCGGCTGCGCGCGGCGCGGCGTGCCGCCGATGCCGGTTGTCGACGCACTGCTGGCCGGCGCCCAGGTGGTGTTGCCGCAGCCGGCCCCGCTCGGCGGGGCGCTGGTCGAGGAGACATCGCTGATTTCCCGTTGGCTCGCCCAGCCCGGCGTCCGGATCGTTTGCGCCACAGAGGGTTTCGCGTCACCACTGCACTGTGCAGGGCCGTGGCTGCAGTGGTCGGCCACCGCACGCGCCGCCCGGTACGCGAGCTCAGAGCTCCTGGGTGAAACGGACCCAGTGTTCGAGCAGTCGCGCCGCCGCACCGGAGTCGATGGCCTCGGCGGCACGGGTCAGGCCCTGCTCCCAGGACGGCAGCCATTCGGCGTGGCTGGATAGTCCGGCATGGGCCACCATCGCACCCGCGGCGTTGAGCACCACGGCGTCCCGGACCGCACCGGCGGCCCCGGCGAACACGTTGTGCGCCTCGGCGGCGTTGGCCTGCGCCTCTCCGCCGACCAGGTCGGCGATCTGAGCACGCGCAAACCCGAAACCCAACGGGTCGAAGGTCAGCTTGTCGATCGTGCCGGCCTGCACCCGCCAGATGGTGCTCGTGGTCGTGGTGGTCAGTTCGTCCAGGCCGTCCTGTCCGTGCACCACCAGCACGCTGGCCTGCCGCGCGGCGAACACCCCGGCCATCACCTCGGCCAGATCGCCGAATGCGCAACCGATCAGACCCGATCGCGGAGAAGCCGGATTGGTAAGCGGCCCAAGCAGATTGAAGACCGTGGGCACGCCGATCTCGCGACGCGGCGGACCGGCGAACTTGAAGGAGGGGTGAAAAACCGGAGCGAAACAGAACCCGATGCCGACCTCGGCGACCGACCGCGCCACCTCCTCGGGACCCAGGTCGATGCGCACGCCGAGCGCCTCGAGCATGTCGGCGCCGCCACTGCGGGAGGAGGCCGCCCGGTTGCCGTGCTTGACCACCGGCACACCCGCGGCGGCCACCACGATCGAGGCCATCGTGGAGATGTTGACCGTGTTGGCCCGGTCCCCGCCGGTGCCCACGATGTCAACGGTGTCGGTGCCGATCACCTCCGTCGGCACCCGCCTGGCGTACCGGAGCATGGTGTCGGCCAGTTCACGCACTTCGGCGGCACTGGGGCCCTTCATCTTCATCGACACGCCGAAGGCGGCGATCTGGGCGCCGGTCGCCTCCCCCGACATGATCTGGTCCATCGCCCAGGCCGCCTCGCCGGCCGCGAGCTCCTCGCAAGCCGTCAAACGGCCCAGGACCTGCGGCCATGACGAAATCGGGGGGGTCGGGGCGCGGTCCTCAGGGGGCTCGGCTGGGGGGTGGGTCACCGGCAGATCGTCCCACGTCGAGCGGGTGTCACCAATGTCACGCCAAACAAGTTGTGACCAAATTGGCCCCTGGCTGTACCTCGACAACTACAAAGCGTCATACTTCTCCCTGTGACGAGCGCTGTGGGTACCTCAGGAACCGCGATCACCTCGCGTGTGCATTCGCTGAACCGACCGAACATGGTCAGTGTCGGCACGATTGTGTGGCTTTCCAGCGAGCTGATGTTTTTTGCTGGACTGTTCGCGATCTACTTCACTGCACGCGCGCACTCCGGCGGGGCTTGGCCGCCGCCGCCCACCGAATTGAACCTCTACCAGGCAGTTCCGGTCACCCTGGTGCTCATCGCGTCATCCTTCACCTGCCAGATGGGTGTGTTCGCCGCCGAGCGCGGCGACGTGTTCGGCCTGCGCCGCTGGTATCTGCTCACCCTGGCGATGGGCACGTTCTTCGTGGCCGGCCAGGCCTATGAGTATCACCACCTGATCACCCACGGCACCACGCTGGCCAGCAGCTCGTACGGCACGGTGTTCTACCTGGCCACCGGCTTCCACGGCCTGCATGTGACGGGCGGCCTGATCGCCTTCGTCCTGTTGCTGCTGCGCACCAGGATGGCCAAGTTCACGCCCGCTCAGGCGACGGCGGCGATCGTGGTGTCCTACTACTGGCACTTCGTCGACATCGTCTGGGTCGCCCTGTTCGCGACGATCTACTTCATCCGCTGATGAGAAGGGGTTCGATGCTCAAGAGCGACAAGTCCCGTCGGCGTCTGCATCGCCGGTTGACCGGAGCCGTCCTGCTGGTGTTCGGCCTGGGTCTGGCAGGGGTGCTGGCCGCCACGTTGACTCCCAAGCCCCAGGTGGCCCAGGCCGATCAGTCGCAGTCGGCGCTGCTGCGCACCGGTCAGCAGATCTACGAGACCGCCTGCATCACCTGCCACGGCGCCAATCTGCAGGGCGCCCAGGGCCGCGGCCCCAGCCTGGTCGGCGTGGGCGAGGCCTCCGTCTTCTTCCAGGTCAACACCGGCCGCATGCCGGCCGCCCGCGGCGAGGCACAGGCCCCCCGCAAGATGCCGACCTTCGACCTCGCACAGACCGATGCACTCGGCGCCTACGTGCAGAGCATCGGCGGCGGTCCGCTGGTTCCCCGCGACGCCAACGGCCAGATCGCCGACCAGTCACTGATCGGCAATGACGTCGCCCGCGGTGGCGATCTGTACCGGCTCAACTGCGCCTCGTGCCACAACTTCACCGGCCGCGGCGGCGCACTGTCGTCGGGTAAGTACGCACCCGGTCTCGATCCGGCCACCCCGGCGCAGATCTACACCGCGATGCTGACCGGCCCGCAGAACATGCCGAAGTTCTCCGACCATCAGCTCTCCCCCGAGGAGAAGAAGGACATCGTCGCTTACGTCCGGATGGCGTCGCAGACCATGAACCCCGGCGGCTACGGCCTCGGCGGGTTCGGTCCGGCTCCCGAGGGCATGGCGATCTTCATCATCGGAATGGTCGCCGCGATCGCGGTGGCGCTGTGGATCGGAGCCCGCGCATGAGCGAGAACCTCAATCCTTCCGACGCCGAGCTCGCTCGGATGACGCCGGATGAGCTTGCCGCCCTGGGCGGCAAGCTCGACGGCGTCGACATCATCCTCAAGGAACCGCGCTGGCCGGTCGGTGGCACCAAAGCCGAGAAACGTTCCGAGCGCCTGGTCGCGCTGTGGTTCCTGATCGGCGGCTTGATGGGGCTGCTGCTGCTGGTGGCCTTCCTGTTCTGGCCGTGGCAGTACGTGCCGTACCACACCAAGGGCAACCTGCTGTACTCCTGGGCCACCCCGGTGTACGGCATCACCTTCGGCCTGTCGGTCCTGTCCATCGGCATCGGCGCGGTGCTCTACCAGAAACGCTTCATTCCCGAGGAGATCTCGATCCAGGACCGCCATGACGGCGCGTCCTCGGAACTCAACCGCAAGACCGCGGCCGGCACCCTGGCCGACGCCTACCAGGGCTCGACCCTCGGACGCCGCAAGCTGATCGGGATGACCGCGGGCCTGAGCCTCGGCGCGTTCGGTGTGGGCACCCTGGTGGCCTTCATCGGCGGCCTGATCAAGAACCCGTGGAAGCCCGTCGTCCCCACCGCCGACGGACCCAAGGCGGTGCTGTGGACCTCGGGTTGGACCCCGCGGTACACCGGCGAGACGATCTACCTCGGACGGGCAACCGGCCGCGAGGGCGAGTCGCCGATCGTCAAGATGCGTCCCGAGGACATCGACGCCGGCGGGATGGAGACCGTGTTCCCGTGGCGCGAGTCCGACGGCGACGGCAGCAGCGTCGAGTCCGCCGAGAAGCTCGCCCACATCGCCATGGGCGTGCGCAACCCGGTCATGCTGATCCGCATCAAACCGGTCGACATGGCTCGGGTGGTCAAGCGCCAGGGTCAGGAGAACTTCAACTTCGGCGAATTGTTCGCCTACACGAAGGTCTGCTCGCACCTGGGCTGCCCGTCCTCGCTCTACGAGCAGCAGACCTACCGCATCCTGTGCCCGTGCCACCAGTCGCAGTTCGACGCCCTGCACTTCGCACGGCCGATCTTCGGCCCCGCTGCGCGCGCCCTGGCGCAGCTGCCCATCACCATTGACAAGGATGGGTATCTTGTTGCTAACGGCGACTTCATCGAACCTGTCGGACCGGCATTCTGGGAGCGCAGATCATGAGTTCACACCTCGCTGACCGGCTGGCGACAGCCGGGGACAACATCGACTCGCGGTATCACCCGTCGGCCTCGGTACGCCGGCAGCTGAACAAGGTCTTCCCCACCCACTGGTCGTTCCTGCTGGGTGAGATCGCCATGTACAGCTTCATCGTGCTGCTGCTGACCGGCGTCTGGCTGACGTTGTTCTTCGATCCCTCGATGGCCGAGGTCACCTACAACGGCGTCTACCAGCCGCTGCGTGGCATCCAGATGTCGCGGGCGTACGAGACCGCACTGAACATCACCTTCGAGGTCCGCGGCGGTCTGTTCGTCCGCCAGGTCCACCACTGGGCGGCACTGATGTTCGCGGCGGCGATCATGGTGCACCTCGCCCGTATCTTCTTCACCGGCGCATTCCGCCGACCGCGCGAGGCCAACTGGGTGGTCGGCGTGCTGCTGCTCATCCTGGCGATGTTCGAGGGCTTCTTCGGTTACTCGCTGCCCGACGACCTGCTGTCGGGCACCGGCATCCGTGCCGCCCTGTCCGGTATCACCATGGGCCTGCCGATCATCGGCACCTGGCTGCACTGGGCGCTGTTCGGCGGCGACTTCCCGGGCGACATCATCATCCCCAGGCTCTACGCCATCCACATCCTGGTCTTCCCGGGCATCATGTTGGGGCTCATCGGCCTTCACATGGCGCTGGTGTGGTTCCAGAAACACACCCAGTTCCCCGGCCCGGGCCGCACCGAGACCAACGTCGTCGGCGTTCGCGTCATGCCGGTGTTCGCGGTCAAGTCCGGCGCGTTCTTCGCGATGATCGTCGGAATTCTGGGCCTGATGGGCGGTCTGCTGCAGATCAACCCGATCTGGCAGCTCGGCCCCTACAAGCCGTCGCAGATCTCGGCCGGCTCACAGCCCGACTTCTACATGCTCTGGACCGACGGTCTGATCCGTCTGTTCCCGGCGTGGGACATCTACATCGGCAACCACACCATCCCGGCCGCCGTATGGGTCGCGGTGATCATGGGCGTGGTGTTCCTGCTGCTGATCATCTACCCGTTCCTGGAGCGGCGGTTCACCGGTGACGACGCGCACCACAACCTGCTGCAGCGTCCGCGCGACGTGCCGGTGCGCACCGGCATCGGTGCGATGGCGATCGCGTTCTACATGGTGCTGACCTTCAGCGCCATGAACGACATCATCGCCTACAAGTTCCACGTCTCGCTGAACGCGACGACCTGGATCGGACGCATCGGCATGCTGGTGCTTCCCCCGCTGGTGTTCTTCGTGGCCTACCGGTGGGCGGTCGCCCTGCAGCGCAGTGACCGCGACGTGCTCGAGCACGGCGGCGGCGGCGCAGACGGCGGCTTTCGTTTCGGCTTTCTCGTCGGTCTTTTCTTCCTCCGAGTCCTCCTCCGATGCGAACGACGACGCTGAAAAAAACGCTCCGGCGAGATCTCCGACGCGCGTCAAACACCCGTCGCCTCCCC
>JAPOKC010000046.1 GCA_029977845.1 Mycobacteriaceae bacterium | reverse complement strand
TGCTGCGGGTCGCGCCGACCAGTGCCGACGTCCTGCTCCTCGGGGACCCCCAGGTGGTGGTCGGCGTGCGTTTCGGTGAGGACGGCGCGCTCGGCGACGTGCAGGCCGACCCCGCGCCCGGGCTGCCGGAGCTGGCCGAGGAGATCGCCGACGCCGTGCAGCCGACCTGGGTGGGAGCCGACCTGGACAGCTGGGGGATCGACCACGGCACCTGGTCAGTGCTGACCCACGTCTTCCCCGACGCGTCGGTTCCGGTGGTGCAACTGGCCATCAACGCCGACCAGCCGCTGGACTACCACCTGGAACTCGGCGCCAAGCTCTCCCCGCTGCGCGAGCGCGGCGTGCTGATCGTCGGCAGCGGCAACGTCGTGCACAACCTGCGGACGATGAACTGGTCGGTCGCCGACGGGGCGTTCGACTGGGCCCAGCGGTTCGACGACCGGGCGCGCGAACAGTTGCTGACCGACCCGGCGGGGGCGGCCGGGCTGGCCGGCAGTCCCGATTACGCGGCTTCGGCGCCGACCCCGGACCACTTCATCCCGGTGCTGTATTTCGCCGGCCTGGCGGCGGCGGCGCCGCAGGACACCCTCGATGTGATCACCGACGGTTGCGCCTACGGATCCATCTCCATGACGGCGTACTCGCTAGGAGCATCATGACCGTTTTCGTAGTGGGAGCTGGCCTCAGCGGGCTTGCGGCCGCGCGCCATTTGAGCCGCCGCGGAGTCGACGTGACGGTGCTCGAGGGCTCCGACGCGGTGGGCGGACGGATGCGCACCGACATCGTCGACGGATACCGCCTCGATCGGGGCTTCCAGCTGTACAACCCGGCCTACCCGGAGGGGGCCCGGGTTCTGGATCATCAGGCCCTCGACCTCAAGCCCTTCATCGCCGGAGCGCGCATCGTGGTCGACAGCGGCGGACGGCGCCGGGTGGAGCGGGTGGCCGATCCGCGTCGCGAGCCGTCGTGGGCCGTCCCGTCGCTGCTGGCGCGCGTGGGTTCACCGCTGTCGCTGGCCCGCTTCGGGGCCTATGTCGTGTCCCGCGCGGTGAGGTCGGTGGAATCCCTGCACCGCGATCCCGACGTCACCAGCGAGCAGGCGCTGCGCGCAGCCGGCGTGGACCGCCGGTTGATGGAGCGGGTGTTGCGTCCCTTCCTGTCCGGGGTGTTCCTGGAATCGGAGCTGAGCACATCGCGACGCTTCCTCGATGTGGTGCTCAAGTCGTTCGTCCGGGGCACACCCGGGGTACCGGCCAAGGGGATGCAACAGATTCCCGAACAACTCGCCGCCGGACTGGACGTCCGATTCGGTCACCGGGTCGCAGCGGTCCGCGCGCGGTCCGTCGAGGTGGCCGGTGGTGACACCCATCGAGCCGAGGCGGTCATCGTCGCCGCCGATCCACAGACCGCCGGTGCGCTGATCCCGGATGTGGCTGTGCCGGTGGGCAATCCCGTCACCACCTGGTACTACCGGCCCAGCTGCGCACCCGGGGATCTCGCCGATGGGCAGGCCGTGCTCGTCCTCGACGGGGACGGCCGCGGGCCGCTGGTCAATACGGTGGTGATGAGCCACGCTGCACCCGACTACGCGCCGGCCGGCTCCGCGCTGGTGGCCGCGTCCACTCTGGGAGTGCGGCGCGACGTGGCTGACGAGGCCGCTGCCCGGGAGCACCTGGCGTGGCTGTACGGGGTGCCGACCACTGACTGGGAACTCATCGCCAGTTATCCCGTTCCGTATGCCCTGCCGGCAATGCCGGTGCCGTTCGAGTTTCAGCGCCCGGTGCGCACGCCGGCCGGTGTCTACGTCGCCGGTGATCACCGCGACTCGTCCTCGATCCAGGGGGCGCTGGTCAGCGGGCGCCGGGCGGCTGCGGCGGTGCTGGCCGATCTCGGTGCCGCAGACCCCGGGCCGACCGTGTGACGGGCGACACGAAAATTCCCGGCCGCGACACGCCGACCACAACTTGTTGTGTTCACGCCGCTTGTCGGACACCAGGGGTAGTGTTTGGAGGTCAGGTTCAATCCGGCGAAATCAGGTGTGAGGTGGGTTCTGGTGAGTAATGGAGTCAAGCTGATCGACCGCGCGAAGGCGATCAACTGGAACCGGGTGGAAGACGAGAAGGACGCCGAGGTCTGGGATCGTCTGACCGGCAACTTCTGGCTTCCCGAGAAGGTTCCGGTCTCCAATGACCTGCCGTCCTGGAACACCCTCACCGACGCCGAGAAGCAACTCACGATGCGGGTGTTCACCGGCCTGACGTTGCTGGACACCATCCAGTCCACCGTCGGTTCGGTGAGCATGATGGCCGACGCGCTGACGCCGCACGAAGAGGCGGTGCTGGCCAACATCACCTTCATGGAGTCGGTGCACGCCAAGAGCTACAGCTCCATCTTCTCCACGCTGTGCTCGACCGCCGACATCGACGAGGCCTTCCGCTGGTCGGAGGAGAACGTAAACCTCCAGCGCAAGGCGCAGATCGTCCTGGACTACTACCGCGGCGACGATCCGCTCAAGCGCAAGATCGCCTCGGTGATGCTGGAGGCCTTCCTGTTCTACTCCGGTTTCTACCTTCCGATGTACTGGTCGAGCCGAGCCAAGCTCACCAACACCGCCGACCTGATCCGGCTGATCATCCGCGACGAGGCCGTGCACGCCTACTACATCGGCTACAAGTTCCAGCGCGGCTATGCGACGCAGACCGAGGAGCGCAAGCAGGACCTCAAGGACTACGCCTACGAGTTGCTCTACACGTTGTACGAGAACGAGATCGAGTACACCCAGGACCTCTACGACCAGGTCGGTTTGACCGAGGACGTCAAGAAGTACCTGCGGTACAACGCGAACAAGGCGCTGATGAACCTGGGGTTCGAGGCGTTGTTCCCGAAGGACGAGACCGAGGTCAACCCGGCCATCCTGTCGGCGCTGTCACCGGACGCCAACGAGAACCACGACTTCTTCTCCGGGTCGGGTTCGTCCTACGTCATCGGCAAGGCCGTCGTCACCGAGGACGAGGACTGGGACTTCTGACGTCATGACCGCCAAGTCCCGAGTGCAGGCGATGCTCAACTGGTTGCGCGCCGGCTATCCGGGCGGGGTCCCGGGCCCGGATCGGGTGCCGCTGCTGGCATTACTGCGCAACACCCCGCTGACCGAGGAGCAGATCAAAGAGGTCGTGCGGGAGATCGCCGCCGCGGAGAAGGGCGCGCCCGCCGGGCATGCCGTCGATCATGACGAGATCGAGAAGTTCATCGAGGGTGTGGCCCACCACGACGGCGGCCCGGAGAACATCAAGCGGGTCGCCGACATCCTCGCCGCCGCCGGCTACACGGTCGAAGGCCTCGCCGAAGACTGACCGCGGCTGCCGGCGACCGCCGGTGACCGCCGGCGCCCGCCGGGAGTGAAGCTATCTTCACTCTCGGCGTCGAACGTGAAGATGGCTTCACGCTGGCGCCGTTGGGGTGTCGGCGGGTGCCGCTACTCCGCGCGCAGGGACTCCGTGTCGATGACGAAGCGGTAGCGGACGTCGCTGGCGATCACCCGCTCGTAGGCCTCGTTGATGTAGTCCGGCTCGATCACCTCGACCTCGGCGGCGATGTCGTGCGCGGCGCAGAAGTCCAGCATCTCCTGCGTCTCGGGGATACCGCCGATCAGCGAGCCGGAGATCGACCGGCGCATCCCGATGATCGAGAACGGCGGCACCACAAGGGGATTCTCCGGCGCGCCCAGTTCGACGAAGACCCCGTCGCGGTCCAGCGTGGAGAGGTAGGCGCTCAGATCCAGGTTGGCCGAAACCGTGTTGAGGATGATGTCGAAGGAATTGCGCAGCTTCTTGAAGGTGTCCCGGTCATCAGTGGCGTAGTACTTACTCGCACCGAGTCGCAGACCGTCCTCCATCTTCTTCAGCGACTGCGACAGCACGGTGACCTCGGCACCCATCGCGGCGCCGATCTTGACCGCCATGTGGCCCAGCCCGCCGAGGCCGACCACGCCCAGCCTCGTGCCGGACCCGACCTTCCAGTGCCGCAGTGGGGAGTAGGTGGTGACGCCCGCGCACAGCAATGGGGCCGCGGCGTCCAACGCCAGCGCGTCGGGGATACGCAGCACATAGTTCTCGTCAACCACGATGCTGCCGCTGTAGCCGCCGTGGGTGGGCTGGCCGTCACGGCCGACGCCGTTGTAGGTCGCGATGTTGCCGCCGCCCGTGCAGTACTGCTGCAGGCCGGCGTTGCAGTGGTCGCATTCACGGCAGGAGTCGACGAAGCAGCCGATCCCGACGCGGTCGCCGACCTTGTACCTGCTTACCTGCGAACCGATTCCGGTGACCACTCCGGTGATCTCATGCCCGGGCACCAGCGGGTATCGCGGTTTGCCCCATTCCCCGCGGACGGTGTGGATGTCGGAATGGCAGATCCCGGCGAAGTGGATGTCAAAGCGCACATCGTGCGGCCCTACGTCGCGTCGGGTGATTGTGGTCTTGGTCAGCGGTTCGGTGGCCGAGGTCGCGGCGTAGGCGGAGACGACTGTCATGACACCGGAGTCTACGATTCGCGCCATGGTAGGGATCCCGTCGGTGCCCAGGCTCCCGCACGGGATGGACCCGTTGCGACGGATCAGGGTGCCCCGCGACCTGGACGCCGTCACCGACATCGGTCCGGAGGATCCTGCCGCCGACGGCGGGGTGGACCAGGCTGCTGTCGAGACCATCTGGAACGCCGCCGTCGACTGGTATCGCAGCGGTGTTCATCCGGCCATGCAGGTGTGCGTCCGTCGCAACGGCGCGGTGATCCTGAACCGGGCGATCGGTCACGCCAGCGGCAATGGGCCCCGCGACGGACGGGACTCCGAACGGGTCAGGGCGACGGTGGACACCCCGTTCTGCGTCTACTCCACTTCCAAGGCCATCACCGCCTTCGTCGTGCACAAACTCTGTGAACGTGGACTGCTGCACACCGATGACCCGGTCGCCGACTACATCCCGGGTTACGAGAAGAACCGCAAGCACCGGATCACCGTCGGTCATGTGCTGGCGCACCGTGCCGCGGTGCCCAACCTGCCGCGCAGCGCACTGGATCTCGACAACCTCGGCGACCGGCAGTACATGAACGACATCCTCATCAACGCCTCGCCGTTCGCGAAGGCCGGCCGCTACCTGGCCTATCACGCGGTGTCGGGGGGATTCATCCTCGGTGAGGTGGTCCATGCGGTGACGGGCAAGGACATCCGCCAGGTTCTGGCCGAGGAGTTCCTCGACCCACTGGGTTTTCGGTGGACCAACTACGGTGTGGCGCCGGCGGATCTGGACAAGGTCGCGGTCAACTACATCACCGGGCCGCCGACGGCGCCGCCTATGTCGAACGTGCTCAGCCGGGCGCTGGGGGTGGGGTTGGACAGGCTGGTCAAACTGACCAACGATCCCCGGTTCCTCACCGGGATCGTGCCGGCCGCCAACGTGGTGACCACGGCGTGGGAGCTGACGCGGTTCTTCGAGATCATGCGGTGCGGCGGAGAACTCGACGGAGTCCGGGTGATCGACACCGACACCATCCGGCATGCGCTGGTCGAGCGTTCGCATCTGGAGGTCGATCTGTCCCTGGTCTATCCGACCCGGTTCTCCTACGGCCTGATGCTCGGTGCCCAGTTGATCAGCCTCTACGGCCGCGACACCCAGGAGGCGTTCGGTCATCTCGGCTTCACCAACATGCTGGCCTGGGCCGACCCGGAACGGGGCATCTCGGTGGCGGTGCTCAACAGCGGCAAACCCATCGTCTACCCGGAGATCTACCGCTTCCTCGGCACCATGCAGACCATCACCAGTCAGATGCCGAAAGTTCCTGCTTCCGAACGCTTTCTGTAAGAAAGAGGTGTGTGATGTCCCATCTGGAGGACAAGGCCGTCATCGTCACCGGCGCGGCCAGCGGATTCGGCCGGCTGGTCTCGGAGAAGTGTGCCGCCCGCGGAGCGAAGGTTCTCGCCGCCGACGTCGACGCCGCGAACCTCGAAACGGTGGTGGACGCAATCCGGGCCGCCGGCGGCCAGGCCATCGCCCAGGTGCTCGACGTGACCGACCACGACGCCTTCATGTCGGCGGCGCGAGGCGCGGTGGCCGAGTTCGGCGCCATCGATGTTCTGGTGAACAACGCCGGCGTGATGCCGTTGGCCTACTTCGCCGATCACGAACAGGCCTGGGCGCGTTGGGATCGTGCGATCGACATCAACATCAAGGGCGTGGTGAACGGCATCTCGGCGGTCTACGACCAGATGATCGCCCAGGGCCGCGGACACGTTGTCAACATCTCCTCGATCTACGGTAACGGCGGCATCGCAGGGGCCGGGGTCTACAGCGCGACCAAGATGGCCGTCGCCGCGTTGTCCGACGCCCTGCGGGTGGAAGCCCAGGGCAGGATCAAGGTCACCACCGTCAAGCCCACCGGCGTCTTCGGCACCAACCTCGCCAGCGGCGTCGTCAACATGATGGCGATCACCGGGTTGGCCGGTCAGCACGGTGACCTGTTGACCGAGAACATCGAGAACTTCGCCACCGGTGCGCTGCGGCCCGAGCAGACCGACATCGACTCGATCGGGTACTGGCTGATCACTCCGGATGACCTGACCGACGCCGTCGTCCACGTCATCGATCAGCCGTGGGGCATCAGCATCAGCGACATCACCGTGCGGGCCAGTGGGGAGAACTACATCCGCTAGTTGATCGGGGCGTTCAACCAGGTCAGGTCCTCGAGGATCCCGCGCGCGGCGATCAGTCCCTGTCCGGTCTGCCACACCTCGTTGTTGACCACGAACACCCGGTTGTCCCGGTTGGCCGACAGCTTGCGCCAGGCGTCACTGTCGAGCACCTGCGGCGCACGGTCCTTGGCGGCCGGCGAGTCGAAGGACATGTACACGATGTCACCGTCGGCGGGGGAGAAGTCCGGCGAGCCGTCGAGCGGTATCTCCAGATAGGGCTTGTCGGTAAACCGTTGTGCGGCAGGGCGATCCACACCGACCGCAGCCAGCACGCTGGCCGGGAAGTTCTCCGCGCCCCACACCCGCATTGCGGTGTCGGTGAGCTGGACGACCGAGGCCTGGAAGTGGGTGGCGTCGTTGGCGGCACCCTTCTCGCGGGCCACATTGGTGAATCCGGCGATCAATTCCTCGGCGGCGTCGAAACGACCCGTCGCCGCCCCGACGATCCGCAGATCGTTCTGCCACCCGGCGCCGCCGCCTGCGGTGAACACCGTTGGGGCGATCGCGCTCAGGGCGGGATGGTCCTGCGGGGCGGCCCCGAGGATCAGATCGGGTCTGGCGGCCGCCACCGCGGCCAGATCCGGCGCGCCGCGGGTGCCGGCCGGTGCGAGGTCATGGATGACGGTGCCCAGATAGGACGGCTGGCTGCCGGCGCCGTCCGGCAGCGCGGCCGCCACGATGCGCGACTGCAGCCCCAGCGCGCACAGCGCGTCGAGTTCGTCACCGGCCAGCACCACGATGCGCTGCGGGTCGGCGGCCACCGCGGTCTCACCGGCCGCGTGCCGCACCGGTCCCGGCGGGGAGGGGTCGAGGCGGGCCGGCTCGAGGGCGCAGGACTCGTCGGGACGGCGCTGGTTGCCCAGCACCCCGGCCGAGGCGATCTTGGTGGTGCTCGTCACAACCGTGCTCGTCGCATCAGGGCTGGTCGGGCCGGTTGCCGGCGGGGCCGGCCGAGCCGAGCAGCCGCCGAGCAGGCCCAGGGCGACGACGGCGGCGATCGGCACGGCGCGGGCAACCATTCCGCGACCGTAACACCAGCCGTCCGCACCAGGTCTGAGCTGCGAATTCGGTGAACCCGACCAGGGGTCGCGACGCGACTACGACAGAATGTAGGACCCGAGACACGCGCGACCTGCTTTCGGGTTAGGATTCCGCTTAGTTTCAAGGATGTACCCGACGGATGGTTGGAGGACCTCGTGACTGCCGTAGTGCCCTCGCGTGGAGAACTAGAGGCGAGCCGCCCGCACCCGGCCCCCAATGGGCCCAAGGGCAGCCTGTTCTACAAGGTCCTGACGACCACCGATCACAAGCTGATCGGCATCATGTACACGATCGCCTGCTTCATCTTCTTCGCGATCGCCGGGCTGATGGCGCTGTTCATCCGCGCCGAACTCGCGGTGCCGGGTCTGCAGTTCCTGTCCAACGAGCAGTACAACCAGCTCTTCACCATGCATGGCACCGCGATGCTGCTGTTCTATGCGACCCCGGTCGTGTTCGGCTTCGCCAATCTGGTGCTCCCGATTCAGATCGGCGCCCCAGACGTCGCGTTCCCGCGGCTGAACGCGCTGTCGTTCTGGCTGTTCGTGTTCGGCGCCCTGATCGCCCTGAGTGGTTTCATCACCCCCGGCGGTGCCGCCGACTTCGGCTGGACCGTCTACGTCCCGCTGTCGGATGCGGTGCATTCACCCGGCGCCGGCGCTGACCTGTGGATCCTCGGCGTCGCCGTCGGTGGCCTGGGCACCATCCTCGGTGCGGTCAACATGATCACCACGATCGTCTGCCTGCGCGCCCCCGGCATGACCATGTTCCGGATGCCGATCTTCACCTGGAACATCTTCGTGACGTCGATCCTGATCATCCTGATCTTCCCGCTGCTGACCGCGGCGGCCTTCGGCCTGGCCGCCGACCGTCGTCTCGGCACCCACGTGTACGACCCGGCCAATGGCGGCGTCACGTTGTTCCAGCACCTGTTCTGGTACTTCGGCCACCCGGAGGTCTACGTCATCGCGCTGCCGTTCTTCGGCATCATCTCCGAGATCATCCCGGTGTTCTCCCGTAAGCCGCTGTTCGGCTACACCACCCTGGTCTACGCGACGCTGGGTATCGCGGCGCTGTCGATGGCGGTGTGGGCGCACCACATGTACGTCACCGGGGCGGTGCTGCTGCCGTTCTTCAGCCTGCTGACCTTCATGATCGCGGTGCCCACCGGCGTCAAGTTCTTCAACTGGATCGGCACCATGTGGAAGGGGCAGGTGACCTTCGAGACGCCGATGCTGTGGGCCTTCGGGTTCCTGGCGACCTTCCTCTGCGGTGGCCTGACCGGCGTGCTGCTGGCCAGCCCGCCGCTGGACTTCCACGTCTCGGACAGCTACTTCGTGGTGGCGCACTTCCACTACACGCTGTTCGGCACCATCGCCTTCGCCACCTACGCCGGTGTGTACTTCTGGTTCCCGAAGATGACCGGCCGGATGCTCGACGAGCGCTTGGGCAAGCTGCACTTCTGGCTGACCTTCATCGGCTTCAACGTCACCTTCCTGGTGCAGCACTGGCTGGGCGACGTCGGCATGCCGCGTCGCTACGCCGACTACCTGCCCACCGACGGGTTCACCACGCTGAACATCATCTCGACCATCGGCGCCTTCATCCTGGGCTCGTCGCTGATCCCGTTCTTCTGGAACGTGTTCAAGAGCTGGCGCTACGGCGAGGTCGTCACCGTGGACGACCCGTGGGGCCACGGCAACTCCCTGGAGTGGGCCACCAGCTGCCCGCCGCCGCGGCACAACTTCCTCGAGCTGCCCCAGATCCGTTCGGAGCGGCCGGCGTTCGAGAAGAACCATCCGCACATGGTCGAGCGCATGCGCGCCGAGGCCTACGTCGGTCGCGGCCACTGAGCCGGGACTGAGATCAGCGGCGAACTAGATTCGCCGCGCGGTGCCGCGATGACCGTCGAGAAGGTGTCGGTGCTGATCACCGTCACCGGAGTGGACCGTCCCGGCGTCACCTCAGCGCTGTTCGAGGTGCTCTCCGCCCATCCGGTGGATCTTCTCAACGTCGAACAGGTGGTCATCCGCGACCGGCTCACCCTCGGGGTGCTGGTGTCGGGCAGTCCCGATGTCGCCGACGGAGAGGTGTTGCGCGCCAACGTGACCCAGGCGATCCAGCGTCTCGGGCTCGACGTCACCATCGAACGCAGTGACGACGTCCCGGTGATCGCCGAACCCTCGACGCACACCATCGTCGTGCTGGGCCGGCCCATCACCGCGGCCGCCTTCGGTGCGGTGGCGCGGGAACTGGCCGGCCTCGGTGTCAACATCGACTTCATCCGCGGTGTCTCCGACTATCCGGTGACGGGGCTGGAGTTGCGGGTCTCGGCGCCGGCGGAGGCCGACGAACGGCTGCAGGAGAACCTGGTCCGGCTGGCCGCCGAATGCGGCGTGGACATCGCCGTGGAGAAATACAACCTGGAACGGCGGGCCAAGCGGCTGATCGTGTTCGACGTCGATTCCACCCTGATCCAGGGTGAGGTCATCGAGATGCTCGCCGAGCGGGCCGGCGCAGGTCCGGCGGTGGCCGCCATCACCGAGGCGGCCATGCGCGGCGAGATCGACTTCGCCGAATCGCTGCACCAGCGGGTGGCGACGCTGGCGGGCCTGCCCGCCGAGGTGATCGACGAGGTCGCCGCCGAACTCGAACTGACCCCCGGAGCCCGCACCACGATCCGGACACTGCGCCGGCTCGGCTTCCACTGCGGTGTGGTCTCGGGCGGTTTCCGTCAGGTGATCGACCCGCTCGCGCACGAGCTGATGCTGGACTTCGTCGCCGCCAACGAACTGGAGATCGTCGACGGGAAACTCACCGGCCGAGTGGTCGGCGAGGTGGTCGATCGGGCCGGAAAGGCCACAGCGCTGCGGAACTTCGCCCAGCAGGCCGGGGTGCCGATGGAGCAGACGGTGGCGGTCGGCGACGGCGCCAACGACATCGACATGCTCAATGCCGCCGGCCTCGGCGTGGCGTTCAACGCCAAGCCCGCGCTGCGCGAGGTGGCAGACGCCTCTCTGAGCCATCCCTACCTCGATGCGGTGCTGTTCATCCTCGGCGTGACCCGCGCCGAGATCGAGGCCGCCGACGCCGTCGACGGCGGTGTGCGCCGGGTCGAGATCCCCCCGCAGTAGTGGTGGACCCGATGCGGCACGATGGTCGGGTGCCCGCTGACGTTCTCGAGGATCTGGATCCCGATCTTCTGATCGACTTCCGTGACGTCGCACTGCGCCGAGGCGGCCGGGTCCTGGTCGGCCCGGTCACCTGGCAGGTCGAACTCGACGAGCGCTGGGTCGTCATCGGACCCAACGGCGCCGGCAAGACCTCGCTGCTGCGCATCGCCGCGGCGATGGAGCATCCGTCCTCGGGGTCCGCGGCGGTCCTGGGCGAGCGACTGGGCCGGGTCGACATGAGCGAGCTGCGGCAGCGGGTCGGACTGAGCAGTTCGGCACTGGCCCAGCGGATTCCGGACGGCGAACTGGTGCGCGACGTGGTGGTCTCGGCCGGTTACGCGGTGCTGGGCCGCTGGCGCGAGGACTACGACGAGGTCGACTACCTGCAGGCGCTGGACACATTGGAAAGTGTGGGCGGCGAACATCTCGCCGACCGTACCTACGGCACCCTCTCGGAGGGCGAACGCAAGCGGGTTCTCATCGCCCGGGCGCTGATGACCGATCCGGAACTGCTGTTGCTCGACGAACCGGCGGCCGGACTGGACCTCGGTGGTCGCGAGGAACTCGTCGCCAGGCTGGCCGACCTTGCGGCCGACCCGGACGCCCCGGCGCTGGTGCTGGTGACCCATCACGTCGAGGAGATCCCGCCGGGATTCAGCCACTGCCTGATCCTGGCCGAGGGCGGCGTGGTGGCCTCCGGCCTGCTGACCGATGTCCTGACCGCCGAGAACCTGTCGGCGGCGTTCGGCCAGTCGATCGCGGTGGACACCATCGACGGCCGCTACTTCGCCCGCCGGGTGCGCACCCGCGCGGCCCACAGGAGGCGCTGATGAGCGAGGAGAACTTCGAACCCGTGCCCGAACCCTTGCCGATCCGGCCGGCGGCCACCGTGATGCTGATCCGCGAGGCCGGCAACGGGGTCGAGGTGTTCCTGATGCGCCGCCACGCCGCGATGGAGTTCGCCGCCGGTATGACGGTGTTCCCCGGTGGCGGGGTCGACGATCGGGACCGCGAAGCGGCCCTGGTCGAGGGCGGCGGCTGGTACGGCCCGGACCCGCAGTGGTGGGCGCAGCGTTTCGACATCGAACCCGATCTCGCCGAGGCGCTGGTGTGTGCGGCCGCCCGGGAGACCTTCGAGGAATCCGGTGTGCTGTTCGCGGGCCCGGCCGGTGACCCGGACACGATCGTCGCCGACGCGTCGGTCTACCACCAGGCCCGGGCCGCGCTGGAGGATCGCAGCCTGTCCTTCGCGGACTTTTTGCGCGGCGAGAACCTGGTGCTGCGTGCCGACCTGCTGCGGCCCTGGTCGAATTGGCTCACCCCGAAAGAGGAACGCACCCGCCGCTACGACACCTTCTTCCTCGTCGGCGCTCTGCCCACAGGCCAGCGGGCCGACGGTGACAACACCGAATCCGACCAATCCGGCTGGGCCACACCGGATTCGGCGATCGACGCCTTCACCGCGGGACGCTCACTGTTGCTGCCGCCGACCTGGAGCCAGTTGCATTCCCTGGTGGGGCGCACAGTTTCCGATGTGCTCGCCGTGCAGCGCCCGATTCGCAAGATCGAGGGACGCATGACCATCCTGGCCGATGACTTCGAGTTCGAGTTCTTCGACGGCGATGTGTACAACGCGGCACGCCGCCGTGCGATGCGGGCGATCCGGGGGGTCTGAGCGTGCGCGAGTTCGTCGGGGTGTACGTCAGTGACGCCCATCCCGGTATCGGCACCGTGGTCCTGAATCGGGAGCCGACCAATGCGTTGACCCGACAGTTCCTGCGGGAACTGGTCTCGGCGGCCGACGAGGTGTCCGGTCGCGCGGACATCGCGGTGACGATCCTGTTCGGCGGACATGAGGTCTTCTGCTCCGGCGACGAGATCGCCGAATTGCGAACCCTCGACCGCGCCGAGGCCGCCGCCGCCGACCGGCTCCGGGACGCGGCCGTCAATGCCGTCGCGGCCATCGCCAAGCCGACCGTGGCCGCGGTGACCGGCTACGCGCTGGGAACCGGGCTGAGCCTTGCGCTCGCCGCGGACTGGCGGATCTGCGGGGACAACGCCAAACTGGGCGCCACCGAAATCCTCGACGGCCACATCCCGGGCGGTGCGGGTTCGGCCCGTCTGGCCAGGACGGTCGGATTCTCCCGGGCCAAGGAGCTGACCTTCAGCGGCCGGTTCGTCGGGGCCAAGGAGGCGTTGGCCCTCGGGCTCATCGATGAGATGGTGGCGCCCGACCACGTCTACGACTCCGCGCTCAGCTGGGCGCAACGGTTCGTCGACTACCCGCCGGGGGCACTGGCCGGCGCGAAGGCCCGGATCGACGGATTAGGCTGCCCGTCATGACCGACCCGGCCCCGATTCCACACGCCACGGCCGAACAGGTCGAGGCGGCGTTCAAGGACTCCAAGCTCGCCCAGGTGCTCTATCACGACTGGGAAGCCGAGAACTACGACGACAAGTGGTCGATCTCCTATGACAAGCGCTGTGTCGACTACGCCCGTGACCTGTTCGACGCGACGGTTCCGACCGAGGAACTGCGACGGCTGCCGTATGAGAACGCCCTCGAACTGGGCTGCGGCAGTGGTTTCTTCCTGCTGAACCTGATCCAGGCGGGGGTGGCCCGCCGCGGCTCGGTGACCGACCTCTCGCCGGGCATGGTCAAGGTCGCGGTCCGCAACGGCGAGTCGCTCGGCCTGGAGATCGACGGCCGGGTGGCCGACGCCGAGGGCATCCCGTACGACGACGACAGCTTCGAACTCGTGGTGGGACACGCGGTGCTGCATCACATTCCAGATGTGGAGAAGTCGCTGCGCGAAGTCGTGCGGGTGCTCAAACCCGGCGGCCGGTTCCTGTTCGCCGGTGAGCCCACCACGGTCGGCAACAACTACGCCCGCACGCTGTCCACACTGACCTGGCGGCTGGCCACCAACGCCACCCGGCTGCCCGGACTGGGCGGATGGCGACGGCCGCAGGCCGAACTCGACGAGTCCTCGCGGGCCGCCGCACTGGAGGCGGTGGTGGATCTGCACACCTTCCACCCCGCCGATCTGGAACGGATGGCCCGTAGTGCCGGTGCCGTCGAAGTCTCCACGACTACAACGGAATTCACCGCGGCGATGCTTGGCTGGCCGTTGCGGACGATCGAGGCCATGGTGCCGCCCGGCAAACTCGGCTTCGGCTGGGCGAAGTTCGGCTTCACCAGTTGGACCACGCTGAGCTGGATCGACGACAACCTCTGGCGCAAGGTGGTGCCCGAGGCGTGGTACTACAACGTGATGATCACCGGGGTCAAACCCAGCTGAGTATCACGCGTGCCGATGTCGACTATCTGAGGGCCGACGAGGGTGCGGCCGCACTCGACGACGTCGCCGGATACGCGTTGACCGACAGCAGCCGCATCGCCGATATCGCCGCCATCCGGCGCAGCCACGGCGAACACGCCGCCGCCCTGGTGGAGACGACGCTGTTGCGGCGCAAGGCTGCGGGGAAGTTCCCGGGCATCGATGTCTCGGGCTGGTTGTTCACTGACGAGGCGCTGCAGCAGGCCACCACCGCGGCGGTGGCGCGGCACCGCGCGACCCGGTTGGCCGGCGCCGTCGTACACGACGCCACCTGTTCGATCGGCGCCGAACTTTCGGCGCTGAGAGCAACCACGCAGACGCTGCTGGGCAGCGATATCGACGAGGTGCGTCTGGCGATGGCACGGCACAACCTCGGCCCGGATGTGCCGTTGTTCCGCGCCGACGCGCTGCACCCGATCAGCCGTGACGCCGTGGTGCTGCTCGATCCGGCCCGGCGGTCCGGCGATCGTCGCCGCTTCGACCCTCGTGCCTACACGCCGCCACTGGACGCGCTGGCGGAGGTCTACCTGGGCCGCGACACGGTGGTCAAGTGTGCGCCGGGAATCGACTTCGAGGCGGTGCGCCGGCTCGGCTTCGACGGGGAGATCGAGGTGACCTCGGTCGGGGGATCGGTCCGTGAGTCCTGCCTGTGGTCACCGGGTCTGACGGAATCCGGGATCCGGGTGCGGGCCTCGGTGCTCGATCGCGGTGAGCAGATCACCGACGCCGATCCGGATGAGTGTGCGAGTGGTCCGCCCGGCCGCTGGATCATCGATCCGGACGGCGCGATCGTGCGTGCCGGACTGGTTCGCCACTACGCGGCCCGGCACGGCCTGTGGCAACTGGATCCCGACATCGCCTACCTCACCGGTGACGAACTGCCCGACGGTGTGCGCGGATTCGAGATCGTCGAGACGCTGCCGATGCGGGAAAAGTCGCTGCGCCAAGCGCTTTCAGCTCATGACTGCGGGCCACTGGAGATCCTGGTACGCGGCGTCGACGTCGATCCCGACGCGCTGCGTCGCCGGCTGCGCCCGGCCGGGAGCCAGGCGCTGTCGACGGTGATCACCAGGCTGGGCCGCGGGCGGGAGGCCAAGGCGGTGGCCTTCATCTGCCGTGCCTCGCGCAACGCCTGAGCCAGTACTCTGGGCTCATGCGATCTCCGCTCCTTGCCGCGTTGCTGACCGCCGCCGCCTTGCTGACCCCCGCCACCGCCTCCGCCGCCCCCAATGGCTGCTCAGCACTCGGCGGCGTCATGGAGAACCGCGGCATGTGCCACATCCAGGCGCAGACCCCGGTCTACGTGATGGACGTCAGGTTCCCGGTGCACTACCCCGATCAGCAGGCGATCGTCGACTATCTCAACCAGACCAAGGCTGGATTCCTCAACGTCGCACAGAACCCGGGCGCGCGGAACCTGCCCTATGAGACGGACGTCACCGCACAGTCGTTCCGGTCGGCGCGGACCCGCAGTGCCGTGCTGAAACTGTTCCAGTCCGTCGGCAGTGCGCATCCCACCACCTGGTACAAAGCCTTCACCTTCGACGTCGACAAGAATCAGCCGGTCACCTTCGACACGATCTTCCCGGCCGGGGCGCTGCAGCAGATCTTCCCGATCGTGCAACGCGAACTGGAGACCCAGACCGGGCTGACCGGATCGATCAACTCGGCCGACGGTCTCGATCCGTCGCGCTACCAGAACTTCGCGATCACCGACGACTCGGTGACCTTCTTCTTCGGTCGTGCCGAACTGTTGCCGTCGTATGCCGACGCCACCTCGGTGACGATCCCGCGCAGCGAGATCCCGCCGCTGCAACTCTAGGGACTGAAGCTGTAGACCTGTCCGGCGCTGGTCGCCACGACCACCCGGCGGTCGAAGCCCACCGAGACGCCGACGGGAAAGCCACCCGCCTCGGGCAGCGGATAACTGTTGAGCGTTTTGCCGTCATCGGCGCTGTCGAACACCAGCAGCGACAGCTTCTCCGGGCCGTCGGCGACGACGGTGTACGCGACGTTGCCGGCCTGGCTGGTGGTGGTCAGCGGGGTGACGTCGTCGCGGCGCCATACCTGCTCAGCGGAGTCCCCGGTGTCGCGCAGGGCGACCAGATGGGTGCCGGGACCGCCGCCGGCGATGATCAGCCCGCCAGGGCCGGCCGTCGGCGGGGTCAGCGGCTGGAAGTCCAGGGCCGCAGACCATTTCGGCTCACCGTTCATCGCATCCAGGGCCCACAGCTGCTTGTCGCGGCCGCTGAGGTAGACGGTCTGGCCGTCCGCCGACAGCACCGGGCTGCCGATCGGCCCGCCGGTGACCGCGTCAGTGGTCCACTCCTTGGACAGCAGCGGAGTCTGGCCGGGCTGGTATCGCAGGGCGGTCAGCACCGGGGCGGGGGCCCCGGGCTGCCAGACGGCCAGCACCACCATCCTGCTGGCGGGGGAGAAGGCCGGGGCCGTGGCCACCGGACAGCCGGGCAGTGACTGCTGGCAGTCGGTCAGACCGCGGGTGGGGTCGGTGGGGTTGATGCCGGCGACGAGGTCCACCGGTGTGCCGACCACGTCGCCGCGATGGGAGTCGAACACCAGAACCTGGCCGAGGTGGGTGATGACGAGGAGTTGGCCACCACCGAGAAACCGTGCGGTGGTGGGCATTCCGATCACCGGCGTGCGCCAGCGCACCCACTGGGTCGGCGGGTAGGACAGCATCAGACCCGGCTGGCCGATGTAGAGGTTGTCGAACCCATCGAACAGCGGGCTGCTGAATCCGCCGCCGAGCACCATCCGGGTGCACCAGCGCTGCCGGCCCTCGTTGTCGTTCTCCCACACCATCAGCGAGCAGCCGCCGGCGGTCTGGCCGTTGACGGCCAGGTATCCCTCGGCGCCCAGGGCTGCGGCCGCGCCGAGTTCACCCTTGACCGATCGGCTCCACTGGAGCTTGAGCTCCGCGGCGCCGGCGGTCGGGGTGTAGCTGCTGTTCTCGGCGTCGGCGTACTGCGCCGGCCAGCCGCGGGCCGCCGAGGCATCGACCCAGGAGTCGGTGTTGCCGCACGACGTCAGGGCGATGGCGAGCATCACCGTGGCGGCTAGGGCGGTCGGTCTCATCCAGGCGAGACTAACGGCTGGGCCGATTGCCGTCCTCCTCCTCGTCGGCGGGTCTCCGCATCGTCGGACGGCTGGGTACGCTTTGACCCCATGACGAGCATGTGGGGCGCGCCGATCCATAAGCGCTGGCGTGGCTCGCGGCTGCGCGACCCCCGCCAGGCGAAGTTCCTCACCCTGGCTTCGCTGAAGTGGGTGATCGCCAACCGCGCCTACACACCCTGGTACCTGGTGCGCTACTGGCGGCTGCTGAAGTTCAAGCTGGCCAACCCGCACGTCATCACCCGCGGCATGGTGTTCCTCGGCAAGAACGTCGAGATCCACGCCACCCCGGAGCTGTCCCAGCTGGAGATCGGCCGATGGGTGCACATCGGCGACAAGAACACCATCCGTGCCCATGAGGGATCGCTGCGGCTGGGCGACAAGGTCGTGTTCGGACGTGACAACGTCATCAACTGCTACATCGACATCGAGTTCGGCGAGTCCGCGCTGATGGCCGACTGGTGCTACGTCTGCGACTTCGACCACAAGATGGACAACATCGAACTGCCGATCAAGGACCAGGGCATCGTCAAGACCCCGGTCCGGATCGGTCCGGACACCTGGATCGCCACCAAGGTGACGATCCTGCGCGGCACCACCATCGGGCGCGGCTGTGTGCTCGGCGCGCACGCTGTGGTCAAGGGCGACATCCCGGACTACTCCATCGCCGTCGGATCGCCGGCCAAGGTGGTCAAGAACCGCAAGCTGGCGTGGGAGACCTCGGCGGCCGAGCGGGCGGAATTGGCCGCGCATCTGGCCGATATCGAGCGCAAGAAGAAAGCGTCCACCTAGCGCGAGACCTACCTCAAGGCTGTGGATTCGCCCTATGGCACAGCCCTGGTGTCGGGTTCGCGTGGGGGTTCGCCGACGACGACACCGGCCGCCCGCTCGATCGGCTGGATCACCGACGTGAAGTCCGACTGCGCTCCCATCGTGTCCAGCGTGTGTTGCCAGATCCGACCGACCGCGTCGGCGACATCGGTCGACATCCCCAGCGCGTGGGCCTCGTCCAGGAACAGCCCGACATCCTTGGCCATCAGCCCGGTCGCGAACCCGTAGTCGAAGGTGCGCGGCAGCACGGCGCGCGGAAACTTGTCCCGCGTCGCCGTGTTGGCGCCCGAACCGGCATTGAGGGTGTCGATCATGACGGTCGGGTCCAGGCCGGCCTTGACACCCATCACGACCGCCTCAGCGGTGGCCGCCAGTGCGGTCGCGGCGAGCATGTTGTTGATCAGCTTCATCGTCTGCCCGGCACCGGCGTTCTCGCCGAGCCGAAACGCGGTGCCGAGCGTCGCCAGCACCGGCGCCACCGCGTCGACGTCGGCGGCGGGTCCCGACACCATCAACGCCAGGGTTCCGTTGCGGGCGCCGACGACGCCACCGCTGACCGGACTGTCGATGTAGGCGATCCCGCGCTGCCCGAGAACTCGGCTGATGGACTGCGCGGTCGGACTGCCGATTGTCGAGAGGTCTACCACCCGGCGCACGGTCCGACCCTCGGCGACACCGTCGCGACCGGTGGTGACCTCCACCGACACCGCGGGTGTCGGCAGGCTGAGGAGCACCGTCTCGACCTCGTCGGCGACCTCGCGCGGTGACGAGACCGCCTGTGCGCCATGGGCAGCCAGCTGTGCCACCGGGTCGGCGGCGATGTCGAACACCATCAACTCGTGGCCGCCTTCAAGCAGCCGGTGGGCCATCGGTAGACCGATGTTGCCGAGTCCGATGAATCCGATCCTCACGAACTCACGCCTCGTCGAGTTCGGCGAACAGTTCCCGTGCGATGCGGAAGCTGTCGACCGCGGCGGGCATCCCCGCGTATACACCCACCTGAAGGAAGATCTCGCGGATCTCCTCACGCGTCACGCCGTTGTTGAGGGCCCCACGCAGGTGAAGGCGCAGTTCATGCGGACGGTTGAGAACGGCGATCATGGCGAGGTTGAGCATGCTGCGGGTCTTGAGCGCCAACCCGTCGCGGCCCCATACCGCGCCCCAGGCGTACTCGGTGACGAGGTCCTGCAGCGGACCGCTGAAGTCGTCGCGATTCTGCATGGCGGCGGCGACATAGGACTCGCCGAGAACGCGGGTGCGCACCTGGCGACCCTTCTCATAGGTTTCGGGATCCACGTTTCGCCCCTTGTCTATCGGTCCGGTAGCGCATGCTCGACGATCGGCCGGCGCCGTTGCGGTTCGCGTTCGCGACGTTTGGCGGCCAGGTACACCTGGGCGGTCTCGGCGGCCACGGTGTGCCAGTCGAAGTCGGAGGTGAGCCGCTCCCGCGCCTTGATCGCCCGGCTCTGCGCAGCCGCGGGATCGTCGAGTGCCTGTCGCACCGCCGCCGCGAGTGCCGGGATGTCACGGGGCGGGAAGGACAGACCGGTCTGACCGTCGATGACGGCCTCGCCCAGACCGCCCACATTGGAGGTCACCAGGGGAGCGCCCGCCGCCGCGGCCTCCAGTGCCACGATGCCGAACGGTTCGTAGTGACTCGGCAGCACGGCCACATCGGTGTGGTGCAGCAACTCCAGTAGCCGGTCGTGGTCGGCGCGGCCGATGAACCGGACGCACCTGAGCACCTTGTGCTTTCGGGCCACCTCGATCAGCCAGGCCTCCTGGGTGCCGTCACCGGCGACGGTCAGTGTGGCGCCCGGGTTGGTGCGCCGAATCCGTGGCAGCGCGGCGATCAGATCGTGGACCCCCTTCTCGTACTCCAGGCGGCCGAAGTAGAGCAGTTCCGGCGGGCCCTCGTGCGCGCGGCGCTTCGCGAACGGCCATCGGCCGGACTCGATCCCGTTGCGGATGACGTTGATCTGGGCCAGTCCCGGGCCGAACAGGTCGGTGATCTCGTCGGCCATCGATGCCGAGCACGCGATCACCGAGTCCGATTCGTGCACAAGCCAGGATTCGGATGCGTGCACCTGGCGGCTGATCCGCCCGCTGACCCAACCGGAGTGCCGGCCGGCCTCGGTGGCGTGGATGGTGGAAACCAATGGAGCGTCGAAGAATTCGGCCAGCGTGACGGCCGGATCGGCGACCAGCCAGTCATGTGCGTGCACGACGTCGGGCGCCCAACCCTGGCGGTGCAGCTGCAGTCCGGCCCGAATCATGCTGTGCCCCATGGCCAGAACCCAGGCCATCATGTCGGTGCCGAAGTCGTACTCGTGCGGATCCTGCGCGGCGGCGATGATCCGCACACCCTCGTTGACTTGATCGCTGGTGGGGTGGCTGGCCGGATCGGTGCCGGCCGGCTGGCGCGAGAGCACCACCACC
>JAPOKC010000045.1 GCA_029977845.1 Mycobacteriaceae bacterium | reverse complement strand
GATAGGCCTGCTTGCCGAGTGCGGCGAGGAAGGCGCCGCGTTGTTCGTCGGTGATCATCGAGACGTCGACGCCGAACTGCTCGGCGAAGTCGGTGACGGCATCGGGTCCGGTCACCGGCGCCGATCCGGACGCGAGAAGAGAAAGCAGGGTGTCGATCTCGTCGGCGGACATGGGGCGATTATTGCGCCTGGCTGACCGAGGACATGTGGAAGTCGGGAATGCGCAGGGTGGGCATCACCGCGCGGGTGGCCCAGTCGCTCCACTCCCGCGGCAGGGTGGTCTCGGCGACACCGGCCTCGGTGGCCCGGCGCAGCAGATCCAACGGGCTCTCGTTGAACCGGAAGTTGTTGACCGCGCACGCGATCTCGCCGTCTTCGATGAGGTAGACGCCGTCGCGGGTCAATCCGGTCAGCAGCAAGGTGGTGGGGTCGACGGTGCGGATGTACCACAGCGTGGTCAGCAGCAGACCGTGCTCGGTGGCGGCGATCATGTCGGCAAGGTCCTTCTCGCCGCCGCTCATCAGGAAGTTGTCGGCGGGAACCGCCGGCGTGGTGCCGAACTCGGCGGCCGCGGCCCGCGGATACACCAGGGCGTTGATCGCGCCGTCGCGGATCCAGTCGACCCGGCCGATGTCCATCCCGTTGTCGAACAACGAGATTCGCTCCGATCCGACCGCGGTGTGCACGAACGGCGCGCACTCCAGGCCCGGGGCATACGGATCGGAGTAGAGGGTCAGCGGCAGATCACTCAATCGCTCCCCCACCCTCGTGCCGCCACCGGGCGCCGACAGCGCGGTGCGTCCCTCCTGGGCGCCGCGCCCGTCCATTGACCAGCCGAGGTAGATCATCATGTCGGCCACGGTCGAGGGCGGCATCAGCGTCTCGTACCGGCCGGCCGGCAGTTCGACGGACTTGCTCGCCCAGCCCAGGCGCAGCGACAGATCGTCGAGCATCGCCTCGATCGGGACGTCGGCGAACCACGGGGTGCTGATGCCAGTCCAGGCACTGGCGCCGTCACGTTTGGCGTTGATCTCCACGGAACCGGTGGGCTGCACATAGCGCCGGCGCACCCCGGTGGAGGTGGCCAGGAAGGTGGTCTCCACGACGTGGTGGGCGAAACCGTAGAGGGTGTCGTCGCGGCCGAATCCGGCCGAGAGCGCGCGGGCGACTTCGGCGAACGCACCGGCTCCGGTGCCCGGGATGGGATCGCCCCAGTCGGCGGGTTCGCCGGTCCCGGTGAGCAGTGGCGCGCTGTCGGCGGCCTCCGGCGCGGCGTGCGCGGCGTTCTCGGCCGCGGCGACCAGGGCGGCGATGCCGGCCGGGTCCACCGCGCTGGAGCGCACCGACGCGGCCCGGGCGGTATCGCCTTGGCGCACAATGGAAATCACCGCGACCGAGCGGCTGGTCGCCACGCCGTTGGTGGTCATCGAGTTGCCGGCCCAGCGCAGTGAGGCATCCGAGCGGTCGGTGACGATGACGATGGTCTCGTCGGCGCGGCCGGAGGTGGCCGCGGCCGCCAGCGCGAGGTCGACGACGTCCTGTGCGGGGATCATCAGTGGCCCGCCTCTTCACGGGTGTTCAAGACATTGACGCCCCGGAACAACGCCGACGGGCAGCCGTGGCTCACCGCCGCGACCTGACCGGGCTGGGCCTTGCCGCAGTTGAACGCCCCGCCGAGCACCCACGTCGACGGGCCGCCCACGGCCTCCATCGAGTTCCAGAAGTCGGTGGTGGTGGCCTGATACGCCACGTCGCGCACCTGGCCGTCGAGGCGCCCGTCGCGGATCCGGAAGAACCGCTGTCCGGTGAACTGGAAGTTGTAGCGCTGCATGTCGATCGACCAGCTCTTGTCCCCGACGATGTAGATGCCGTCCTGCACCCGGTTGATCAGATCGACGGTGGACAGGTTGTCGGTGCCGGGTTGCAGCGACACGTTGGGCATCCGCTGGATCGGAACGTGGTGGGCGGAGTCGGCGTACGAGCAGCCGTTGGAGCGGTCCTTGCCCAGCCGCCTGGCGAACACCCGGTCGAGTTGGTAGCCGACGAACACCCCGTCGCGCACCAGATCCCAGCTCTGGGCCGCCACCCCCTCGGTGTCGTAGCCGATGCTGGCCAGCCCGTGCGTGACGGTGCGGTCGGCGGTCACGTTCATCACCGGCGAGCCGTACTGCATCACGCCGAGTTTGTCCGGTGTGGCGAATGACGTTCCGGCATAAGCGGCTTCGTAACCGATCGCCCTGTCGTACTCGGTGGCGTGCCCGATGGACTCGTGGATGGTCAGCCACAGGTTGCTCGGGTCGATCACCAGATCGGTGACTCCGGCCACCACGCTGGGTGACTTGGTCTTCTCGGCCAGCAGCACCGGGATCTCGGCCAGCTCGGTGCTCCAGCTCCACACGTCATCCCCGGCGACGCTCTCCCAACCCCGCCCGGTCGGCGGGGCCAGGGTGCGCATCGACTCGAAACTGCCCGCACTCGAGTCGACGGCGACGGCCTCCAGCGCGGGCATGGTGCGCACCCGCTGCTGGGTGATCGAGGAGCCGAAGGTGTCGGCGTAGAACATCTGCTCCTTAACGCCGGTGAACACCGCCGAGACGTGGTCCACTCCGTCAGACGCCAGCAGCCGCTCGGAGTACTCACCGAGCAGGCCGACTTTGTCGGCGGTCGGGATGTCGAACGGGTCGATGCGGTAGTCCGACACCCAGACGGCGTCGCGGTAGACCGGTTCGGGGGCCAGTTCGATGCGCTCGGCGTTCAGGGCGGACAGGGTGACGGCGACGCCGACGGCGTGGCGCGCGGAGTCGGCGGCGATCTCCGGGGTGAGCCCGGCGTGCGAGGCGAACCCCCAGGTGCCGTCGACGATGACCCGCACGGCCAGGCCGAGATCGCGGTCGATCACCGCGGACTCCAGTTCGCCGTCGCGCAGGTGGATGACCTCGGTGGTCAGGGCGTGCACCCGCAGGTCGGCATAACTGGCGCCGGCCGCCTTGGCCGCCGACAGCGCGGCGTCGGCCAGTCGCTGCAACGGATAGGCGAGGAAGTCGTCGTCGATACCGCGGGCGCTCACGGCTCTACGGTAGCGGGGCGGTCATGATCCTCGCCGCCGGCAAGGTCACCGCACTCGACGTCGTCGACGCCCGCGGCGGTGCGCAGGAACGCCCCCGCTCCCCGGTCCCCGGCGAGCGTCGCGATCAACGCCGGCCAGTGTGCCCGGGAGATGACGACCGGGTGGCCCGGCGCCCCGGCGTACACCGCGCGCGCCAACCCGTTGCGGGAAGCCACGGCGCGCTGCAGCACTCGTGCGACGACCGGGGCGCCGACGTCGGGGGTGTCGACGACGTGCAGCACGGCCAAGTCCGCGGTGGTTCCCGTGGCGTGGTCGAGGCCGGCCCGCACCGAGGCGCTCAGGCCGGTGTCCCAGTCCTGCGCGATCACCGCGGTGGCCCCGGGCGGGACGGGCACGACGGCCGCACCCAGGACCACGGCGACGTCGTCGCAGCCGCCGCCGCGCAGTGCGTCGACCGCGGTTTCCAGCCAACCGTCGACGGTGACCTTGGGCTTGCCGTAGCGCCGTCCGGCCCCGGCCGCCAGGACGATGCCGAGTGTCAGCGGGTGATCGAGTTCCATCGTGTCGCCGAGAGTAGCCCGATATGCTGGCACTGATCGACCGATCAAATTCTGCGTCGACGGAACGGGAACGCGCTGGTGACGGATGTGATCGCCAATCGGTACGCGGGTAGACGTATCCCGCGTGTGGAGGACTCCCGGCTGCTGACCGGGCGCGGCACCTTCGTCGACGACATCGTCCGGCCCGGCATGCTGCACGCCTGCTTCGTGCGCAGCCCGTTCGCCCACGCCCGGATCAGCGGGATCGACGCCACCGCCGCCCTGGCGATGCCCGGGGTGCACGCGGTGTTCACCGCGGCCGATCTCAACCCCGACGTCCGGGAGGCCTGGCACGCGGTCGCCGGTAGGGACGTTCCGGACACGCCCCGTCCCCCACTTGCCGAGGGCGAGGTGAAGTTCGTCGGCGACCCGGTGGCCCTCGTCGTCGCCGACAACCGCTACCTCGCCGAGGACGCCGCCGAACTCGTCGACGTCGACTACGAACAGCTGCCCGCGGTCGCCGATTTCACCCAGGCGGTCGGCTCCCCCGTCGTCGTGCACGAGGCCTACCCGGACAACGTGGCCGGCGGACTGGCCGGGATGCCGCCCGATGAGGAGATCTTCGCCGCGGCCGCGCATGTGGTCAGCGAGAACATCTATCAGCAGATGTACGTGCCGGTGCCGATCGAGACCCGCGGCATGGTGGTCGAGTGGGCCGCCGGTGAGCTGACGGTGTGGGCCTCCAGCCAGACCCCGCACGAGTTGCGGGCGTTCAGCGCCCGGCTGCTCGGCATCCCCGCCCAGCACGTGCGGGTGATCGTGCGCGACACCGGCGGGGCCTTCGGCCAGAAGGTGGTGCCGATGCGGGAGGACATGTGCATCCTGCTCGCCGCGCGCAAGGTGCCCGCCGCCCTGAAGTGGATCGAGGACCGCCGGGAGAACCTCATCTCGGCCGGGCAGGCCCGTCACGTGAACGGCACGGCCAGAATGGCTTTCGACGCCGACGGGATCATCGCCGCCGCCGATATCGACTTCGTTCAGGACATCGGCGCCTACCCCACGCCGTACCCGGTGCTGACCACCGCAGCGATCGGCATGTTCTTCCCGGGCCCGTACCGGGTTCCCAAGGCCAGCTTCAACTACAAGACGGTGTTCTCCAACACCGCGGGACTGGCCGCCTACCGCGGGCCGTGGCAGTACGAGACGCTGGCGCGGGAGATCGTGCTCGACATCGCCGCCCGCAGGATCGGCCTGGACCCGATGGAGTTGCGCCGGCGCAATCTGCTGCGCCGCGACGAGATGCCCTACTTCAACGCCAACGGCATGCCGTACGACCATGTCGCGCCGTCGGACACCTTCGAGCAGGCGGTGAAGATCCTCGACGCCGAAGGCTTCCGCAAGGAGCAGGCCGAGGCACTGGCGGCCGGCCGCTACATCGGCCTGGGCTTCTCGGCCTACATCGAACCCACCGGCGCGGCGACCGGGCACCTGGCCAGCGAGGGTGCGGTGATCCGGATGGAGCCGACCGGGAAGATCAACGTCTACGTCAACGGCGGATCGAGTGGCAACAGCCTGGAGACCACGGTGGTGCAGATGACCGCCGACGTGCTCGGCGCCGATATCGAGGACGTCGCCACCATCCAGGGCGACACCGCGGTCACGCCGTACGGCGCCGGCACCCAGGGCAGCCGCAGTGGGCCGATGACGGCCGGTGCGGTGCATGAGGCCGGAATAGCCTTGCGCGCAACGCTTCTCGCGATGGCGGCACACCGCCTCGAGGTCGAGGAGTCCGATGTCGAGCTGGCCGATTCGAAGGCCACCGCGATCAGCGATCCGTCCAAGAGTGTGAGCTTCGCCGACTTGGCCTACCGGGCGTACTACGAACCGCAGCAGCTGCCACCGGGGACCTCGGCGTCACTGGAGGCCACCGCGCGGTTCGTCTCGACCGCGCCGATCCACTGGGCGAACGCCACCCACGCCTGCACCTGCGAGGTGGACGTCGAGACCGGCCGCGTGACGATCACCCGTTACATCGTCAGCGAGGACGTCGGACCGATGATCAATCCGAACGTGGTGGAGGGGCAGATCGCCGGCGGCACCGTGCAGGGCATCGGCGGCGCCCTGCTGGAGAACCTCGCCTACGACACCGAGGGCAACCCGGTGGCCTCGACCTTCGTCGACTACCTGCTGCCGACGGCCACCGACGTGCCGACGATCGAGTACGGCCACGTCGAGATTCCCGGACCGGGTGTCGGCGGCTACAAGGGCGCCGGTGAGGGCGGCGCGATCGGGGCGACCCCGGCGGTGATCAACGCGATCAACGACGCCCTGGCCCCACTCGGTGTGACGATCACCCGACTGCCGGCCAGTCCGGCGGCGATCATCGACGCGATCGAAGCCGCATCATGAAGCCCGCACCGTTCTCCTATCACCGGGCCGACACCGTCACCGAGGCGCTGAGCCTGATCGACGAGTACGGCGATGACGCGAAAGTCCTCGCCGGCGGCCAGTCCCTGGTGCCGATGCTGGCGATGCGACTGGCCCGGTTCGACAACCTCATCGACATCGCCCGGATCGAGGATCTCGCCGGGATCAGCGTCGGCGACGCTGAGGTGCGCATCGGCGCGACCACGCCGCATTCCGCGGTCGGCGCCGACGAACACGTCGCGGCTGCGGTCCCCTTGCTCTCCCTGGCCACCCCGTACATCGGGCATTTCCAGATCCGCAACCGCGGCACCCTGGGTGGCTCGATCGCGCACGCCGACCCGGCAGCCGAATACGCCGCCGTCGCACTGGCGCTGGACGCCCGGATGGAGGCGGTGTCCTCGCGCGGGGCGCGCGAGATCCCGGCGGCGGAGTTCTTCACCGGGTTCTGGGAGAACTCGATGGAGTCCGACGAGATCCTCACCGCGGTGCGCTTCC
This sequence comes from Mycobacteriaceae bacterium, assembly GCA_029977845.1. Lineage (GTDB taxonomy): Bacteria > Actinomycetota > Actinomycetes > Mycobacteriales > Mycobacteriaceae > Mycobacterium. The sequence continues at coordinate 14,225 of JAPOKC010000045.1, read as the reverse complement.
CGGTGTGGGGTGCGCGCAGTGGTTTCGCGATCCGCGAGTTCTCCCGCCGGCATGGGGATTTCGCGATCGCCGGCGCGGCGGTCGGGGTGCAACTCGACGACTCCGACACCGTGCACCGGTGCGCGATCGGACTTCTCGGCCTGGGCCCGACCCCGATCCGGGCGGCGGCGGCCGAACAGGCTTTGGTCGGCCGCCGGCCCGGCGAGGTCGACCTCGAGGAGATCGGCGCGATGAGCGTGGCGCCACTGGACAGCGTGGCCGGCGATCTGCAGGGATCGGCGGCCTACCGCAAGAAGGTCGGAGCGACGATGGTGGCGCGGGCACTGCGCAACGCCCTGAACGAAGCGGAGGCGGCCCATGCATGATCAACCGGTCCGGATGTCGGTCAACGGCAACGAGATCAACGCCGTGGTCGAACCGCGGATGACCCTGGCGGACTTCCTGCGGGAGCGGTGCGGACTGACCGGCACACACCTGGGCTGCGAGCACGGATCGTGCGGGGCGTGCACGGTGCTGGCCGACGGTCAGGCGGTCCGGGCCTGTCTGATGTTCGCCGTGCAGGCCGACGGTACGGAGATCACCACCGTCGAAGGCATCGCCGCACCCGACGGGGAACTGTCAGCGGTGCAGGCGGCGATGCGCGACTGCCACGGCCTGCAATGTGGTTTCTGCACACCGGGATTCGTCATGTCGATCACCGCACTGCTGAATGACAACCCGAACCCGACCGATGAGGAGATCCGGGAGGGGTTGTCCGGGAACTTCTGCCGGTGCACCGGCTATCAGGGCATCATCGCCGCTGTGCGGCAGGCCGCCGAGTCGCGGCAGCGCTCTTAGCAGTGCGCGCGGCGCGATGAGTTGCGGTCGCAGACGCTGATGCCCGCTTCGGCGCGACCGCAGCGCGTTTCGCGGCGACCGGCACCGGTCCGATCGGACGGTCGTAGGCCGACTCGACGATCGGGCGCAGGATCGGATCCAGTATCGGGTTCAGCAGCGGTGCGAAGACTCCGGTCACCTGCACCAGTGGGAGCGTGTCGTTGGGGACGAAGACGTAGGTGACGTTGCCCTCGGTGTAGCGGATGTTGGCCGGGTCGTTGACATCGACGTTCCAGTAGCGTGGATGCACCAGTTGCATGCCGATCACGGCGTTGGCGAACGCCAGCAGGTTGAAGTGGGTGGGCCAGTCCGCCCAGCCGTCGTACTGACGGATCACTTCGGTGCCCTGATACGGCGAATCGGCCGGGATCGGGTCGGGCGACTTACCACCGAAGGTGTTCTCCGGGTTGCCGATCGACACCCAGGACACCAGGGCGGGATCCGGTGCGGTGGAGGGATTCTCGGCCCAGCCGCGCAGCGCGGAGTAGATCACCTGACCGCCCTGGCTGTGTCCGTAGAGGACGGTCTGGGTGCCGGCGGGCAGCGCGTCGAGGGCCTGGTTCAGCTTGATCGCGCCCTGATCGTTGAACCACTGTCCCAGCGGCATCGCGAAGTAGTTCACCGGCCGGCAGGTGTTCGGCGACTCGCACAGGTCGCCGCGCAATTGCAGCGGGGTGAAGTGGAACCACGGCTGCAGGCCGACGATGCCGCCCTCGAAGGTCAGCACCGTGTCCGCCGACGCGCCGGGCGCCTGACCGATGACCGCCGAAGCGACCAGTGCGGCGGCAGTCGCCGCTACCCGGGCCCTCACAGGTCCGGGCCGGGCAGCACGGGCGGCGGCATGTCCTGCGGCGGCGGCGCGATCAACGGCTCCTCAACCGGTGCCGGTGCGACGTCGGGTGGCGGGGGTGCCTGCGGCACCGCGGAGTCCGGCGGAGGCGGCGGCGGGGCCGCCTGGGCGGGGATGACGCCGGCGCTGTTGATGGTGAAGCCCCGCCCGGACGGACTGGCCGTGCAGGTGACCGATGCGGCGTCGACCAGACAGGTGAAGGGCCCCAGGACGGCGGGCTGGCCGTAGCCGAGGGCGGGCAGACCGGCCGGTGAATACGTGTCGCACTTCTTGCCGTAGCCCTCCAACAGGTGCAGGCACGGATCGAGGCCGCCGTTGGGGAACAGCTTCACCGCAAACAACTTCTCGCCGTCGGTCCACCCGCAGCCGGCGTTGTCCGGGCTCATCACGCAGACGGTGCGGTTCGGTGAGACGAAGGCGCACTTCTTTGCCGAGCAGACCGGGCTGTCGGCCGAGGCCGGGGCGACCGGGAGCGCCATCGGTGCAAGCAGAGCAGCAGCGACCGCAGTCAGTGACCCCAGTGTCTTCCCCATCTGACGATGGTAACGCAGGTTTGCTACCCGATCCTCATCTCGAGCCAGACCCCCAGCACAGCGAGCGCCACGCAGATCGCCATGGCCACCCAGTCGGCCGCCCGCGGGCGAGACGGGGCGGCCGAGATCTGGCCGGTTCCCCCGCGGGCGGTGATGGCGTCACCCATCTCGTCGGCCCGGCGCAACGCCACGGTGACCCCGGCCGCCAGCATGTCGACCACCTCGATGGCCCACCGCCGCCGCCGGGCCCGGCCGTCGGGCAGCACCGCGCGGGGACGCAACCGCCGGGCCGCGTAGAGCACCCGGAACTCCTCGAGCAGCATCGGGAACGCCCGCAGCGACAGCGCCAGCGCCACCGCCCAGTCGTCGACCGGGATGCGCAGCAGTTTCAGCGGCCGCCCGAGTTTGGCGACGGCCGGCGCCACATCGGCCACGTTGGTGGTCCAGGACACCATGGCGCCCAGACCCAGTAGCACCACCGACAGCGTGGTGAATTTCAGGAACTTCAGCAGACCGCCGACCTCGAAGTCGATCGACCACAGTCGCAGCACCGGCTCGCCGCGCCCGAGTGCCGCGGTGAGCGCACCCAAAACCAGCAGGGCCCACAGCCAGCGCGGTATCGAAGGCAGCGCACCGCGCGAGATGTGCGCCAGCCGTGCCGCGACGAGCACCAGCAGACCGGTGAGCCCGATCACGAACCAACCCGGGTAGAACGACAGCAGTAACGAAAACCCGAACACCGCAAGGATTTTGGTGCCGGCCCACAGCCGGTGGATCACCGAGGTTCCGGGCACCGGGCGCAACAGCACGACCGGGCGGGCCTGACCACTCATGTGAGCACCCCGTTGTTGAGGTGCAGTGTGCGCGGGCACAACTGCTCCATCCCGGCGAAGTCGTGCGAGATCACCACGACCGTCAGTCCGGTGTTACGACGCAGGTCGGTCAGCAGCCCGATCAAACCGCGCTGACTGGCAGCGTCCAGACCGGCCAGCGGCTCGTCGAGGATCAGCGCCTTGGGCCAGCGGGCCAGCAGTCCGGCGATCACCACGCGGCGCATCTGACCGCCGCTGAGCTGGTCGATACGCCGGCTTGCCAGTGAACCATCCAGACCGACGGTGGCGAGTGCGGCGACGACCCGGGGGGTGTCGTAGGGCGAAAACCCTGCGGCAGAGGCGACTTCGAGATCGACGCGGCTGCGCATCAGCTGGAGCCGGGCGGCCTGGAACGCGATCGCGACGTCACCGACGTGCTCGTCGGCGGGCAGTCCGCGCACCCGGCAGCTGCCGGTGGTGGGCTTGGTCAGACCGGCCATGATCCAGGCCAGCGTCGACTTGCCCGACCCGTTGCCACCGTGGATGAGCACGCCGTCACCCTCACAGACGGTGAAGCTCACGTCGCGCAGCGCGTCCTTGGCCCACGGTGTTCCCGCGGCGTAGACGTGACCGACCCGATCGAGTCGCAGCACCTCGTCGCCGCGGTGCGGGGTGGTGCTCACCGTCGGCGCCGGCGGGGCCGCGTTGGCCACCATCACCATATTGTCCAGCGACTCGCTGAGATTGACTGTGCGGTCGGCGATCTTCGCCTCGTTGCCGTAGTGGGTGATGTGCACCAGACCGACGCCGTGACGATGGGTGAGTTCGGAGAGCACACCCAGCAATGCCTCGCGGCCGCGCTGATCGACCATCGTGGTGACCTCGTCGGCGATCAGCATGGCGGGCCGGCGGGCCAGCGCGGCGGCCACCGCCAGACGTTGCAACTCACCGCCGGACAGCCCGCCGGTGTCGCGGTCCTCCATGCCGGACAGGCCGACCTCTGTCAGCAGGCCCGTCACGTCGGTCTCGGTTCCGGGCGGCAGGCCCCACACCACGTCATCGGCAACCCGCGACCCGAGCACTTGACTCTCCGGATGCTGCATGATCACCGCGGTGCCGCCGACTGAACCCAGACCGACCGCGCCCGGACGCTCGATCACTCCCGACGTCGGCGGCCGGCCGCACAGCAGCAGCATCAGCGTGGTCTTGCCGGATCCGTTGGCGCCGACGACCGCGACGTGCTCGCCGGCCTCGATGGTCAGACTGACAGGCCGCAGAGCGTCGTGGTCGGCGCGCGGGTAGCGGAACCGGGCGTCGCGCAGACGCACCGGAAGCGGCGCCACCGGACCGGACTCGACGGGCGATTCCAGCTTGTGCACATCGGGGATGCCGCGCAGTCGCTCGAGCACCCGCGACAGCGCCCACCACCCGACCAACGACACGATCAGCATGGTGAAGATGGAATAGACCATCAGCAGCACCGGCCAGTACTGCAGTGCCACACCGAACATCGCGCGGGTGTCAGCCGCGGACTGCCGGAACGGTTCGAACCGCGACATCACCGCGACCACACCGTCGACGTTGGCGGTCATGGCTTCGAAGGTGACGGTGCGCAGGCGGGCCAGCACGGTCAGCGCCAGGATGATCAACGCTCCGGAGATCACGCCTGCGACGATCGAGGCCGCTACCACCGCGACGGCGCCCCAGTTGCGGCGTTTGATGATGCCCGTCATACCGCCGACGTAGGCGCAGTTGAGGACCACCATGAACCCACTGATACCGGCGATGAGGAAAGCGACCGTGCTGGCGGCGAACGCCGCGGCGACCAGGACCCGCATCCGGTAGCGGAAACCGAGCAGTCCCATCGGCACGGTGACCAACAGCGACAGCCCGCCGGCGAACGGGATCACCACCGACACGATGGCCAATGCCGCGCTCAACGCGCCCATCACGGCGGCCTGCGCCATCTCCACCGGAGTCAGCGACCGGCCGCGGTTCACCATTTCCCGATTCTGCCAGTGAATTGGGCATCGCCCGCTCGCGACGCCCGGCACATCAGTCGTCCCAGCGCATAGGTTGTCTATGTACCATGACACCCATGAGCGGCAGGAGGACCGCCGACTCGGCCGAGGCGGCACTCGGATCCGAATTGCTGACCGTGGTCGCCCGGCTCAACCGGCTGGCCACCGCGCGGATCCGATTACCGTTGCCGTGGGCACAGGCACGACTGCTGGGAACCATCGAGGATCGCGGTGAGGGCACCCGGATCTCGGAATTGGCCGAGTTGGACCATTGTTCACAGCCCACGATGACCACCCAGGTGCGCCGTCTCGAGGAGGCCGGTCTGGTGACCCGCGCACCGGATCCCGATGATGCGCGCGCGGTGCTGATCCGCATCACGGCCAAGGGATCGCAGACTCTGGCCAGGGTGCGCGCCGACCGCGCCGCCGTGATCGAACCGAGGATCCGGAATCTTTCGCAGGACGATCGCGCCGCGTTGGCGTCGGCGGTCGGTGCGTTGCGTCGTCTGGTCGACGACATGACCGGCAGCTCCTGACTCACATCCAGACGATCGACTTCTCCCCCTGCTGCGGTTGGGCCAGGGGATGACCGCTGCCGAGCAGGTTGCCGGTGATCGTGGCGCAGATGCGGTACATCGGGATGTCGAAGACGGTGTTGTTCATCGGGTTCTCGATGAATCCACCGACCCGTTCGGCCGCGACGAAGGTGGCCAGCAACAGCACACCCACCACGAAGCTGCCGAGGTGATTCTGGGTGGCGGCGTCGAGCCGGTTGAACGCCACCAACCCGAAGAACCACGCAAGGATCCGGGTGAAGAAGTCGTAGTGAACCGGAATGGGCTCATTGCGGATCCGCTCCAGTCCGCTCTGCGCGGTCGCCGCGCCGGTGTTGGCGGTCATCAGCACGAGCCTGGCCTGGTCGTCGATCAAGCCGCGGTTGACCAACTCGGCCACGTCGGCGGCCTGCCGGTTGAGCAGTTCGGTGGAGTCGGCGTCGGCCGGGTCCTCCGGGGTCAGTTCGACCACGCCGGGCAGCGGGGCGACACCGCGCATCTCGGCGGCGAGCGTCCAGCAGTACCGGACCTGCCGGCGACGCATCCGGTCCAGGATCGGCGCCATCTCCGGAGATCCGTTGTCCACCGCCGTCAGACCGTTGGACAGGGTGCGCGAGTTGATGATGATCCCGCCCCACAGGGTGCGGGCCTCCCACCACCGGTTGTAGGCGGCGGTGTTGCGGAAGCCGATGAACACCGAGGCGGCGATGCCCAGCACCGACAGCACCGCGCCCGCGTATTCGTTCTGGCTGGCATCGGGAACCGGCATCAGCAGACCCACGATGACGGCGACCGCCAGCAGGGTATAGCGCAGTTCCCAGAGAACCAGGGCGGCGGCCTTCACCGGTCCGAGCCGGCCGACGCTGCGGATCAACTGACGACGCCGCCGATGAGCTTGCCCATCAGATAGGTCGCGGCGATGGCGATGACCCCGAAGGTCAGCTGGCGCCCGGCCCCGAACCACATCGACCCGCGGGTGAACCTTGCCGCCAGCGCGCCGGCGATCAACAGGCCGACACCGCCGCACAACAGACCCGGCCACAACGCCTGAATGCCGAACAGGTAGGGCAACAACGGGATCAGCGCGCCGACGGCGAACATCAGGAACGACGAGAACGCCGCCACCCTCGCCGAGGGCTTCTCGTGCGGGTCGATGCCGAGTTCCTGGGCGACGTGGAACTTCAGCGCCCGTTCCTCGTCGCGATGCACCTCGGCGGCGGCGATCTTCGCGGTCTCGGCAGTCATGCCGAGTTCCTTGAACATGGCGACCAATTCCATCTGCTCGCCGCGGGGGAACTGCTTGAAGGCCTCGCGTTCGGCGTGCACCTCGGAGTCGATCTGCTCGTTGGCAGTGGTCACCGAGGTGTACTCGCCCAGCGCCATCGAGAAGGAACCGGCCAGCAGGCCCGCCACACCGCTGAGCACCACGGTGTGGGCGTCGGCGGTGGCCGCCACACCGGCGATCAGTGCGGTGTTGGAAACCAGGCCGTCCATCGCCCCGAACGTCGCGGCCCGCAGCCAGCCGCCGCTGACATCGGCGTGCGCGTAATGGTCATGCGGCATCACCACCTGGTGATGGTGACCGTCAGACTTCGACATGAGCAACCATCCTGCTCCCCCGGATGGACTCGAACCATCAACCGTGCGATTAACAGTCGCAAGCTCTGCCAGTTGAGCTACAGGGGACCGCCTCCCGCGCCGGCGTGGGCGGGACGGGATGAGACTCTAGCTTACCGGGGGGTGGTGATGCCAAAGCCGCCCGTCAGGCAGGATGGTGGATGTGATCGGGTACCTGGCCGTGATGGCGACCGGATACGTGCTGGGCACGAAGGCCGGCAGACAGCGCTACGAGCAGCTCGTCAACACCTATCGGGCCGTCGCAGCCAATCCCGCCACCAAGTCCCTGATCGACGCCGGCCGCCGCAAGATCGCCGAGCGGGTGTCCCCCGATCCGCAGTGGGTGCAACTGGCCGAGGTCGAGATCGACGCGCAGACGACGGTGATGCGTCCGGAGCGGCCCGAGAACTAGGGACTGAGGCCCTGGTTGAACGTGGTGCCCGGGACCAGCGGACCCGTGGTGATGCCGTCGGGTCCCCAGACGCCCATGTTCGGGGTGCCGATGTAGGTCGGGCTGCCGTTGGAGTAGCCCATGCACTGCCCGTCGTCGCGGGAGCCGAACCAGGCCAGGCACCGCCCGGTGGCGGAGAGATCGGCGGGTGCGCCGATCGACGTCAGCACGCCGGCCGCCAGCGCGGCGGCCAGTACGCCTGCCGCGGACAGTCGCCGGATGTCTGTCATGGCCATCACGATAGCCCCGATCGGCTCAAGCCGTCAGATCATCGCCGCTGGCCTGCTCGAGCAGGCTGCGCCGGTAGGCCTCCAGGGCGACCAGGTCGCCGAACAGCGCATGGTATTCGTCACCCTGCTCGACCGGCGACATCCGCTGCAGCTTGGACTTGACCTCGGCGACCTGGCGGCCCACCCAGACCTCCTGCAACCGGGCCAGCACACCGGCGATGTAGCGCGGCATTCTCTCGTCGTCGGCGACGTTGACGGTCTCCACGCCCAACTCGGTGATCAGGCCCTCGGTGGCCGGGGTTCCGGCTTGTTCGCGCACGGCGTCGATCCAGCCGGCCCCGGTCAGCCCGGCGGCGGTGCCCCCGGCGGTCTCGATGGCGGTCCGGACCGCGGCGTAGCCGGGATGGGTGAAACTCTCGGCGGTCAGCGAGTCGAACACCGGACCCGCCAGCGCGGGGTACTGCAGGGCGGCCTTGAGCGCTTCGCGCTGCGGCCAGAGTGTCGGGTCGCGGGGGTCGGGACGCACGGCGGCCGGCGCCGGTCCCGAGGCGACGGTCTCGGTGGCGCGTGCTTGATACCGCCCGGCCGGTTTACGACCGGTGGCCTCCTGACGGACCCGGCTGATCACCTGCGCGACGTCGTCCCAGCCGACCCAGCCGGCCAACTGGCGGGCGTACTCGTCGCGCAGGGTGGGGTCCTTGATCTGGGCGACCATCGGCACACAGCGGCGCAGTGCGGCGACCCGGCCCTCGGCGTTGTCCAGGTCGTGTTCGGCCAGTGCGGTGCGGATGGCGAACTCGAACAGCGGGGTGCGCCGCGCCACCAGATCGCGCAGGGCCCCGTCACCGAAATGAAGCCTGACGTCGCACGGATCCATCCCGGCCAACTTCTCGTCCGAGGCCACCGCGACGAAACTCTGCCCGGCCAGGTTCTGCTCACCGGCGAAGGCCTTGAGCGCCGCAGCCTGCCCGGCCGCGTCGCCGTCGAAGACGTAGATGAGTTCACCGCGAAAGAACTTGTCGTCCATCATGAGTCGGCGCAGCATCGACAGGTGCTCATCGCCGAAGGCGGTGCCACAGGAGGCCACCGCGGTGGTGACACCGGCCAGATGCATGGCCATCACGTCGGTATACCCCTCGACCACGACGGCCTGATGACCCTTGGCGATGTCGCGCTTGGCCAGATCGATCCCGAAGAGCACCGCGGACTTCTTGTACAGCGGCGTCTCGGGGGTGTTGACGTACTTGGCCTCCATCGGGTCGTCGTCGAAGATGCGCCGCGCGCCGAATCCGACGGTCTCACCGCTGGCGCTGCGGATCGGCCACAGCAGCCGGCGGTGGAAGCGATCCATCGGGCCGCGACGGCCTTCCCGCGAAAGGCCTGCCGTCTCAAGCTCTTTGAACTCGAATCCCTTGCGGATCAGGTGCTTGGTCAGCGAGTCCCAGCCCGACGGGGCGAACCCGCAGCCGAACTGTCGTGCCACGGCGGCATCGAAGTTGCGTTCGGTGAGGTACTGGCGCGCCGGTGCGGCCTCGTCGGAATCCAGTGCGGCGGAATAGAACTCCTGCGCGGCGGCGTTGGCTGCGACCAGCCGGCTGCGGCTGCCGCGATCCCGCTGCAGGGTGTTACCCCCTCCGGTGTAGGTGACCTGATAGCCGATCCGGTCGGCGAGCAGTTCGACCGCCTCGACGAAGCTGACATGCTCGATCTTCTGCAGGAAGGCGTAGACGTCGCCGCCCTCGCCGCAGCCGAAGCAGTGGAAGTGGCCGTGGTTGGGCCGAACGTGGAATGACGGCGATTTCTCGTCGTGGAACGGGCACAGACCCTTCATCGAGTCCGCGCCGGCCCGGCGGAGTTGGACGTAATCGCCGACGACGTCCTCGATGCGCACCTTTTCCCGGACGGCGGAGATGTCGCGGTCGGGGATGCGGCCCTTTCGGCTGCCCCCGCCCACCGCGCCCGTCACGGGAGCAAGTCTAGGTCGAGGCGTTCCAACCGTCCCTCGGTATAGGAGGCGATCTGGTCGACGACCACCCGCACCCGGGCGTCGTCGTCGGCGGCGTCGTTGAAGGCGGGCACGAACAGCGCGTCCAGGGTTCCCGGCGCGCCGGTCAGCATCCAGTCGGCCACCCGCGCGATGCGGTCCCGTTGCCGGGACTGCAGGTCCAGATGGCGCGGATCGCTCATGATGAACTGCAGCGCCAGGGTCTTGAGCACGGCCACCTCGGCCTGGAACGCGGCCGGGACGTGCAGGTCGGCCTGATAGCGCACCAGCGGCCCCTCGCCGGCCACCCGGCGGGTCTCGGCGATGGCGGCCGAGGCGAACCGGCCGACCAGTTCGCTGGTGAGCCGCTTGAGCGCCACCGCGGCGCTCAGGGTTCCGTCGTATTTGCCGACCTCGGCCACCACCGGGAGTTCGGAGAGCCGGTGGGCGGCGGCTTCGAGGTCGGCGGGATCCGGTCCGGAGCCGTACACCGAGGCGCCCAGCCGGGCCAGTGCCGCGGCGGCGTCGTCGTCGGCGAGCACCCGAAGGTCGATGCGCCCGGAGATGACGCCATCCTCGACATCGTGCACCGAGTACGCGACATCGTCGGCCCAGTCCATCACCTGGGACTCCAGGCAGGGCCGGCCCTCCGGCGCGCCGGCCCGCATCCACTGCGCCAGGGCGAGGTCGTCGGGGTAGAAGCCGAACTTACCGCCGGTGGACGGCCGTGGCCACGGGTACTTGGTGACGGCGTCGAGCCCGGCGCGGGTCATGTTGAGCCCGACGCTGTTGCCCTGTGCGTCAAGGACTTTCGGTTCAAGACGGGTCAGGATGCGGAAGTTCTGCGCGTTGCCCTCGAAGCCGCCGCACCCGGCCGCGAACTGATCCAGGGCGCGCTCGCCGTTATGCCCGTAGGGCGGGTGGCCGATGTCGTGCGCCAGGCCCGCCATGTCGACCAGATCGGGATCGCAACCCAGCGGGCCGGCCATACCCCGGCCGATCTGGGCCACCTCCAGTGAGTGGGTCAGCCGGGTGCGCGGGTTCTCGCTCTCCCGCGGACCGACGACCTGGGTCTTGTCGGCGAGCCGGCGCAGGGCCGCGCAGTGCAGCACCCGGGCCCGGTCGCGGGCGAAATCGGTGCGGTGTCTGGCGTCGTAGCCCGGCAGGCCGGCCGTCTTCGCCGGCTCAGCCACCTGACGTTCGCGGTCGGCTGAGTCGTAGAGGTCGTCGCTGTTGAATGTCACCGCCCGACAGTCTGCCAGTACCCACTGACCGGCCAACCGCGCGAACTTTTGCTGGCAGGGCGCCGTGGGCTACTAGATTGGCGGTCATGCGCCTCGCCCGCCTGTTCAGCCTGTTCGCAGCGATCCTGACGGCCGCCACGCTGGTGGCCCCGTCGGCGACGGCCGAGCCACCGTTCCGGCTCCCCGATCAGGTCACCGACAACGCCGGTGTGCTCAGTGACCGTCAGCGCGCCGATGTGCAGAAGTCGGTCGATCAGCTCTACAGCGACCGGCGTGTGCGGCTGTGGGTGGTGTTCGTCGATTCCTTCGCCCCGCAGGGCGCCGTCGGCTGGGCGCAGCAGACCCAGAAGATCAGCGATCTGAGCAATGACGACGCGATCCTCGCGGTGGCCACTGGGCAGCGGTCGTATGCCTTCCTGGTCTCCCCGATCGCCTCCGGCGGCAGCTCCACCAAGGTCGACGCGATCCGGCGCGACCAGATCGAACCTGCGCTGAAGAACAACGACTGGGTGGGCGCGGCGAACGCGGCGGCCACCGGGCTGGCGGCCATCGGCAAGTCCGGCGCCAAGAGCGGCGGCAGCGGCGGCGGGTCGATCATGGGTCTGCTGATCTTCGTCGGAATCGGGGTGGCGGTGATCGGGCTGCTGATGATGTGGAGCAAGCGGCGTCGCGCGAAGCGTCATCAGGCCGACGTCGCCGCGGCGCAGAACGTCGACCCGACCGATCCCTCGGCGCTGGCCGAGGTTCCCATCGACGCACTCGACGATCTGTCGAAGACCATTGTGGTCAAGGTGGACAACGCCGTTCGCACCAGCGCCAACGAACTGGTGCTGGCTGTCGAGGAGTTCGGTGAGGCGCAGACCCGACCGTTCGCCACCGCGGTCGACAACGCCCGCGAGACACTCAGGCAGGCGTTCACCGTGCGCCAGAAGCTGGACGACAACAACCGTGAGGCGGCACCGGAGCGTCGCGATCTGCTGACCCGGGTGGTGGTCTCGGCGGCCAAGGCCAACAAGGAACTCGACGCGCAGACCGAGGCGTTCCACCAGATGCGCGATCTGGTGATCAACGCCCCCGAGCGGCTGAGCACCCTGACCCGGCAACTGGTCACGGTGACAGCCCGGGTGGAGCCGTCGGAGGCGAAGCTGACCGACCTCAAGAGCGAGTTCGCCGAGTCGGCGCTGGCCTCGGTGGCACGCAATGTCAACGCCGCCCGCGAGCGGATCGCGTTCGCCGACACCGCGATCACACGGGGTCGCGAGCTGGCCGCCAAGCCGGTGGCCGGCGAGGTGGGTGAGCTCGTCGACTGCATCCGCGGCGGGGAATCGGCTCTGCAGCAGGCCAACACGATGCTCGACGCGGTGGACAGCGCGGCCGGCGACATCCGCAAGGCCGTCACGACACTGCCCACCGCGATCGCCGACATTCAGAAGGGCATCAACGAGGCGTCGCATCAACTGGCACAGGGCGGTCTGGCCAATGCGGCCGAACTGTCCGGTGCGCGCGACGGCGCGGTCAAGGCCGTCACCGCCGCGCAGAGCACCGGGGCGGCGGATCCGTTGGGTGCGTTCACCCAGCTGACCCAGGCCGACGCCGACCTGGACCGGCTGCTGGCCGGGGTCGCCGAGGAACGCGAAGCGGCCGCGCGGCTGGCGAAGTCCTACGAGCAGGCGCTGTTCACCGCGCAGTCGCGGGTTCGCTCGGTGTCGGACTACATCGACACCCGCCGCGGCAGCATCGGACCGGAGGCCCGCACCCGGTTCAACGAGGCGGTGCGCCAGCTCGAGGCCGCGCAGACCGTCAGCAAGAACGACCTCAACGAGGCGATCAAACGCGCCAACGGCGCCTCGATGCTGGCGGCGCAGGCCCAGCAGTTGGCCAATGAGGACGTGCAGGCCGGACAGCGCGCGTATCAGGCCCGCAACCGCGGCGGGCAGTCCGATATGGGCGCCATGATCGGCGGCATCATCCTGGGCAACATCCTCAGCGGCGGCTTCGGCGGCGGGGGCGGCTACAGCAGTGGTGGCGGCGGCTGGACGTCGACCACCTACGGCGGTTCGCAGAGCAGCGGTGGCGGCGACTGGGTCGGCGGCGGCGGGCGGTTCTAACCCTCGAGCGTGGGCCCTATGCACGCCATTCAGTCATTTCGCGTACTTGGGCCCCACGTTCGGAGGCGGTTTGGTCAGCAGCCCGGCAGTCGCGCGGCCAGATAGCTGACCACACTGTCCAGACCGACCCGCTCCTGGGTCATCGAATCGCGCTCACGCACGGTGACGGCCTGGTCCTCGAGGGTGTCGAAGTCGACGGTGACGCAGAACGGCGTGCCGATCTCGTCCTGACGGCGGTAACGACGGCCGATCGCGCCGGCGTCGTCGAACTCGATGTTCCAGTACTTGCGCAACTCCGCGGCCAGATCGCGCGCCTTGGGGCTGAGTTCCTCGTTGCGTGACAGCGGCAGCACCGCGGCCTTCACCGGCGCCAGCCGCGGGTCCAGCCGCAGCACGGTGCGCTTGTCCACCCCGCCCTTGGCATTGGGGGCCTCGTCCTCGTGGTAGGAGTCGACCAGGAACGCCATGAACGAACGGGTGAGTCCCGCTGCGGGTTCGATGACGTAGGGGACATACCGGGTGTCGGTGGCCTGGTCGTAGTACGACAGGTCTTGACCGGAGTGCTTCGAGTGGGTGGACAGGTCGAAGTTGGTGCGGTTGGCGATACCCTCGAGCTCGCCCCACGGGTTGCCGGCGAAACCGAACTTGTACTCGATATCGGTGGTGCCGTCGGAGTAGTGCGACAGCTTCTCCTTGGGGTGCTCGTAGAGCCGCAGGTTGTCGCGGGCGATGCCGAGGTCGACGTACCACTGCAGCCGGGTGTCAATCCAGTACTGATGCCACCCCTTGGCGGTGTCGGGCTCGACGAAGAACTCCATCTCCATCTGCTCGAACTCGCGGGTGCGGAAGATGAAGTTGCCCGGGGTGATCTCGTTGCGGAACGACTTACCGACTTGAGCGATACCGAACGGCGGGCGCTTCCGACTCGTCTGGAGCACATTCGAG
>JAPOKC010000044.1 GCA_029977845.1 Mycobacteriaceae bacterium | reverse complement strand
CTCGGCGCGTTCGGCGGCCAACCGGTCGATCTCGGCCCGCTGCTCCCGGAAACTCTGCTGGACGTTGCGCAGCGCCTCGACCGCGGCCTCCTGGGTGCTCTTGGCGTCCAGCACGGCCTGGTCGGCCTTCTGTTTGGCCAACCGCGCGCCGGCGTCCTGGTTGACCACCTCGGTGCGGGCCCGCTCGAGTCCGGCCATCACCTGCTGGGAACTCAGCGCCAGGGTCTGGCCCGCGCTCGCGGTCGAGATCATCTCATCAGGAGTGCGCGCCAGAACCAGCGAAGCTGACGGTCCATTGACATACGTTGACGCGGCAAAATTGTCAAACTTCCTCTGTGCCAACGCAATTGCCGCATTGGCATCCTTGACTGCAAGCCGGCTCGTTTCTACTTGCTCCTGTGCCGCAGCGGCCGCGTCACGCGCATCCTGAACCTCGACGATGGCCTTGTTGACGCTCTCCTGCTCGATCTGCACCTTCGCGCTGATGTCCTGCAGGCGCTGATTGGCGTCGGCGACCGCACCCACCAGAGCGGACAGGCTGTTCGGATTCTGTTCCGGCTCGGCCTGGGCGAGACCGGGGACGGCCATCGTCATCGCGACACTGAGGGTCAGCGGGCAGACCGCCCGGCGGGCCCGTGCGGCGGTGCCACCGAGGCTGGGGCTCATGCGAGGGCTCATATCGACTCTGACTCCTAAGCTTCACGAAACAGTCACGCCTGTAACTCACGTCACATCAGCCACATCAATAACAATGGCGACAATTGCACCGTACGTCACGGCTGTCCCAGGGGAAACTGCGCGAAAAAATTACACGATTGTCTTTCCGCAGGTGTGACCGAATAGTAATCTTAGAGATCTGCCATGAAAGGCCGTTTACACAGGTCGAATACGTTTCAGCCGGAATGTGGGCGGGCCGCCCAATTTCGCAATAACCGCGTCGCAACAGCAGCCGCTCCCACCGCGATTACCAGAAAGATCGTGAAACCCGTCCACGGGAAAATTGGCGTATTCAACTGGTCGACGAAATTCTGGGTGCCCTGCACCGGATTCGGCGCGAGTTTGGCGACGTCCTGGCCGGCTTCGAGCAGCACCCGGTCATAACTCGTGCTGTAGGTCCCGGCCCAGCCGGGGCTGAGCACCAGCACCGTCGACCCCGGATGGTCGTGGCCCACCTGGCTCGCGATATCGCGCAACGGGGTGTCGATCGGCGGGCTCTTGTCCATCACGACGACCTTGAGGTCGATCCCCCGGCCCTTCGCGGCGGCGACGACCTTTTCCAGTGCGGCGACGTCGTCCCCGGGCGCGGCGACGCCGTCTTCGGCGATGGCGGCCTTGACCTTTCCCATGCAGGTGTCCAACGGTTCGGTCACCTCGAGGCCGACCGCGCTGCAGACCTCGACCGGGATGTACGTCGGCGGGTGCAGGGTCGTCACGAAGCGCAACCGTACCGCTGTCCACGCCGGGGCTTGGCAGCACGCGCCGACGGAGACAAGACTGTGTCCTGTGGGCCAGTTCACCCACGTGACCACGCAGTACCCGCCCTAGCAGGACAACCGTACTGCTAATATTCGCCCTCAAAACCGCAACCCAGAACAGAATCCAGCCGGGAGTTGATGTGAGCAGCGCAAATAAGTCCTTGAACTCGTTCGGAGCCCGCGACACCCTCAAGGTCGGGGACAACAGTTACGAGATCTACCGACTCGACGCGGTTCCCGGGACCGAGAAACTCCCCTACAGCCTCAAGGTGCTGGCCGAGAACCTGCTGCGCACCGAGGACGGTGCCAACATCACCTCCGAACACATCGAGGCCATCGCGAACTGGGATCCGTCGGCACAGCCGAGCATCGAGATCCAGTTCACCCCGGCCCGGGTGGTCATGCAGGACTTCACCGGAGTCCCCTGCATCGTCGACCTGGCCACCATGCGCGAGGCGGTCACCGCCCTGGGCGGCGATCCGGCGAAGGTCAACCCGCTGGCGCCGGCCGAACTCGTCATCGACCACTCGGTGATCCTGGATTTCTTCGGCACCGCGGACGCCTACGAGCGCAACGTCGCACTGGAGTACGAGCGCAATGGCGAGCGGTATCAGTTCCTGCGCTGGGGCCAGGGCGCCTTCGACGATTTCAAGGCCGTCCCGCCGGGCACCGGCATCGTCCACCAGGTCAACATCGAGTACCTGGCCCGGGTGACGATGGTGCGCGACGGCGTCGCCTACCCCGACACCTGTGTCGGCACCGACAGTCACACCACGATGGTCAACGGCCTCGGTGTGCTGGGCTGGGGCGTCGGCGGCATCGAGGCCGAGGCGGCCATGCTCGGACAGCCCGTCTCGATGCTCATCCCCCGAGTCGTCGGCTTCAAACTGACCGGCGAGATCTCCCCCGGCGTCACCGCCACCGATGTGGTGCTGACCGTCACCGACATGCTGCGCAAGCACGGCGTCGTCGGCAAGTTCGTCGAGTTCTACGGCAAGGGCGTGGGCGAGGTGCCACTAGCCAACCGCGCCACCCTGGGCAACATGAGCCCCGAATTCGGTTCCACCGCAGCGATGTTCCCGATCGACGGCGAGACGATCAACTACCTGCGACTGACCGGGCGCACCGAGGAGCAGTTGGCCTTGGTCGAGGCCTACGCCAAGACGCAGGGCATGTGGCACGACCCGAGCCGCGAGCCGAAGTTCTCCGAGTACCTCGAACTCGATCTGTCCAGCGTGGTCCCCTCGATCGCGGGCCCGAAGCGTCCGCAGGACCGCATCGAACTGTCCGATGCCAAGACCGCCTTCCGCAAGGACATCCACAACTACGTCGAGGAGAACCATCCGGTTCCGCACACCAAACTCGACGAGGCCGACGAGGAGTCCTTCCCCGCCAGCGATCCGGCGGCGCTGTCCTTCGCCGACAACGGTGCGGTCGACATGCGCCCGTCGGCGGCCAATGGTTCACAGGGCCGGCCGAGCAAGCCGGTTGTGGTGAAGTCCGCGGACCGCGGCGAGTTCGTCCTTGACCACGGCGCCGTCGTCGTCACCGGCATCACCTCGTGCACCAACACCTCCAACCCGTCGGTGATGCTTGGTGCGGCACTGCTGGCGAAGAAGGCCGTCGAGAAGGGTCTGACCACCAAGCCCTGGGTCAAGACCAATATGGCGCCGGGCTCCCAGGTCGTGAATGACTACTACAACAAGGCCGGCCTGTGGCCGTATCTGGAGAAGCTGGGCTATTACCTCGGCGGCTACGGATGCACCACCTGCATCGGAAACACCGGACCGCTGCCGGAGGAGATCTCCAAGGCGATCAATGACAACGACCTGTCGGTGACGGCCGTGCTCTCCGGCAACCGGAACTTCGAGGGACGCATCTCCCCCGACGTGAAGATGAACTATCTGGCCTCGCCTCCGCTGGTGATCGCCTACGGGATCGCCGGCACGATGGATTTCGACTTCGAGAACGATCCGCTCGGCAAGGACCAGCAGGGTAACGATGTCTTCCTTAAGGACATCTGGCCCTCGCAGAAGGAGATCGACGACACCATCGCGTCCTCGATCAACCGGAAGATGTTCGCCGAGAGCTACGCCGATGTGTTCAAGGGCGACGAGCGATGGCAGAACCTGCCGACCCCGTCGGGCAAGACATTCGCCTGGGATCCCAAGTCGACCTATGTGCGCAAGCCCCCGTACTTCGACGGGATGCCGGCAGAGCCGCGGCCGGTCGGAGATATCAAGGGCGCCAGAGTGCTTGCCCTGCTGGGCGATTCGGTGACCACCGACCACATCTCCCCGGCAGGAAGCATCAAGAAGGGCACTCCGGCAGCGCAGTACCTTGAGGCAAACGGCGTCAAGCCGGAGGATTTCAACTCGCTGGGTTCGCGGCGCGGCAACCACGAGGTGATGATCCGGGGCACCTTCGCCAACATCCGCCTGAGCAACCAGGTTCTCGCCGGTCTCGGCGAGGTCCCCTCCGGCGGATACACCCGCGACTTCACCCAGCCCGGTGCGCCGCAGGCGTTCATCTACGACGCCGCGCAGAATTACGCGGCCAAGAAGATCCCGCTGGTGGTGCTCGGCGGCAAGGAGTACGGATCGGGCTCCTCGCGTGACTGGGCAGCCAAGGGAACCAGCCTGCTGGGCGTACGCGCGGTGATCACTGAATCCTTCGAGCGCATCCACCGTTCCAACCTGATCGGCATGGGTGTGATCCCGCTGCAGTTCCCGACCGGCGAATCGGCCAAGTCGCTGAAGCTGGACGGCACCGAGGTCTTCGACATCACCGGAATCGAGGAACTCAACTCCGGCAAGACGCCGAAGACGGTGCATGTCAAGGCCGCCAAGGAAGATGGTTCGGTCATCGAGTTCGACGCGGTGGTGCGTATCGACACCCCCGGCGAGGCGGACTACTACCGCAACGGCGGCATCCTGCAGTATGTGCTGCGCAACATGCTGCGGGCCGGGTCGGCCTAGGCGGTATGCCCCGCGTCAGCGAAGGGCACCTGGCCGCGCGCCGCCGGCAGATTCTCGACGGCGCGCGGCGGTGTTTCGCCGCGCACGGCTACGACAAGGCGACGGTGCGGCGGCTCGAGGAGGAGATCGGGCTGTCCCGCGGGGCGATCTTCCACCACTTCCGCGACAAGGACACCCTCTTCTTCGAGCTGGCTCGGGAGGACGCCGCGCGGATGGCCGAGGTCGCTGCCCGCGAGGGCCTGATTCAGGTGATGCGTGAGATGCTGGCCGCCCCTGAGGAATTCGACTGGCTGGCCACCAGGCTGGAGATCGCCCGCAAGCTGCGCAACGATCCGGTGTTCCAGCGCGGCTGGGCCGAGCGCTCGGCGACGCTGGCGGCAGCCACCAACGAACGCCTGCACCGGCAGCGCCAGGCCGGCCGGGTTCGTGAGGATGTGCCCGGGGATGTGATGCAGTGCTACCTCGACCTCGTGCTCGACGGTCTGGTGGCGCGGCTGGCCGCGGGCGAGGATCCAGCCCGGCTGTCCGCCGTCCTCGATCTGGTAGAGGAGTCCGTGCGACGGCGCGACCCGGCTTAGGCGAGTTCGATCAGGGTCGCGTAATCCTGCGACCAGTGGTCCTCGGTGCCGTCGGGCAGCAGCACCACCCGTTGCGGCTCCAACGCCTCGGCCGCGCCAGGATCGTGGGTCACCAGCACGACCGCGCCCGCGTAACTGCGCAGGGCATCGAGCACCTGTTCGCGCGATGCCGGGTCGAGGTTGTTGGTCGGCTCGTCCAGCAGCAGGACGTTGGCCGTGGACGCCACCAGACCGGCCAGCGCCAGCCTGGTCTTCTCTCCGCCGGACAGTGTCCCGGCCGGCTGGTCGAGTTGCGGGCCGGTGAACATGAACGCCCCCAGGAGACCGCGCAGATCCTGTTCACCGGTGTCCGGTGCGGCGTGCCGGATGTTCTCCCACACCGTCGCGCTGTTGTCCAGGGTGTCATGCTCCTGGGCGAAATAGCCGATCTTGCAACCGTGTCCGGGTTCAATGCTGCCGGAATCGGGCATCTCGGTTCCGGCCAGTAAGCGCAGCAGTGTGGTCTTCCCGGCGCCGTTGAGTCCGAGCACGACCACCCGGGAACCCCGGTCGATCGCGAGATCGACACCGGTGAAGACCTCGAGTGATCCGTAGTTCTTGGTCAGTCCGCTGGCCGTCAGCGGGGTCTTGCCGCAGGAGGCCGGGACCGGGAATCGGATCCTGGCGACTTTGTCGGATACCCGTTCGGCGTCGAGCTCGGCCATCATCCGATCCGCACGACGCAACATATTCTGTGCGGCAACGGCTTTGGTGGCCTTGGCCCCCATCTTCGCGGCCTGGGCGCGCAGCGCCGACGCTTTCTTCTCCGCATTGGCCCGCTCACGGCGGCGGCGCTGCTCGTCAGTGGCGCGGGCGTCGAGATACTTCTGCCAGCCCATGTTGTAGACGTCGGCCTCACCGCGCACCGCGTCGAGGAACCACACCCGGTTGACCACCTCGGCCAGCAGCCCGACGTCGTGACTGATGATCACCAGACCGCCGCTGTACACCCGCAGGAAATCACGCAGCCAGGTGATCGAGTCCGCATCGAGGTGGTTGGTCGGCTCGTCTAGCAGCAGCGTGGTGTCCGTCCCCGCGCCACTCTCGCTGGCGGCGAACAGGATTCGCGCCAATTCGACCCGGCGACGCTGACCGCCCGACAGGGTGCGCAGCGGTTGTGTCAGCACCCGCTCCGGTAGGCCCAGGCTGGCGCAGATCCGGCCCGCCTCGCTCTCGGCGGCATAGCCCCCGAGGGCCGCGAAGCGCTCCTCGAGTTGGCCGTACCGGCGGATGGCCCTGTCGCGTTCGGCCTCATCGACCACCTCGGCCATCAGCACCTGCTGCTTCTCCAGGTCTGCGAGCAGGGCGTCCAGCCCGCGGGCCGACAACACCCGGTCGCGAGCCAGCACCTCCAGATCGCCCTCGCGGGGGTCCTGCGGCAGATACCCGACCTCGCCCGTGCGGACCACGGTGCCGGCATACGGGTCACCCTCGCCGGCCAGGATCCGCATCGTCGTGGTCTTGCCGGCACCGTTGCGTCCGACAAGGCCGATCCGGTCCCCGGGCTGGATCCGCAGTGTCGGCCCCTCGGCGAGCAGCAGCGTGCGCGCGCCGGCGCGGACCTCGAGGTCCGTTGCGGTGATCACTGACTTGCCTACTTGTCGTCGGTGAAGGCCGGGTTTCGTCTCTCGGCGCGCGCGGCGACCGCCTCTTCGAAGTTGGCGGTGAGCAGGCGCACGTAGAGCTGCCCGAGGCCCTCGGCCTGCATGTGCCCCTCCAGGGTACCGGCGTCCAGTCCGGTCCACAGCGTCCGTTTGGTCAGCTCGGTGCCGGGCCGGGAGTATCCGGCGATCCGCTCGGCCATCTCGTAGCAGGTGAGCAGCAGATCAGCGGCGGGAACCTGCCGGGACACCAGTCCGATCCGCTCGGCCTCGACCGCGTCGACGTCACGTCCGGTCAGCATGATCTCGAACGCCCGGGAGGATCCGATCGCCCGCGGCAGCAGATAGCTCAATCCCAGTTCGCTGGCGGTCAGGCCGTTGTTGATACCGGCGGCGCGGAAGTACGCCTCAGCGGCGGCGACCCGGATGTCGGCGGCCAGTGCCAGGCACAGGCCGCCGCCGATGGCGGCCCCGTTGACCGCGGCGATGATCGGCTGGTGCATTCGGCGCATGGCCAGGATCACGTCGTCGAGGATCTCCATCGACCGCAGCGCATAGGTCGGCCTGGTGAGTCCGGCCACGTGGGGAACCGCACCGGCTGACTTGTGATCGGCGCCCGAGGAGAAACCGCGGCCCGCGCCTGTGAGCACCACGACGCGGACGTCATTGTCATGGTTCAACTCCGCCAGCACGTCGCGCAGCGGGAGCATCACATCGAAGGCCATCGAGTTCATCCGCTCGGGCCGGTTCAGGGTGACCAGCGCGACGGCAGGCCGGGGGTGCTCGACGAGGACGAACTCAGACTGACTCACCGTTGCACGCTATCGCGCGCGCGGCGCTCACACGTCTAGGTCGCGAACCTGCTGGATGAGATCCTCCAACTGAGCCGGGGGCAGCGCGCCGGCCTGGTTGAACACCAGCTGGCCCTTCTTGAAGGCCATCAGGGTCGGGATGGCGCGGATCTCGGCGTCGGCCGCAAGCTGTTCGTTCGCCTCGGTGTCGACCTTGCCGAACACGATGTCGGGATGAGACTCAGAGGCGGCGGTGAAGGTCGGCGCGAAAGTCCGGCACGGACCGCACCAGGAGGCCCAGAAGTCCACCAGCACGATGTCGTTGCCGACGATGGTGTCGTTGAAGTTGTCTTTTGTCAGGTCTTGGGTGGTCACGTCAATGCCAACGCAGCCACACCCGCTGATGTTCCCGACAGCGGGTCAAACGGTGAAGCCCAGGGCGCGCAGCTGTTCGCGGCCGTCCTCGGTGATCTTGTCCGGCCCCCACGGCGGGTTCCACACCCAGTTGATCGTGACATCGTTGACAAGCCCCGAGCCAACCAGCGCTGCCAGCGTCTGATCCTCGATGACATCGGTCAGCGGGCAGGCCGCCGACGTCAGGGTCATGTCGACGACGACCTTGGTGCCCTGTTCCACCTTTTCCAGGTTGAGTCCGTAGACCAGACCGAGATCAACGACGTTGATACCCAGTTCGGGGTCGACGACGTCACGCATGGCCTCTTCCACATCGGACATCAACTGATCGTTCACCGTCTCGCTCATCGGGCCTCCAGATCCCTGCCAACCGATGCCTGTGCGAGCGCATCCTTGAACGCCATCCAGCCCAGCAGCGCGCATTTCACCCGGGCCGGATATTTCGACACTCCGGCGAAGGCGATCCCGTCTCCGATCACATCCTCGTCGCCCTCAACGGTGCCCCGCGAGGTGATCATCTCGTTGAAGGCCTCGACGGTCTTGAGGGCTTCACCGACCCTCTGCCCGATCACCTGATCGGCCAGCACCGAGGTTGCGGCCTGGCTGATCGAACAGCCCTGCCCGTCATACGACACGTCGGCGACCTGATCGCCGTCGCCGGACAGCGTCACCCGCAGGGTGACCTCGTCACCGCACGTCGGGTTGACGTGATGCACCTCGGCGTTGAACGGGTCCCGCAGTCCGCGGTGGTGCGGATGCTTGTAGTGATCGAGTATCACTTCCTGGTACATCTGCTCGAGCCTCATCAGCGACTGCCGAAAAAGTCGATGGCCCGGCGCACACCTGCGATCAACCGGTCCACTTCCTCGAGGGTGTTGTAGACCGCGAACGAGGCCCGCACGGTGGCGGCCAGTCCGAACCGGCGATGCAGCGGAGCGGCACAGTGATGCCCGACCCGCACCGCGACCCCGTCGTCGTCGAGCACCTGACCGACGTCATGGGCATGCACACCGTGGACCACGAACGCCACCGGTGAGCGACGACTGTCCGCAGCGGTCGGTCCGATCACACGCACCTCGGGAATGTCAGCCAGACCTTCGAGGGTGGCGGCGACCAAACGGTACTCGTGGGCCGCGACATTGCGCATCCCGATCTCCGAGAGATAGCGTGCGGCCGCGCCCAATCCGACGACCTGGGTGATCATCTGGGTGCCGGCCTCGAACCGCTGTGGCGGCGCGCAGTAGGTCGCCGATTCCATGGTCACCGTCTCGATCATCGAACCGCCGGTGAGGAACGGCGGCAGTTCGGCCAGCAGTTCGCGGCGGCCGTAGAGCGCGCCGACGCCGGTGGGCCCGAGCATCTTGTGCCCGGAGAACGCCGCGAAATCGACTCCGAGCGAGCGGAAGTCGACCGGCTGATTGGGCACCGACTGGCACGCGTCCAGCACAGTCAGGGCTCCGACGGCTTTGGCACGCGTCACCATCTCGGCCACCGGGGCGCCGGTGCCGGTCACATTCGAGTGATGGGTGAAGGTGAGCACCTTGACCCGGTCATCGAGTTGCACGGAGTCGAGGTCGAGCCGGCCGTCATCGGTGACCGAGTACCACTTCAGCGTGGCCCCGGTGCGCCGCGCGAGTTCCTGCCACGGGATCAGGTTGGCGTGATGTTCGAGTTCGGTGGTCACGATCACGTCACCCGGTCCGACCGCATACGGGGACCGGTTGTCGCCCAGCACATACGACACCAGATTGAGCGCCTCGGTCGCGTTCTTGGTGAATTCGATCTCCTCCGGCGCCGCCCCGACGAAGGCGGCGACATCGGCGCGGCCCTGCTCGAAGGCGTCGGTGGACTCCTCCATCAGCTGATGCGCACCCCGGTGCACGGCGCCGTAGGAAGTGGTGACGAACTCCCGCTCGGCATCGAGGACAGGCAATGGTTTCTGGGAGGTCGCACCGGAGTCCAGATAGGCCAGCCGATGGCCGCCGCGCATCACCTTCTTCAGGATCGGGAAGTCGGCGCGGATGCGCTCGACGTCCAGTTCCGTTCCTACCGATGCGGTCATGCCGGAGCCTGGGTCGCGGTCCGGGTGAACCGCACGTAACCGTTCTCCTCGAGTTCGTCGGCAAGCTCCGGACCACCGGATTCCACGATGCGCCCATCGACGAAGACGTGCACGAACTGCGGATGGATGTAGCGCAGGATCCGGGTGTAGTGCGTGATCAGCAACAGGCCGGCATTCTCCGCCTCGGCGAACCTGTTCACCCCTTCGCTGACGACGCGCAACGCATCGACGTCCAATCCGGAGTCGGTCTCGTCAAGGATGGCGATCTTCGGTTTCAGCAGTCCCAGTTGCAGCACCTCGTGGCGCTTCTTCTCGCCACCGGAGAATCCCTCGTTCACGCTGCGCTCACCGAACTGAGGGTCGATCTCCAGATCGGCCATCGCGGCCTTGACCTCTTTGACCCACAGCCGCAGCTTGGGCGCCTCACCGCGAACAGCGGTCACCGCGGTGCGCAGGAAGTTCGACATCGAGACACCGGGCACCTCGACGGGGTACTGCATGGCCAGGAACAGACCCGCCCTCGCCCTCTCGTCGACGCTCATCGCCAGCACGTCCTGACCGTCGAGGGTGATCGATCCGGATGTCACCGTGTACTTCGGATGTCCGGCGATGGCGTACGACAGTGTCGACTTGCCGGATCCGTTGGGCCCCATGACCGCGTGGGTCTCCCCCGAGCGCACCGTGAGGTTGACACCCTTGAGGATCTCCTTGTGCGTGCCGTCCGGATTGGTGATGGAGACGTGCAGGTCTTTGATATCCAGTGTGCTCATGAGGTCGCTTTCTCGGTGATGGCCAGTTCGCGTTCGATGGCGTCGGTCAGGCGGTCGCGGACTTCCGGGATCGTGATCTTGGAGATGATCTCGCCGAAGAATCCCCGCACGACAAGCCGGCGGGCCTGCTCCTCGGGGATGCCTCGGGCCTGCAGATAGAACAGTTGCTCGTCATCGAACCGGCCGGTTGCACTGGCATGACCGGCGCCGACGATCTCGCCGGTCTCGATCTCCAGATTGGGCACCGAGTCGGCCCGGGCACCATCGGTGAGCACCAGGTTGCGGTTAACCTCGAAGGTGTCGGTACCGGTGGCTCCGGCCCGGATCAGGACATCGCCGATCCAGACCGTGTGTGCGTCGGGCTTCCTCGATTCGGGGTCACCTTGCAGGGCCCCCTTGTAGAGGACACTGGAACGGCAGTTCGGCACCGCGTGATCCACCAGCAACCGGGACTCCAGGTGCTGTCCCGCGTCGGCGAAGTACAGGCCCAGAAGTTCAGCATCGCCGCCGGGCGCGTCATAGCGCACGGTGACCGCGGTCCGCACCACCTCGCCGCCCAGGGTGACCGCGACGTGCCGCAGCACCGCATCACGGCCCAGTCGCGCGTGCTGAGCGCACACGTGTACGGCGTCGTCATCCCAGTCCGCGATCCACACCACGGTCAGCCGGGCTGCGTCCGCGAGAACGAACTCGGTGTTGTCGGCGTAGGTTCCGCCGCCGCGCAGATCGACCACGAGCACCGCCTCGGCGAGTTCGCCCACCTGGATCTGCAGATGCCCGTAGGCCGTCCTGCCCTCACCAGGGCCGGTGATGACGGCCTCGACCGGTGTCGTGGTGTGTGTGCCCCGGGCGATCGTCACGACCGTGGCGGTGTCGAAGCTCGAGAAAGCTTGCGCAGCAACGCGATCGGCCGGTATTCCGCCCCGGCCCAGCCGCTCATCACCGCGGGAGACGGTCTCCACCGTAACTCCCGATTGCTGCGTCACCGTGATCTGCGCTGCGCCGGACGCGACCGCCGAACCGTCATGCAGGCCGCGCAACCGCTTGAGCGGGGTGAACCGCCAGATCTCGTCGCGGCCGCCGGGGACCTCGAAGGCCTCGACATCGAATGACGAGAACTGCTCCCCCTTGTTGACCACCACCGCGGTCATCCCACGGCACCTTCCATCTGCAGCTCGATCAGCCGGTTGAGTTCCAACGCGTACTCCATCGGCAGTTCGCGGGCGATCGGCTCGACGAAACCGCGCACCACCATGGCCATTGCCTCGTCCTCGGTCATGCCACGGCTGCGCAGATAGAACAGCTGATCCTCGCTGACCTTCGAGACGGTGGCCTCGTGGCCCATGGTCACGTCGTCCTCGCGGATATCGACATACGGGTAGGTGTCGCTGCGACTGACGGTGTCGACGAGCAGCGCGTCGCACTTGACGCTGGAACGCGATCCGTGTGCGCCCTTGTTCACCTGGACCAGGCCGCGGTAGGAGGCACGACCGCCACCACGCGCCACCGACTTGGACACGATATTGCTCGACGTGTTCGGCGCCAGGTGCAGCATCTTGGCACCGGTGTCCTGGTGCTGACCCTCGCCGGCGAAGGCGATCGACAGCACCTCGCCCTTGGCGTGCTCCCCCGTCATCCACACCGCCGGGTACTTCATGGTGACCTTGGAGCCGATGTTGCCGTCGACCCATTCCATGGTGGCGCCGGCCTCGGCCCGGGCCCGCTTGGTCACCAGGTTGTAGACATTGTTCGACCAGTTCTGAATAGTCGTATAGCGCACCCGCGCATGGGGTTTGACAATGATCTCGACCACCGCCGAGTGCAGTGAATCGCTCTTGTAGATGGGCGCGGTGCAGTTGTGAACCGCGAACCCATAGGCCAGGTAGCTGTCCGGAGCCTCGACATCGAGGTTGTAGACGGGCTCATGCGTCTCCCGCACGGTGCGCTTCTTGATCGGCACGGCGAAGTAGTCACCACAGTCGCGGGCCTGCTTCGGTCCGCTTCCGCCCTCGGTCCACTGGACCTGATAGAGATCGTGACGGACGACATCGCGCCCCTGAATGACGGCTGGACCAGCCGGACGGCGCAGTTCGACGGTGGCGTAGTGACCCAGTCGCGCCAGGATGGACTGTAACTGAAAGGCCCACACCCTGGACGTGGTGTGCACCCGCTTCCACTGCGCGCCGCCGCGCTCGGTGACGTTGCCATCGCCGTTGACGTAAGCGTCGATCAGTTCGCGCAGGAAGATGTCATCCTGGCGCATTAGGGTGTCCGACAGCTTCTTGTTCGCCGAACCGATACCGACATGATGGCGCATCGCCGCATACCCGGCCTTCGTATAGACCAGGACCCGGGCGGAGTGCTTGCGTTCCTCGACGAGGACCGAGCCTGAGGTCTCGTAAAGCGACTTGCACGCCTGCTGGACCTCTTCGACGTAGTCGAACTCGTCGCTATGGAATGAGAAGACCAGCGATTCGCAGCCGTTGGCGAGTGCGCAATGACCCTCTGCCAAGTAGTAACCGGCCAGTCGGGCGAATTCCAGCGGCAGGACGGTCTTGTGCGGCACAGGCTTGGACTTGGGGTAGATGAGGAAGTCCCCCTCGGCGACGTCTTTCGCTGCGACCCAACGAGGTTCGGTCGCTTTGAGTTTCGCGGAATCGACCTCCGGCTTCCAGCCGTTGCGGGGCTTCCGCCTCACCAGGACCTCGTCGCGCGGGATCAATAGAACCGGGTGTTCGGCGGTCACCGAGAACTCGTTCGCCGGTGACATGGGGGTGAAGGTGAACAGCTCACCATTGAGATCGCGAACCTGCACAGCGGTGACCCGATGCGGGCGGCCGTCGTGGCCGATGACGTGATCGCCGACCTCGATGGATTCGATCGGCCGTAGATCACCGTCGGCCTTCGAGATCAGTTCACCGGCCGGCAGGCAGCCCTCCACGTAGTGCACGTAGGAACCCTCGTCGGCGATGATCAGCGTGCGCTCGAACTGACCCATGTTCTCGGTGTTGATCCGGAAGTAGGCCTGTAGCGGGATGTCCACGTGCACACCGGGCGGCACGTAGATGAACGACCCACCCGACCAGACGGCGGTGTTGAGAGCGGAGAACTTGTTGTCGCCGGCCGGGATGACGGTGCCGAAGTGCTCCTTGAAGACCTCCGGGTGCTCTTTCAGTGCGGTGTCGGTGTCGAGGAAGACCACCCCGAGTGCCTCGAGGTCCTCTCGGATCTGGTGGTAGACGACCTCGGAGTTATGGACCACCAGGCCTTCGGCGATGAAGTTGTGTGGTCCGTCGACCTCGATGTCGTAGACCGGTTCGACTTCATACGGCTCGATCGACGTGACCCGCTCGAAACCAAGCCAGTCGTTGGTGTGGGCACGGATGGTGGTGCCATGGGCACTGTTCGAGGAATGAGAGTAGAGCCGCCGCCCGAAACGGTCGGTCCGCTTGGGATTGCGGCAGCCGAGCCTTTCGAACTCCCCGGAGATCCCCAGCCGCCACGCGGTTTGGATTCGCTCCGGCGCATGCCGGTAGGGCTGATTGAAGGACCACGGTCCGGCCACGCGCAGACCTGACAGTTCGGCAAGCTCGCGGGCTTGCTGAATGAGCGGCTCGTTTGCCGAGGTCAGCATGATCGAACCACTGCGCTCAGGCTGAACGTAGCCGTCTGCGTCGACCCATCCGCCGAGGAAGGCCAGACGCTGCTCTACGGGAAGGGAGAACACCCATTCCGGCACCCGCTTGGTCAGCGACAACCCGGCGAAGCCGATCTCGGTGATCCACTCCGTGAGCGCCTTGGAGTTCACCACAACTCGGTACTCGTCGGCCTCGATACAGCGCAGCCCGAAAAGATCCCGAACGACCCGGGTTAGCTCGGCCCGCAGTTCGACGTCGCTGGCCGGGATGGCGAATTGGGCCCGATACGTCTTGGTGGACAGGTGCAGATTGCCGTCGCCGATATAGAGCCCCAACAACCACATCAAGTCGACGGTGCTGAGTGCAGGAGTCTGCAAGCCGTCGACGACGGGCAGTCCCGCGGCCTCACCGAACGCCGGGATCTGGCGCGGGACGGCGATGAAGTCACCTGGCGCAATCTCACCGACTGTCACCCAGCGACGGACATAACGTGCGCGCTGCCGGCCGGGCTTGCGCTCATCACGCAGAACCAGCATCGGGTGATTGTCGGTCGCCCGAATCGAGCGGCGCGTCGTGGTCACCGTGTGGGTCTGACGGGTATCAGTCTGCGCGGCGCCCTTCACCGGCGCGACGACGAAACGCTCGGCGTTCTCGTCATAGGCGAAGACCCGATCGCCGTGAACGATCTCCTTGATCGGGATCTGTCCGCGATCAGCCGTCCAGACCAGCGTGTCCCCCGCGAGGCACTCGTACTGAGCCGCTACCCCGGCGACCAGACGCTGCTTCTCCGCTTCCGGAATGCCGAGGCGGTCATAGGTCTTCTTGATGTCCTCCGGGAGTTCCTCCCAGGAGGTGGCCTGCTTCTCGGTGGACCGGACGAAGTACTTGATGTTGTCGAAGTCGATGCCGTCGAGATCCGATCCCCAGTTCGGCATCGGCTTCTTCTCGAAGGTCTTCAGCGCGCGAAGGCGGATGTCGAGCATCCACTCGGGTTCGTTCTTCTTCGCCGAGATGTCACGTACCACCGCTTCGGACAGGCCGCGCTTGGCGCTGGCGCCGGCCGAGTCGGGATCGGCCCAGCCGTAGTCATAATTACCCAGTGAGGCGATCGCCTCCTCCTGGCTGAGCGGCTGAGTCTCCGGGGTGGTCGTCATGTCGACTCTCCTTGCTGGTCGCGGGGGGCTAGCGGAACGTGGGTGGTGCAGGCGCAGTCGCCGTTGACGATGGACGCCAGTCGCTGCACGTGGGTACCGAGAACCTCGGAGATCGCCTGCTGCTCGGCCTCGCACAACTCCGGGAACTCCTCTGCCACATGGGAAACCGGGCAGTGGTGCTGGCAGATCTGAATACCCTGCAGGGGTCCGCCGACCTTGGTCGTCGTGGTCGCATAGCCGGCCTGGGACAGCGCGTCGGCCACCTGCTCGGCGGCGTCCTCGACGTCTTCGTCGGCATCGACGGCGGGCACACCGGACAGGATGCTGTCGATCCGCCGCCGCGCGAATGTCCGCACCGCCTCGTCGCCGCCGATCTCGCGCAACTGCCGCATGGCGGCCGACGCCAGATCGTCGTAGGTGTGTTCCAGCTTGGCGCGTCCGGCCGGGGTGAGCCGGTAGCGCTTGGCAGGCCGCCCACGGCCCACCTGCTGCCAGGCGGCCGCCGGGTTGGCCTCGGCGTCGCCATCGTCGACAAGTGCCTCGAGGTGCCGACGCACGCCCGCCGCCGATATCCCGAGTCGCCGCCCGATCTCCGCCGCCGTGATGGATCCCGATTCCAGAAGCAGTCGGACGATCTCCCGCCGGGTCTGACCATCGTGCGCGGAAACCGCCACTGGCACCGGGGAGGCATCCTGGTCGATTTTCACAACACCAGTGTGACGCAATTACTACGCGGCGGTCTAGTGAGTGCACCCTAACTAGGGCGGCGGGGCGCTGCCCGCCGGTTACAGTGCTGAGGTGGCGGCCCGACAGCACTCGCTGAGCTCGTCGATCGCCAGCCTGCACGGCGATGAGCGGACGGTGGGATCCCCGCTCAACGCGGCCGAACTCCTCGCCATGCGGCGCACCCGTCTGTTCGGGGCGACCGGAACCGTGCTGATGGCCATCGGCGCGCTGGGGGCCGGGGCCCGCCCGGTGGTTCAGGACCCGACCTTCGGGGTGCGGCTGCTCAATCTGCCCTCGCGCATACAGACCGTCTCGCTGACCATGACCACCACCGGGGCGGTGATGATGGCGCTGGCCTGGCTGATGCTGGGCCGCTTCACGTTGGGTCCCCGACGGATGTCGCGGAGCCAACTCGACCACACCTTGATGCTTTGGATCCTTCCGCTGCTGATCGCGCCGCCGATGTACAGCAAGGACGTGTACTCGTATCTGGCGCAGAGCCAGATCGCGCGTAACGGCCTCAACCCCTACCAGGTGGGGCCGGCACCCGGCCTCGGCCTGGACCACGTGTTCACCCTGTCGGTGCCCAGCCTGTGGCGGGAGACCCCGGCCCCCTACGGTCCGCTGTTCCTCTGGATCGGGCGCGGAATCTCGGCACTGACCGGAGAGAACATCGTCGCGGCGGTGCTGTGTCACCGCATCGTCGTCCTCATCGGTGTGGCACTGATCGTCTGGGCCACGCCACGATTGGCGCGCCGGTGCGGCGTTGCCGAAGTCAGCGCGCTGTGGCTGGGTGCCGCCAACCCACTTCTGGTGATGCATCTGGTGGCCGGGATCCACAATGAGGCACTCATGCTGGGTCTGATGCTGACCGGCACCGAGATCGCACTGCGCGGTATCGACTCCCCTGGTCCCCTGCTGCCGAAGCCGCGGTCCCGATCCGATTTGGCAAGCTGGGCGCCACTGGGCATGGTGGTCACCGGGGCGGTACTGATCACGCTGTCGTCTCAGGTGAAGCTGCCCGGCCTACTCGCCCTGGGGTTCGTCGCGATGGCCCTGGCACACCGCTGGGGCGGCACCGTCAAAGCCTTCCTCACCGCGGGCACAGCGCTGGTCTCGCTGGCGCTGGCGGTGATGGCCTTCGTCGGCTGGATCAGCGGACTCGGATTCGGCTGGATCTTCACCCTCGGCACCGCCAACGTGGTGCGCAGTTGGATGTCCCCGCCGACCCTGCTGGCACTGGCGACCGGTCAGGTCGGGATCCTGCTGGGCCTTGGCGATCACACCACCGCAGTGCTGTCGCTCACCCGCGCCATGGGTGTGCTGATCATCGCCGTCGTGGTGAGTTGGCTGTTGATCTCGGTGCTGCGCGGCCGGCTGAACCCCGTCGGCGGTCTGGGCGTGGCACTGGGCGCCACGGTGCTGCTCTTCCCGGTGGTTCAGCCCTGGTACCTGTTGTGGGCGATCATCCCGCTGGCCGCCTGGGCGACCCGGCCGGGATTCCGCATCGCCGCCATCGCGGTGACGCTGATCGTCGGCATCTTCGGCCCGACCGCCAACGGCGACCGGTTCGCGCTCTTCCAGATCGTCGACGCCACCGTCGCCAGCACCCTGATCGTGTTGCTGATGATCGGGGTGAGCCACAACCGGCTGCCCTGGCGCCACGTCCCCGGGACCGACGAGCGCTACAGCGGGCAGGACCCCGAACCGGTCGCCGGCAGCCGCACCTCGAACGCCTACGCTGAGACACCGTGAGTTCAGGCCACACACCCGCTGTCCGGTTGCGCGGAGTGTCAAAACGCTACGGCTCGACCGTTGCGGTGGACGGCCTCGATCTCGATGTGCAGCGCGGTCAGGTCTTGGCGCTGCTCGGCCCCAACGGCGCGGGCAAGACCACCACGGTCGAGATGTGCGAGGGGTTCACCCGGCCCGACGCAGGCACCATCGAGGTTCTCGGACTCGATCCGATCGCCGACAATGCCCGATTACGTGAACGGATCGGTGTCATGTTGCAGGGCGGGGGCGGCTACCCCGCCGCCCGGGCCGGAGAGATGCTCAATCTGGTCGCCGCCTACTCGGCCGATCCGCTGGACCCGGCCTGGCTGCTGGACACCCTCGGTCTCACCGATGCCGCCCGGACCACCTACCGCCGACTCTCCGGTGGACAGCAACAGCGGCTGGCACTGGCCTGCGCCATCGTCGGGCGTCCGGAACTGGTCTTCCTCGACGAGCCCACCGCCGGGATGGACGCCCATGCCCGCCTGGTGGTCTGGGAACTCATCGACGCACTGCGCCGCGACGGGGTCACCGTGGTGTTGACCACCCATCAGCTCAAGGAGGCCGAAGAACTCGCCGACCGGATCGTGATCATCGACCACGGTTCGCAGGTCGCCGCGGGCACGCCAGCCGAGTTGATGAGCACCGGGGCGGAAGGGCAACTGCGGTTCACCGCGCCACGGCACCTCGACCTTTCGCTGCTGCTGGCCGCGCTGCCGGAGGGATACCGGGCCGCCGAGACCGGTCCCGGTGAATACCTCGTTGAAGGGGATATCAATCCGCAGGTGCTCGCGACAGTAACGGCCTGGTGTGCCCGGTTGGACGTTCTGACCACCGACCTGCGGGTCGAACAGCGCAGCCTTGAGGACGTCTTCCTCGATGTCACCGGCAAGGAGTTGCGGTCGTGACGGAACTGTTCCCGGCCGGCACCTTCACCCCCGACCCGAGGCCCAGCAGTGTGCCGCAGATGCTGGCGGCTCAATACAAACTCGACCTGAAGTTGTTGTTGCGCAACGGCGAACAGTTGCTGCTCACCATGTTCATCCCGATCACCCTGCTGATCGGGCTCACCCTGCTGCCACTCGGCAACTTCGGCCCGAACCGGGTGGCGGTGTTCGTTCCGGCGATCATGGCGGTCGCGGTGATCTCCACCGCCTTCACCGGCCAGGCCATCGCCGTTGCGTTCGATCGGCGGTACGGTGCACTCAAAAGGCTCGGCGCAACGGCACTTCCGGTATGGGCGATGATCGCGGGCAAAGTGCTCGCGGTGGTGACCGTGGTGTTCCTGCAGGCTCTGCTGCTCGGCGGTATCGGACTCGCGCTGGGTTGGCGGCCGGATCTGCGCGGACTGCTACTGGGCGCTGTCGTCATCGCACTGGGGACCGCGGTGTTCGTCTCGATGGGTCTGCTGCTGGGCGGCACGCTGCGCGCCGAGATCGTCCTCGCCGTGGCCAATCTTCTGTGGTTCGTCTTCGCCGGAATCGGTGCGCTGACACTGGAGACCGACTCGATCCCGCGGGCGTTGGCCTGGGTGGCCCGGCTCACGCCGTCCGGCGCGCTGACCGAGGCACTGTCGCAGGCGACACAGTTGTCGGTCGATTGGTTCGGCATTGTGGTGCTGGTGATCTGGGGCACGGTGGCCGCGCTGGCCGCCTTGCGCTGGTTCCGGTTCACTTAGGATTGCGCGGTGATCCTGGACCGGCTGCCGACGCCCAGCCTGCGGACTCAACGACTCATCGCACTGGCGGTACTGCTCACCCAGGCCGGTATCTCAGTCACGGGTTCCATCGTCCGGGTCACCGCGTCCGGGTTGGGCTGCCCCACCTGGCCGCAGTGCTTCCCGGGAAGTTTCACCCCGGTCCCCCGGGCCGAGGTGCCCATCGTTCATCAGGCCGTCGAGTTCGGCAATCGGCTGATCACCTTCCTGGTCGTCATCACGGCAGCGCTGGCGGTGCTGGCCGTCACCCGGGCCCATCGTCGGCGCGAGGTGCTGATCTACGCCTGGCTGATGCCCGCCTCGACGGTGTTGCAGGCGGTCATCGGCGGCATCACCGTGCGCACCGGTCTGCTCTGGTGGACGGTGGCCGTCCATCTGCTGGTGTCGATGGTGATGGTGTGGCTGGCGACGCTGCTCTACGTCAAGGTCGGCGAGCCCGACGACGGTGTCGTCACACAGGTGGTCCCTGATCCGTTGCGCTGGTTGACCTTCACCAGTGCGCTGGCGCTGGCAGCGACGCTGTTCACCGGTTCGCTGGTGACCGGAGCGGGCCCGCACGCCGGTGACAAGAGTCCGCAGCGCGTCGTGCCGCGCCTGGAGATCGAAATCGTCACCCTGGTGCACGCGCACGCCACCCTGCTGGTGTGCTACCTCAGCCTGCTGGTGGGACTGGGCGCCGGACTGCTGGCCGTGGCTGCGCCGCAGCCGGTCCGCAAGCGGCTGGGGGTGCTGCTCGGACTCGTCGCCGTCCAGGGACTGATCGGGCAGATCCAGTTCCACACCGGAGTGCCACCGGTGCTGGTCGCGCTGCATGTGGCCGGAGCGACGGCCTGCACCGCGGCTACTGCCGCCTTGTGGGCCTCGACACGACAGCGGTCAACGGTTTAAGGGACCCAGTCCCAGCCGCTCGAGTGCCGATTCCACCGCGACGGCGAACGTGCGCTCCTGCGCCTCCCGGGTCTTCGTGTCGAGCTGACGCCACCCCAACGACGGTTCGATCAGTTCCAGTTCGAGGAGTCGAGGATCATCCGGGCCGCCGATGAGATCAACGCGGGCATAGAGCAATTCGCTGCGCGGCATCCGCAGGTGCGCACACGCGGCATCCAGCGCGCGGTAACCGACATCCCACAGTTCGAAATCGGGGTCGGCCGGTGACAGCGACTCCTGCGCGTAGGTGCCGGAATCGTCGAACGCCGGTTTATGTCCCTGGGGCGGCAGGATCGGACCCTTGGTGAACGCGTGCGACTGCTCGCCGCCGATGAACACCAAGGCGGTTTCGCCGTCCTTCACCCGCGGGTCGTAGGGCTGCACCAGCACATCGCGTCCGGCCTTCAACAATGCCGCGGCGTGTTTGCGTGCCGCAGCCGGTTCGGTGAATCGGTGGGTGTCCACCGAACCCGCCCCGATCGCGGGCTTGACGACCACCTCGCCACGCGGCAGCACGACGGCGTCCCCCGGTGCGAAGAATCGCGAATCGAGCACCGGAACACCGGCCTTCGCCAGATCGAGCAGATAGTGCTTGTCGGAGTTCCACGCGACGACCGCCGGGGCGTTGAGCAGATTGCGCACCCGCTTCG
>JAPOKC010000043.1 GCA_029977845.1 Mycobacteriaceae bacterium | reverse complement strand
CGCCGCGACCAAAAGGCGGGCGTACGCCGACCAGCCGTACTGGGGCCGGCCCATCACCGGCTGGGGTTCGGCCACCCCGCGGATCCTGGTGCTGGGCCTGGCCCCGGCCGCCCACGGCGGTAACCGCACCGGCCGGGTGTTCACCGGTGACCGGTCCGGGGATCAGTTGTTCGCCGCTTTGCACCGGGCCGGACTGGTGAATCAGCCGACGAGCGTCGATGCCGGGGATGGGTTGGCCGCCAACGGTATTCGGATCGCGGCGGCGGTGCGCTGCGCCCCGCCCGCCAACAGACCGACGCCGGCGGAGCAGACGACGTGCGAGCCGTGGCTGAACGCCGAGTGGCGGCTGATCTCACCGCACGTGCGGGTGATCGTCGCCCTTGGCGGCTTCGCCTGGCAGGCCGCATTGCGCATGCTCGGCAAGCCCAGGGGTGCAGCCAAGTTCGGCCACCGCGTGGTCGCCGAACTTGGCGGCGTCGTGCTCATCGGCTGTTATCACCCCAGCCAGCAGAACATGTTCACCGGCCGCCTTACGCCCGCGATGATCGACGATGTCCTCACCGCGGCGAAGTCGTACTGTTGATGCCGTGATGCGTCTGTCTGTTCTGGATCTGGTGCCGGTCCGCACCGATCAGGCAAGCGCCGACGCCCTGGCGGCCACGGTGCGCCTGGCCCAGACCGCCGACCGCCTCGGCTTCACCCGCTACTGGGTTGCCGAGCACCACAACATGCCGGCCGTGGCGGCCACCAGTCCGCCCGTGCTCATCGCCTATCTCGCCGCTCAGACCGATCGGATCCGGCTGGGGTCCGGCGGGGTGATGCTGCCCAATCACGCGCCGCTGGCGGTCGCCGAACAGTTCGCACTGTTGGAGGCCGCCGCGCCGGGCCGGATCGACCTCGGTATCGGCCGCGCTCCCGGAACCGATCCGCTGACGTCAATGTTGTTGCGCGGCAAGCGTGATGACGGCATCGACGATTTCCCGCAGCACCTCGACCATGTCGTCGCGATGATGGGCCGCGGCGGTGTGCACGTCGACGTCCGAGGACAGGACTACACGCTGAAGGCGACACCGGCGGCGGTGGGGGAGCCGCGGCTGTGGCTGCTCGGTTCGTCGATGTACTCCGCGCAACTGGCCGCAGCCAAGGGCCTGCCGTACGTGTTCGCCCACCACTTCTCCGGTCAGGGCACCGCCGAGGCGCTGTCGATCTACCGCTCGCAGTTCCGGCCCAGCGAGCTGACCCCCGAACCGACGACCTTCATGACGGTCAACGCGGTCGTCGCCCCCACCCGCTCCGAGGCCGAGGCGCTGCTGCTGCCGAATCTGCAGATGATGGGCCGGCTGCGGACCGGACTGCCACTCGGGGCGCTCGACCTGGTGGAGGATGCGGCGCAGATCACCATGCCGCCGCAGACCGAGGCCGTCATCGCCGCCGGGCGCGGGCGTGCCGTCGTCGGGTCCCCGCCCGAGGCCGCAGACCAGGTCCGCGCGATCGCCGCGGAGTTCGACGTCGACGAGGTCATGGTCAATCCGGTGGCCTCTGCACACCGCGGCACCGACCCGGCCTCTGCTCCCGCGCGGGAGATGACCCTGGAACTGCTCGCCAAGGAGCTGTTCTAGGACCACTCGGATTTGTGCCCGGCTTCGAGCGACAGACCGCCTGCCGGCATCCGGTTTGTCGCTACAAGCCGGGCACTAATCGTGGTGCCGGACTCACGGCGTGAGCCGCACCACCGGAATCGGCCGCTTCGTGAGCGCCTGGTACCCGTTGTAGCGATCACCGTTGTTGTCGTTGACGATCTTCCACAGTCGCGCGTAATCCGGATCCGACGGCAGCACCGCCGTGGCCGTCACGGGAAATCGCCGCCGCCCCACATTGATCTCCACTCGGGGCGCCGCCTTCAGGTTGTGATACCAGCCCGGGGCGTGGTCGTCACCGCCCTTGGAGGCCACCACCAGATAGTCCTGCCCGTCGCGGGCATACGAGAGTGACGCGGTGCGCTGTATACCGGTCTTGGCGCCGACGGTGTGCAACAGCAGGCTGTTCGGCGCACCCGGAATGCGGTGTCCGATCCAGCCGTTCGTCCCTTGGTAGAGCCGATCGTGCACGCGCACGAACGCCATGACCGCCAGATCCCCGATGCTCACTGCACTACCTCCAATGCCTCGCGCAACATCGCGCCGGTGGCTTCCCGGTCCGGGTCTCTTCGCAGCAACATGCCCTTGACGAACGAGAGTTTGTCACCGTCCCGGCGCGGCACCACATGCAGATGAATGTGGAACACCGACTGAGATGCCGACCGGCCGTCGTTGATCGCCACGTTAGTGCCGGTGGCGGCCAGCCCGGAGGCCCGGGTGGCACGGGCGATCCGCTGCCCGATGGCGAGCATGCCGGCCAGTGTCTGAGCCGGGGTGTCGGTGAGATCGACGGTGTGCGCCTTCGGGATCACCAGGGTGTGGCCCCGGGTGAACGGACGGATGTCCAGGAACCCCAGGTACTCGTCGTCCTCGTAGACACCGATTGCCGGGGCATTCCCGGCGACGATCTCGCAGAACACACATGCCATCCGACCACCGTAACGCCTGAGGGGATTACGCTGCGCTGAGTGGACGCCACCGATATCGCCTTCTCCGGCGCCGCCGAACAGGCCCGCATGCTCGCGGCGGGATCCATCTCGGCGCCGGCATTGCTCGAGATCTACCTCGAGCGCATCGCGCGGTTCGACCGCGAACTGCGGTCCTTCCGGATCGTCATGGCCGAGAGCGCGCGTCGCGAGGCGGCAGCCGCCCAGGAGCGTCTCGATGCCGGCGAACGGCTGCCGTTGCTCGGCGTCCCGATCGCCATCAAGGACGACAGCGACGTCGCCGGCGAGTTCACCTGCTACGGCAGCAGCGCGTATGACCTGGAGGCCACCGCGGACTCCGATGTGGTGCGCATGCTCCGTGAAGCCGGTGCGGTGATCCTCGGCAAGACCGCGGTTCCGGAGATGATGCTCTGGCCGTTCACCGAGACGGTGTCATTCGGCGCCACCCATAATCCGTGGGACCTGGCTTACACACCGGGTGGCAGCAGCGGTGGCAGTGGGGCGGCGGTGGCCGCCGGACTGACGCCGTTCGCGCTGGGCTCCGACGGCGCCGGCTCGATCCGCATCCCGGCCAGCTGGTGCGGGCTCTATGGCCTCAAGACGCAACGCGGCCGGGTGCCGGTCGGCGACGCAGAAGATCCTTGGTACGGGTTGAGCGTCAACGGCCCGCTGGCCCGATCGGTGGAGGACGCCGCACTGTTCCTCGACGTGACCAACACCGGTAAGGCCCCCCGCGGCGGATTCGTCAAGGCCGCCGAACGCAAACCCGGCAAGCTGCGAATCGCGTTGAGCGCCAAGCTGCCTCCGACCATGGTGGGCCGGGTCGGACGCGCCCAGCACCGCGCACTCGACGGAGTGGAGTCGCTGTTACGCGATCTCGGCCACGAGGTGTTCTGGCGAGATCCGGACTATCCGGCGTGGGCGATGTACGGTCACGTGCTGCCAAGGATGTGGCGCGGGGTCTACCAGGAAGTGCGCAAGCTGCCGTATCCGGAACGTCTGGAACCGCGCACCAGGGCCGTCGCCCGGATCGGCTCGATGATCTCGGAATCCCTGATCGCGAAAGTCCTTGCCGCCGAACCGAAACTGTCGGCGCGGGTGAATTCGATCTTCGACGATTTCGATGTCCTGATCACCCCGGGTGCAGCGACCGGACCGTCGAAGATCGGTCAGTACCAGCATCGCGGCGGCGTCAGCACGCTGTCCCTGGTGGCGATGCGGGTGCCGTTCTTCGCGATCTTCAACGCCACCGGTCAGCCGGCGGCCTCGGTGCCGTGGTTCATCGAAGGTGAGCACATGCCGGTCTCGGTGCAACTGGTCGGCCGCCCGGAGGACGAGGCAACCCTGCTGTCATTGAGCAAGCAGATCGAGACGGCGCGGCCGTGGGCGCACCGGCGACCTCCGGTGTCCTGATACAGCTAGCGCTTGCCGAGGACCTTCATACCGCCGACGACACCGGCGATGAGTAGAAGAACGACGGCCAATCCCGGACTGACCAGCCACCAGAGAAGACCCGCGGCGATCAACACGGGTGACACCACGGCGAGCGACATCACCGGATGCTGCCGGACGACGTCGCGGGCCGCTCGGGCCCGCTGTGGATCCAGCTCCTTAGCCACGGATCAGAAGAATCCGGGGAACCCGTAGAACCCGCCGTACATCTCGCCCGGGATGAACTCGGGCGTGGCGTCGATCTGGACGTTGCCGGGGCTGGCGCAGTCGGTGGTCTGGCCCCCGAGCACCGCGCTGCCGCCGGTCTCCTCACAGTTGGGCAGCAGGTCATCAGCCCCGGCCAGCGGGGCGGTGCCCAGCGCGGCCGCGACACCGATGCCGGCGGCGAGCAGGGCCAGGGTCTGTCGTGTGCGTCGCATTCCTGAATGGTACCCACTCAACGGCCCGTTCGGTGTGACCGTGTCCTAAGCTGGTCGTCAACAACGACTAATGAGGAGCCTCATGACAGCGTTCCGTTTGACTGCTGCCGCAGCCCTGGTCGGCGCCGGCGCCGCCCTGTTCGGCGGGATCGCGACGGCGACCGCCGACCCCGCTCCGGGCTGCAGCGCCGCCGACGTCACCGACGCCGAGGCCCGGGTGGCCGCCGCCATGACCGGCTACCTGTGGACCCACCCGGACGTGAACAACTTCTTCTCCGGCATCCAGGGTCTGTCGCACGATGACGCGTGGTCGCAGACCAACGCCTACTTCAAGGCCAACCCGGACGTCAAGAACGCGATCGACGCGATCCGGGGTCCGTCGCTGGATCTGCGCAACCGCTGCGGCATCCCGGTCAACGTTCTGATCCGCGGCGTTCTCTAGGCCCGCTGAGCCTGAGTCATCTGCCAGTACGCCCCACGGCGTGCCAGTAGTTCGTCGTGCGTGCCCTGCTCGACGATCCGGCCCTTGTCCATCACCACGATGAGATCGGCGTCCCGGATGGTCGAGAGCCGGTGGGCGATGACGAAACTCGTCCGCTCGCTGCGTAACCGGGTCATCGCCTTCTGCACCAGCAGTTCGGTCCGGGTGTCCACCGAACTGGTGGCCTCATCGAGTATCAGCAGTTGCGGGCGCGCCAGGAAGGCCCGGGCGATCGTGATGAGCTGCTTCTCGCCGGCGCTGATATTGCCGCCGTCATCACTGATCCGGGTCTGATACCCCTCGGGCAGCGACCGCACGAAGTTGTCGACGTAGGCGGCCCGTGCCGCAGCCAGCACCTCGTCCTCGTCCGCACCCGGCCGGCCATAGGCGATGTTGTCGTAGATGGTCCCGCCGATCAGCCAGGTGTCCTGCAGCACCATACCGATCCGGGCGCGCAGCGATTCCCGGCTGATGCCGCGGATGTCGGCGCCGTCGAGCAGAATCCGGCCGGATTGCACGTCGTAGAAGCGCATCAGCAGATTCACCAGCGTGGTCTTGCCGGCGCCGGTGGGGCCGACGATCGCCACCGTGCTTCCCGGTGAGGCGGTCAGCGACAGGTCCTCGATCACCGCTGTGCCGGGCCGATAGGAGAAGCCGACGTGTTCGAACTCGACCCGGCCCGGCCCGGGCCCCAACTCCGTTGCAGCCGAGGGTGATTCCTCGGCTTCATCGAGGAAGTCGAAGACCCGCTCGGCGCTGGCCACTCCGGACTGCAGGGTGTTGTAGAAACCGGCGACCTGGGTCAGCGGCTGGTTGAATTGGCGCACGTACTGGATGAACGCCTGGATGCCGCCGAGGGTGATCCGGCCGGTCGCCACCTGGAACCCACCGATCACCGCGACCGCGACATAGCTGAGGTTGCCGACGAACATCGTTGCGGGGGAGACCAGGCCGGAGAAGAACTGGGCGCCGAATCCCGCGCGGTAGACATCGGCGTTGAGATCGGCGAAGCGCTCCTGGGCTGACGCACGATGACCGTAGGTCTTCACCACGGTGAAACCGCTGTAGGTCTCCTCGATGTGGGCGTTGAGACGGCCGGTGTTGGTCCACTGCGCCACGAACATCCTCTGCGAACGCCGGGCGATCGCCCGGGTCACCCACAGCGACAGTGGAACGGTCACCAGGGTGATCAGCGCCAGCAACGGCGAGATGCTCACCATCATCACCAGCACCGCGATGACGGTCAGCACCGCGGTGAGCAACTGGCTTATGGTCATCGAGATCGATGTCGCGATGTTGTCGACGTCGTTGGTGACCCGGCTCAGCAACTCGCCGCGCTGCCGGGAGTCGAAATAGGCCAGCGGCAGCCGGTGCACCTTGGCCTCCACCTCGGTGCGCATCGCGGTGATCGTGCGCTGCACGATCACGTTGAGCAGCCGGGCCTGCGCCCAGATCAGCAGGGCCGCAAGCAGATACATGATCAGTGCCAGCAGCAGCGTGCGGCCGACGGCACCGAAGTCCACGCCCCGGCCGGGGATCAGGTCCATCCGGGCAAGCATGTCGGCGAAGTTGGCGTCACCACGGGCCCGGGCCGCGGCGACGGCCTGTTCCTTGGTGATCCCGGCCGGCAACTGGCGGCCCACCACCCCGTTGAACAACAGGTCGGTGGCATGTCCGAGCACGCGCGGACCGATCACCGACAGCGCGATACCGCAGAGCGCCAGTGCGACGACGGCGACGGTCGGCCGGCGCTGCGGGGTGAGCCGGCGCAGCAGGCGCATCGCCGACCCGGTGAAGTCCCGCGACCGCGCCTGGGCCGGATCGGTCGCCATGGCCCGCAG
The DNA here is from genome assembly GCA_029977845.1 of Mycobacteriaceae bacterium. Taxonomy (GTDB): domain Bacteria; phylum Actinomycetota; class Actinomycetes; order Mycobacteriales; family Mycobacteriaceae; genus Mycobacterium. The sequence goes on along the minus strand of JAPOKC010000043.1, from coordinate 14,940 downwards.
ACCGCCGCGCATCGGAGGGGCAGTCACGATCGCCCACTTGCGCCGGCGAGTGACTGCGAGTCGACGAACTCCGCGTAGGCGGGGCACCCCGTCGCCAACTCATTGTGAGTGCCGATGCCGACCACCCGGCCGCCGTCGAGCACGACGATCCGATCGGCGGCCATCACCGTCGCGATGCGCTGGGCGACGACGATGACCGTCGACCTGGACGCCACCTCGGCAAGCGCGGCGCGGATGCGGGACTCGGTGTGCACGTCGAGCGCGGAGAACGCATCGTCGAACAGATAGATCGCCGGCCGGCGGATGACTGCGCGGGCGATCGCCAATCGCTGGCGCTGCCCACCGGAGAGGTTCGCGCCGCCCTGGGCGACCCGCATCGCCAGGCCGTCGGGATTCGCCCGCACGAAATCGTCGGCCGCGGAGATCTCCAACGCCGCCCACATCTCGGCATCGGTTGCGTCCGGTTTGCCGTAGCGCAGATTGTCGGCCACCGTCCCGGAGAACAGATATCCGCGCTGGGGCACCAGCCCCAGCGTCGACCACAGATCTTCGGTGTCGTAGTCACGGACGTCTACGCCGTCCACCCGTGCCGACCCGGAGCTCACGTCGTACAGCCGGCAGATCAGCGACACCAGCGTCGACTTACCCGAGCCGGTTCCACCCACGATCGCCGTCGTGCTACCCAGGCCGGCGGTGAACGAAACATCCTGCAGCACGGGAACTTCCGCTCCCGGATAGCGGAAACCTATGCGGTCCAGCACAACCTCCCCGCGCACTCCGCCGGAGGGACGGGTCGGGATGGCGGGACTTTTGATCGAGGATTCGGTGTCCAGCACCTCGGTGATGCGCTCGGCGCACACCGATGCCCGCGGGAGCATCACCATGATCAAGGTGGCCATCATGACGGCCATCAGGATCTGCATGAAGTAGGCCAGGAACGCGATCAGCGAACCGACCTGCATCCGTCCGGCGTCGATCCGGAAGCCGCCGAACCAGATCAGCGCGACACTGGAGATGTTGATGGTCAGCGTGGTGACCGGCAGCATCAGCGCCTGCCATCGGCCGGCTGCCAAGGCTGCCGAGGAGACGGCGATATTGGCCTGCGCGAAGCGCTCCCGCTCATACGGTTCCCGACCGAACGCCCGGATGACCCGGATGCCGGAGAGTTGCTCGCGCAGAACGCGGTTGATGCCGTCGATCCGCTGCTGCATGCTGCGGAAGATGGGCAGCATCCGCGAGATGATCAGATAGTTCGCGACGGCCAGCACCGGCACGCTGACTCCCAGCAGCCACGAGAGTCCGGCGTCCTGCCGGATCGCCATGATGATCCCGCCTACGCACATGATCGGGGCGGTGACCAGCACGGTGGCCGTCATCTGCACCAGCATCTGGATCTGCTGGACGTCGTTGGTGGTGCGGGTCAGCAGTGAGGCGGGGGAGAACTGCGCGGCCTCGCGCGCCGAGAAGGTAGTCACATGGCCGAACAGCGCTGCCCGCAGGTCGTGGGCGAATCCCATCCCGGCGCGCGACCCGAAGTACACCGCACCGACCGCGCACACGCCCTGCACCGCGGTGACGGCCAGCATCACCATCCCGAGCCGGGCGATCAGGGCGGTGTCGCCCTGGGTCACGCCGTCGTCGATGATCGCCGCGTTCACCGTCGGCAGATACAGGGATGCCAGCGTGCTGACGGTCTGGAAGACCATCACCGCCGCGACCAGCCACCGGTACGGCGCGACGTACTGTCGCAGCAGCGCCAGGAGCATGTCGCTACTGTCCCACACCGGTTCTCCCATACCGGCAGTTCAGCGCGTATGTCAGGGAATCGCCCAGCGGCTGCCGCTACAGTGCATTCTGTGAGAAGACTCGTCGCCCTGCTGGTCGCTGCCGTCACCGTGACCTCCGTGAGTGCGTGCTCCTCGAAGCAGGATCAGGCCGGCCCGGGCCCCCAGCAGCAGTCCGAGGCGCCGGCCCCGTCGGCCTCGGATGGCACGCATGGACCGCTGTTCCCGGAGTGCGGTGGCGTCAGCGACGAGACCATCGCCGAGCAGACCCGGGTGACCGGGCTGGTGAAGACCGCGGTGAACTCGGTGGGCTGCCAGTGGCTGGCCGGCGGCGGCATCCTGGGACCGCACTTCTCCTTCACCTGGTACCGGGGCAGCCCGATCGGCCGGGAACGCAAGACCGAGGAACTCTCCCGGACCAGCGTCGAGGACATCAACATCGAAGGCCACGACGGCTGGGTCGCGGTGGGCACCGACCCGGTGCTGGGGGACAACCTGTGCGAGATCGCGATCGGGTTCGGCGACGATTTCATCGAGTGGTCGATCAACTTCAACGAGAAGGGCTTCCCGCCGCCGTGCGATGTGGCCAGGGAACTCACCCGCCAGTCGATTGTGAACGCGAAGTGAGGCGCCCGATGCCCAGCCGCCTGATTACCGGGGCGCTGTCGGCGGTCACGGCACTGGCCCTGCTGACCGGTTGCGCCAACACCATCGGCGGCACCGCGATGAAGGCCGGCAGCGGCCCGCGCAACGACAACTCCGCGCAGAAGTACCCGAACCTGCTCAAGGAGTGCGACGTCCTGACCACCGACGTGCTCGCCAAGGCCGTCGGCGCCGATCCGCTGGACATCCAGAGCACCTTCGTCGGCGCGGTCTGCCGGTGGCAGGCCGCCAACCCGGCCGGCCTGGTCGACATCACCCGGTTCTGGTACGAGCAGGGCAGCCTCGACAACGAGCGCAAGGTCGCCGACTTCCTGCAGTACAAGACCGAGACCCGTGCGATCAACGGGGTGGCCTCGATCGTCATGCGCGGCAACGACCCCAACGGCGGATGCGGTGTGGCCAGCGACGCTCAGGGCGTGGTCGGCTGGTGGATCAATCCGCAGGCGCCCGGTATCGACGCGTGCGAGATGGCCATCAAGCTGATGGAGATGACTCTCGCGACGAACTCCTAGCCGCTAACGCGGCACGTGGAATGAGATCAACTCGGCGCCGCTGAGTCCGAGGTCCGCCCACGAGCCGGGAACGCGCAGCACCGCGATCGCCGACGTCGGATACTTCCGCGCGATCTGCTCGGCCGCCTCCCGATCGCTGTCGGGGTCGGCCAACCCGAGGGCCAGGTGGCTCATGGTGGGTTCGTGGCCCACGACCAGAAGCGTCGACACCGCGTCGTCGACTTTGTTGATCTCGTCGATCACCGCACCCGGACTCGCGTCGTAGAGCCGGTCGAGGAAACTGGCCGGCGCGTCGACCGCGGTCCGGCCGAGGGTCTGGCGGGTGCGGGTAGCCGATGAGCACAGCACCGCGTCGATCGCCGGGACGTTGGCCCGAAGCCAGTCGCCGGCCAGCGCGCCCTCCCGGATGCCGCGTTCGGCGAGCGGGCGATCGTGGTCCCCGACGCCGGCCGGATAGTCCGATTTCGCGTGTCGCATCAGCACCAGAGTCCTCATTCGCCACAGATTAACCCGGCGACGACGTCAGATCCCCGGAGTTGTCAGACCCCGGCCATACAGTCGGGGTCACCATGAAATTCCTGCACACCGCCGACTGGCAACTGGGCATGACCCGGCACTTCCTGGCCGGCGACGCGCAGTCGCGGTACTCCGCGGCGCGCCGCGATGCCGTCGCCGCACTCGGCGCGCTGGCCGCTGAGACCGGCGCCGAGTTCGTCGTGGTGGCCGGCGACGTGTTCGACAGCAATCAGCTCGCACCCGAGGTCGTCAGCCAGTCACTGGAGGCGATGCGCTCGATCGGCGTTCCGGTGTACCTGCTGCCCGGAAACCACGACTCGCTGGAAGCGGGTTCGGTCTACACCAGCGCGATCTTCGCCGCTGAGTGCCCGAGCAACGTTCATGTGCTCGATCGCGATGGCACCCTCGAGGTGCGCGCCGGTGTGGAACTGGTGGCCGCGCCGTGGCGCTCCAAACGGCAGATCGAGGACCGCGCGGCCGCCGTGCTGGACGGGTTGGAGGCTGACGGGACCGCACGGATCCTGGTGGCGCACGGCGGGGTCGACACGCTGTCGCCCAACAAGGATGACCCGGCGCTGATCCGGCTGGCCGCCGTGACCGACGCCCTGTCTCGCGGCGCCGTGCACTATGTCGCCTTGGGCGACAAGCACTCCCGCACCGAGGTCGGCGACAGCGGCCGGGTCTGGTACTCCGGCGCGCCCGAGGTGACCAACTACGACGACATCGAATCCGACCCGGGTCACGTCCTGGTGGTCGACCTCAACCTCGACGATCCGGCATATCCGGTGACCGTCGACCCCCGGCACATCGGCCGGTGGCGGTTCCTCACGCTGCGGCGGAATCTCGACGGCGCGGCCGATATCGCCGATCTCGATCGGGAACTGGATGCGCTGGCGGATAAGGAACGCACCGTCGTGCAGCTCGTGCTCGTCGGCACGCTGACGGTCACCGAACGCGCCGCACTCGATGACCTACTGGAGCGCTGCGGCCGTAAGTTCGCCTGGGTCGGCACGTGGGAACGCCACACCGAGCTCGCCGTTCTTCCCGCCGACGGGGAATTCGACAGTCTCGGTCTGCGCGGATTCGCCGCCGCCGCACTGGATGAACTGGTGGAGATGGCGCGATCCGGCGATCCCGAGACCGCCGCCGACGCCCGGGGTGCGCTGGCCCTGCTGACCCGATTGGCCGGCAGGAGTGAGGCGTGAAGCTCCACCGGCTGGAACTGACCAACTTCAAGGGGATCACCCACCGTGAGATCACCTTCCCCGACTGCGGAGTCGTGGTGGTTTGCGGTCCCAACGAGATCGGCAAGTCCTCGATGATCGAGGCGCTGGATCTTCTGCTGGAGGTTCCGGCGACGTCGAAGAAGGAGGACGTCCGCACGATCCAGCCGGCCGGCGCCGATGTGGCCACCGAGGTGTCCGCTGAGATCTCCACCGGCAAGTACCGGTTCAAATACCGCAAGCAGTTCAACAAGAAGGCCGAGACCACGCTGACCGTCCTGGCGCCGGTCGTCGAGAACCTGACCGGCAACCCCGCACACGAACGCGTGGTCGCGATGCTGGGCGAGACCATGGACATGGGGCTGTGGAAAGCCCAGCGGGTGCTGCAGTCGGCGCCGACCGCGGCGGTCGCGCTCAGCGGCAGCGGTGCGCTGACCAAGGCGCTGGACATGGCAGCCGCCGGGGATGCCGACGCGCTGTCCGGCACCGAATCGCTGCTGACCGACGCCATCGACGCCGAATTCGTCAAGTACTTCACCCCGGCGACGGGGAAGGCCGCCAAGGAGTGGAAGGACGCCCAGGCGGCGCTGAGCGCAGCCGAGGCCGAGGTTGCCGGCTGTAGGTCCGCTCTTGCCGAGGTCGAGGAGTTGGTTGATCGGCATGCTGAACTCAGCGAGCGGCATACCGAACTGGCTGGTCTGCTACTGGCCGCCGGTGAGCGCAGGGCCGCCGCCCGCAAGGCCGCCGCGGCCCTTGCCGAACTGACCACCGCATGGACCAATGCCGATGTCATCGCCTCCACGGCGCGTCAGATCGCGTCCGCGTCGGCGGCCGCCAGTGCGCAACGCCAGCAACTGCGCGACGATGTCACCACCCGCGAGGAAGCCATCACCGCGTTGCGGGCGGACCTCGCGACGGCCGCCGAAGCCGAGACTCTCGCCGACGCCGCCCACGGCGACGCGGTATCGGCAGCGCAGCAGTCGGCCCTGGTCCTGGGGCAGGCCGAAGAGCGCTTGAAGCGGGCGACCGGTATCGCCGAAGGCGTCGCTGCCCGCGCCAAGCTCGCCGAGATCTCCGGCGTACAAGCCGAACTCAGCCGGGTCGCCGAGGAGTTGGCCGCCATCACCATCACACCCGAGGTGATGAAGCAGATCACTGCTGCGGCTGCGCAGGTGCAGCGGCTCACCGACCAGTTGTCGCACAGCGCGGGAACCGTCGAATTCACCCCTGTTGCGGATCTGGACGTGCTGGTCGACGGCGAACCGATCACTCTGGTCGCCGGACAGCCGTGGCAACCCGCATCGTCGGTGCCGGTCACGGTGGAACTGCCCGGTGTGATCAGCGTGTGCATCGATCCCGGTGCCGATACCGCTGTGGTCCAGTCCAATCTGGTTGCTGCCCAACAGGATCTGGACGCGACGCTGGCCGCGGCAGGGGTTACCGAACCGGACCAGGCAGCGCAGTCTGATCAGCTGCGCCAGGAGCTCACCGGCCGTAGCCGGGAGGCGGCGGCGAAGCTGGCCGGTCTGTGCGGCGCCGAAGGTGCTGATGTGATCGTCGAACGGCTGAGCGCGTTGATCGCCGCCATGCCGGACGGGGAGGACCTGGATCCCGAGTCCGCCCGTGCTGAACAGGCCGCCGCCGAAGAAGCGCTGGAACCGGCTCGACTCAAGGCCGGCGCGGATCGGCGGGCTGCCGAGGCCGCCAACCTCGACCTCAACGAAAAGGCCACGGCGGCAAAGGTTCTGCAGACCAACCTCTCCAACGCCGAGGCCGAACTGGAAGCCGTGCGGCAGAAGCTGACCACTCAGCGCGCCGAGGCCGCCGACGATCAGGTGACGGCGGCCGCGCTCGCCGACGCCGAGAAGCTGCGTGCGGCCGAGACGGCCGTCGCCGATCTGGCCGCGAAACGGGACGCGCTCAACCCCGACGATATCGACGCCGAGCGCACCGCGGCAGACGCCGCCGACGAGGCGTTACAGTCCGAGCGCGCCGATATCGGCCGTCAGCTCAGCGAGATCAACGGTGCGCTGGAGCTGGCCGGTTCCGAGGGACGGCGGGGCAAGCTCGACGACGCCGAGATCGTCGAGGCGGCCGCGCAGCGCGACGTCGAGCGCATCGGGCAGCGGGCCCGGTCGGTCAATCTGCTCAAGAGGGTGATGGACCGGCACCGTGATGACACCAGGAAGCGCTACGCGGCACCGTTTCGTCAGGAACTCGAGAAGCTTGCGAAACCGGTGTTCGGCGACACCTGCCAGTTGGAGGTGGAGAGCGACCTGAGCATCGTCAGTCGCACCCTCAAGGGTGTGACGGTGCCGTATGAGTTGCTCTCCGGCGGCGTCAAGGAACAGCTGGGCATTCTGGTCCGGCTCGCCGGGGCGGCGATGGTGGCCGATGCGGACACCGTGCCGGTCGTCATCGACGACGCCCTGGGATTCGCCGACCCGGATCGGCTCGACAGTATGCGCAACGTCCTCGGCGACGTCGGCGGCGACGGACAGTTGATCGTGCTGACCTGCACGCCGGATCGCTACCAGGGCATTGAAGGCGCGCAGTTCATCGAACTCGGCGGCTGACAGCCGCAGGACGGCCCGGCTGGCGGGCCCATTGTCGCGCGAAGCGGCGGATGTCGCGCGCGTCCCAGACCGGCCCGCTGCGCAAATCTGCCAGCGGACCGGGAAAGTCGGCGTTCGAACGCAATTGATGCACCCGCTGCCGACTGATCCCCAGTTCGACGGCGATTTCGGCAGCGGACATCAGCTTCGGGAAACCGATCGCGTCGGCACGCCGCAGGTGTTCTTCTTCAGTCGTTGCCGCGATGCCGATCGGATCGCCCGGCACGACCTTGGTCGCGCTTCTGCGGGCGCGCTTCAATGCATCGTCAAGCGTGGTGTCATCGGCGTGCAGAACCACGTCGACTCCGCGATCGGGCACGCGCGCGATCGTCGCATCGAAGCCGTCGAGTTCGTCCTCCCAGCGGTCCATGGTGTCCATGTCGGGATCCGCGGCATAAGACAGCGTCACCACCCAGTTACGCCTCATTGATTCCGCTCCACTCTGCGTTGCGATCGCTGTTCCTTCTTGCGCGGCGGGGGAACCCGTAGGCCGGCTTTCCGGAGGGCGACTTTGAGGTCGGCCATCCGTCGTCGGGGATTGCTCGGAGTAGCCGGATAGCGCGCGATGTAGTTGCCATGCGGATCGAAGAACCGGGTGTAGCCGCTGGTGTCGGTTTCCACGCGCCAGCCTTGGGAGATCGCCCATCCCGCGAGGTCCCTGAGTCATGATTCATGATCGGAAAACCCTTGCGTGATGTCAATAGTTATCTGACGGGGACTCGCGAAGCGTGAACCCATTGCGCAGAGCTGGCTAGTCAGCGTTGTGGAAAACGCAACCGAGCGTGGGCCTTACGCACGCGAAACGGCCCCAATGCGTACTCAGGCCCCACGCTCGCGGCGGGCAGCCCTACTCAGCCAGCGCCAGAACCTCGTCGAAACCCTCGATCAGGCACTGATGGAACACGTCGAAGTCCGGGATCGCCCCGGTGTCGACATCGACCCCCAGCGCGCAGTTGTCGACATAGGTCAGCAGCGTGACGTTGACCGCCGAACCGATCGTCGGGCCGAAGGCGTACTGCGTGCGCACCTTCGCCCCGGCCAGATACACCGGCACCGGCACGCCGGGCACGTCGCTGGCAAGGAAGTCGACCTTGCGCAGCACCGAACCGATGTACCAGCGCGGCATCAGGTTCATCGCCCCGGCGATGATCTGGATATAGGGAGTCGACTTTTCGTTGCGCACCTTGTTGGTGCGCTCCCGGATCTCGGCGATCCGCTTGGCCGGATCGGCTGTCCCCACCGGGATGTCGAAGCGGGCCAGGGTGATGTGGTTGCCACCCTCGTCGTCGTCCTCGGTGCGCACACTGATCGGCATCGTCAGGTGCAGGTCGCCCACCTCGACGTCGTGCAGTTCGTGGTACCGGCGCAGGCCGCCGGCGATCCCGGCGACGAAGGCGTCGTTGAGCGCACCGCCGGCGGTGTGTGCGGCCTCCTTCAGCTTCGCCAGCGGAACATCGTGCACACCCAACCTGCGCGTCAGGGTGCGTTCCTTCATCAGTGGCGAGCCGGTCTCGGTGACCGGCCGCATGGTGCGGTACACCGACGCGGCCATCTCACCGGCATCGGTGATCGCCTTCACCGGATTGCGGATCGCGTTGAACAACAGCTTCGGCCCCGACTCCGCCGCTCCGCTGACCGCCTGGCGCACCAGGCCGAGGTCATACCGCAGCGCGTCGACGTAATCGTTGAGCGGACCGTGCGCGGTGACCGCGGGCTCGCCGGTCCCGCTCTCGACCGCCTCGAGGGTGCGCGGCTCCTCGGTGAGGTCGAACAGGTGCATGGCGATCTGCACCCCGCCCACCCCATCGGTCAGCGCGTGGTGGAACTTGCACAGCACCGCCGCGCCACCGTCGTCGAGTCCCTCGATCAGGGTCGCCGTCCACAGCGGCCTGGCCCGGTCGAAGTCGGACATCGCCGCCACCCTGGCCATCTCCAGCACACCGTCGAGGTTTCCCGGATCCGGCGCGGAGACCTTACGCAGGTGGAAGTCGATGTCGAAATCCGGGGCGGTCTCCCATCGCGGCGGCGCCGGCGGCGGGGTCTCCACCACGCGCTGGCGCCAGATCGGCAGGCTCTGCGCCAACGCCCCGAACCGGGACCGCACCACGTCCCAGTCTGGGGATTTGTCCAGCAGGATCACCGTGACCACCGTCGACCGCAGCCGCGCATCGGATTCCATCGCCCAGGTGAAGGCGTCGGTCTGGCTCATGAAGTCGCTCATCGGTTCCAAATTACGACCGGCCGACGCGCCCCGAAAGGGTTCGGGTCAACTGAGGACTTTCTGCCCTTGGCACAATCGGCGCATGAATCCGGCCGCTTTCCTCACCCGGCGCCGCCACCGAAAGCTGGCCGCGCTGCCCGGCGTGTGCGCGGTCCGGCGCCCGGTGACCCCCGCCGGCGGTGCGGAATTCGACCTGCACTACGTGCGCACCGGCCCGACGGGCGGCACACCGCTGGTGATCATCCCCGGCGGCCCCGGGATGGCCTCCGTCGCCGCCTACCGGGGAATCCGGGACAAGGCGGCCGCGGGCGGCCACGACATCATCATGGTCGAGCACCGCGGGGTGGGGCTGTCCCGCCGCGACGACTCCGGGGCCGACCTGCCGCCGGAAGCCCTGACCATCGAGCAGGTGGTCGACGACGTCGCCGCCGTTCTCGACGACGCCGGGGTCGACGCCGCCGCGGTCTACGGGGCGTCCTACGGCACCTATCTGGCCGCCGGTGTGGGTGTGCGCCATCCGGATCGGGTGCAGGCGATGGTGCTGGATTCGCCGCTGCTCAACCGCGACGACTTCGACGTCGTGCGCAGCGAGGCGCGCGCACTGCTCTGGCACGACGACACCGCGCTGGCGGCCAAGATCCGCGCGCTCACCGACGCCGACGCGCTGGTGCCCGAGGATCTCACCATCGCCGCCGCGGTCTACGGCTACGCCGGACCCGATGTGCTGGAGCGCCACCTCGATCTGCTCCTCGACGGGCGGCGGGCATTGTGGACCGCATTGCGCTTCCTGACCCTCAACGTCGCGCGTCGCACGGTGCCGTTCCACAACGAGGCCGATCTGGTCGGGCTGATCGGCTTCCGCGAACTCAACTTCGCCGGTACCCCGGACGGCCGGCCCCTGGACACCACGCTCACCTGGCGCGGGGTGCCCTCGGCCCAGACCCCGTTCGAGGCCGAGCCGTTCGACCTCGTCGATGAGATGACCCGATTCCACTGGCCCACCGTCGTGGTCTCCGGCGGCCGCGATCTCGTCACACCCGGGGCGGTCGCCGAGCGCGTCGCCGGACTGCTGCCGGATGCGACCATGGTCCGGCTTCCCACCGCCGCGCACAGCATGCTCGACACCCGCCAGGAGGTGGCGCTGCGGGTGATCGCCGAGGTAGCCGGCGGTCGGCCGCACATACTGGCGGATCAGGCCACCGAACTCGACGCCCTCCCGGTCGGCGCCTCGGGGCGCCTGACCGGTGTGGCGCTCGGGGCAATGGCCAAGCTCGGCGCGGTGCTGCCCCGAACCGGCCACCGGGTCACTTCATGAAACCGATCGCGCTGTAGTTCAAGTCACCGACACCGGCCGGTCCGAAATTGGCCAGTGTCCGGCGCACCCCGACGTTTCCGGGCGACTGGTACAGCGCCAGGCTGAACACCTCGTCCCACAGCATGGTGTCCACCTCGTTCGCCAGGACGCGGGCCTTGGCCGGGTCCAGCTCGTCAAGCACCTCGTCGACCTTGGCGTCGATCTGCGGGCTCGAGATCTTGCCGAAGTTGCTCTCGGCGCCGGTGGTGAAGATCTGGTTGAGACAGCACAGCGCGAACGCGTCACCGACCCAGGAGAACTGGGTGATGTCGAAGTCGCCCACGTTGACGTGGTTGGTGAAGAAACCGTTGGCGGGTTTGACGTCCATCTCGAGCTTCACGCCGATCTGGCCGAGGCTGTTCTGGGCCACCTGCGCGGCCTGCCGGCCTGGCGGGGAGTCGTAGAGCACGTCGCGGATCACCAGCTTGCGGCCGTCCTTCTCGCGGACCTGGCCGTTGAGCTTCCAGCCCAGCGCGTCGAGTTCGGCCTTCGCCTTCTCCGGGTCGTAGGCCACTGAGGCGCTGTTGTCCTGGTAGCCGTCCTGTCCGGCGACGAAGATGTGGTTGCCCAACGGGGTCGGTGTGTCCACCAGACCGCGCAGGTTCACATTCGCGATGGCCTGGCGGTCGATTCCTTTCGCGACGGCCTGCCGTAGCGCCTTGTCGGCCAGGATCGAACCGGGCGCCCCGTTGAACGTCATGTGATACCAGCTCGGTGCCGGCGCGCTGCGCACCGCGATGTCCGGATTGCCCCGAACGGTGGTCAGCTCGTCCAGCGAGGCCAGGCCCGAGGCGTCGATGGTGTTGTTCATCAGCGCCGGGATGCGCGCCGCGTCATCGAGTGCGAGGAACGTGATGGTGTCCAGCAGCGGCGGGGTACCCCACCAATTCGGATTGCGGCCCAACGTGATTCGCTGAGCGGTCTTGTCGACGTTGGTGACCATGAACGGCCCCGCCGAGGGGCCGGGCTTGTCCAGCTGACCCTTGTTGAACACATCCGGGTCCGCGGTCATGCTCTTGGGCAGCAGCGTCGTGTTCCCGGCGAACATGCCCCGCCACTCCGGATAGTTCTGGGCGAAGGTCATCACGGCCTGCCGGTCGTCGACCCCGCGGGTGACCGAGGCGACGCGGTCGGAGCCGTTGGGCGAGGCGATCGCGAACGCCTTGTCCTTACCGCTGGTGGCGTTGATCTGGGCGGCGATGTCCTCCCAGGTCAGCGGGGTGCCGTCGGTCCAGGTGGCCTTCGGGTTGATGGTGTAGGTGATCACCTGCGGGCTGGTCTTGGTCAGCTCCACATTGGTGAAGTAGTCCGTGTTGACCTTCATCGTGCCGTCGGGGGCGATGATGAAAGCCCGCGGCATGGTGGATCGCAGCACCGAGGCGGTGTCGGCCTCGTTGCCGTCGATGTTGAGGGTGTTGAAGTTCGACGGCATCGCGCCGATGGCCAGTCGCAGATTGCCGCCCTGGGCCAGGGTCGCCGGATCCTGCGGGTTGATATCGCTGGACGTCCCCAACTGGCCGCTGCCCATGCCGCCGGCGCCGGAGCGCTTGCCCGCCGAGCAACCGGCGACCACCAGGGTCAGTGCGAAGAACAGGACCGCCATCCGGCGCAGCAGTGAGCTCACCGCTAGATGCTAACCGGAGGAACGGTCCGGTTTCGGGATAGCGGCCAGCAGCTTGCGGGTGTACTCGTTGCGCGGGTTGCTGAAGACCTCGTCACCGTCGCCGTACTCGACGACCGCCCCCCGGTACATCACCGCGACCCGGTGGGCGAGGTGTTTGACCACCGACAGGTCGTGGGAGACGAACAGATAGGACAGATCGAGTTCGCGCTGCAGGTCCAGCAGCAGGTTGATGATGCCGGCCTGGATGGACACGTCCAGCGCGGAAACCGGTTCGTCGAGCGCCAGGATCTTCGGCTTCAATGCCAGCGCGCGGGCGATGCCGATGCGCTGCTTCTGACCGCCGGAGAACTCGTTGGGATACCGGGCGGCATCGGCGTGACGCAGGCCGACGGTGTCGAGTAGTTCGGCCACCCGGGCCTCCACCGCGGGCTTGTCGAAACCGTTGGCCACCAACGGCTCGGCGATGATGTCGAACACCGGCAGCCGGGGATCCAGAGCGGCGACCGGATCCTGGAACACCACCTGTAGATCGCCGCGCAGTTCCCGGCGGCGGTCCTTGGTCAATGTCGAGACGTCCTCGCCGAGCACCTCGATGTACCCGGACTGCGGCGTACGCAGTTCGAGGATCTCATGCAGGGTGGTGGACTTGCCCGATCCCGATTCGCCGACGATTCCCAGCGTGCGGCCGCCCTCGAGTTCGAAGCTGACACCGTCGACGGCGCGCACCTCGCCGACCTGTCGGCGGAACACCACACCCTTGGTCAGCTTGAAGGTCTTCACCAGATCGCGTACCCGCACCACGACCTCGCCGGGTGCGTCCTCAGCCTCGGGCGCCCCGGTGGCGACACCGTATATCTCCGCCGCGTTGCGTCCGGCCACCTCCTCGGTGCGGATACACGCTGCCGAATGTTCGGGACCGACTTGCAGCAACGCGGGTTCAGCGCAACGGCAGTCCTCGATCACCAGTGGGCAGCGCGGCGCGAACGGGCACCCGGGCGGCAGGCCGACCAACGACGGGGGAGCGCCGGGAATCGGCACCAGCCTCGATCCGCGCGGGGAGTCCAGCCGTGGCACCGAGCCCAGAAGTCCTGCGGTGTAGGGCATCCGGCGATCGGTGTACAGATCGTCCACCGAAGCCTCCTCCACCGCGCGCCCGGCGTACATCACCAGGGCGCGGTCGGCGAACTCGGCCACCACCCCGAGGTCGTGGGTGATGATCAGCACCCCGGCGCCGGTGACGTCGCGGGCGGTGCGCAGCACGTCGAGGATCTGGGCCTGCACGGTGACGTCCAATGCGGTGGTGGGCTCGTCGCAGATGATGAGATCCGGGTCGTTGGCGATCGCGATCGCGATCACCACCCGCTGACGTTCTCCGCCGGACAACTCGTGCGGGAAGGCCCGGGCCCGCTGAGCCGGCTGTGTGATGCCGACGAGCTCGAGCAACTCCACCGCGTGGCGGCGGGCCTGCTCGCGATCCACGTCGTCGTTGTGCACGGTGATCGCCTCGGCGATCTGATCGCCCACGGTGTAGACCGGGGTCAGTGCCGACATCGGGTCCTGGAACACCGTGCCGATCCGCTTGCCTCGAATCCGAGACATCTCGGAGTCGTCCATACCGATCAGTTCCTGGCCTTCGAGCAGCACCGATCCCGACACCGCCGCGTACTCGGGCAGCAGCCCGATGACCGCCATCGCCGCCGCGGACTTGCCCGAACCGGACTCGCCGACCATCGCGACCACCTCGCCGGGGTCGACGTGATAGCTCAGGCCGCGCACCGCGTGCAGGTCCCCACCGTCGGTCGGGAAGGTGACCGAGAGGTCACGGACTTCGAGCAGGCTCACCGTTGTCTCCGCACCCGCAGGGAGGCGCTGCCCGGGTCCAGGGCGTCACGCAACCCGTCTCCGGCGAGGTTGGCGCACACCAGGATCGCCACCAGAACCCCGGCCGGGAACAGGAAAACCCACGGGAACGTCAGCGCCGACTTGGTGCCGTCGGCGATCAGCGTGCCCAGTGAGACGTCCGGCGGTTGCACACCGAATCCCAGGAAGCTCAGGCCGGTCTCGGCGAGGATCGCCACCCCGATGTTCAGTGCGGTGTCGATGATGAGGATCGAGGCGACGTTGGGCACGATGTGCCGGGCGATGATGCGCGCACTGGGCACACCCATGTAGCGGGCGGCCTGGACGTACTCGCGCTCGCGCAGACTCATCGTCAGGCCGCGCACCATGCGGGCGCTGATCATCCAGCTGAACGCCGCCAGCAGCACGATCAGCAGGGTGATATTCGCCGAGTTCTTGGTCCGCGGGCTGACGATCGCGATGAGGATGAAGCTGGGCACCACCAGCAGCAGGTCGACGAACCACATCAGCACCCGGTCCCGCCAGCCGCCGAAGTAGCCGGCCACCGAACCCACCGTCGCGGCGATCA
>JAPOKC010000042.1 GCA_029977845.1 Mycobacteriaceae bacterium | reverse complement strand
GTAGATGACTGTGTCACCCTCGGCGACGTCCAGCGGGATCCGCTTCTCGCCGTCCTCGTCCCAGCGGCCTGGGCCGACGGCGACAACGGTGCCTTCCTGCGGCTTCTCCTTGGCGGTGTCCGGGATGACCAGACCCGACGCGGTGGTCGTCTCGGCCTCGTTGGCCTGGACGAGGATCTTGTCCTCGAGTGGCTTGATGTTCACGGCCACGATGGAGCCCTCCATAAGTCGATTAACCAGGTTTTCGGCAGTCGTTGCGCCCTCGCGCCGTCGTCGCGGGTGCCGACACGGGGGTTGCCCGGCTGCCGTCTAGCACTCTATACCGGAGAGTGCTAGCACTCAAGGCCGGGGCGTGCAGATTCGCCATCGGCGAATTTCCGCGGCGAAATCACTGGTCGAAGCGGGTTGGATCGATCAGCAGGTGGTCGGAGACGTCGCCGGTCATCTCGACGTCGGCGATCCGAGTGCTGAAGTGCCAGCCGTCCGCGGCTCGGGTGAAGGTGTCGTAATAGCGCCCCACCACGATGGGCTGCAGGGCGATCTTGTCGGTGGCCTGCACCACGCAGAAGGTGGACCTAGCAGACGCGGTGTCGCCGTCGATCTCCACGATCGGGTTGAGCACCAGATGCCGGGTCCTGGGGGTGCCGGTCTCGGGGAAACGCTTGGTGGTCATGGCGAACAACCCGGCGATGTTCTGGGCACCGGAGACCGTCGGGGTGCGTGGACCGCCGAAGGACGCCCGGCCCAGTAATCGTCCGAGTCCATCGAAATCGCCGGCGTCGATCAGTTCGGCGTAGTGGTAGATCAGGTCGGTGATCGCGGTGCGGTCGCTCATGGCCTCAGAGGTGTCCCTGCAGGATCGGCAGGCCCGGATCAGTGGCCACATCCAGGGGCGACGGCGACACGCCGGCGGCGATCAGTTCGGCGGCGAAGGCGGCGATCATCGCCCCATTGTCGGTGCACAGCCGCGGAGACGGGATGCGTAATTCCAATCCAGCTGCAGCGCAACGCTGTTCGGCCAGTTCGCGTAGCCGCGAGTTCGCGGCGACACCGCCGGCGATGAGAAGGGTCGAGACTCCCAGCTCGGTTGCGGCCCGAACCGCTTTGGCGGTGAGCACGTCGGCGACCGACTCCTGAAATCCCGCGGCGACGTCGGCGGGGCGGAAGTCAGGGTGAGCTTCGACGTAACGGGCCACCGCGGTCTTCAGCCCGGAGAAACTGAACGCGTAGGGGTCATCCCGCGGCCCGGTCATCCCGCGCGGGAAGACGATCGCCTCCCGATCGCCGGTGCGGGCAAGTTCGTCGAGTGTCTTTCCACCGGGATAGCCCAGGCCGAGAAGCCTGGCCACCTTGTCGTAGGCCTCCCCCGCCGCGTCATCGACGGTGCTGCCCAACTCGACGATCGGCCGGCCCAGTGAACGCACGTGCAGCAGATTGGTGTGCCCGCCGGAGACCAGCAGTCCGACGCACTCGGGCAATGGTCCGTGTTCGTAGACGTCGGCCGCCAGATGGCCGCCGAGGTGATTGACCGCGTAGAAGGGCAGGCCCCAGGCCGCGGCATAGGCCTTGGCGGCGGCCACTCCGACCATCAGGGCGCCGGCCAGACCGGGCCCGATTGTCGCCGCGATCGCGTCGGGACGTTTGATACCGGCCACCTCCAGTGCCCGTCGCATGGTGGGGCCCAGCGCTTCCAGGTGCGCCCGGGATGCGACCTCCGGGACCACACCGCCGTAGCGGGTGTGCTCATCCACGCTGGAGGCGACTTCGTCGGCCAGCAGGACCATCGTGCCGTCCGGGTTGCGCGTGGCGATGCCGACCCCGGTCTCGTCGCAGGAACTTTCGATGGCCAGCACGGTCATGCTCATTGCGGGTCCCTCCGCATGGTGTAGGCGTCGGCGCCGGTGCGGTAATACCGCTTGCGCAGTCCGACGTTGACGAAGCCGAGGCTTTCATAAAGGGCGATGGCCGGTTCGTTGTCGGTGCGCACTTCCAGATAGACCACACCGTCCGGGCCGGCGAAGTCCAGCAGATCGGTCATCATCCGCCGGCCGATGCCCTGCCCCTGGTAGTCCGGATCCACCCCGACGGTGTGGATCTCGTACTCGAACGGCGGCGTGCGGCCCAGTCGGGCGATGCCGGCATATCCGACCAGCAGACCATCAATCCGGGCTCCGACGTAACGGCTGTGCGCGGCGGCGACTTCTCGGATGAACGCGGCCTCCGGCCAGGGGTCATCGCCGCGGAACAGGATGGCCTCCATTTCGGCGCACCGGGCGGCATCGGCGCGAACCAGCTCATCGCAGACGATGGTCACGGCCGGCCTCCCCCCAGGCCCCGCTCGGCGAGAGTCTTGGCATCGGGCCTACGCAGATACAGCGGGATCAACGGCTCCGGGTCGCGGTCCCAGTCGCCGACCGCCGACACCAGTCCGACCGGGCTGGGATGAGCGAATTCGATTCGATGCTCGGCAGCGGCGGGCGGTATGTCTGCGGGAGCGTTGACAGAGGGGCCGTCGAGACGCACCCCATCGCGATAACGGGCCCAGTACACCTCCCTGCGACGCGCATCGGTGATCACCAGCACCTCACCATCGGTCTGATTGCCGATGGCGTCCAGCGAGCACACGCCGTGCACCGGCAGACCGAGTGCATGGCCGTAGGCCGCCGCGGTGGCCATACCGACTCGCAGACCGGTGAACGGCCCCGGCCCACAGCCCACCACCACGGCGTCCAGATCATCCATATCCAGATGTGTATCAGCCAGTGCTGCAACGACATTCGGGGTCAGGGACTCGACGTGGGCGTGCGCATCGACGGTCACCCGCTCGGCGAGAACATCCACCCACCCGTTGGGATGACGGCGCACCACCGCCGCGAGAACCGCCGGCGTCGCGGTGTCGACGACGAGAACGGTGCGGCTCACGAACCGCTCCATCGCCACACCGCGGTGCGGGTCTCGCTGTGCGGCGGCCTTGTCAGGGTGATGTCCAGGTGGTGTTCGGAGAGCCGTTCGGCCAGGCCCTCGCCCCACTCCACCACCACGACGGAATCCTGCAGGTCGGTGTCGAGATCGAGTGAGTCGAGTTCGGCCGGCAGGTCGACACCGGGGGCGTCGAGCAACCGGTAGACGTCGACGTGCACCATCGCGGGGGCGCCATCGCGGTGCGCGCGATGGAGGCGGGCCAGCACATAGCTCGGTGAGGTGATCGGGCCCGCGACGTCCATGCCGCGGCCGATTCCCTTGGCCAGGGCGGTCTTTCCGGCGCCGAGAGGTCCGGAGAGTACGACCACGTCCCCGGCACGCAGCTGCCGGCCGAGCCGCTCACCGAGAGCGAGGGTGTCCTCGATGGTCGGCAGTTCCGCCGAGCCGGCCTCGAGGCGCACATCAGCCACGATCGCGGCTCCGCAGTTTGCGACCGAATGCGACCAGCCGTGACGGAGTGGCCTTCTCCACCAGACGCACCAGTGCGTCGTTGATGACGTCGGGGCGCTCCATCTGCACCAGATGCCCGGCGCCGGGGACGATCACCAGCAATGAGTTCGGCAGCGCGGCGGCCATCTCCTCGGAGTACTTGACCGGAGTCAGCACATCGCGGTCACCGCAGGCGATCAGCGTGGGAACCTTGGCCAGTACCGGCAAGGCGGCACTCTCGTCGTGAACCTCCAGGGCGTGCAGGAATTCCACCAGTGTCGCGGTCCGGGTGTCCTGGATCATCTCCTCGGAGTAGTCCACCACACTCGGGCTGACCTCTTCGTCGCCGAACGACGCGGTCTTGAGGATCGGACGCAGCATGGACCGGGTCGCCCCGCGGGTGCGAAGCACCAGACCGGGGATGTAGCGGGCGGCGAAGCGCACGGCCTCCAACGCGGGGTTCGCCAGGATCTCGCCCACCGGCGAGCGGGGAAGGCCTTCGGCGGCCGATGAGATCAGTGCGACGCCGACGATACGGCGACCGTAGTGCTGAGGAAACTGGCGCGCATGTGAGAGCACCGTCATCCCGCCCATCGAATGTCCGACCAGCACCACCGGACCGCGCGGAACCATCACCTGCAGAACGGTTTCCAGGTCCCGGCCCAACTGCTCGACGGTGTAGGTGTCGGTCGGGGCCTCTCCGGACTGGCCGTGTCCGCGCTGGTCGTAGAACACCATGCGGACCTGCTCGCCCCAGCGCTTGGCCAGTGCTGCGCGCTGAAAGTGGAACGATCCCATCCGCAGGCAGAATCCGTGGGAGAACACCACGGTGATCGGCGCGGTGACCGGACCCACTTCTCGCACGACCAGTGGAATGCCGTCAGGCGTGGTGACCACACAGCCACGGTCGGCCTCGAGCAGATTGAAATCCTCGCCCTCATAGGCGTCCCGGATGGCCTTGCGACGGCGCAACGCCCGCGCGGCCGAGACACCGGCAGCGGTGCCGAGCGCTCCGATCCCGGCGGCACCGGCCATCAGACCGGCCTTCTTGCCGACGCCGAGTCCGGCCGCTTCGGTTGCCTTGTCCGCCTTACCGGCCACCGGCATCGCCTCCGGTGTAACCGCGCCGAACCCGGCCGCGCGGGCTCGTGACGACTTCGTAGTGGATGGTGCCGAGCAGATCGGCCCAGTTCTGCGCGGTCGGCTCCCCCGCGGTTCCCGGACCGAACAGGATCGCGTCATCACCTTCAGCCACACCGGTGGCGTCGGGACCGAGATCGACGACGAACTGATCCATGCAGATCCGGCCGACGTTGCGGTACAACCTCCCGTTGATGAGGACGTCGATCCGGCCGCTGAGCACCCGGAAGATTCCGTCGGCATACCCGAGTGGCAGCAGCGCCACCGTGGTGTTCCGTTCGGCGACCCAGGCGTGCCCGTAGGACACGCCCTCCCCCGCGGCCACCGACTTCACCATCGCCACAGGGCATTTCAGCGTCATCGCCGGGCGTAACCCCATGTCGCCGAGTTCGGGAACCGGGCTGAGCCCGTAGACCGCAATACCCGGCCGGACCATGTCGAAGCCCAGGTCCGGTCGGGTCATCGTCGATGGTGAGTTCGACAGGTGCGCCACCTCGAACTCGACACCACGGTCGCGTGCCTCGGTGATCATCGCCGTGAAACGTTGCGCCTGAATGTCGTTGAGCGGGTCATGCGGAACATCCCCGCTGACCAGATGCGACATGATGCCGCGGACCCGGAGGGCGTCGGCCGCCACGGCGCGCTGCAGCGCGGTGAGCACCTCCGGGTATTCCCGGGCGCCGATACCGTTGCGGTTCAGTCCGGTGTCGACCTTGACGGTGACCGTCGCAGTCTGACCGGTCTGCGCCACGGCGGTCAGCAGATCCTCGACCTGACGAACCGAGGACACCCCGATCTGCACATCGGCCCTCAGCGCCGGGGCGAAGTCGGTTCCCGGCGGATGCAACCAGGCGAGAACCGGGGCATGGATCCCGTCGGCGCGCAGTGCCAGCGCCTCGCTGATGGTGGCGACGCCGAGTTCGGCCACTCCGGCGGCCACTGCGGCCCGGGCGACCGCGCTGGCCCCGTGCCCGTATCCGTCGGCTTTGACCACCGCCATCACCTGCGATGACCCGGCGTGCTCACGCAGCACACCCACGTTGTGGGCGATGGCGTCGAGGTCGACGACGGCCTCGCCGTTGCAGGTCGACGAGGTCACGGGCGTGGTCTGCATGTTCTCACCGCCGTCGATTGTCCCAGAACCGCGATGCTCAGTGCGCGAAGTGTTCCTGCGTGAAGTGGCCCTCGGGCTGGATCGCGTCGAGATGGTCGATCACCGCGTGCAGGTCCTCCCACAACGAGCGGGCCAGGTCGGCGGAGAATCCCTCCCGCACCACGACCCGCAGCACCGAGATGTCCTGCGCCCCCTCGGGCATGGTGTAGGCGGGCACCTGCCAGCCGTAGGACCGCAGCGCGGCCGAGACGTCGAACTCGGTGTAGCCGAACTCACCTGACAGCTTGAAGGCCACCACCGGGATCTTGGAACCGTCGGCGATCACGTCGAAATGCTTGGACTTGGTCAGCTGATCGGAGAACCAGCGGGCGGTGTTCGACAGCGTGTGCATCACGTGGGTGTAGCCGGCCCGCCCCAGTCGTAGGAAGTTGTAGTACTGGCCGACGACCTGGTTGCCCGGTCGGGAGAAGTTCAGCGTGAAAGTCGGCATGTCGCCACCGAGATAGTTGACCCGGAATATCAACTCCTCCGGCAAATGGTCGGCGTTGCGCCACACCACGAATCCGATGCCCGGGTAGGTCAGCCCGTACTTGTGGCCGCTGACGTTGATCGACGCCACCCGCTTGAGCCGGAAGTCCCACTTGAGATCGGGGTGCAGGAACGGCACGACGAACCCGCCGCTGGCGGCGTCGACGTGCACCGGGATGTCGAGGCCCTTCTTCTTCTGCAATTTGTCCAGAGCGGCGCAGATCTCGGCGATCGGCTCCAGTTC
This sequence comes from Mycobacteriaceae bacterium, assembly GCA_029977845.1. Lineage (GTDB taxonomy): Bacteria > Actinomycetota > Actinomycetes > Mycobacteriales > Mycobacteriaceae > Mycobacterium. The sequence goes on along the minus strand of JAPOKC010000042.1, from coordinate 15,449 downwards.
ACCGGTGTAGGTGGTGCCCAGGATGCCGACCACTCCGATGGTGTCCTCATCGACGGCCTCGACGACCTGTTCGGGTGTGATGACGTAGCGGTCCTCGGCCATCGGCAGATAGCGCGGCTCGACCTCGAAGTAGCGGCAGAACTTCTCCCACACCACCTGGACGTTGGCCCCCATCACCAGATTGGGAGTCCGCTTGCGCCAGCCGTCGCCTTTCTTGCCGCCGACCCGTTGCTTCCACCGCCACTTGAGCGCCAGACCGCCGAGCATCACCGCCTCCGATGAGCCGATCGTCGACACACCGATGGCGCTGGAGGCGTCGTCGTCACGAAGATCCTCGGCATGGAAGAGATCGGCGACCATCGCCACACAGCGCGATTCGATCGCCGCGGTGGCCGGGTACTCGTCTTTGTCGATCATGTTCTTGTCGAACGTCTCGGCCATCAATCGCTCGGCCTCGGGATCCATCCAGGTGGTGACGAAAGTGGCGAGGTTGAGCCGGGAGCTGCCGTCGAGCATGAGTTCGTCGTGGATGAACCGATAGGCGGCGGCCGGTTCCATCGCCTCGTCGGGGAGACGCAAAGACGGGATCGGATCGGTGGAAAGCCGCCCGGTGTATGCCGGTGCGATCGACGGCGACCGGTACTTGACGTGGGGCATCAGCTGTCCTCCTGGGATCTGCGGGTCGATTTACAGCGTGGCTATCGCGGTCCGGATATGGGCGAGAATGCGGGAAGCGGAGGTCGGCGCAGGCGCCGGTCCCGGATCGGCGGCCGCGAGGTTGGCGGCCCGGGCATGGACGAACGCCGCCGCGGCCGCGGCCTCGGTAGGCGCCACACCGGAGGCCAGCAGTGCGCCGATCATCCCGGAGAGCACGTCACCGGACCCGGCCGTGGCCGCCCATGAGCCGCCGGCCGGATTCAGGTACGTCCTGCCCGATCCCGCGATGACGGTGACATTTCCCTTCAGCAGCACGGTGGCGCCCGATTCCGTGGCCAGCCGCTGCGCCGCCTCGACCCGGTCGTCGCCGACCGGTCCCAGACCGAATCTCTCGAACTCCCCGGCATGCGGGGTCAGCACGGTGGGCGCGGACCGGCGGGTCACCAGATGGGGATGCTGCGCAAGCAGAGTGAGACCGTCGGCGTCGACGATGGCGGGCAGATCGCTGTTGAGCGCGAAGGCCAATTGGGTGACCGCCGATTCATCGGTCCCCATTCCCGGGCCGACAACCCATGCCTGCACACGTCCGGCTGCCATGGCATCGGTCGCGGCGACCACCTCCGGCCAGTGTGAGACCACCTCGGCCGCAGCGCTTCCCGCGTATCGGACCATGCCCGAGGTGGCAGCCACCGCCGCACCGCTGCACAGGATCGCCGCGCCAGGATAGGCCGACGATCCCGCGAGCACGCCGACGACACCCTGGGTGTATTTGTCGTCCGACGGGCCGGGCACGGGCCAGAGCGCGTGGATGTCGGAGGCCTCCAGGCCGAGCAGTTCGGTGTCGGGCAGCGACAGCCCGATATCGACGAGTTCGACCCGGCCACAGTCGGCAAGCGCATGAACGGGTTTGCGCCCACCGAAGGTGACCGTCACATCGGCACGCACCGCCGGGCCGGCGAGCGCCCCGGTGTGCACATCGATGCCGCTGGGGATGTCAACCGCCACCACCGGCACTCCGGCAGCGGCGACCGCGTCGAACACCGCGGCCGCCGCCGGCCGCAGTGGGCCGGTGCCGGATATTCCGACCACACCGTCAATCACCAGATCGGTTGCGGCGGGGAAGTTTTCGACGACCCGGCCGCCCGCGGCGCGGAACGCTGCCAGTGCCTTGGCGTGGGTGTGGTCGGGATTGAGCAGGATCGCACAGGCCGCCGCCCCCCGGCGGCGCAACAACACGGCGGCCCACAGCGCATCGCCGCCGTTGTCCCCCGACCCGACAACCGCACAGATTCGACGACCAGCCACTGCACCGGTGCGGCGGAGCAGTTCGCGCGCGATCGCCATGGCCAGGCCTGAGGCGGCGCGACGCATCAGCGCACCATCGGGCAGGGCTGCCAGCAGGGGTGCCTCGGCCGCGCGGATCTGATCTGCGGTGTAGTAGTGCTTCATCTACACCGGAGATCTATTCGACCGTGACGGACTTGGCCAGATTCCGCGGCTTGTCCACGTCGTATCCGCGGGCCCTGGCGACCGAGGCGGCGAACACCTGCAGCGGGACAGTCGACAGTAGGGGCTGGAAAAGCGTTGACACCGCGGGGATCTCAAAGATGAAATCGGCGTACGGGCGCACCGTCTCATCACCTTCCTCGGCGATCACGATGGTCACCGCTCCGCGGGCCTGGATCTCGCGGATGTTGCTGAGCAGTTTGGCGTGCAGCATCGCGGCGTTCTTCGGCGACGGCATCACGACGATGACGGGCATGCCGTCCTCGATCAGCGCGATCGGCCCGTGCTTGAGTTCGCCGGCCGCGAAGCCCTCGGCATGCATGTAGGCGAGTTCCTTGAGTTTCAGCGCACCTTCGAGTGCAACCGGGTAACCGACGTGGCGCCCCAGGAACAGCACTGTCGAGGAGGATGCGAAACGCACACCGAGGTCGGCGACCGAACCCAGGTGACCCAGAACCTGCTGCACCAAGTCGGGCATCGACTCCAGTTCCCGGTACTCCCGGGCTACCTCGTCGGGGTACTTGGTGCCGCGGGCCTGAGCCAGCGCGAGTCCGACCAGATAGTTGGCCGCCACCTGGGCCAGGAAGGTCTTGGTGGCCGCCACCCCGATCTCGGGTCCGGCGCGGGTGTAGAGCACCGCGTCGGCCTCCCGGGGGATCTGGCTGCCGTTGGTGTTGCAGATGGCCAGCACCTTGGCCTTCTGGGCCTTGGCGTGCCGGACCGCCTCCAGGGTGTCGGCGGTCTCACCGGACTGGGAGATGGCGATCACCAGTGTGCCGCGGTCCAGAACCGGGTCGCGGTAGCGGAATTCGCTGGCCAGTTCGACCTCGACCGGCAACCGGGTCCAGTGTTCGATGGCGTACTTGGCCAGCAGGCCCGAGTGGTAGGCGGTGCCGCACGCCACGATGAAGACCTTGTCGATCTCACGCAGTTCCTGATCGGAGAGGCGCTGTTCGTCCAGCACGATGCGACCGTCGACGAAGTGGCCGAGCAGGGTGTCGGATACCGCGGCGGGCTGCTCGGCGATCTCCTTGAGCATGAAGTACTCGTAGCCGCCCTTCTCCGCGGCCGAGAGGTCCCAGTCGATGTGGAAACTGCGCGCGTTGACGGCGTCATCATTGCCGTCGAAATCGGTGATCCGATACCCGTCGGCGGTGATCACCACCGCCTGGTCCTGACCGAGCTCGACTGCCTCCCGGGTGTATTCGATGAACGCCGCGACGTCGGAGCCGAGGAACATCTCGCCGTCGCCGACGCCGACCACCAACGGTGTGGACCGTCGCGCAGCGACGATGGTGTCCGGGTCATCGGCGTGCGCGAACACCACCGTGAAGTGTCCCTCCAGCCGGCGCAGGACGGCCAGCGCGGAGGCAACGAAATCACCGGCTGTCCCGCCCTGCTCGTATTCGCGGGCGATCAGGTGGACGGCGACCTCGGAGTCGGTGTCGCTGGCGAACTCGACCCCTGCTAGTTCCAGTTCGTGACGCAGCGGAGCGAAGTTCTCGATGATGCCGTTGTGCACGACGGCGAACTTGCCGGCGGCGTCGCGGTGCGGGTGGGCGTTGCGGTCGGTGGGCCGGCCGTGGGTCGCCCACCGGGTGTGGCCGAGGCCCGAGGACCCCGCCAGTTGTTCGGCGTCGGTCTCGGCGAGCGCGGCCTGCAGGTTGGCCAGCCGGCCGGCGCGGCGGCGGACCGTCAATCCACCCTGACCGTCCATCACGGCCAGGCCCGCGGAGTCATAACCGCGGTATTCCATCCGGCCCAGTGCCTCGACGACGACGTCGCAGGCAGGACGATGCCCGACATACGCCACGATTCCGCACATGGGTTACCAGGGTAGTCCAGCGCGCCGTGACCGCCGGTCGGCTACGGTCGTGAGGTGGCCAGGACTCGCAAGCTGTTCAACGCGCTGACCAGGCGCGGGCCGCACAAGTTCCTGCGCGGTGACTTGGCATTCGCCGGAACCGCAGGGGTCGTCTACACCCCCGCGAGCGGCTACGGACTGCCCGCGGTGGCCTTCGGGCACGACTGGCTCTGCGATACCGACGACTACACCGAGACCTGCCGGCACCTGGCCAGCTGGGGCATCGTCGCCGCGGCCCCCAATACCCAGCGCGGGCCGGCCCCCTCGGTGCTCAACCTCGCCTATGACCTGCGCACCACCCTGGACGTGATCACCGGGGTACGACTGGGTCCGGGTCAGATCAGCGTGGCGCCGACCAAGCTCGCACTCGCCGGGCACGGCTTCGGGGCGGCGGCGGCGATCTTCGCCGCTGCCGGTGCCAACGGACCGCGGGCGGTCGCGGCGGTCTTCCCGGGAGTGACCAAACCCTCGGCCGAGGACGCGGCCGCCACTCTGACGGTCCCGGGACTGGTGCTGGCGACTCCCGATGACACAACGTCGATCCGCACCGACGCCCTCGAGGTGGCCCAGCGCTGGGACGGGGCGGTTCTGCGCGTGGTCGACAAGGCGCAAGCCACCAGCCTGGCCGAGGAACACGGACTGACGGGCATGCTCGGGATTCCCCGGCGCAGCACCCGCCCGCAGAAGACGGTGCGGGCGTTGATGACCGGCTTCCTGCTCTTCCACCTGACCGGCGACAAAACCTACCGGGAGTTCGCCGATCCGGAGGCCTCGTTCCCGCGGACCAGCCAACCCGATCCGGAGGCGCCCGAATCAACGCCGGAGGACCGGATCGTGTCGCTGTTCCGGTGAGATATAACCGGTGCATGCGCTCCGGCATCTTCTTGCCCTACTCGGGCGGCTTCAAGGAATCCGTCGATCAGGTCGTGGCACTGGAGAAGAGCGGCGTGGATCTCGTCCTGGTCCCCGAGGCGTACTCCTTCGACGCGGTCAGCCAGATGGGGTATCTGGCCGCCAAGACCTCGACGATCGAGATCGGTTCCGGCGTCGTCCCGATCTACACCCGTACGCCGACCCTGCTGGCGATGACGGCCGCCGGACTGGACTACGTCTCCGACGGCCGCTTCCGGTTGGGTATCGGAACCTCGGGTCCGCAGGTGATGGAGGGCTTCCACGGCGTGGCGTTCGACGCACCACTGGGCCGCACCCGCGAGGTGGTGGAGATCTGCCGTCAGGTGTGGCGCCGCGAGAAAGTCGTCTATCAGGGCGAGAGCTATCAGATTCCGCTGCCGGCCGACCGCGGCACCGGATTGGGAAAGCCACTGAAGATCATCAATGAACCGGTACGGGAACGTATTCCGATTCACATCGCCGCACTCGGCCCGAAGAATGTCGAGCTCACCGCCGAGATCGCCGAGGGTTGGCAGCCGGTGTTCTTCAACCCGGAGAAGGCCGATGACGTCTGGGGTGACGCACTTCGGGCCGGAGCGGCCAGACGGGACAGCGGACTCGGCGACCTCGACATCATGGTCAGTGTGTCGCTTGCCATCGGGGACGACGTCACCGAGCGGCTCAGTTGGGCCAAACCTCAACTCGCGCTGTACATCGGAGGCATGGGCGCCAAGGGGCGCAACTTCTACCACAACGTCGCAACCAAGTACGGCTACGGCGAGGTGGCCGACCGGATTCAGGAACTGTATCTGTCCGGCCGCAAGGCCGAGGCGATCGCGGCGGTGCCCGACGAACTCGTGCGTGCGGTGTCACTCGTCGGCCCGAAAGACTATGTGCGAGAACGTATCTCCGCCTTCGCCGAAGCAGGCGTGACGACCTTGCTGGCCACACCGGTCGCCGTCGACGGCTCCGAGTACGTTCGCTTCGTCGAGGAACTGCAGCAGTTGCTGCCCTGATCTCACTCGCCCACCTGCGGTAGTTCGTCGGCCGCGATCTCGCACGGTGTGCGGTCGGCGGCGGGATTCTGTGCCGCGACCGGATCCGCTGCCGGCGGGGGCAACTCGGCCGCCAGCAACGGCGCGGACTGCGCCGGTGGCGCAACAGGCGGTGCCACCGGGTCCGGCACAACCGCGGGTGCAGGCACCGGTGAAGCGGGCGGCTTCGCGCCTGCGATCGGTTCCCTCGCCGGAGTCGCATCGGCCGCATCGGCGACCGCGGCGTCGTCGCCGGTGAATGCGTCGATGGCCGACGCCAGCAGATTCCCGATCGCCCCGCCGAAGTCGGGCATCGCCGGGAGGGGAACCGAGGGCCAACTCATCGGTGCCGGTGGTGCGGCGGCCGGTTGCGGCGTAGCGGCCCCGTCCTGGGATCCCAGCACCGCCGAGGCATGCCGCAGGGCGGCGACGAGGGCCTCACCCGCTTGGCAGTGGCTGTCGAGGAAATCGGCTGCAGCCGAGGCGGATTCGCCGGTCCACCCATCAAGCAGGACAGCCAGCGCTTCGCGTTCGAGCTGCAGGGCTTCCTCGGCCGCCGAGGCGGCTCGAGCCAGGGCGGCGCTGTCGCTGGCGCTCACCGCAGGGCCGTCACCGCGGCCGACTCCCCCTCCACGTAGCCGTCTGCGGCGGCACGCAGGGTCGCGGCCACCTCCGCGGCGTCACCGGCCCACCGTCCCACGCCGGTGAGGAGATCACCCACCCCGGCCTCACCGGTCTGCAGATCACGCAGATGGGTTGTGAGGATGCCACCGAGGAGATCGGCGGCGGTCTCCAACCGCCGGGCAGCCATACTCAGCGCGGCAGGATCAACAGAGATCGTTCCCATATGGGAATAGGACGCACGCGCCCGGTTTGCGGTTCCGGTTATCCGGCGGCGTCATTCCTCGGCGCTGACGGACTTCGCCACCCGGTGGGCCACCTGGCGGGCGGTGTCCTCGTCGGGGGCCTCCACCATCACCCGGACGATCTGCTCGGTGCCCGACGGCCGCAACAGGATCCGGCCGGTGGCGCCGAGTTCGGCCTCGGCCGCAGCCACCGCGCTGCGCACGGCGGGAGCCTGGGCGACGGTGGCCTTGTCGGTGACTGCCACGTTGATCAGCACCTGCGGCATGGTCTGCAGCGGCGCGGCGAGATCCGCCAGCGGCCGGCCGGTCTGGGCCATCCTGGCCATCAGCCGCAGCCCGGTCAGGATCCCGTCACCGGTGGTTCCGAACGCCGGCATCACGATGTGGCCGGACTGTTCCCCACCGAGGGTGTAGGCACCGGCCCGTAACTCCTCGAGTACGTAACGGTCGCCGACTCCGGTGGTGCGCACCGTGATTCCGGCTTCGCGCATGGCCAGATGCAACCCGAGATTGCTCATCACGGTGGTGACGAGCGTGGCCGAGGCCAACTCACCGGCCTCGTGCATCGCCAGTGCGAGGACCATCATGATCGCGTCACCGTCGACGACCCGGCCGGTGGCGTCCACGGCCAGACAGCGGTCGGCGTCGCCGTCGTGAGCCAGACCCAGGTCGGCACCGTGGGACAGCACCGCCTTCTGCAACGGTTCCAGGTGGGTGGAACCGCAGCCGTCGTTGATGTTGAGACCATCCGGTTCGGCGTTGATCGCGATCACCCGCGCGCCGGCGGCGGCGTAGGCCCGCGGCGCGGCGGCCGATGCAGCTCCGTTGGCGCAGTCGACGACGACGGTGAGTCCGCCGAGCGCACCGGCGGCCGCAGCGACGATGTGGTCGAGGTAGCGGTCCAGCGCATCGGCGGCGTCACGCACCCGACCGATATCGGCCCCCGCCGGGCGCAGGCCCGGACCCTGGGCGACGAGCTCCTCGATGCGGTCCTCGGTGTCGTCGTCGAGTTTGTGCCCGCCGGGGCCGAAGATCTTGATGCCGTTGTCGGGCATCGGGTTGTGCGATGCCGAGATCATCACGCCGAAGTCGGCGTCGTAGGCAGCGGTGAGATGAGCGACGGCGGGGGTCGGCAGGACGCCGACCCGAAGGATGTCGACGCCCTCGCTGGTGATTCCGGCGATGACCGCGGCCTCGAGCATCTCGCCGCTGGCCCGCGGGTCGCGGCCGACGACGGCGACCCGGTGCCGGGACGCGACCGGGACGGCCAGTCTGCGGGCCGCAGCCGCACTGAGTGCCATACCGAGTTCGGCGGTCAATTCGCGATTGGCGACGCCCCGAACGCCGTCAGTCCCGAAAAGTCGGCCCATGCGGACAAATTTCTCACACCCTCAACCGCCCGAACAAACTCGCCGGGTGCCTCCACAGGGGAGACACCCGGCGAGTGACACTGCGAGCGTCGCTCAGCGCTTGCTGTACTGCGGCGCCTTGCGGGCCTTCTTCAGGCCATACTTCTTGCGCTCGATGGCGCGCGGGTCACGGGTCAGGAAGCCGGCCTTCTTCAGCGCGGGCCGGTCCTCCGGCTGCACCAGGATCAGCGCCCGGGCGATGGCCAGACGCAGCGCGCCGGCCTGACCGGACGGGCCGCCGCCATCGAGGTGGGCGTGGATGTCAAAGCTGTCAACCCGATCGACGGTCACCAGCGGGGCCTTGATCAGCTGCTGATGCACCTTGTTCGGGAAGTAGGCCTCCAGGGAGCGGCCGTCCAGATTGAACTGTCCGGTGCCCGGGACCAGCCGGACCCGCACCACGGCCTCCTTGCGGCGGCCGACGGTCTGGATCGGGCGATCGATGATCACCGGCGGGCGGGGGGTGGATGCCACTGCGGCCTCGACGACCTCGGCAGCGGCCTCCTCGAAGGCCTCGTGGACGGCCTCTTCCAAGGCGTCTGCCATGCTCTCGGCTCCGTCTTCCATCGTCACTGCGCCACCTGCTTGATCTCGTACGGAACCGGCTGCTGGGCGGTGTGGGGATGCGCAGGGCCCGCGTAAACCTTCAGCTTCCGCTGGATCTGCCGGCTTAGCTTGTTGTGCGGCAGCATGCCGACGATGGCCTTCTCGACCACCCGGTCGGGGTGCTTCTGCATGAGTTCGCCGATGGTGCGAGAGCTCAGACCGCCGGGATACCCCGAGTGGCGGTAGGCAATCTTGCTGTTGAGCTTGTCGCCTCCGATGGCGACCTTGTCGGCGTTGATGACGATGACGAAATCTCCGCCATCGACATTGGGCGTGAATGTCGGCTTGTGCTTACCGCGCAGCAGATTGGCTGCTGCCACGGCGAGCCGGCCGAGCACCACGTCGGTGGCGTCGATGACGTACCACGACCGCGTGGTGTCACCCGCCTTCGGCGTGTATGTGGGCACAGCGCGTACCTCTCCATCTATCGGGGTGGATCCCGGACAAGCCGGGTGCCGGTCGAGGCGCCGCGGTGGGAAATTCTCGGCGACCGACGTTGACCCGAGATCCCGGCTTACCCCGCGAGGGGGTACCGCACACCAGCGCCCCAGAGTACCGGCGAATATCGGCGCAGGTCAAAACGCATGCCTGTGTGGTCCCGGCGGCTCTCCTCCGCCGGGGCCACACAGCACAACGGTTTCGACGCTCAGGATCCCGGCCCGGTTCCCCGCAGCTCGTGCGCCGAGCGAATCGCCTGCTCACAGGCTGTCCCGATCCCCGCCTCGGCCCCGGCCCGGCTCTGACAGCCGATGCTGATCCGGGTCGATCCGTCCAGCAGCACGGTCCAGCGGATGAGCCGGGGAGGCCGGGCCTCCCGATAGGTGATCGCCGGGCGCCCGGCCGCCCGGCCGTCGACCCGGAAGTCGGCGAACACCCCGGCCGGCTGGGCGGCGACGACCCGACCCAGAACCACGCCCGCATCAGCCAGCGTGGTGTCCGGCACATAGGACTGGGTGATGTGCAGAGCGTCGTCGGAATCAACCGGAGAGCTGACCCGCACCCGTCTCGATCCGGGACCGCGGACAAGTCGCTCGACGGTCCAGCCCTCGGGCACCAGTACCGCCACCCTGCCCTCGACCACCGCGGCAGTGAGGACCGGCGCCACCGGTGGATGCCGAAGCGGTTGTGTACCGCCGACGACGACACCGAGGATGCACAGGAGAGCTATTCCAATCAGTCTGGGCTGCAACCTGATTCGAGGTTTCGACCGTAGCCGTCCGGGACCGGCGTCGCCGGCGTCGCCATACTCGACGACCAGACCGTGGCGAGCCAGAGCCGCTCGGATGTCCGCCGCGGTGGCCTCGGCCCCGGGTAGCCCCGGCGGCACGTCGAGGATGATCTGCGCACCGGCGGGCATCCCCTGCGCGACGATGTCGGCGATCGCCGGGGGTGTGCCGGTATCCCGGCGGTCCAGCGCCCTCACGGCGTCGCCGATGCGCACCGCGACGAGGAGTTCGTCGATCTCGATGACCACCGATCCCGGTGCGGCCAGATCCGCGCGCGACAGCGCCGCGACGTGTCCGGCCGACGGCTCGGCCGCCCGGATCACCCGGGCCACCCGCCGGGTCGGCCAACTCGACGGGTGGACCAGCACGATCCGGGCGCATCGGTTGCCCACCACCCGTGCGATGACACTGCGCAGCAGGTCATCGACTGCGACCGGGCGTTCGTCGAGCAGGACCAGCGGATCGTCGATCCCGCCGAGGGCGGCCGCGGACATCGGCCCGGGCGCCGCGGGACCACCGTCGCGCCGGCGAATGACACCCGGCCCGAACTCCAGCACGACCGGCCCATCCACGCTCATCGACTCACGCTAAGCCTCACGGCGGCGAGGCCCAGGCGTTAATCCACAGGCGTCAATCCACAGCTCGGCCGTCCTTGGACCGGCGCTCCCGGTAGGCGGCCACATGCTGGCGGTTACCGCAGTTTCCGGTGTCGCAGAACATCCGGGATCGGTTGCGGGACAGGTCGATCAGCACCGCGTCACACCCGGGCGCGGTGCAGGTCTTGAGCCGGCGCAGTTCGCCGGAGCGGATCAGGTCGGCCAGCGCCATGGCCATCTCCGCACCCATTCGCTGGGCCAGGGGGTCATCGGCGGAGGCCAGGTGCAGGTGCCAGTCCGGCATCTCCGGATGGCGGGTCAGCCAGGGCGCCGCGTGGGTGTCGGCGAGCAGTGCGTTGACTTCCGCCACGGTGCGCTCGTCGTCGGATGCCGCCGCCCAGATGCGGCCGAGCCGGTTGCGCAGCCGATGGACCGCGTCCAACTCGGCGGCGTCGTGGTCCCGCCGTCCCGTCCAGCCGTTCTCCTGCAGGTAGCGGTTCAGCGCGGCCTGGTCGCCCATCGTCTCGGTACCGACCCGGTCGCTGTTGATCAGGACACAAGCAGCCCGCAGGGTGAGCTCGGTGTCATGACTGAAAAGCATTTGACTCCTGACCCCTTCCGCGCGTAGTGTCATGAGCGACCATCAGTTTACTCATGACGGACGGAGGATCACGTGGTTGCCGCCGCCCCTACGGCTGTCGACCAGGATCGCTTCCGGCTCGGATTGATGTTTGCGATCGGATCGGCCCTGACCTTCGGTATGTCCGGGCCGATCGCGAAGTCGCTGATGGAGGCCGGGTGGTCACCCACTGCTGCGGTGGCCGCCCGGCTCGCCGGCGGCGCCGTCCTGCTGGCCGCCTTCGCGACCTTCGTGAAACCGGACTGGGTCGGCGAGGCACGCGAACACTCGCGAACCGTGGTGCTGTACGGCCTCTTCCCGGTCGCCGGTGCCCAGGTCGGCTATTACAACGCCGTCGCCCACCTGCCCGTCGCCGTCGCGATGCTGCTCGAGTACACCGCACCGGTCCTGGTGGTGGGCTGGGTCTGGGCCACTACGCGACGGGCCCCGAGCCGTCTGACCCTTGCCGGAGTGGCCCTGGCGATCATCGGCGTCACCCTGGTGCTCGACGTCTTCTCCCCGGGCGGCGGGACCCACTTCGACATCGCCGGCGTGGCCTGGGGTCTGGGCGCGGCGGTCTGCGCGGCCTGCTATTTCATGATGTCCGACGAAGTCACCGCCGACGGTTCCGGACTCAACGCGATCACGCTGGCCGCCGGCGGCCTGGTGGTCGCGGCCGTCGCCGTCGCCTCGCTCGGGCTCACCGGCGTCATGCCGCTGACCTTCACCACCAACGACGCGGTGCTCGCCGGGGTGACGATGCCCTGGCTGGGGCCGGTGATCCTGCTGGGCGTGGTGCCGACCGCGGTGGCCTACACCCTGGGCATCAGCGGCGTGGCCCGGTTGCGGCCCAGTTTCGCCTCCCTCGTGGGCCTGAGCGAGGTGCTCTTCGCGGTGCTGTCCGCCTGCCTGCTACTGGGCGAGCGGATCGGACCGGCGCAGGCCGTCGGCGGACTGGTGGTGCTCATCGGCCTGGTCCTGGCCCGATTGGGCGATCGCAGCGGAGCCATCGAGCACACCGATCACTCCAGTCCCACCTGTAACATAACGGTGTGAAGTTCAGCGCTCGGCACAGCGTTGCTGTGCTGCTCTCCGGGTTGCTTCCCGGGCTCGTCGGGATCCCGGCGGCCCCTCCGGCCCTGGCTGCGGGCTGCAATGACGTCGAGGTGGTCTTCGCCCGCGGGACCAACGAGGACCCCGGTGTGGGCCGGGTCGGCCAGGCCTTCATCGAAGATCTGCGCAGCCGGGCCGGCAATCGATCCGTCGGGGTCTACCCGGTGAACTATCCGGCCAGCTACGACTTCCTCGCTGCGGCCGACGGCGCCAACGACGCCAGCGCCCACATCCAGACGGTGGTGGCCGACTGCCCGGCCACCCGGGTGGTGCTCGGCGGATATTCGCAGGGTGCGGCGATCATCGACGTACTCGCCTCGGTGCCGTTCCCGGTGATCGGATTCACCAATCCGCTGCCGGTCGGCGTGGCCAACCGGGTCGCCGCGCTGGCGGTGTTCGGGAATCCCGCCACCAAGATCGGACTGCCGCTGACGGCGAGCCCCCTCTATGGAACCAAGGCCATCGACCTGTGCAACCCCGGCGACCCGGTGTGCTCGGCCGGAGACGATGTGCCCGCACACCGCAGTTACGGACCGGACGGCCAGACCGCCCAGGCGGCCGCCTTCGTCGCCGCGCGGCTGTGACACGCTCATTTCCGCCGTCGCAGGAGATTGTGTGAGTATTGGGCCCATGCGCAGTGCCACGAAGTCCTGGGTCCCGGCGATCTCCGCCTGCCTGTTGACAGCCGCAGGCACACTGCTCGGTCAGGCCGCGCCGGCCCAGGCCGACCCCTGCCCCGACGCGGAGCTGATCTTCGCCCGCGGCACCAGCGAGGCCCCCGGCATCGGCCGGGTGGGAGAAGCGCTCAACGCCCAGCTGGCGAACCAGTTGGGCGGCCGCACCATCGGCGTCTATCCGGTGAACTACCCGGCGACCTACGACTTCCTGGCGACCGCCGACGGTGCAGTGGATGTGACCAACCACATGGCCGCCATGACCCAGCGCTGCCCATCCACCCGCTACATCCTGGGCGGCTACTCGCAGGGCGCCGCCGTCATCGACATGCTGATGGGGATTCCACCCCTGGGCAACAAGATCGGTGACGTCGGCTCGGCCCCGCCGCTGCCGGCCAACCTCGCCGACAAGGTTGCCGCAGTCGCGGTGTTCGGCAATCCGGCGACCAAGTTCGGCAATCCGGTCTCCGCCGCCATGGCGCCGTTCGCCGGCAAGGGAATCGACCTGTGTGCCGACGGTGATCCGATCTGTTCGCGCGGCCGCAATCCGTTTGCACACACCAGCTATGAGAAGACCGAACTGGTTGGCCAGGCCGCCGGTTTCGTTTCTCAACTGCTGTAGCCTCACGCCCATGAAGCGGATGAAATCCCTGCTGGCAGTGGCGTTCATCGCCGCCCCGGCTATCGCTGCGTATGCGATCGCGCCGGCGAACGCCGCGGATTGCCCCGATGCCGAAGTGATCTTCGCCCGCGGCCGCAGCGAAGCACCGGGCATCGGCTGGATCGGCAACGCGTTCGTGGATGCGCTGCGGTCCAAGACGGACAGGTCTGTCGGTGTCTACGCCGTCGTCTACGACGCTGATACCGATGTCATCGGGGGCGCCACCGATATGAGCCGCCGTATCCAATACATGGCAGCGAATTGTCCGAACACCCGACAGGTGCTGGGCGGCTACTCATTGGGCGCCGCGGTGACCGATATCGTCCTCGGCGCGCCCACGCCGATGTTCGGTTACAACAACCCGCTGCCGCCGAGCGCGAACGACCATATCGCCGCAATCGCGTTGTTCGGCAACGGGACTCAATCCGTCTTCGGCCCGGTATCCGCGGTCAGCCCGATCTACGGCGGTAAGACGATCGATGTGTGCACCGATATGGACCTCGTCTGCCGGGGGACCATCGATGCCAACGACCCGGGCGCAAGCTGGTCAGCGCACCTGCAGCCCGCGTATATCGATTCGGGCGCGGTGGATGGTGCGGCCGATTTCGTGGCGGCGCGGCTTTAGTCGAGTCGACGAAGGTCGCCGCGGCACGGGGCGGCCGAGGAGCGAGACAATCAGCATCAGTCGAGTCGACGAAGGTCGCGCGTAGTGATGATCCGCTGCGCCAACTGATCATCCGGCGGATAGTCGACGGCGATCAGCGTCAGTCCCCGCGCGGGAGCGGCGGCGAAATCACTGGAGCGCTGTGTCGCGTTCAGAAGTTCTGTGCACCAACCGGGTTCGCGGCGTCCCTCCCCGACCGCCAGTAGAGCTCCGACCACTGACCGGACCATCGACCAGCAGAATGCGTCGGCGCTGACGTGGGCGGTGAGCAGATCACCGTCGGCGACCCAGTCCAGGCACTGCAGGTCGCGGATCGTCGTCGCACCGGGCCGGTGCCGACAGAACGCGGCGAAATCATGCAATCCCAGCAGGTTCCGCGAGGCGGCCTGCATCGCCTCGATGTCCAGTCCACGCGGCCACGGAGTGATGAACCGCGACTGCTGCGGGTCGACACCGTATGGCGCCAGTGACAGCCGGTAGGCGTAGTGCCGACGCAAGGCGGAGAACCGCGCGTCGAAACCCTCTGGCGCCCTGGTGATTTCGCGCACCCTGACGTCCTCGGGCAGCATCCGGCCGAGTCGGCGGATCAGCGGAGCGAACTCGGATTCTTCGACTCGCCGCTGGCGCGGCTGGGCATGGCCGAGCGCGTCGAGTGCGATGTCGGCATGGGCGACCTGACCGGTGGCGTGCACGCCGGCATCGGTGCGACCGGCGGCGAAAATCCGGACCGGAGACCGGAAAACCGTCGACAGCGCATCTTCGATGACGCCGCCGACGGTCCGGTGACCAACTTGTACCGCCCAGCCGGTGAAATCCGTACCGTCATAGGCGATGTCGAGCCTGAGCCTGACGGTCTCAGGACTCGTCAGAGGACTCCTCAGCCTTCTCGGCCGCCTGCTCCTCGGCGACCTCGTCGGCAGCCTCAGCAGTCTGAGCGTCGGCCAGCGCGCCGTCTTCTGCTTCGAGTGCCTCGAGCGGAGTCTCAGCCTCGGCCTCGACCGCGGCCTCGGCCTTCGGAGCGGCCTTCTTGGCGGCGGCTTCCTTCTCGGCGACCTTCTTGGCG
>JAPOKC010000041.1 GCA_029977845.1 Mycobacteriaceae bacterium | reverse complement strand
GAGAACGCCGCGATGACAAGGGCGGTCACCACCGCGATGCCGACGATCCCGACGACGATGCGGTTGCGTTCGGCGAGCGGCTTGATTTCCGGTCGTTTCATTTCGGCGTGCACCGCCCGGTGTCCTGGCCGACGAGTTTGGTGTAGACCGGCTGACCGTTCTTGCCGTTGAGTTTCAGGATCGCGTCACACATGTAGAACCCGAAGTAGTCGCCGTAGAGACCCTGGCGGGCCAGGATCTGGTAGGCATCGGGCAGCGTGCGGACCAGTTCGTCGACGTAGTCGTGGTCGGCCTCCATCTGCGTGGAGAACCGGTCGGTCTGCGTGACCAGATCGACGATCGGCGCTCGGGCGGTGCTCAGCAGGTCGGCCACCGAACCGGCTGCCGCGTTGATGTAGGCGGTCCCCGTGGCGATATCGCTGCGCCGGTCGCTCAGCCCCTTGACCAGTTGGATCAGCGAGTCCAGGCCGGTTCCGAACACCTTGTCCCGGGTGCCGAACGTGGCCAGCACCGTGTTGAGGTTGTCGATCACCTCACCGATGAGTTTGTCGCGCCCGGCCAGCGTGTTGGTCAGCGCGGCGGTCTGCGACAGCACCGAGGACACAGTGGCCCCCTGGCCTTGGAACACCCGCACCAGCTCGCCGCTGAGCGCGTTGACCTGATCGGGGTCCAGCGCACGGAACAACGGCCGGAAGCCACTGATCAGTGCGTCGACGTCGAGGGCCGGTGAGGTTCTCGACATCGGGATCGTCGCGCCGGGTTGCAGTAGACGCACCGACCCCGGACCGTTCTCAAGGGTCAGGTAGCGGTCCCCCACCAGGTTCTCGTAGCGCACCGCCGCGGTGGTCCCCTCGGTGAGCGGGATGCCCTTGTCGACGGCGAAGTCGACCGTCACCGTGGAGTCCTTGTGCAGGGTGAGTTTGGTGACCTTACCGACCTCGACACCGGCGATCCGAACGAAGTTGCCGCCCTTGAGTCCGGAGACATTGGGGAAGATCGCTTGATAGCTGGCACGCGAACCGAACCGGAACTGCCCGAAGACCGTCACCAGTCCGAACATGAAGACCGCGCACACCGCGGTGAATACCGCGACCCGGATGGCGACCCGGATCGTCTTGCGGCGCCTCATGGCTGGCCCGCCTCAATCGGCGCCGGGGCGGGGTCCGGCGGGGCGGGCGGGCCGGGCGGCAGACCCGGGGCCGGCGGTCCGGTGTAGCGGATGCTCGGCGGCTCCGGTACCGCACGGGTGACCGGGAAGTAGTCCGCCCAGCCCGGGAAGCCGATCCCCGAGTTCGGCCGCATATCGAGGCCGGTTCCGAAACCGGTGTCGGTCACCAGGTACTTGACCGGGAAGTTCTTGGTGGGGTCCGGCAGGGAACCGCAACTGGGCCTTCCGCCCGGGCCGCCCTTGGCGTTGACGATCGGCAGATTGTCGGGGAATCGGTACGGGTCGTCGCCGAGCAGTAACGCCGCGTCCATGACCACCGACTTACCATTACCGCCCAACGCTTCCCGGCCACCGTTCTCCAGGAACCATTGCGCGCCCTGGAACAGGCAGGTGAACGTCGGCGAGTAGGTGTTCAACAGCCCGGTGGTGGGTGCCAGAGCGTTCAGCGCATGCACCAGATTCTCCTGATTGCCGCCGAACAGGTTTATACCCGACTGCGAGAAGCCGATCGCCGTGAGCAGCACGTCGTCGAGGGCCTGCGACTGATCGGCGATCGTCTTGCTGGTCGTCGAGAACGAATCGAGGACCGTCAGAAGATCCTGTGCGGCAACCGAATACGCCTGGGCGGTTTGGCCGAAAAGTTGCCAGTCCTTGCGGATCGTGGCCTGTTTGGGGTTCACCGCCAGCAGCACGTTGTTGCCGGCGGTGATCGCCTGTCCGATGGCCTCACCCTTGCCGCGGAACGCCTCGGACAGCGCGGAGAGAACCGCGTTGAGTTTGGCCGGGTCGATCGCGGTCACGATGGACTCGATGCTTTGGAACACGGTGTCGACCTCGACGGTCACGTTGCGGGAGTGCAGCACCGCGCCGGGCTTGAGCGGGGAGGGACTGGCTCCCCGGGTGGGCACGATCAGGTCGACGTATTTGGCTCCGAACGCGGTGCTGGACTTGATCTCCGCCTCGATGTTGCTCGGCAGATACCCGAACGGTTTCGGGTCGATCTTGAGGTTGAGTGTCGAACCGTTGGAACTGTTCGATCCGATGGAGGCGACCTTGCCGATCTCCACACCGCGCAACTTCACCTTGGCGCCGGGCTCCATCACCAGACCGGCCCGGTTGGACTCCAGGGTGACCGGCACCACGGTGCGAAACGCGCCGTTGAACTGCAGGGCGGTCAGGACGATGATCGCCCCGATCAGCAGCAACAACACCGGCGCCCACCAGATCGGGTCGACGCCTTGCTTGGGCTTGGTCGCGTGCGGGGCGGTCACCGGCTCACCCCGACAGGTGGAAGTTGCCGGACTGCCCGTAGACGGCCAGTGTGATGGTCAGCAGAACGAACACCGTGATGGTCACCGAGGTGCGCACGGCGCGCCCGACGGCCTCCCCCACCCCAGCCGGGCCGCCGCTGGCGGTATAGCCGTAATAGGTGTGGATCATCATCACGCCGGCCGCCATACCCAGCGCCGCGACGAAGGACCACACCAGATCGCTGGCCTGCAGGAAAGTCGAGAAGTAGTGGTCGTAAACGCCCCGGGACTGTCCGTAGATGAGCGTGGTTCCGACCCTGGTCGCCAGGAACGACATCAAGACGGCGACGGTATAGAGCGGGATGACCACGAGCACCCCGGCGACGATCCGGGTCGACGCGAGATAGGTGATCCCGCGGATGCCCATCACCTCCAGGGCGTCGATCTCCTCGTTGATCCGCATCGCGCCGATCTGGGCGGTGGCGCCGGCGCCGATCGTGGCGGCCAGCGCGACACCCGCGGTGGCCGGCGCGATGAAGCGCACGTTGAGGAAGGCCGACAGGAATCCGGTGAGCGCCTCGATGCCGACGTTGGACAACGTGTTGTAGCCCTGGACCGCGATCAAGGCTCCGGTGGACAGCGTCAGGAAGCCGATGATGACAACCGTTCCGCCGATCAGGGCCAACGCCCCGGTTCCCAGACCCATGACGGCGATCAGTCGCAGCACCTCGGTCGGGTAGCGGCGGATCGCGCTTCCGGTCAGGGCCAGCGAGGAACCGAAGAACACCGTCTGCTCACCTAGACGGCGGGTCGCCGCGACGAGCTTGGCCATCGGCCCGGCCGGGCGGTCCTGATCAGTCAAGGCCGTCATGGCGCCACCTTCACCCCGAGGGCGGTAGCCAGGATGTTGATCAGGAAGAGCGCCATGAAGGCGAACACCACGGTCTCGTTGACCGCGTTGCCCACCGCGGTCGCGCCGCCGCCGACGTGAAGCCCCTTGTAGCAGGCGATCAGTCCGGCCGAAAGACCGAACAACGTCGCCTTGATCAGCGAGATGATCACCTGGGGCAGGTGGGTGAGCAACGTCATGCCGGCGACGAATGCGCCCGGCGTGACGTGCTGGACGTACACCACGAACGCGTAACTGCCGGTGAGTCCGACCACGGCAACCACCGAATAGAGCATGAGCGCGACGAACGTCGCCGCGACCACCCTGGGCACCACCAGTGCCTGGATCGGGTTGACGCCGATGACCTTCATGGCGTCGATCTCCTCGCGGATGGTTCGAGCGCCGAGGTCCGCGCACATGGCGGTGGCGCCGGCGCCGGCCACCACGATGGCCGTCACCACCGGACCCACCTGGGTCACCGAGGCCAGGGCCGCCCCGGCCCCGGACAGGTCACCGGCGCCGACCTCCAGCAGCACCACGTTGAGGGTGAAAACGATCAGCACCGTGTAGGGCATCGACAGCATGATGGTGGGCACGATCGAGACCCGGGCGACGAACCAGATCTGCTCGATGAGTTCCCGCCAGGCGAATGGCCTGCGGAAAATACCCGCCAGCGTCTCCCCCGCGAGGACGACGAAGTCGCCGACCGCGAGTGCGGGTTTGGCCCAGGCTGCTTCCCTCACCAGGTCACGAGCCCCGCGGGGAAAAGGCCAACATCCGCCAGAGTCTAGGTTCATATGCGGCGATCTGTATTTAGTTTTGGGCAAGGTGAATCCAAAGGCGTGCGCCGCGGATCATTGAGCGTTCACAACATCGTGAAAATCACCGTGGACCGGTCGAACACACCTTCCAGGCACCGGCTTCCCGGATGAAGACCGCCGGCGAGTTCACCTTGTCGGCCTTGTTCTTCTCGAAGTAATAGACCACCGTCGCGGTGGCCCGGTCACCGTCGACCTTGATATCGGTCACGTCGTCGATGAACCGGGCGCCCCGGGCGGCCTTGGAGCGCTGCTGACCGGCGATCACCTCGGTACCCACCCCCTGTTCGGCCGCGCAGGTGTAGCTGCGGAAAGCGGTGTAGTCCTCGCGCTGCAGCGCGTCGTTCTGGGCTACCACCGCCCGGCCGACCCCGCTGTCGTCGGACGTCCGGCTGCTGCCGATCATCCGGAACACCACCATCGCGAACAGCACAAAGGCGGCGATTCCCAGCGCGATGAGAATCGGAGCGGCGCTGCGGCCGTCATCGGGATCGTCCGGCGAAGCAGTCATGCGGGCAAGGATATGCGGGTCCCCTCCGGGGGTGTGGCCCAAGATGACGGTATGCATCGAGCCCCCGAATCCCGCCGCCCGGTCTGGGATCGCGTCGCAACGCTGGTCTGCGGGCGGTTGTCGTGGGTGCCGGCACTGGCCGTCGTCCTGCTGGGCGCCGTCCTGCTCGGCCTTGTTGCGCAGGGTTCCTCGGCTGAACAATCCCCGGTGGTGCTGCCGCCTACCGCCGAGTCCGCCCGGGCGGCGGAACTGGCCAAGCAGTTCCCCGGCGGTGACACCGCACCGGTGCTCCTGGTGGTCAGCCGCCGCGACGGCGGCGATCTGTCCTCTGACGACCTCGCCGCCGCCGGACAGGCCCGGGACCGGATGGTCGCGGTAGCCGACACAGGCGCTGCGCCACCGGTGCCGCCGATCCCGGCGACCGACGGAAAGGCCGCCATCGCCCCGGTGGCGATCAGTCCCGATCTGTCCGGATTCGGTCTCGTCGACGAGGTCAAGGCACTGCGCGACGCCGCCCGTGACGGCCTTCCCGATGAACTGGTGGTCAACGTGACCGGAGGCCCGGCCTTCGGCGCCGACATCGCCAATTCCTTCGCCGGCGCCAACGTCACGTTGCTGGCGGTGACGGGCCTGGTGGTGGCACTGCTGCTGATCGTCACCTACCGCTCGCCGGTGTTGTGGCTGGTGCCGCTGCTGGTGCTCGCCTTCGCCGACCGGGTGGCCGCGGTGCTGGGATCGGTGGTCGCCGAAGCCACCGGGATGGGCGGTGACGGGTCGACGACCGGCATCACCAGCGTGCTGGTGTTCGGGGCCGGAACCAATTACGCGCTGCTGTTGATCTCGCGCTATCGCGAGGAACTTCGCCGCACGTCCAATCACCGGGAGGCATTGCAGACAGCGGTGCGATTCGCCGGCCCGGCCATCGTGGCGAGCAACGCAACGGTGGTGCTCGCCCTGCTGACCCTGCTGCTGGCGGTGACGCCGACGACCCGGAGCCTGGGTGTCCAGGCCGCATCGGGCCTACTGGTGGCGGCCGTGTTCGTGATTCTGGTGCTGCCGCCACTGCTCGCGCTGTTCGGTCGGAAGCTGTTCTGGCCCTTCGTTCCCCGGGTCGGAGCCCAGCAGGTCACCACGACCGGCGCCTGGCACCGGATCGCCGACTGGGTGTCCGCACACGCCGGCCGGGTGGCGGTGGCCTCGATCCTGGCACTGGCGGCCCTGGCCACTGCTGTCCTCAGCACACCGGTGGGCCTGTCGCTGATCGACCAGTTCCGGGTGAGCGCCGACTCGGTGGACGGGTTCAAGACACTCTCGGCGCACTTCCCCGGCGGTATGACGGACCCGACCCGGGTGATCGCCGAAACGACTCGCGCCGATGCGGTGTCGGCGGCGATCCAGGGCACTCCCGGGGTGGTGTCGGTCCTACCTGCCGGGGTGTCGGACACCGGCCTGACTCAGTGGCAGGTGGTGATCGGCTCCGAACCGGCCTCCGCCGGCGCCTTCGACACCGTTGCCGCACTGCGTGATTCAGTGCGCGGCGTGGACCCCAACGCTCTGGTGGGCGGCGCCGACGCTCAGGCGATGGACAGCCGGACAGCCGCCGTGCACGACCGCTGGGTGGTTATTCCGGCGATCCTGGTCGTGGTGCTGGCCGTGCTGTACGTGCTGCTGCGTGCCGCACTGGCGCCTCTGGTGCTGGTGGCAGCCACCGCACTGTCCACCCTGGCCGCGCTGGGCCTCGGTGGCTGGGTCAGTGTGCATGTGTTGGGATTTCCCGCACTGGACAACACCACACCGTTGTTCGCGTTCCTGTTCCTGGTGGCACTCGGGGTCGACTACACGATCTTCCTGGTGGCCCGGGCCCGGGAGGAGACCCCGTTGTATGGCACCCGTGGCGGCATCGTGCGGGCGGTCTCGGCAACCGGCGGGGTGATCACCAGTGCGGGAATCGTTCTGGCAGCGGTCTTCTGCGTTCTGGGCGTGCTGCCCCTGATCGCACTGACCCAGTTGGGCATCATCGTCGGACTCGGCATCCTGCTGGACACCTTCGTCGTGCGCACCGTGGTGATTCCGGCGCTGTTCACCCTGATCGGCCCTGCCATCTGGTGGCCGGCATTCCGGCGCGACGACATCGAACGGACCGATTCCATTCCGGTCGGTCAGTCGTCCCGATGACTCGCGAAGGCACCGGCACGAACCAGGAATAACACGCTGACGATCAGCACCCAGACCGGGAAGGCCAGGGTGAGCCACATGCTGACGTCACCGCCGATCATCAGTGTCACCGCCGCCAGATAGCTGGCGTACACCAGCCAGCGCGGCATCAAACCGGTCCGCAGCCAGATGGTGGCCAGCGACATCATGAACACCGCCGCCATCCGCAGCGCGTAGGTCTTGGACAGTTTCAGCAGCAGCATCTGCCCGAACACCCCGACACCGGAGGCCGCCATCTCACCGCCGGAGTAGTGCCGGCTCTCGGTCAGCCCCGCGCCCACCGCGGCGGAGACGAACATCATGGCCAGGAAAAGAAGGCCGCTGCCGAGCGTGACGGTGGCGAAGAACTTGTCCTCGAAGCGGCCGAGGTTGGCCCGCACCACTCCGATGAACCACAGAAAGCAGATACCGGCGAACGGCATCAGTTCCGAGGCGAGCTTGATCTTGTCGTGTCCGTCGTCGATCCAGTGGGACCCGGGCTGGGCGGTCTCCGGCAGTGAGGAACGGATCAGGACGATGACCGCTGCGAAAATCACCGCGAACAGAACGCCGGCGAGTGCGGCGGCGCGCGGTGTGGTCAGCGCATGCTGTGTTCTGGGTTTATCGACCACCGGATGAGTGTGTCACGGCTGGCCCGGCAGCAGTTGCACCATCAGTCCGTTGGCCTCGGCGCACAATGTGCCGTTCGGATCGGTGAGTTCGGCGTTGACGAAGGTCTTGCGGCCCTCCACATTCGATGCCCAGCCGCGCATGGTCAACGGCACGTCGATCGGGGTGATGTTGCGGTAGTCCACATGCAGGAAGGCGGTTCGGCTGATCGGCCGGCCGATGGCGTGGATGATGACCCCGCACATGACGTCGAACATCATCGCGACCACACCGCCGTGCACGGCGTTGTTGCCGCCCACGTGGAAACGGCTGAACTGCACACCGACATCGACGATCTCCGGGGTGAACTCCCGGATCTGCCACGGCGGCATCAGCACGCTGCCGGCGCCGGGAAGGGTTCCGACCCGGCCCGCCGGCGCGACGCCGGCGGACGTTTCGTGCGGGGCGAGATAGTCGAGCAGTTCCTCGACCCGATCGGCGGCGGCGTTCCAATCCGGGGCGTCCGCCGATACCGCGAGGTCCTGAACCCGGCGCATCGCCGTCACGAACCGTCCGAACCCGGGGGGTTCGGCGATCACCTGTAGTCGGGGGAAGCCACCGTGGTTGTCGTACTCCGGGTCGAGGTCATGCGGGTCGGGTTGCGTCATCGCCGCGGTGCCAGCACATCGCGACGGACGATGGTCTGATCCCGGCCCGGCCCGACGCCGATGCACGAAACATGTGCTCCGGCAAGCTCTTCCAGCCGCAGCACATAGTCGCGCGCCTTGGCCGGCAGATCGCCGAACTCACGCGCGTCGGAGATGTCCTCCCACCAACCGGGCATCTCCTCGTACACCGGCACGGCACGGGCGATATCGCTCTGGGTCATCGGCATCTCGTTGGTGCGCTTGCCGTCGACGGTGTAGCCGACGCAGATCGGCACGGTCTCGAGGCCGGACAGTACGTCGAGCTTGGTCAGGAAGTAGTCGGTGATGCCGTTGACCCGGGTGGCGTAGCGGGCGATCACCGCGTCGAACCAGCCGCAGCGCCGGGCCCGTCCGGTGGTGACGCCGACCTCGCCGCCGGTCTTGGACAGGTACGCGCCGAACTCGTCGAACAACTCGGTCGGGAACGGTCCCGATCCGACCCGGGTCGTGTAGGCCTTGAGGATGCCCAGCACCGTGGTGATCCGGGTCGGCCCGATGCCGGACCCGACGGCCGCACCGCCCGCGGTGGGGTTCGACGAGGTCACGTACGGATAGGTGCCGTGATCGACATCGAGCAGGGTGCCCTGGGAGCCCTCGAGCAGGACGGTCTCGCCGGCTTCCAGAGCCTCGCCGAGCAGCAACCGGGTGTCGGCGATGCGGTGCTTGAAACCCTCGGCCTGAGCCAGTAGCGCCTCGGTGATCTCCGCCGGGTTCAGCGCCTTGCGGTTGTAGATCTTGACCAGCACCTGATTCTTGAAGTCCAGCGCGGCGGCGATCTTGGCGGCCAGCAGTTCGGGGTCGAGCACATCGGCGACCCGGATGCCGATGCGGGCGATCTTGTCCTGATAGCAGGGTCCGATACCGCGGCCCGTGGTGCCGATCTTCTTGTTGCCCAGATAACGCTCGGTGACCTTGTCGATGGCGACGTGATAGGGCATCAGAAGATGGGCGTCGGCGGAGATCAGCAGCCGCGAGGTGTCCACCCCGCGGTCCTCCAGGCCCCGCAGCTCGGTCAGCAGGACACCGGGATCGACGACGACACCGTTGCCGATCACGTTGGTGACACCGGGCGTGAGGATGCCCGAGGGAATCAGGTGCAGGGCGAAGTTCTCTCCCGTCGGCAGGACGACGGTGTGCCCGGCGTTGTTGCCGCCCTGGTACCGCACCACCCACTGAACCCGGCCACCGAGTAGATCGGTGGCCTTACCCTTGCCCTCGTCGCCCCACTGGGCGCCGATGAGGACGATTGCCGGCATGGCCCTGACCCCGCTCCACTTCTGGCTTACTGTGTCCAGCCGGTGACCTACCCTATCGGAGCGTGCCCCTGATGAAGTCCGACATCACCGTCTTGGCGTTCGGCGGCCTGCGGGCACCACGGGCCCTGGCCTCCCTCCCGGTGGCGGCCATCAGCCGATCCACCGATATCGACGCTGCGATCTCCGGTCACCGGCGGGTGGCGGTGGTCGGCTCGTTGGCCGACCTGGCCTCGGTTCTGTCCTGCCTGCTGCGCACCGACCGGCTCGACGTCGAGGTGGCCCACGTGCGCAACCGCTGGTCGGCCCGCCGGGCGATCACTGGTCCGGCCAGTCGGATTCCGCTGATCCGGGACGACACCGGGACCGTCCTGGCGGGCGAGGCGTTGTGGCTTCCGCCTGACGGAGCCGCGGCGCTGCACGGGGAGGCGGTGGTCGACGATGCCGTGCTCTTCGACGGCGAGGTCAGCGGTGTGCGGATCGAACCGACCGCGACGATGCCCGGGCTGCGCGCCCGGCTGCTGGGCCGTGGGCGCCGCCGGTGGGTCACCGGGCGGGCCGCCCAACTCGGGACGACGGGGGTGCGGGTGATCCGCGACGGCGTTGCGGGCCCGCGCGAGCTCAAACGGTCGACCTTCTACCGGCACACCACCGGCTGGCTGCGGGTGGATTGCTGAGCGGGACGTGCCAAGATCGGCCCTGTGTGGTTTTTCTACACGGTCATCCTGGGTATGGCCTTCGGCCGGGTGCTGCAGGAACTGGCCATCGCCCTGCGGGACTGGCGGCACGGCACACGCCGGCCGTTCGCACCCGCCATGCTCTGGCAGGTCTTCCTACTGGCGTTGACGGTGCAGGTGTGGCTGGCGGTGAAATACGCCGTCAAGAGCGCGGAGATCTCCGTCCTCGCCCTGCTCGCCTTCCTGGCCGTCCCGGCCGGAATCCTGGTGATGTCCTTCCTACTGCCGCAGTCCGACCTAGATCCGCAGGTTGATCCCGAGGCGGCCTTCAGCAGCGTCCGGCCGCTGTTCTTCGGGGTGCTGATCGGGATGGTCGGCATCAACCTGTTGCACACGTTCGCCGTCGGACAGCGCGGACTGGATCTCGATCTGCTGTTCCAGTGCTTGATGGTCACCGGCGCAGTCGTCGGCCTGACGTTGCGGCGCGCCGCTGCCGACACCGCACTGGCCGCGGCCATGATCGTGATGATGGCCGTCTACATCGGACTGGGTTACTCGACGGTCGCGGTGGGCTCGCCATGACGTTCAGTCCGCCGCGCCAATCCGTGCGTCCCAGCCCGATCTTCCTGCTGTTGGTCGGTCTCACCGCCATCGGCGGGGCGCTGGCCTGGATGGGCGCCAACAGCGAGAGCCCGACGACCCGTATCGGGGTATTCCTGTTCGTGATCGCGGGCTGGCTGGTCTCGCTGTGTCTGCACGAATTCGGACACGCCTACACCGCGTGGCGGTTCGGCGACACCGATGTGGCGGTTCGCGGCTACTTGACGCTGAACCCGCTGAAGTACTCCAATCCTTTTCTGTCGCTGGGCCTTCCGCTGTTGTTCATCGCCCTCGGCGGTATCGGCCTGCCCGGCGGCGCGGTATACCTGCGCACCGGCTTCATGACCCCGCGCCAGCGCACACTGGTCAGTCTCGCGGGGCCGTTTGCCAATCTGGTGCTGGGTATGGCGCTGCTGCTCGCCGCGCGGTCGTTCTTCGATCCGCAGCATCTGGCGTTCTGGGGCGCGGTCGCATTCCTGGGCTTCCTGCAGATCACCGCGCTACTGCTGAATCTGTTGCCGATCCCCGGCCTGGACGGCTACGGGGCCCTCGAACCGCATCTGGGCGCGAGCGTCCGGCAGGCGCTGGAACCCGTGCGGCAGTTCGGCTTCTTCATCCTGCTGGTGGTGCTGCTGGCCCCGGGCCCGAACCGGTTGTTCTTCTCCGCGGTCCTGTGGTTCTTCGAACTGGCCGATGTGCCTCCCGCTCTGGTCGGCATCGGCGGTCGGTTGACCCGGTTCTGGTCGGCCTGGCTGTGACAAAAAATGACGGCAGCGCCCCCCTTCCGCTGCCGTCCCGATGACGCTAACCCCGCCACAATCTGTCCGGCTAGGGACTTAAGTACCTAGCCGGCGACGTCAGTTGCCTCACATGCATGGAACTGCATAGATTCCCTGTCATGGGAGCCGGACACAGTCACGGAGACGCTGACACCCGGGCCGGCCGGATGATCCTCGCCTCGGCCGTCCTCGGCGTGTTCTTCGTCGTCGAACTGGGCACCGCACTGGCCATCAACTCACTGGCACTGCTCGCCGATGCCACCCATATGCTCACCGATCTGGTGGCGTTGTTCATGGGACTGACTGCGGTGCTGCTGGCCCGCCGCGGATCGACGTCCCCGGCCCGCACCTACGGCTGGCACCGGGCCGAGGTGTTCACCGCCGTCGCCAATGCCGCTCTGCTGCTGGGTGTCGCCGGGTTCATCGCCTATGAGGCGATTGAGCGACTGGGGAAGCCGCCGGAGGTTCCCGGCTGGCCGATGGTCGCCGTGGCACTTCTCGCACTGATCGCCAATGTCGTTGTGGTGCTTCTGCTTCGGTCGCACTCCGAGGACAGCCTCGCCGTCAAGGGCGCCTATATGGAGGTGATGGCCGACGCCGTCAGCAGCCTCGGGGTACTCATCGCCGGCATCGTCATGGTGACCACGCACTGGCCCTACGCCGACACGGTGGTGGCCGTTCTCGTCGCGCTGTGGGTGCTGCCGAGGGCGATCGCGCTGGCGCGCGCGGCACTACGGATCCTCTCGGAGTCCTCCCCCGCGCACATCGACGTCGCCGAGTTGCGCGCGGCACTGTTGGATGTCGAGGGCGTCATCGAGGTGCACGATCTGCATGTCTGGACGCTGGTGCCCGGACGAGACATGGCCACCGCGCACCTGACCACCGACGGATGCGCCGACAAGGTACTCGCCGACGCGCGGGCCGTACTCGCCACTCGCGGTCTGGACCACGCCACCGTTCAGGTGGAGACGCCCGGGTCGGCGGCGGACTGCCCGACCCAGAGCGACCTATAACCCCAGTTCACCTCGGGCGGCCGGATCGCAGTCGTCGAGCAGATCGACGCAGCGGGCCACCTCATCGGTCTCTCCGATGAGATCCGCGGCCCGGGCCAGTGCGGCCACACACCGCAGGAAGCCGCGGTTGGGCTCGTGGCTGTACGGCACCGGGCCGAAGCCCTTCCATCCGTTTCGGCGCAACTGATCCAGGCCGCGGTGGTAGCCGGTGCGCGCGTAGGCGTACGCGGTGACCGCCTTGTCGGCCGCCAGCGCCTCCTCTGCCAGCGCCGCCCAGGCCACCGATGCTGTCGGATGAGCGGCTGCGACGATGGCGGGGTTCTCCCCGGCCAGCAGATCGGCCTCGGCTTCGGTGTCGCCTGGAAGCAGCACGGGCGGTGGTCCGAGAAGATCGCCAAACGATGTCATTGACCCATTGTCCATGCCACCCGCTAGGGTCGAGACGACTTCACCCGATCAGCCATCAGGAGACCGCAGCCCGCCATGTCGAACCCATCCGGCGACGACGACCCGGTGACCGAGGTGATCGACATCTATGCCGATCCGGAGGCCGTCGATCCGGCCACCGGTGAACGCCGTTACACCGCACCGGGATTCGACGCCGGCTCGACCCAGATCATCGACCGGGTTCCCGATGAACCGACCGAGTTCTTCGGGTCGCACCGCCCGCGTGCGACGGCGCCGCGATCCATTCCGGGGTCCATTCCGCCGCGCCCGAGGCTGTCGCGGCACCCCGGATGGCTACTGCCACTGATCCTTGTCGTCCTGGGACTGATCGCGGCTGGGACCCTCGGCGTCTTCCTGGTCAGACACAGCGCGGCGGCCGCCCGGCAGGCGCAGAGGGACGCGATACGCACGAGCATCGAGAGCTTCGACACCGCGATCCGAAAGGGCGACCTGGCGACGTTACGCGACATCACCTGCGGCCAGAGTCACGACGCCTACGCCGATTACGACCAGAACACCTGGGCAGACACCTACGCGCGGGTGTCAGCGGCCAAGCAGTACCCGATCGTCGCCAGCGTTGACGAGATAGCGGTCAACGGCGATTCCGCCGAGGCCAACGTCACCTCGTACATGGCCTTCGACCCGGCCGGGACCTCGACCCGCAGTTTCGATCTGCAGTTGCGTGACGGCCAGTGGAAGATCTGCCAGGCGAACTGAACGTCATCGACTCTGCGACCAGATCACCTTTCCGGCCGAAATCGCGATCCACACCCAGAGTCGATGCGGGGATTCAGGCCGAGACGCTCCGCCCAGAACTCTTCAGGTCGTTGCACGCCTCCACGACACGCTCCGACATGCCAGCTTCGGCCTTCTTGAGGTAGCTGCGCGGGTCGTAGGTCTTCTTGTTGCCGACCTCGCCGTCGACCTTGAGCACGCCGTCGTAGTTGGTGAACATGTGCGCGGCGACCGGACGGGTGAACGCGTACTGGGTGTCGGTGTCGACGTTCATCTTCACCACGCCGTAGCGCAGTGAGTCCTCGATCTCGGACTTCAGCGAACCCGAACCGCCGTGGAAGACGAAGTCGAAGGGCTTGGACCCCTCGGCCAGACCGAGTTTGGCTGCCGCGACCCGCTGGCCCTCGGCCAGCACCTCCGGCTTGAGCTTGACGTTGCCCGGCTTGTACACGCCGTGCACGTTGCCGAACGTGGCGGCCAGCAGGTAGCGACCCTTCTCCCCGACGCCGAGTGCGGCGACGGTCCGTTCGAAGTCCTCCGAGCTGGTGTAAAGCTTGTCGTTGATCTCTGCCTCGACGCCGTCCTCCTCGCCGCCGACGACGCCGATCTCGACCTCGAGAATGATCTTGGCGGCGACGGCCTGGGCGAGCAGTTCCTCGGCGATGGTCAGGTTCTCACCGATCGGCACCGCCGAGCCGTCCCACATGTGCGACTGGAACAGCGGATTGCGTCCGGCCTTGACCCGCTCGGCCGAGATGGCCAGCAGCGGGCGCACATAGGTGTCCAGCTTGTCCTTGGGGCAGTGGTCGGTGTGCAGGGCCACCGTGATCGGGTACTTCGCGGCGATCACATGGGCGAACTCGGCCAGTGCCACCGCGCCGGTGACCATGTCCTTGACCCCCAGGCCGGAGGCGAACTCGGCGCCACCGGTGGAGAACTGGATGATTCCGTCGCTGCCGGCGTCGGCGAAACCCTTGATCGCCGCGTTGACGCTCTCCGAGCCCACACAGTTGATGGCCGGGAACGCGAACGAGTCCTTCTTGGCGCGATCCAGCATCTCCGCGTAGACCTCGGGGGTGGCGATGGGCATGAAAGATCCTTCCGCTGATCTGGCTTCCGCAGGTGAGTATGTCAAACCGCGCGGCTTACGGTGCGGGCACCGCTGACCGGTATCTTGGGGCCTCATGACCACGACCCTGCTGGCCCTGCCGAGCATCATGGACCCGATGTACTGGCTCGGCGAGGGCGGCCCGTTCGCCTCGGCCGTCCTGCCGGGCATCCTGATCATCGTCTTCATCGAGACCGGCCTGCTGTTTCCGTTGCTGCCCGGGGATTCGCTGTTGTTCACCGGCGGTCTGCTGGCCGCCGCCCCGCATCCGCCGGTCAACATCTGGGTGTTGGTGGTCTGCGTCGCCGCGGTGGCCGTGCTCGGCGATCAGTGCGCCTATTTCATCGGCAGACGGATCGGGCCGGCCCTGTTCGACAAGGAAGACTCCCGGTTCTTCAAGAAGCACTACGTGACGGAATCGCACGCGTTCTTCGAGAAGCACGGCCCGAAGACGATCATCCTGGCGCGGTTCGTGCCGATCGTGCGAACCTTCACCCCGGTGTTGGCCGGCGTCTCCTATATGCGCTACCCGTTGTTCCTCGGCTTCGACATCGTCGGCGGAATCCTGTGGGGCGCCGGGGTCACACTGCTCGGCTACTTCCTGGGCAACGTGCCGTTCGTCAAGGCGCACGTGGAACTGATGATCCTGCTGATCGTCTTCCTGTCGGTGCTGCCCGGTCTGATCACCGTCGGGCGCAACCTGCTCAAGCGGCGCGCGGGCTAGCCGTTACGGCCAGGACTGGAGTCCGCCGACGCCGGTGTTCTTCGGCAGGTTCGCCCCCGGAATCTGGGAGTTCTGCAGAGCGCCGAGGCACAAGCCCAGACGACCCGGCAGACAGGTGCCGCCGGTGCCGGAGATGCCACTGCCGGCCGCCGACCCCGACCAGCACAGGCCTGTGACGGGGTCAGTCATCCCGGAGCAGGCTGCCTGAGCCGTTGACGCAGTGACGATCTGGGTGGCCATAAGGACGCCGCCGAGTGTCATCGCCAGCACGAGTCCGGAAGCCTTGATGCCGCCCAGTGCCTTGATAAAAATCGTCATGTAGTTCTCCGCAAGTCTCGTGTGGTCCGGGCGATCAGGACGGGAGGGTGATCTTGGTCTGCTCGTTCATGAGCTTGATGGCGTCGACCACCGGTTGCCCCTGCCCATCGGGAGCCTCACCGTTGATTTGCAGCACGAACAGCGCATCGTTGCCGGGGATCACGATGGTCTGCTGGCCGACGAGCCGGCGCTGGCCTTCCCACATGTAGCTGCCGACATAGTCGATCGCGTCGTAGCCGCCCACCTTGTCGCTGTGGGGGGCCTCACGTGGGGTGAATTCGGGAAGTTCGTTGAGCTGTCCTGGGGCGAGTTCGAGGATCTTGGCCGGGTCGACGTTGCCGGTCAGCTTCGAGGCGATGGCGTACATGAACTGCGGGTTCTCCGGATCCGCCGCCTTGGTGTAGACGATCGCGCCGTAGGCCCAGTCCGGGGTGCGATCCCCGGCCGGCGCCCAGTCCGGCGGGAGCGGGAACTCGATCTTGGGAGTACCGGGCTCATCCTTCTTGAACGGGACCTCGGCGATGTTGTTCGCGACGATGTAGGCGTTGAGGTTGGCGCCTTCCGGGCGACCCTCACCGTGCTCGCCGCCGGCATTGCTGTGCGCGGGTGCGGGCGATCCGGTCCAGACGGTCGGCGTGGTCTGACCGGTTCCGGTGTAGGCCTTCTCGGTCGTGGGGGTGCAACCGGCCAGCGCGATGCTCAACGCCACTGCCGCCGTGGTCGCCGTCGTGATCTTGTTCATCAGACCGCCGTTCTCCTCTTCTGCCTTATTCCGCGTGAACCTAACATGCAGAGACCGCGTGTGCAGCCTCCATCAGCATCCAGCCCGAGACCTGAACCGACAGATCGCGTTCGGCGCTATGCGAGGCGTGCACGGCACCGTCGGCGAACCGCGATCCCTTCCCGCCCGGAACGGGAAGCTCAGCGGGCCTATCCCAGAACGCTCCGAACAACGGCAGACCGTCGACCGTCTGACGGTTGTCCCAGGCGGCTTCGGCTGAGGCCAGCACGATGTCGGAAGCGACGTTGCGGGCCTCGTCGTCCGCCTCGGTGTCACCCGGCAGTTCGGTCGTGACCATGGCCAGATAGCGGGCGGTGATGCCGGCGAACAATCCGCCGTCTCCCCCGCCGCCGCCCACCAGCACGCCCGCCGGGGCCATGTTCTCCGCGACGGCCGCGACCAGGCGGTGCACCCGAGTGGCGTGGCGGTCGTCGGAGGTCCGCACCGCCAATTCGGTCTCGAGCCCGATCACCACGCCCTGGCAGTAGGTGTACTGGGCCCGCACCAGTGAGCCGTCGTTGAGGCCGTCGAACACCAGATGCGTCTCGGGGTCGATGAGCGTTTCGTCGATCCAGTCGGCCATCTGCTGCGCACGCCGTAACAGCCCGTAGCGGGCCAGGAAGATCCCGGCGGGCCCGTTGGCCGGCGCGTTGAAGAACTGATCCTGCTTGCGCCACGGAATGCCGCCGCCGTCCTCCGGCGCCCAGGAGTCGAACAGCTGATCGGCCAGCGTGCGCAGCGCCGCGGGACGCTGCACACCGGCCAGCCGCCCGGCGCGCTCCAATGCCAGTGCGAGCCAAGCCATGTCGTCGTAGTAGTTGTTGGTCCAGCGTCCAAGGTTGCGGGTGCGGTGCCCATTGATCTGCCGCCGGATCCGGTCCACCCGATCCGGCCGAGGATCACGGAGTTGTGCATCGACGAGGGTGTCCAGCAGATGCGCCTGCCACCAGTAGTGCCAGCGTCCGAAGGCACGGTCCCTGGCCGTGGGCGGCCAACCCACCACCCCGAGCTGTGTGGCCGGAACCTGCCACAGCCGCCGGAGGTGGCGCGCGACGATCGCCTCCTCGGCACCGGCCGCTCGATTCGCCCACTGCTGGCTCATGACCGGTGATCCTTCCCTACCAGGCCTGGGTGAGGTCCGCCCACTGCCGGATCCAGGTGTGCATCGCGATGCCGGCCGCCACCGCCGCGTTGATGCTGCGGGTCGATCCGAATTGGGCGATCGACACGGTCTGCGCGGCGCCGGCAGTGGCTTCCGC
Source organism: Mycobacteriaceae bacterium (assembly GCA_029977845.1). Classification (GTDB taxonomy): domain Bacteria; phylum Actinomycetota; class Actinomycetes; order Mycobacteriales; family Mycobacteriaceae; genus Mycobacterium. Next base: position 4,800 of record JAPOKC010000041.1, on the reverse strand, counting down.
GGAGATGCCCGGACCCTCCTGACCGAACAGCAACAGCGCGTCCCGCGGTAGCGCGGTCTGCTCGATCGGAACCGCACCGGCGATGTTGTCGACCGCGATGACGGTCAGGCCTGCCCCGGCCGCGAAGTCCAGCAGTTCGGCGGTGCTGTCGTGATGCTGGAGGTGCTGGTACCGGTCGGTCACCATCGCCCCGCGACGGTTCCACCGGCGGCGGCCGACGATATGGACGGTGTCGACTGCGAACGCGTTGGCGGTACGGACCACCGCGCCGATATTGGCGTCATTGCCGAAGTTCTCGATCGCCACGTGCAACCGATGCCGACGACGATCGATATCGGCGACGATCGCCTCCCGCGTCCAGTAGCGGTACGCGTCGACGACGTTGCGGGTGTCGCCGTGTGCCAACAGGTCCGGGTCGTAGCGGGGATCATCCGGCGCTGGCGATGCGTTGACGTCCCGCCACGGGCCGACGCCTGGGGCGCCGGTCGACCATTCGGTGGGCCCGGGTTCAGTCATGATCTGGAGATTCCAGAACCTCGATGCGGGCGAAGCGGCCGGCCGGCCGGCTCACCAACGAGAGCGGCCGCGACGCCGGCCACTGGCCGGCGGGCCCGATCGGCAGCGCCAGACCTGCCTCGGCCCGGATGATCCGCGACCCGGATTCCCCCACCACGACCGCTCCCGCCAACCGGCCCTCCTCGTACATCAGACCCTCGAAAGTTCCTGTCGGGGAATCAGTTCCCGCGCCATCGGGGATCGCTGCCGCGGTGATGATCTCGTCGTCGTCGGTGCGCATCCGGACGAAGAAACCCGGCACCTCGGTGAGCATCACCCCGAACGGTGATCCCGCGCAACGGGCGGACCAGATCCGCAACTGCTCGCCGATGAACGGGTCCAGGGTGTCCGGCCGCCCGCGCGCGTCACGGCGCAACGGGTCCGGCACCGCCCTGGTCGTCACCGGTTCGGGTTCACCGGGACCGGGATCGAGATCCTCAGTCATCGCGGCGACGAGGGCTGCGGTGTCGTCATCGAACTCGACCGGCGCGGCAAGATGCAGAACGTCGAGATCGCTTGCCGCGCAGGCGGTCAGATATGCCAGGACTCCCGGCGTCGACCCCACGCAGATCACGTCGACAACGTCATCCCACTGGACTTCGTCCTGTGTTTCGTTCACACCAGGCCGAGGTCCGCCAGACCGAGGATGCTGCGGTAGGGAACCCCCTCCGCCTCGATGGTCTCCGCGGCACCGGTGGCGCGGTCGACCACGGTGGCCACCCCCACCACCGTGGCGCCGGCGTCACGGACGGCACGCACCGCCGTCAGGGCGGATCCGCCGGTGGTGCTGGTGTCCTCGACCACCAGGACGCGGGCTCCGGCCACCTCCGCACCTTCGATGAGGCGTTGCAGGCCATGGGTTTTCGTCGCTTTCCGGACGACGAACGCGTCGATCGGCCGCCCCGGGGCGTGCATGACCGCACAGGCGACCGGATCGGCGCCCATGGTGAGTCCACCCACGGAGGCGTAGTCCCAGTCGGCGGTGAGCTCGCGCATCAGCCGCCCGATCAGTGGGGCGGCCTGGTGGTGCAGGGTGGCCCGACGCAGATCGACGTAGTAGTCGGCCTCCTTGCCGGAGGACAGGGTGACCCGTCCATGCACCACCGACAGCCGACGAACCAGTTCGGCCAGTTCGGCACGTTCGGCGGCGTTGAGTTCAGGTGCGGTCACGGCCTCGTCCCATCGTCTTGGTGAATGCCCGGACCAGTCCGCGCGGAATGATCCGCCCCACGGTGGTCAGCGCTTTGTACTGCAGGCCGGGAATGCTCACGACCTTGCCCTTGGCTACGTCGGCCAGACTCTCGGCGACCACATCGTCGACGTCGAGCCACAGTGGGCCGGGCAACGACCCCATGTCGATACCCGCCCGCTGGTGAAATTCGGTGTGCACGAACCCCGGGCAGATGGCGTGCACGCCCACGCCGGTGCCGGCCAGTCCGTTGGCCAGCCCCTCGGAGAAGAACACCACCCAGGCCTTCGATGCCGCGTAGGTCGATCCCCGGCCGGGGAGCAGGCCCGCGACGCTGGCGATGTTGAGGACAGTTCCGCGGCCGGCCGCGATCATAGGCGGCAGGGCTGCGCGGGTCAGCTGCATTACAGATGTGACGTTGACATCGAGTTGGCGTTGCAGCACAACGGGTTCGGCGGTCCAGAACTCCCCCGACGTTCCGAAGCCGGCGTTGTTGACGAGCACCTGCACACCCGCGGCGACACGGTCGGCGACACACGCCCGGTCTGCGGCCAGTGACAGATCGGCGACGCACACCTCGGCTTTGATTCCGTGCGTCGCGACGAGTTCACCGGCCAGGTCGTTGAGTCGTCGCTCATCACGGGCCACCAGCACCAGATCGTGGCCGTCGCGAGCAAACCGGCGGGCATAGCCTTCGCCCAGGCCCGAGGTGGGGCCGGTGATCAGCGCGACTGGGCGAGGCATCCCGCCACCCTATCGACGCCGCTCAGCGCTGAAGGTTAGGGGCCTGCGTGCCGGCCTGCGGAGGCTGCGGGCGAAGCGCCGAGGCATCTCCCCCGCTCTGCCGGTTCGCCGCGGCATGCCGGGCGGTTGACTGTGCGGCGGCGGCCTGAGCCGGGATCGGCGGCAGCACCCGCAGCAGATCGTTGAACTGCCGCACGGTGCGCATACCCTCGTCCCACTGAGCGCGGGTCGAGGAGATCGGCATCGCGAGCAAGGTCCAGTTCTGCTCGTTCCACAGCACCTCGGCGCAGTCGGATGCGGTGTGGGCGAACGTCACCATCCGTCGGTCGCAGGCGCGGCGGGCCGCATCGAGGTTGTTGGAGTAGACCATTCGCGGTCCGATGGCGCCGAGCAGCCAGACGTCGGTTTCGCGCGGTTCCTTGACGCCCTTGAGTCGCAGGTCCATCACGACGTTCGTTCCCACCTTGCGGTGCAGGGCGATCACGGTGGCGACATCCTCGAGATCGAAGATGTACACGGCCTCACCACGGATCTGGCCGAGCACCACATTGCGGGCGGTGACGTCACCGACAGTCGACATCACACCGCGTGTCCAGCGGTCGACGATCCCGCTGGACTCCTGCTCGTAATCGAATCCGTGCGCGCGCGCCCAGGACTTGCGGCGACGTCCGAGTCCGCGGCGGCGGCCGATGTCGATGTACAGCAGCACGGCCGCACCGACAAAGCACAGTGCGGACAGCGTGAACCAGAATGGGACCATCGGGCCTAGCGTAACCGTTTCGACACGAAAGCCCCCGCAGTGTGCGGGGGCTTTCGTGTCGTTTCAGCCCAACTGGGCGGTCTTGGCGCAAGCGCTCATCCCAGGATGAGCGTGTCGCCTTCGGGCGAGACGTTCACCGGGACCACATCGCCGTCGTGGATCTCGCCGGCCAGTAGCATCTTGGCCAGCTGGTCGCCGATGGCCTGCTGCACCAGCCGGCGCAGTGGACGGGCGCCGTAGAGCGGATCGAAGCCCCGCTCTGCCAGCCATTCCTTGGCCGCCAGCGACACCTGCAGTTCCAGCCTCCGCTGACTCAGCCGCTTCTGCAGCTGGGCCAGCTGGATGTCGACGATGCTGACCAGTTCGTCCGGGCTCAGCGCGTCGAAGATCAGCACGTCGTCGAGCCGGTTGATGAACTCCGGCTTGAACTTCGCCCGCACCGCCGCCATCACCTGCTCGTCGTCGCCGCCGGCGCCGAGGTTGGAGGTCAGGATCAGGATGGTGTTGCGGAAGTCCACCGTTCGGCCCTGTCCGTCGGTGAGCCGGCCCTCGTCGAGCACCTGCAGCAGCACGTCGAACACATCCGGGTGGGCCTTCTCGACCTCGTCGAAGAGCACCACCGTGTAGGGCCGGCGGCGCACCGCCTCGGTCAGCTGGCCGCCCTGGTCGTAGCCGATGTAACCGGGAGGCGCACCGACCAAGCGGGCCACGGAGTGCTTCTCGCCGTACTCACTCATGTCGATACGGACCATGGCCCGCTCGTCGTCGAACAGGAAGTCCGCCAGCGCCTTGGCCAACTCGGTCTTGCCGACGCCGGTCGGTCCGAGGAACAGGAACGATCCGGTGGGCCGGTTGGGATCGGCGACCCCGGCCCGGCTGCGCCGGACCGCATCGGAGACGGCCACGACGGCCGCCCGCTGCCCGATCACCCGCTTGCCGAGTTCCTCCTCCATCCGCAGCAGCTTGGCCGTCTCGCCTTCCATGAGCCGGCCGGCCGGGATGCCGGTCCAGGCGGCCACCACATCGGCGATGTCGTCCGGACCGACCTCCTCCTTGAGCATGACGCTCTCGCGGGCCTGCGCCTGTGGCACAGCCGCGTCGAGCTTCTTCTCCAGTTCGGGGATCCGGCCGTAACGCAGCTCGGCCGCCTTGGCCAGGTCGCCATCGCGCTCGGCCCGGTCGGCCTCGCCACGCAACACCTCGAGCTGTTCCTTGATCTCGCGGACGATGTCGATGGCGTTCTTCTCGTTCTGCCACCGAGTTGTCAACTCCGACAGCTTCTCTCGCAGATCGGCCAGCTCCGCGCGCAGCTTCTCCAGCCGGTCCGCCGACGCGGCGTCCTCCTCCTTCTCCAGCGCCATCTCCTCGATCTCGAGGCGACGGACCAGCCGCTCGACCTCATCGACCTCGACGGGCCGGGAGTCGATCTCCATCCGCAGCCGGGAGGCGGCCTCATCGACCAGGTCGATGGCCTTGTCCGGCAGGAAGCGGCTGGTGATGTAGCGATCACTCAAGGTGGCCGCGGCGATGAGGGCCTCGTCCTTGATGCGCA
>JAPOKC010000040.1 GCA_029977845.1 Mycobacteriaceae bacterium | reverse complement strand
GTCGAGCAGAAGACCGGAGTGCCGGCCCGATAGGTCGACGTCGTCGGTCAGCTCGGGCGCGACGGGTAATAGCTGACAGATCAAAGTCGTCGGCCCCGCACACGGATTTTCTCCCGGTTCAGCAGTGGCCGGCGCTGAAAGGGCCAAGCCGACCCCGGATGCGAACGCGACAGAGCCGATGAGCAACGAGAACCGACGAGCGGAATCCATAACACCGAGATTATAGATAGTGCCGTGTGAGACCTGAAGAGATTATCTCGCTCCTTCTTCGCCGAGTTCCTCGGCGGCACCGTCAGGCGGCGGAAGTTACTCGGTACACGTCGTAGACACCCTCCACATTGCGCACGGCGTTCAGCACGTGGCCGAGATGTTTGGGGTCACCCATCTCAAAAGTGAAGCGACTGATCGCGACCCGGTCATCGGATGTCGTCACCTGAGCCGAGAGGATGTTGACCCGCTCGTCGGCGAGCACCCGGGTGACATCGGAGAGCAGCCGGTGCCGGTCGAGTGCCTCGACCTGGATGGCGACCAGGAACACCGACGTCGGTGACGGCGCCCACAGCACCTCGATGATGCGCTCGGACTGCTGCTGCAGGTCTGCGGCGTTGGTGCAGTCGGTCCGGTGCACGCTGACCCCGCCGCCGCGGGTGACGAAGCCCATGATGTTGTCGCCGGGCACCGGGGTGCAGCACTTGGCGAGTTTGGTCAGCGTCCCGGGCGCACCCGGCACCGCCACACCGCTGTCCTCGGTGTCGCGCTGCCGCGTCGGCATGGTCAGCGGAGTTGCCCGCTCGGCGAGTTCGTCCTCGGCGTCCTCTGCCCCGCCGATCTGGGCCAGCAACCGCTGCACGACGTGGCGCGGCGAGACGTGTCCCTCGCCGACGGCGGTGTAGAGCGAGGAGACGTCGGCGTAGCGCAGTTCGGAGGCCAGCGCCGTCATCGCCTCACCGTTGACCAGCCGCTGCAGCGGAAGCCCACCGCGGCGTACCTCGCGGGCGATCGCGTCCTTGCCGGCCTCGAGGGCCTCCTCGCGACGCTCCTTGGCGAACCACTGGCGGATCTTGGCCTTGGCGCGCGGGGACACCACGAAGCTCTGCCAGTCCCGCGACGGACCGGCGTTGGGCGCCTTGGAGGTGAAAACCTCGACCAGTGCACCGTTTTCGAGCTTGCGCTCCAGAGCGACCAGCCGGCCGTTGACCCGGGCACCGATACAGCGGTGGCCCACCTCGGTGTGCACCGCATAGGCGAAATCCACCGGGGTGGACCCGGCCGGCAGCATGATGACGTCGCCTTTGGGGGTGAACACGAAGATCTCCTGGACGGCCAGGTCGTAGCGCAACGACTCCAGGAACTCGCCCGGATCGGCGGCCTCCCGCTGCCAGTCAAGCAACTGTCGCATCCAGGCCATGTCGTCGACCTCGGCCGCGGCGTGCGGATGGGCGACTCCGTTGCGCCCCTTGGTCTCCTTGTAGCGCCAGTGCGCGGCGATGCCGTATTCGGCGGTGCGGTGCATATCGCGGGTACGGATCTGCACCTCCAGCGGTTTGCCCTCCGGGCCGACGACGGTGGTGTGCAGCGACTGGTACACCCCGAACCGCGGTTGGGCGATGTAGTCCTTGAAACGGCCGGGCATCGGCTGCCACAGCGAGTGCACGACGCCGACCGCCGCGTAGCAGTCGCGGATCTCCTCGCACAGGATGCGCACACCGACCAGGTCGTGAATATCGTCGAAGTCGCGGCCCTTGACGATCATCTTCTGATAGATCGACCAGTAGTGCTTGGGCCGGCCCTCCACGGTTGCATTGATCTTCATGGCGCCGAGAGCCGCGTTGATCTCGCCCCGGACCTTGGCCAGGTAGGTGTCGCGCGAGGGCGCCCGGTCGGCGACCAGGCGGACGATCTCGTCGTAGCGCTTGGGGTGCAGGATCGCGAATGACAGATCCTCGAGTTCCCACTTGACCGTCGCCATGCCGAGCCGATGCGCAAGGGGCGCAATCACTTCCAGCGTCTCGGTCGCCTTGCGTGCCTGCTTCTCCGGCGGCAGGAACCGCATGGTGCGCATATTGTGCAGCCGGTCGGCCACCTTGATCACCAGCACCCGAGGATCGCGGGCCATTGCGATGATCATCTTGCGGATGGTCTCGCCCTCGGCCGCGGTGCCCAGCACGACCTTGTCGAGTTTGGTGACGCCGTCGACGAGGTGGCCGACCTCCTCGCCGAACTCGGCAGTCAGCGCATCCAGCGTGTAACCGGTGTCCTCCACCGTGTCGTGCAGCAGCGCGGCAACCAGTGTCGTGGTGTCCATACCGAGTTCGGCCAGGATGCTGGCGACCGCCAGAGGGTGGGTGATGTAGGGATCCCCGGAGCGGCGCAGCTGGCTGGCATGCCGTTCCTCGGCCACCTCGTAGGCCCGCTGAAGGATCGCCAGATCGGCTTTCGGGTAGAACTCGCGGTGCACCGCCACCAGCGGTTCGAGCACCGGGTTGAGCGCGTTGCGCGCCGAGGTCATCCTGCGTGCCAGCCGAGCCCGCACCCGGCGGGAGGCGCTGGTCGGTTTCGGGGCTTCCGCGGTCTCGGCGAGCTTCAGCGGCTGCAACGGTCCACCCGCCTGCTCCGCCATGCTCACCTCCGGTTCCCACCCGAAGGATATCGCGGCTAGACCTGCTGGAGGCTGTGCACCGGCAGTGGGGCCAGCACGTCCCGTCCACCCAGGGCGGCCAGCTCCATCACCACGGCGGCCATCGTCACCTGCGCGCCGGCGGTGCTGAGCAGATCACGGGCGGCGGCCACCGTGCCGCCGGTGGCCAGGACGTCGTCGACGACGGCGACCCGGCAGGACCTCAGGTCGATCGCGTCGACCGGTATCTCCAGGGTCGCGGTGCCGTATTCGAGGTCATAGGTGCGGCTGTGCACCGGGGGCGGCAGCTTGCCGCCCTTGCGGATCGCCAGCACACCGACGCCGAGGCGATGGGCCACCGCGCCGCCGAGCAGGAACCCGCGGGCGTCGATACCGGCGATCAGGTCAGCACCATCGACGGCGCGGGCCAATGCGTCGGTGACCGCGGCGAACCCGTGCTTGTCGGCAAGCACCGGGGTCAGATCCCGGAACAGCACACCGGGTTGCGGGAAGTCCGCCACCTGCCGGGTCAGCGCGGCGATCACCGAACTGACATCGCCGGCGCTCACTGCTGCAACTTCCAGCGGTCCATGTTCCAGCCCGCGCCCCATTTGGTGGGATTGGCCAGCACCCCGAACATCTTCTTGGACCACAGCACCGTGCGTTCCTGCCGGTAGAGCGGAAGGGTAGGCACGTCGGCCCACAGGATCGGCGAGGCGTCGGCGAGCAACCGAGCCTGTTCCTTGGGATCGGTGGTCACCGCGAGCGCGGAGATGATGCCGTCGATCTGCGGATTGGAGTACGCCGGCAGATTGTTGCCGTTGCCGGTGTGCAGTGCGTAGGCGTCCAGTGCTGACGATCCCGTCGACCCGCTGCCCGTCGCGCCGCCGGTGCTGGCCAGCAGTGCGTCGATCTGATTGTCCCGCAACGACTGCGGACCGGTGGAGCCCGATGTCATGTCCTCCACGGTGATACCGGCGGCCTGACAGGACTTGGTGATGGCGGCGATGGTCGCGGCCAGCCGAGGATTCGGCGACTGGTACCCGATCCGGACGGTCACCGGCACTCCGTTGAGAGCGACTCGGGCCGCATCCGGATTCGCCACACTGAACTGGCCCGCCTCGGCGACGGATTCGGCCGCGCTGTAGGCGTTGTCGGCCGTCGGGTTGAGCCGGGAGTTGACGATCGGCATCTCGGCATTGGCCGCGATCACATCACGCGGAGCGCACAGCGACATCGCGCGGCGGACCTGCGGCGTGGACAGCGCACCCTGGGCCGCGAAGATGAGTTGTTCGACACCGCCGGAGGGGATCTGCGCGAGCTGATAGTCATCCGGTGCGGTGAGGGTGCCCGACGAACCGGTGGCCACGTCGACCACATGGAAGGTGCCGTTGTTGACCCGGTCCTGAACGTCAACCCCGTGCGGCCATACGGTGACCCGCTTGGTGACCGGTTTGGTTCCCCACCACTTGTCGTTGGCGGTCAGCACCACCGCGCCGCCGTCGAGGACCGCGTCGATCTTGTACGGACCCGTGGACGGGAACCGCTTGAGGTCCAGATCGGTCTTGAGATCCCACCCGGTGTTCCAGGCGTCGGCGATCCGCGCGATGGTCGCCGGGTCACCGCCGAAGATCGACGACGTGACGTCGATACCCAGTTCGTCGCCGATCACATGCGAGGGCATCATCGACGTCGCTGTGAACAGATCGGTGTAATCGGTGACCGCGCGGCCCGGGAAGAAGGTGACCCGGGCCTTCTTGGCGCCCGGCTGGCAGTCGATCCCGGACATGTCGAGATAACCGGCCTGGCTGGCCGCGTCGAAACCCGGAAAACGTCCGGATTGGGCGGCCCAGGTCAGGACCATGTCGTCACAGGTGACCGGCTTACCGTCGGAATAGACCGCGGCATCGTCGATCTGGTAGTCCAGCACCAGCGGTTCGCGACCTGCCACCGTGACCGAGCCGAAGTCACGGTCGGCCAGCGCCTGACCGTCGGGGCCGTGGAAGCTGAAGCCGGTCAGCACCCGGGCGAACGCCTGCGGGCCTGCAGAGGCGGCGCCGTTGACGGTGTTGGTGTTGTAAGTGCCGAGCGTCCCATCGACGGCGAAGTTGACCGCCGTCGCAGCGCCGCTGCCGCAGCCGGCCAGCGCCCACGGTGCGAGCACGACGAGCCCGACCGCTATCGAGACCGCGGCCGCACGGCTGCGCCTGAGAGCCACGGCGGGCCTACTTGCGGGTGCGCTTGCCGGACGGGCGGTTCGGCCGCACCGGACGCGCACCCGGCGCGGGGGTGGAACCCGCCGCTGCAGCCGCCACAGCGTCGGTGACCCCGACCGAGGCCGATTCCCCGGAGTCAGACGGCTTGCGTCGCTTGAGCACCCGGCGGGTGTGGTTGCGCACCAGTTCGGTGCGCTCCCGCAACGACACCATCAACGGCGTGGCGAAGAAAATCGATGAGTAGGTGCCCACCAGGATGCCGATGAGCATTACCAGTGCGAGGTCCTTGAGCGTGCCGACGCCGAGCAGCCAGACCGCGACGATCATCAGCGACGCCACCGGCATGAGCGAGATCAGACTGGTGTTGATCGAGCGCATGAAGGTCTGGTTGACCGCCAGGTTGGCCTGTTCGGCGAAAGTGCGTCGCGTGGTGTGCTCGAAGCCCTTGGTGTTCTCCTCAACCTTGTCGAACACGATGACGGTGTCATAGAGCGAGTAGCCCAGGATCGTCAGCAGTCCGATCACCGTGGCCGGGGTGACCTCGAATCCGACCAGCGAGTAGATGCCGGCAGTGGTGATGAGATCGAGGAACAGCGACCCCAACGCGGCGATCGCCATGAACTTCTCGTAGCGGATGGTGATGTAGATACCGACCAGAACCAGGAACACCGCCAAGGCGATGAGCGCCTTCTTGGTGATCTGGCCGCCCCAGGTCTCCGAGACCGCGGAGTCACTGATGGCCTGCTTGCTCGGCTTGCCGTCCGAACCCTTGGGCTGGAACTTTTCGAACAGCACGTTGCGCAGCTTCTCGGTTTCTTCGTTGGTCAGGGTCTCCGACCGGATCTGCACAGTGGCCGAAGCCCCGTTTCCGACCAGCACCACCGACTCCGGGGCATTACCGATGGCACTGGTGAAGACCTCTTGGACCTGACTGACGGTCGCGTCACCCTTGGGGAAGCCGACCTTGGTACCGCCCTGAAAGTCGATGCCGAAGGTGAAACCCTTCAGCACGATGCTGGCGACGCCGATGGCAACCAGCAAAGCGGTGATGGCGAACAGCAGTTTGCGCCGGCCCATCACATCGAATCCGCCGGTGCCGGTGTAGAGCCGGTTGAAGAAGCTGTGCTTGGGGAGTTGCGCGTCGGCGGATTCGGTCAGGACCGTCTCTTCGATGGTCTTTTCCACGCTCTCCTCGACGGTGTCGTTGGTGTTGTCTGCCATGAGTTATCCCCGTCCCGCGGCCGCGGCAACCGCCCGGCGCTCGCGCGCGATCTGTTGGACCGCACCGAGACCGTTGAAGGCGGGTTTGGCCAGTGTGGTCGACTTGGATGCCAGGTAGACCAGCGGCCAGGTCACCAGGAACACCACGACCACGTCGAGGATGGTCGTGAGTCCGAGGGTGAAGGCGAAGCCCTTCACCTGACCGACGGCAAGGAAGTAGAGCACCGCGGCAGCCAGGAAGCTGACGCCCGATCCGGACAGGATCGTCTTACGGGCCCGTGCCCAGCCGCGCGGGACCGCGGAACGGAACGACCGTCCCTCACGAATCTCGTCCTTGATGCGTTCGAAGAACACCACGAAGGAGTCCGCGGTGGTGCCGATGCCGATGATCAGACCGGCGATGCCGGCGAGATCGAGGGTGTAGTTGATATAGCGGCCCAGTAGCACCAGGATGCCGTAAACCATGGCCCCTGATGCCACCAGTGACAGCAGGGTGAGCAGGCCCAGGACCCGGTAATAGAGCAGTGAGTACAGCAGCACCGCCACCAGGCCGATGGCGCCGGCGATCAGGCCGGCCCGCAGCGAGGTCAATCCCAGTGTCGCGGATACGGTTTCAGCTTCCGAGGACTCGAAGGACAGTGGCAGCGAACCGTACTTGAGCACATTGGCAAGTGTCCGCGCGCTATCGGCGGTGAACGGCGGATCGCCGCCGCTGATCTGGGTGCGCCCACCGGGGATGGCCTCGCGGATCTGCGGGGCACTGACCACCTTGGAGTCGAGCGTGAAGGCGGTCTGGGTACCGATGTTGGCGGCGGTGAAGTCGGCCCACGTCTTGGCGGCCTCGTCCTTGAACTCGAGGTTGACCACGTAGGCGCCGCTCTGCTGATCGAAGCCGGAGTCGGCGGTCTTGATCTGATCGCCGGCGATGATCGACTTGTCCAGGATGTAGACGTACTTCTTATCCTGCGAGCAGGTCACCAGCGGCAGGTTCGGGTCGTCGTTGCCGGCCAGCGGGTCTTCCTTGTCGCAGTTCTGCGCGACGTACTGCACGGCGAAGATCAGCAGCGTCTGGTTCGTGCTCTGACGCAGTTCCTTCTCGAACTTGATCCGGCCGGCGTGATCGGTCTTGTTGTCCGGCGGTCCGACCGGGCCGGGCTTCCCCGGCGCCCCCGGCGGTCCGGTTGGCGGCGGTGGCGTCGGCGCAGCCGACGAGGGCGCGGCCGACGAGGGCGCCGGGCTGGACGGCGCGGGCGGAGCCGGCGACGGTGTGGGCTCCAGCGGGAACGGTCGCGGCTGCGGCGCCGGGCTGGACGGCGCTCTCGACGCCGGCGGAGCCGGCGGGGCACTCGACGCCGGCGGAGCCGGCGGGGGGGGCGAGGTGCCCGGGGCTCCGGGGGCCGGCGGCGCACCGGAGGGACCCCCTGCGCCGGGACCCGCCTCGTTGGTCTTCTTGTTGACGGCCTCGACCGGGATGGGCTGGCCGATCACCGGCCGCACGTAAAGCCGGGCGGTCTGCCCGAGGTTGCGGGCCTCGCTGCTGTCGTTGCCGGGAACCGTGATGACCAGGTTGTCGCCGTCGATGACGACCTCGGATCCCGACACACCCAGGCCGTTGACGCGGGCGCTGATGATCTGCTCGGCCTGCGTGAGCGCCTCACGGGTGGGCTTGGACCCGTCCGGCGTGCGCGCGGTCAGCGTGACGCGGGTGCCGCCCTGCAGGTCGATACCGAGCTTGGGCTTGGCCACCTTGTTGCCGGTCAGGAAAACCAGCAGGTAAACCCCGATCAGCAGGACGAGGAACAGCGCCAGCCAGCGGTACGGACGCACCGGGGCCGAAGTCGATGCCACGTGAAGATTCTCCTAGTCGTCTGCCGCGGTCCGCCCCGGGCGGCCCGCCGCGCTCCCCGCAAAGGGTACGGGGCGCGGCCCGCGGCTCAGTCCTTGGACAGCCGATCGGCGTCGCTGTCGGTCAGTTCGGCACCCTCGGTGAAGGACTCCTCCGGCTCGATCCGGTCCCGGACCGCCAGCTTCATCCAGCGGGTGACCACACCGGGGGCGATCTCCAGGTCCACGGTGTCGTCGCTCAGCCCCGTGATGGTGCCCTGCAGGCCGGAGGTGGTGTGCACCCGGTCGCCGACCCCCAGCGAGTCGTGCAGGTCGATGGTGGCCTGCATGGCTTTCCGCTGGCGGCGGGAGGCGAAGAACATGAACGCGCCCATGATGATGATCAGGGGCAGGAAGCTCACTAGTTGATTCATGGCAGCGCATGTCTCTCGGGTCGGCTGTGTCCGGGACCGCGATCGCGGATCCCGCGTCAGACCAGTGTGCCACCCCCAGCAACCGGCACCGGCCACCCCCATTGCCCTGGGGCGTGGCGCACGGCGAAGATCTACCGGATGGACCTCATCGAGGCGTTGCGCACCACCGGGGCGGTGCGGGAGTTCACCGACACCCCGGTTCCCGACGAGGTGGTGGCCCGAGTGCTCGACACCGCGCGGTTCGCCCCCAGCGGGGCCAACGCGCAGGCCTGGCATGTCGTCGTGGTCAAGGACCCGGCGATCCGCCGGGCATTGCGGGAGCTCTACCTGGCGGGATGGCGCGACTACCTGGCGATGAGCGCCGCCGGCATGCGGCCCTGGGCCCCGGGCAACGATCCCGATGCCGAGGCCCGCGCCGTCGCGTCGGCTCCGGAAGAGGTGCGGGCAGCCGCGGATCAGGGTCTGGCTGCGCATTTCGACCGGGCCCCGGTCCTGCTCGCGGTATTCGTCGACCTGGCCGCCCTGGCGGCCGTGGACCGCGACTCCCCCCGCTACAGCTTCGCCGGAGGGGCGTCGGTCTACCCGTTCGCCTGGAACATCCTGCTCGCCGCCCGCGACGAAGGTCTTGGCGGTGTGCTCACGACCATGCTCATCCGAGCAGAGGATGCCGTAAAAGATCTCCTCGGCGCACCCACCGGGTGGGCACTGGCAACGGTGGTCGCTCTCGGACACCCCGTGCATCAGGTGCGACGGCTGCGCCGCCAGGCGGTGCCGGCGTTCGCCACCATCGACCGGGCCGACGGCGTCCCGCTGTCGGGACCGCTTGAATAGTCAGTCGTTCGACGGCCCGACCGGTCTAGGCTCTTTTTCACCGCGCCGATCCATTCGCCGACCCCGTACAGGAGAACCGACGTGAGCACCGTCGAACAGAGTCGCAAACTCGTGACTGCGATCCCCGGCCCGAAATCACTGGCGATGACCGAACGCCGCACCGCGGCGGTGTCCCGGGCGGTCGGGGTGACCATGCCGGTGTCCTGCGCGCGGGCCTACGGCGGCATCCTCGAGGACGTCGACGGCAACCGGCTGATCGACCTGGGCTCGGGTATCGCGGTCACCACTATCGGCAACTCCTCGCCGCGAGTGGTCGACGCGGTCCGCGAGCAGGTGGCCGACTTCACCCACACCTGCTTCATGGTGACGCCGTACGAGGAATACATCGCCGTCGCCGAGCACCTCAACCGGCTGACCCCCGGCTCGCATGAGAAGCGCAGCGCACTGTTCAACTCCGGCGCCGAAGCGGTGGAGAACGCGATCAAGATCGCCCGTTCCTACACCAAGCGCCAAGCGGTGGTCTGCTTCGACCACGCCTACCACGGCCGCACCAACCTCACGATGGCGCTGACCGCCAAGTCGATGCCCTACAAGAGCGGCTTCGGGCCGTTCGCCGGGGAGATCTACCGCGCGCCGATGTCCTATCCCTACCGTGACGGCCTGATCAACAAGGAGTGGGCCACCAACGGCGAGCTGGCGGCCGAACGGGCGCTGACCGTGATCGACAAGCAGATCGGCGCCGCCAATCTCGCCGCGGTCATCATCGAACCGGTTCAGGGCGAGGGCGGATTCATCGTTCCCGCACCGGGCTTCCTGCTCGCGCTGCGGGCCTGGTGCACCGATAACGACGTGGTGTTCATCGCCGACGAGGTGCAGAGCGGGTTCGGCCGCACCGGGCAGATGTTCGCCTGTGAGGACGAGGGCATCGTGCCCGATCTGATCGTGACCGCCAAGGGCATCGCCGACGGTCTTCCGCTCTCTGCGGTGACCGGCCGCGCCGACATCATGGACGCTCCGCACGTGAGCGGATTGGGCGGCACCTACGGCGGTAACCCGGTGGCGTGCGCGGCAGCGCTCGGCACCATCGAAACCCTCGAGATGGACGGCATGCTCGATCGCGCCAAGCAGATCGAGCGGGTGATGAAGGACAAGCTGCACCGCATGCAGGCCGACGACGATCGGATCGGCGACGTCCGCGGCCGGGGCGCGATGATCGCCGTCGAGTTGGTGAAATCCGGCAGCGGCGAGCCGGACGCGGAACTGACCAAGGCGTTGTGCACCAGGGCGCACGCACAGGGGGTCATCGTGCTGTCCTGCGGCACCTTCGGCAACATCCTGAGATTCCTGCCGCCGTTGTCCATCAGCGACGAACTGCTCCTCGAGGGCCTCGACGTTCTCGCCCAGATTCTCACCGACCTGTAACGAACACGAAGGGACCTTCCATGACCACCGTCAAGAACTTCATCAACGGCGAGCACGTCGACTCCGTGGGCGGCGCCACCATGCCGATCGTCGACCCCTCGACCGGTGAGAAGTACGGCACCGCACCGATTTCCAACGAGGAGGACATCGACAAGGCCTATAAGGCCGCCTCCGCCGCGTTCGCCGACTGGAAGAAGACCACCCCGTCGCAGCGGCAGAAGGCGCTGCTGGCCTTCGCCGACGATGTGGAGAAGCATGCCGCGGAGCTCGTCGTCGCCGAGGGCCGCAACACCGGCAAGCCCAAGCACGTGACGATGGCCGAAGAAATTCCCCCCATGCTGGATCAGATCCGGTTCTTCGCCGGCGCCGCACGGGTTCTCGAGGGCAAGTCAGCCGGTGAATACATGGCCGACCACACCTCGTGGATCCGCCGCGAGCCGGTCGGCGTCATCGGCCAGGTCGCGCCGTGGAACTACCCGATGATGATGGCGATTTGGAAGTTCTGCCCGGCCATCGCCGCCGGGAACACCGTGGTGCTCAAGCCCAGCGACACCACTCCGGTCTCCTCGGTGATGCTCGCCGAGATCGCCTCCAAGCACTTCCCGCCGGGTGTGCTCAACGTGGTGTGCGGCGACCGCGCCACCGGAGCGGGCGTGGTGGCGCACCCGACACCGCAGATGGTGTCGATCACCGGTTCGGTCGGCGCCGGACGAGCGGTGGCCACCAGCGCCGGCGCCAACCTCAAGCGCACCCATCTCGAACTCGGCGGCAAGGCGCCGGTGATCGTCTTCGACGACGCCGACGTCGCCGCCGCCGCCGAGGCGATCGCGGTGGCGGGCTACTTCAACGCCGGCCAGGACTGCACCGCCGCGACCCGGGTGATGGCCCAGGCCGGCGTGGTCAAGGACCTCGAGGCAGCCCTGGCCGAGCAGGCCGCCGGAGCGTTCACCACCTTCGGTCGCGCGGCCGATGACGAGGAGGGCTGGATTCCGCCGGTGAACAACCCCAACCAGTTGGAGCGGGTGCTCGGCTTCCTGGCCGACATCCCCAAGCACGCTGTGCTCGCCGCGGGCGGAAAACGTCAGGGCGACAAGGGTTTCTACATCGAACCGACGGTCATCACCGGTCTGCGCCAGGACGACCGGCACATCCAGGAAGAGATCTTCGGACCGGTCATCACGGTGCAGTCGTTCTCCGACGAGGACGAGGCGATCGCTTTCGCCAACGGTGTCGAGTACGGCCTGGCCTCCTCGGTGTGGACCAAGGACGTCAAGCGCGCCCTGCGGGTCTCGGCGGCCCTGGACTTCGGCTGCGTGTGGATCAACACACACATCCCGCTTGTTGCCGAGATGCCGCACGGCGGTTACAAGTCATCGGGCCACGGCAAGGACCTGTCGATGTACGGCCTGGAGGACTACACCCGCATCAAGCACGTGATGGCCTACACCGGCGAGTAGCCCCGCCCTTCCCCGCCCCTCCCCGCCCAACCCGACATTTGGGCGAGGAAGTGCGAGTCGACGTCGCCAAAACGTCGCTTTCGGGCGTAGCGATCAACGCGAGTAGACGAGCCGACCCTGTAGGTAGGTTCCGCGCACGACGACGCCGGGAAGTTCCAGCGGCGCCGTGCTGCGCGGGTCGCGGTCGAGCCGGACGAAGTCGGCGCTGGCACCCGGGACGATCCGTCCCCAGGTGTTCTCAGCGAAGGCCTGATGGGCGACCCCGGCTGTGTACGCCGCCAGCGCGCGATCGATCGGCAGGATCTCCTGAGGGGTCCATCCCCCGGGCGGATCGCCGCCGGGGGTCTGTCGCGACACCCCCACCGCGATGCCCTCAAGCGGATGACCCGATGACACCGGCCAGTCCGAGCCCAGCGCCAGCGGCGCCCCGGTGTCGGCCAGGGTGGCCATCCGGTACTGCTTGTCGGCGCGCTCGGGACCGAGTCGTGGAATCGTCAGCACCGTCATCAGTGCATCCATCTGGGCCCACAGCGGTTGCATGTTCGGAATGACACCCAGTTGGGCGAAGCGTCCGATGTCGGCATCGTCGGCGAGCTGGACATGGGCGATCACCGGCCGGCGGTCGCGCTCGCCGTTGCGGCGCACCACATATTCGATTGCGTCGAGCGCTTGGCGCACCGCCGCGTCGCCGATCGCGTGGATATGGATCTGCAGGCCGAGATCATCGACCTGCCGGGCGGCGTGTGCCAGCGAGTCGCCCTCCCAGTTGCGCAGACCGTGGCTGTGCAGACCTGAGCAGTAAGACTGCAGTAGCGCGCCGGTCTCGTTCTCCACCACCCCGTCGGCGAAGAACTTCACGGTCTGCGCGGTCAGTAGCGGACACCCCGCTGCCTGGACCTGCCATCGCGATTCGGCGAACTGGGACATCTGGGTGTCGAAGTATCGCGGATCGGCGTAGAGCGCCAGATTGAACCGCATCCGCAGCGCGTCGTTCTTCGCGGCCCGCACATAAGTCGCAACATCGGCGGGTTCCACCCAGGCGTCCTGCACCCACGTGACACCGCGCGCCAAAAGGTAGTCGGCCGCGGTTCCCAGTGCGGCGATGCGGACGTCCTCGTCGGGCGCCGGCATCACGCTCATCACGAGATCGACCGCTCCCCACTCGCGCAACGTGCCGAGCACCGATCCGTCGTCGCGGTGCGGGATCTCACCGAGGACCGGGTCGGGCGTGTCGGCGGTGATACCGGCGCGTTTCAGCGCTTCGGTGTTGCACCACACGGTGTGGTAGTCCCAGGCTCGCAACACCACCGGCCGGTCGGCGACAGCCGCGTCGAGCCAGCGGGAGTCGAAGAGTCCGCCGGGGGCGAGACTGCTGTCGTAGGAGGCGCCGACGATCCAGTCATGATCCGGATGCGCATCGGCGTATTGCTTCACCGCACTGATGATCTCCTCGACCGAACGGCACGACCGCACCGCCGGCCCGGCGGCCTCCAGTCCGCCGTAGAGCGGATGGGCGTGTCCGTCGCCGAAGGACGGCATCAGGAAGTCGCCCGCGAGATCGACCAGCGTGGCCGCCGTGGTGTTGCGGGCCTGCTGCCCCACGGCGCGCACCAGTCCGCCCGACACCAGCACGGCGTCGGTGTCGCGCTCGCCGGTCCAGATCGTGCCGCCGGTGAACAGAGTGGAGTCGTCGGGGCGCACGTCAGAACAGTGCCACACCCAGCAGTGCGACGGCGATGAACGGCAGGATGCCCTGGATGACCGCCGGGCGGGACTTGTCCGGTGCCGACAGCAGCAGCACCAGTGCGGCAGCAAGCATCGACCCGGCGCCCGCCACCACCAAAGCCGCACCGGCGCTTCGGTTTCCGATCGCGAACATCACGATCCCGGCTGCAGTCACGATGGCCAGGAACAGGTTGTAGAAGCCTTGGTTGAAGGCGAACTCCTTGGTGGCCGCGGCTTCCTCGGCGCTGACACCGAACACGGCTCGAGTGCGCGGCGAGGTCCAGGTCAACGATTCCATGGTGAAGATGTAGACGTGTAACAGCGCGGCCAGTCCGGCGAAGACCAGAGCAGCAACGACCATCAGTCGAACAGTCCGCTCTGCCCGATTCCGCCGGCCGACGGTGGCGGCGTCATTCCGAGATGGCTCCAGGCCAACGGGGTCGCAACCCGTCCGCGAGGGGTTCGGGCGATCATTCCGGCGCGCACCAGGAAAGGCTCGCACACCTCCTCGACCGTGGTGGCCTCTTCGCCGACAGCCACCGCCAGCGTCGAGACCCCAACCGGTCCGCCGCCGAAGCTGCGGGTCAGTGCGGTGAGCACCGCGCGATCAAGCCGGTCGAGTCCCAGCTCGTCGACGTCGTAGACCGCCAGCGCGGATTTGGCGATATCGCGGGTGATGATCCCGTCGGCACGCACCTCGGCGTAGTCGCGTACCCGGCGCAGCAGCCGGTTGGCGATGCGTGGGGTGCCGCGGGAGCGGCGGGCGATCTCGGCGGCCGCCTCCCCGCCCAGGTCGATGCCGAGGATGCCGGCCGAACGCGACAGCACCCGCTCGAGTTCGCCGGCCTCGTAGAAGTCCATGTGGGCGGTGAAACCGAACCGGTCGCGCAGCGGGCCGGTCAGCGCACCGGACCGGGTGGTGGCCCCGACCAGTGTGAACGGGGCCACCTCAAGCGGGATGGATGTCGCTCCGGGTCCCTTGCCGACGACGACGTCGACCCGGAAGTCCTCCATGGCCAGATAGAGCATCTCCTCGGCCGGGCGTGCGATGCGATGGATCTCGTCGATGAACAGCACGTCGCCCTCGACGAGATTGGACAGCATCGCCGCCAGGTCGCCCGCGCGTTCCAGGGCCGGGCCGGAGGTGACCCGCAACGAGGTGCCCAACTCGCTGGCGATGATCATCGCCAGCGACGTCTTGCCCAGTCCGGGCGGTCCGGACAGCAGGATGTGGTCCGGCGTGCCGCCGCGGTTCTTGGCCCCTTCGAGGACCAATTGCAACTGCTCGCGCACCCGCGGCTGACCGATGAACTCACCGAGTGAGCGCGGTCGCAGGCTGGCGTCGATGTCGCCCTCGCCGACCGTCAGCGCCGGCGAGACGTCACGCTCGTCGGCCCCGTCGTCGAAGGGGCCCTCGAACTCCGCGTCGAACCGGCTCACTTCTTACCCAGCATCGACAGCGCCGCGCGCAGCGCACTTGAGGTACTCGCATCCGGATCGTCGGCCAGCACCTTGTCACAGGCGTCCTCGGCCTGCTTGACCGCAAAGCCAAGTCCGACAAGGGCTTCCACCACCGGCACCCGCACCGCGTGACCGACCGCGGCGACCGAACCACCACCGGAGGGCATGGCGCCGATCTTGTCGCGCAACTCCAGCACCATCCGCTCGGCGCCGCGCTTGCCGATTCCGGGCACCCGGGTCAGCGCGGCCACATCACCGTCGGCAAGCGCACGGCGCAACGCATTGGCGTCGTAGACCGCCAGTGTCGCCAGCGCGATCTTGGGCCCGACGCCGGAGACACCGAGCAGCGTGGTGAACAGATCCCGTGCCTCACCGTCGGCGAAACCGTAGAGGGTCTGGGAATCCTCGCGCACGATCATCGCGGTGATCAGCCGCGTCTCGTCGCCGCGTCGCAGCGTCGCCAGGGTGGACGGGGTGGCCATGATCTTGTAGCCCACGCCGGCCGCCTCGATGACCGCGTGGTCGAGGGCGATCTCAAGTACCTCTCCCCGGACAGATGCGATCATCGGGCCGCCTTCAGCCGGGCCTGATACGCCCGCTTCTGCTGCGCCGCCATCTCCTCGGCCCTGGCCATCCGCGCGATCATCGGCGCCCGCCAGCAGTGGCAGATCGCCAGCGCCAGGGCGTCCGCAGCGTCGGCCGGCGTCGGCTTGGACTGCAGTTTCAGGATGCGGGTGACCATCTCGGTGACCTGAGCCTTGTCGGCTCGGCCGTTTCCGGTGACGGCGGCCTTCACCTCACTGGGGGTGTGGAAGTGCACGTCGATCCCGCGGCGAGCGGCCGACAGCGCGATGACACCGGCGGCCTGCGCGGTGCCCATCGCGGTGTTGGCGTTGGCGTTGGCGAACACGCGCTCGATGGCGATCACGTCCGGCAGATGCGTTCCCATCCAGTGCTCGACCGCGTCGCTGATGGTCAGCAGCCGTTCGGCCAGCGGGCGATCCGACGGAGTGCGCACCACCTCGACGTCCAGGGCGATGACCTGCCGCCCGCCGCGACTCTCGACCACCGAGAGACCGCACCGGGTCAGACCGGGGTCGACACCCATCACCCGCACGGCAAACCCTCCAGCTACGAACAATTGTTCGATAGCTTAGCGGCCGCGCCCCACCGGACCCGGTAGCGACACCCCGGCGGGTCAGTCCTCGTCGAGCTGCGCCGCGACGTCGTCGGGGATGTCGATATTGGTGTAGACGTCCTGGACGTCGTCACTGTCCTCCAGGGCGTCGACCAGCTTGAGCACCTTGCGCGCGGTGTCCAGGTCTACCGCGACCGTCATCGACGGCTGGAAGCTGGCCTCGGCTGAGTCGTACTCGATACCGGCGTCCTTCAGCGCGGTGCGCACCGCGGGGAGGTCGGTCGGCTCGCAGATGATCTCCCAGCTGTCCTCGAGGTCGTTGACCTCCTCGGCGCCGGCCTCGAGCACGGCCATCAGCAGGTCGTCCTCGCTCAGGCCGTTCTTCTCCAGCGTGATCATGCCCTTGCGGGAGAACAGGTAGGCCACCGAACCGGGGTCGGCCATATTGCCGCCGTTGCGGGTCATCGCGACCCGGACCTCGCCGGCGGCCCGGTTGCGGTTGTCGGTGAGGCACTCGATGAGCACGGCGACCCCGTTGGGCCCGTAGCCCTCGTAGGTGATGTTCTGCCAGTCGGCACCGCCGGCTTCCTCACCGGCGCCGCGCTTGCGGGCCCGTTCGATGTTGTCGTTGGGAACCGAAGTCTTCTTGGCCTTCTGGATGGCGTCCCACAAGGTGGGGTTGCCGTTCGGGTCACCGCCGCCGGTGCGCGCCGCGACCTCGATGTTCTTGATCAGCTTGGCGAACATCTTGCCGCGCTTGGCGTCGATGACGGCCTTCTTGTGTTTGGTGGTAGCCCACTTGGAATGGCCGCTCATGGTTCCCTACTGGTCGTGCCGACTGATGCGCCGATGAGTCTACTGAACCGGGAATCAGGACCGGCCGGTGACGATGTCGACGAACAGTTTGTGCACCCTCCGGTCGCCGGTCACCTCGGGATGAAAAGCCGTGGCCAGCACCCGGCCCTGGCGCACTGCCACAATGTGCCCCCCGTCGTGCCCGGGGGCGTGGGCCAGGACCTCCACCTGCGGTCCGACCCGTTCCACCCATGGGGCGCGGATGAAGACGGCGTGCACCGGACCGTCGAGGCCGGCGAAGTCGATATCGCCCTCGAAGGAGTCGACCTGGCGACCGAAGGCGTTGCGCCGGACCGACATGTCGATCGCCCCGAGTGGGGCGGCCTGGCGGCCCGGGGCGCCGGCATCGAGGATCTCGCTGGCCAGCAGGATCATCCCGGCGCAGGATCCGAAGGCCGGCATGCCCTCGGACAGCCGAGTCCGCAGCGGGTCGAGCAGGTCGAACTCGCGCAGCAGCAGACTCATGGTGGTCGATTCCCCACCCGGGATCACCAGGGCGTCGACGGCGTTCAACTCCCCCGCACGGCGCACCGTGACGGCGTCGGCGCCGGACTCACGCAGGGCGGCCAGGTGCTCGCGGGTGTCACCCTGCAGGGCCAGTACGCCGATAACGGGCGCGCTCACCCTGAACCCGGCGTGTAGCCGCGCACGTAGCGGGTAAGCCCCTCCTGCACGACCGCGGCCACCATCTCGCCGCGCTGGTTGTAGATCCGGCCCTGGGTCAGCGCGCGGCCGCCACTGGCCGACGGCGACGACTGGTCGTAGAGCAGCCACTCGTCGGCGCGGAACGGACGCATGAACCACATCGCGTGATCGAGCGAGGCCACCATCAGATGCGGACGGACGTCCATGTGGTTGACCTGAGCCGAGCCGAGCAGGGTCAGATCGCTCATATAGGCCAGCGCACAGATGTGCAGCACGCCGTCATCCGGCAGCGGGTCCTTGTGTTTGAACCAGACCTGTTGCTGCGAGGCGATTCCCGGACGCACAGCGAGGTCCTCACGCGGGACGATGCGGATGTCCCACTCGGCGAATTGCGCGAATCCCGCGTCGTCGAAGATGTCGCCCCGCCGACGGAACCCGGGCAGATCATCCGGCGGTGGCGCGGGCGGCATCGTGTCCTGGTGCTCGATCCCATCCTGATCGGTCTGGAACGAGGCCCCCATCGAAAAGATGACCTCGCCGTTCTGCACGGCGTTGACTCGCCGGGTGGCGAAGGAACCTCCGTCGCGGGGCCGGTCGACGAGATAGATCGCCGGTTTGGTCGCATCCCCGGGGCGCAGGAAGTAACCGTGCAGGGAGTGCACCCGGAACTCGGGGCCGACGGTGCTGACCGCTGAGACAAGGGCCTGCCCGGCGATGTGGCCGCCGAAAGTCCTTTGCAGGAAACCGGATTCGGGGCTGAACACCGCTCCGCGATAGATGTTGACCTCGAGCTGTTCGAGCCCGAGGATCTCCTCGATCGCCATGCTTCTAGTTCTGGCCTTCGCGCAAGCGGCTCATCCGCATGCTTACCAGCCGCGCTCTGCGAGCCGGTGCGGCTGCGCGATTTCCTCTACGTTGATGCCGACCATCGCCTCACCGAGACCGCGGGAGACCTTGGCCAGCACGTCCGGGTCGTCGTAGAAAGTGGTCGCCTTCACGATCGCCGCGGCACGCTCAGCCGGATTACCCGACTTGAAGATGCCCGAACCCACGAACACACCCTCGGCACCGAGTTGCATCATCATCGCCGCATCCGCCGGAGTCGCGATACCACCCGCAGTGAACATCGTCACCGGCAACTTGCCCGCCCGGGCCACCTCCACGACCAGATCGTACGGCGCCTGCAACTCCTTGGCCGCGACGAACAACTCATCCTCCGACAACGACGTCAGCCGGCGGATCTCCCCACCAATGGTGCGCATGTGCGTGGTGGCGTTCGACACATCACCAGTGCCCGCCTCACCCTTGGAGCGGATCATCGCCGCACCCTCGGTGATACGGCGCAACGCCTCACCCAGATTGGTCGCACCACACACGAACGGCACCGTGAAACGCCACTTGTCGATGTGATTGGCATAATCCGCCGGCGTCAGCACCTCAGACTCATCGACGTAATCCACACCGAGGCTCTGCAGGATCTGCGCCTCGACGAAATGACCGATCCGGGCCTTGGCCATCACCGGGATGGACACCGCCTCGATGATCCCCTCGATCAGATCCGGATCACTCATCCGGGCCACCCCGCCCTGCGCGCGGATATCAGCCGGCACCCGCTCCAGCGCCATCACCGCCACTGCACCGGCCGCCTCGGCGATACGCGCCTGCTCGGGCGTGACCACGTCCATGATCACGCCGCCCTTGAGCATCTCGGCCATCCCGCGCTTGACCCGCGCCGTCCCGGTCTGGGCGTGGTTGGCGGAGCCGTTGGCTCCAACTGGGGTTTCCACTTCAGTGCTCCTCCGATTCGTGCGCCCTCAGTCTAAGGGGCGAATGACACCGGAAAATCCCCCCTGGTCAGCCAACCGGTCGGCTTCGGGCAGCAGCGCGACCAGCTGACGGGGGTAGACCCGCTGGCCGATGGCCTCGAACTCGGCGATCACCGCGGCGTCACACCATCGGTGCTGGTGGATGTAGCGAAGTTCCAGTTCGGTGCGATCCGCCGTGTCCGGGTCGAAACGCCTGGTGCGGTGCACGAAGTAGTACTCCTCGCTGGTCATCACCGCGCCGTTGAAGTTGATCGTCGATTCGCGGCGCCAGACCGGGCCGACCAGCTGATCGGGACTCACCCGCAGACCGGTCTCCTCGGCAAGTTCACGCGCGGCGGCCTGGGCCAGCGGTTCCCCGGGCAGGATCCGGCCGCCGACGGTGAACCACCATCGCGGGGCGTCGGCGGCGGTGATCGCCGGGTCCGATCCGCACAGCAGCAGCACTGCACCCTCGTCGTCGAGCAGGACCACTCGGGCCGAGGTGCGCAGTTCGGTCATCGCTGTTCGGGTTCGGCGATCTCGAAATAGCTTGGCAGCGGGGCTCTTCCGCCGAGTTTGAGCCAGCGCACCGGCCGGCGCTCCCGCAGGGCCAGGGTGTCGCGGACCGCGTCATTGTGGAACCGGCGGGCCAGCAGGACCCGGGTTTCGGCGTCGGCGAGTTCATCGAGCAGGCCCAGCGGAACCCGGGCGGGGTCGACGGTCTCCAGTGCGGTGGACAGTTCGTTCTCGCAGGCTTCCCGAGACGTCCGGGGTGCGTTCTCGGCCGCGTCGGCCAAGGCAACCAGCCGTCTGGCCTCGGGCCGCTCCCCGTAGGCGTCGACGGCGACGGCACGTGCAACCACGGCCCGGCGGCCCAGGGCGGCGTCGAGTGCCTGCCAGGACAGGTCGTAGCGGACGTGTAGCCGGTCCAGCCGGTTGGCGGTGCGCACCGCCCACACGGCGATCGCGACCAGGGCCGCGATGAGCAGCGCGGTCAGCGACCAGTACAGCGAGGGTTCCACCTAGATCAATCCCCGGGTCGGTGCGTTCTCCCCCGCAAGCGGGAGGTGCCCCCAGCCCCCACTCATCCAGCCACCGCCACCTTCGCCCCCGCGGCGGCGACGGTCTCGTAGACCATCAGGATGTCGTCGGCGACCACAGACCAGTCGTAGCGCCGGACCGCCTCCGCGGCCGCCTTGACGTAGCGGGCGGACAGTGCCGGATCGCTCAGCACCGCGACGAGCGCCTCGCCCAGGGCGAGGGAATCCTCGACCGGCACCAGCAGCCCGGCCTGGCCGTCGTCGAGAACGCGGCGGAACGCGTCGAGATTACTGGCCACCACCGGGGTCCCGGCGGCCATCGCCTCGACGAGCACGATGCCGAAACTCTCCCCGCCGGTGTTCGGCGCGCAGTAGACATCGGCGCTACGCAACGCCGAGGCCTTCTCCTCGTCGGTGACCTGACCGAGGAACTTCAGGTGCCCCGCGTGCTCGCCGGCCGCCTCGCGCAACGCGTCCTCGTCGCCGCGTCCGACGACGAGGATCTCGACGTCCGGGAATTGCGCCACCAATGCGGGCAGAGCGCCCAGCAGAACCTCCATCCCCTTGCGCGGCTCGTCGAAGCGGCCGAGGAACAACACCGTCTTGCCCGGCCTGGGATAGCCGGGAAGGGCAGGCGCAGAGGCGAACGCGTCGACGTCGACACCGTTGGGAATCTCCACCGCATTGGAGCCCAGCGCCTCCATCTGCCAGCGCCGCGCCAGATCGGAGACCGCGATACGACCGACGATCTTCTCGTTGTAGGGACGAAGAACGCTCTGGAACACGCCCAGCGCCAACGACTTCGTCGTCGAGGTGTGAAAGGTCGCGACGATCGGGCCCTCGGCGATCATCAGCGCCAGCAGCGACAGGCTCGGCGCGTTGGGCTCATGCAGGTGCAACACGTCGAAATCGCCCGCTGCGATCCACTTCTTGACCAGCCGGTGGGTGGCCGGTCCGAAACGCAGGCGCGCCACCGAACCGTTGTAGGGAATCGGCACGGCCTTACCACCCGAGACGACGTAGTCCGGAAGTGCGACGTGCGGCGAGGCCGGCGCCAGCACGCTCACCTCATGTCCGCGTTCACGCATCACCTCGGCCAGTTGCAGCACATGTGCCTGCACGCCGCCGTGTACGTCGAACGAGTACGGGCACACCATGCCGATGCGCATCAGGCCGGTTCTTCCTCAAGCCTGGCCCGACGTTCGTCGGACAGATCGGCCAGCCACAGCGGCTGCAGCATGTGCCAGTCCTGGGGGTGGGCGGCGATGTTGACCGCGAACCGGTCCGCGAGCGCCTGCGTGATCACCGCGATGTCACCGGAGGAGGTGTCGATGGCGTCGTCGATCTGGACCACACAGTCCGGTCCGTCGTAGAAGACGTGCGCCGGATGCAGCGGTGCGCCGGTGTCGATGGCGAGTTTGGCCGGGCCGGCCGGCAGCCGGGTGGACTCGCCGAAGAACTGCACCGGGACCCCGGACCGGGACAGGTCGCGATCGGCCATCAGGCAGACGAACCCGTTGTCGCGCAGGCGTTCTGCCAGCACCTCCATCGGCGGTCGCTCGCCACCGGTGGTGGGCAGCACCTCGAAGCCCAGACTCTCCCGGTACTCGATGAAGCGGTCGTAGAGCGATTCCGGCTTGAGCCGTTCGGCCACGGTGGTGAAGGTCCCGTAATGCTGAGCCAGCCACACCCCGGCCATATCCCAGTTGCCGCTGTGCGGAAGCGCCATCACCGCACCGCGGCCCGCCGCCTTGGCCGCCGCGAAGTGCTCGGCACCGATGAACCGTCTGTCCAACTGCTGCGCCAGCCGGGCCAGGTTCATCGACGGCAGCCGGAACGCCTCGCGCCAGTACCGGGCGTAGGAGTCCAATGAGGCACGCATCAATGCCCGGGGAACCCGGGCCGGCGTGGTACCGATCACCCGGGCCAGATTCCTGCGCAGTTGTTGCGGCCCGCCGTTGAGCGCGGCATACCGGGCCCCGGTGCGAAACATCCTGCGAGCAAACGGTTCCGGCATCGTCCGGACCATCCGCCAGCCCGCCGCGTACCCCCAGTCGCTCAGGTTCTCGGTGAAGTCGCTCACTGGCCGCTCCCGGCGGGCGGGATCTTCTCGACCGCGCCGGGCGAACTGCGCACTGCGTGTAAACGCTGACCGACCGTGACCAGACTTGCGGCGGCCAGCAGCCACATCGCGACGTCCAGGGCCGCCGGAACGGGGAAGAACGGCAGGTCCGAGATGCCCGCACCGGTCAGCACGATGATGAGCCGTTCGGGTCGCTCGATGAGTCCGCCACCGCCGTCCAGACCGCTGGCCTCGGCTCGGGCCTTGATGTAGGAGATCACCTGGGAGGTCACCAGGCAGATGAGCGTGGCGACCGCCAGCGAGGAACTGCCGAGACCGAAGACCGCCCACCAGAGCAGGCCGCAGAACACCGCACCGTCACTGATCCGGTCACAGGTCGCATCGAGGACCGCGCCGAACCGGGTGCCGCCGCCGCGTTCGCGGGCCATCGCACCGTCGAGCATGTCGGCGAGCACGAAGAACCACACCGCCACCGCGCCCCACCACAACTGGCCGATCGGAAACAGAGTGAGGGCGGCCAGCACCGACCCCGCGGTTCCGATGATCGTCACGGTGTCCGGGGTCAGTCCCGCCTTCAATGCCGCCTTCGCCAGTGGGGTGCTGAGCTTGGCATAGGCCGCGCGGGTCATCAGGTAGAAATCGCTCACGACTGGCTGGCCCATTCGTCGGCGAGCAACGCGCGGGTGTCGCGCAGCAGTTGCGGAATCATCTTGGTCTGACCGACCACGGTGATGAAGTTGGAATCGCCGGACCACCGAGGTACCACGTGCATGTGCAGATGGTCGGCAAGCGATCCGCCGGCCGACTTGCCGAGATTGAGTCCGACGTTGAACGCGTCCGGTCGCGAGACCGTCTTGATCACCCGGATGGCCTGTTGGGTGTAGGCCATCAGTTCGGCGCACTCGTCGGCGGTGAGGTCCTCGAGTTCGGCCACCTGCCGGTAGGGCACCACCATCAGGTGGCCGGGGTTGTACGGATAGAGGTTGAGCACGACGTAGACCAACTCGCCGCGAGCGACCACCAGGCCGTCCTCGTCGGACATGGTGGGGATGTCGGTGAACGGCTGGTTCGAACCCTCGGAGTCGGCCTTCGGCGCCTCCAGGATGTAGTTCAGCCGGTACGGGGTCCACAACCGGGCCAGCCGGTCGGGCTCCCCCGCCCCGGTGTCGCGGATTGCGTCAGTCACCGCTGACCTTCACCGATTCCGCTGTGGGAGCGGCGTTTTCACGGGCGGCGATCCAGGTGCGGATCGCCGCCATGGCCTCGCGCCGCGGCACGCCGTTGATCTGGCTGCGATCGCCGAACCGGAAGCTGACCGCGCCGGCCTCGACGTCCTTGTCGCCCGCCAGCAGCATGAAAGGCACCTTCTGGTTCGTCGCGTTGACGATCTTCTTGGCCATCCGGTCGTCGCTGGCGTCGACCTCGGCACGTACGCCGTGCGAGCGCAATTCGGTGATGACGTCGTTGAGGTATCCGGCGTGCTCGTCGGCCACCGGGATGCCGACCACCTGAATCGGCGCCAGCCACGCCGGAAACGCACCGGCATAGTGCTCGGTCAGGATTCCGAAGAACCGCTCGATGGAGCCGAAAAGCGCTCGGTGGATCAGCACCGGCCGCTGCCGGCTGCCGTCGGCGGCGGTGTATTCCAGACCGAAACGCTCCGGCATGTTGAAATCCAGCTGGATGGTCGACATCTGCCAGCTTCGGCCGAGTGCGTCGCGAACCTGCACCGAGATCTTCGGGCCGTAGAACGCAGCACCGCCCGGGTCGGGCACCAGGTGCAGACCGCTGGACTCGGCGACCTCGCGGAGAGTTTCGGTGGCCTCCTCCCACAGTTCGTCGGAACCGACGTACTTCTCGGGATCCTTGGTAGACAGCTCCAGATAGAAGTCGTTGAGGCCGTAGTCGCCGAGCAGATCGAGCACGAACTGCAGCAGCGAGGCCAGCTCGTCGCGCATCTGCTCGCGCGTGCAGTAGATGTGCGAGTCATCCTGAGTCATCCCGCGGACCCGTGTCAGGCCGTGGATCACGCCGGACTTCTCGTAGCGGTACACGGTGCCGAACTCGAAGAGCCGCAACGGAAGTTCCCGGTAGGAGCGGCCTCGTGACCGGAAGATCAGATGGTGCATCGGGCAGTTCATCGGCTTGAGGTAGTAATCCTGGCCGGGCTTGCGCAGCGTGCCGTCCTCATCGAACTCGGCGTCGATGTGCATGGGAGGGAACATGCCGTCGGCGTACCACTCCAGGTGACCGGAGGTGATGTAGAGCTGTTCCTTGGTGATGTGCGGGGTGTTGACGAACTCGTAGCCGGCCTCGATGTGCTTGCGCCGCGAATACTCCTCAAGCTCGCGCCGGACGATCCCGCCCCTGGGATGGAATACCGCAAGCCCCGAACC
>JAPOKC010000003.1 GCA_029977845.1 Mycobacteriaceae bacterium | reverse complement strand
GAATCTGGAGGTATTCGGCTTTCTCAGCCGAGCACAGGACCAATGCGGCGGCCTGATCGACCATGTTGTTGGAGTTCATCAGCTTGGGATACGGCCAGCTGATCATCACCGCCGGCACCAACCCGCACCGGCTACGCAACGAGGCCGCCTTCGCCATGCTGTGCGGCACCGCTCCCATCCCGGCCTCCTCGGGAAAAACCAACCGCCACCGGCTCTCCCGCGGCGGGGACCGCGCCGCCAACAACGCCCTGCACCGCATCGCCCTGGTCCGTATGTCCAGCGACGAACGCACCCGCGCCTACGTCCAGGTCCAATTAGCCAAGGGCCGCTCCAAACTCGACATCCTGCGCCTGCTCAAACGCGCCGTCGCCCGCGAGGCCTTCCGGCTACTCACCCAACCCTGCGCGGTCGAGGACTACAGCGACCTACGACCGGCCCGGCAAGCCAAGAACATCACCCTGGCCGTCGTCGCCGACCACTTCGGCATCTGGCCCATCGACATCTCACGCCTGGAACGCGGACTCAAACGCGACGACACCCTCGCCGTCAATTACCGCACCTGGCTGACCGCAGCTTGACCCCTAGCGCCAATAGGAGCATCAGCAACCGTCACTCGCGCCGAAGCCGCGACTCCACAAAGCGCTCGAGCTGTTCCCACTCCGCCACGGCCTGGTTGTAGGGGCCGTTGGGTCGCTCAGCCGACTCCGGATCCAGCACGTAGCCGACCAGTTGGCCGAGCTTGGTGTCCGCGGCCAGCAGGGTGTCGACGGTGTCGTCCTCGGAGTAGTCGCCGACGTCCCGGACGAACTCGATCGCCAGCGCGAACTGATCGTGGTCGATGGCGTCCGGGCCGCCGGAGATGTCGTCGGACAAGCCGTTGAGGACATAGATGTTGTCCTCGTTGACGTCGACGCGAAGCGAGCCGTCGGTAGCCGCGGTGCGGATGTCCTCGTAGGTGCTCAGGTCTGCCAGATCGTGGTCGTGCTCGTCGGCCAGATAGCGGGCCAGCGTGCGTTCGGAGGGGAACACACTGATCCGGCCGTTGCGGCCGAGGAACACCGGCTTCTCGTCGAAGTAGCAGCGCAGCGTGTAAAGCGTTCCGCCGCTTGCCATCACGCGCACCGGATCGATGCCGACGTGCTCCCAGAACTTCGCGTCGCCGCCGAGCACGGAGCTTCCCGCGGCGGCAACCGCGCCGCGCTCGACCACGGTCTCGTCGTCCTCGTCATCTTCGGTCTCGATGACGAGGTCCTCGTCGTCGGCGGTCGCCTCGTACGGTTCGGCGAGTTCGGCGGCGGCCTTCGCCGACGCTGCTGCATCGACCTTCGGCGTGGTGACGATCTCGTCGACCGCCGACAGCACGTCGTCCCATCCCCGCGCGACGATGTCCCCGACGCTGTCCCAGCGCTTTCGTCCGGCCCGGCCCTCGAACTGCTCGATGCCGCCGGCCAGCAGGCCCAGGTTGGGATTGCCGTTGAAGAACCGGGTCACCGTGGCCAGCTCGCACACCGACCCGAGTGAGGACACCACCGCCATCGTGTGGGTCAGCGTGTCGACCGAGTCCTTGGTCGGTTTCTCGGCGAGCAGTTCCTCGACCGCGATCAGATCGGCCGGCCGGTCCTCGGCGGGCTGCAGCTTGTGGGCGTTGGCCCGGGTCAGCCGCGCCCAGGCCGGGTGATCGGTGAGGTCGTTGTCGGTGTTGGTTCGCACGAAGCCCGCCAGGTCCGCGACCGATTCGAAGGCGTACACGTCGTCGCCCTTGCCGAGGAACCCCTCCCACTCCTCGCCGTCCTCGCGCCACCTCGGCGCCCACAGGGTGTACAGGTCACCGGCGGTGAGGACGAGACGGATCGGTACCAGCTCTGCTGCCATGCCGGACAGCCTAACGACCTACAGTTTGTGCCCATGGACGTGCGTGTCGTCGACCACCCGCTGGCCGCTGCCCGGCTGACCACCCTGCGCGACGAGCGCACCGACAACGCCGGGTTCCGGGCGGCCCTGCGAGATCTGACCCACATGCTGGTCTACGAGGCCACCCGGGATGCGCCGCGCGAGCAGATCATGGTCCGCACCCCGGTCGCCGACACCATCGGGTCGCGGCTGGCCAGCCCGCCCTTGCTGGTTCCGGTGCTGCGGGCCGGTCTGGGCATGGTGGACCAGGCGCACGCGCTCATCCCGGAGGCCCTGGTCGGGTTCGTCGGCGTGGCCCGCGACGAGAGGACCCACCGGCCGACCCCTTATCTGGAGTCGCTGCCGGCTGATCTGCGCGAGATCCCGGTGATGGTGCTGGATCCGATGCTGGCCACCGGAGGGTCGATGGCCTACACGATCGAACTGCTGCAGAACCGGGGAGCACACGACATCACGATGGTCTGCATTGTGTGTGCGCCGCAGGGCATCGCCGCTGTGGAGCGGGTGGCCCCGGGAGCGCGGTTGTTCACCGCCGCTGTGGACGACGGACTCAACGACGCCGCCTACATCGTCCCGGGGTTGGGTGACGCGGGGGACCGGCAGTTCGGGCCCCGGTGACATACTTCGAGCATGCCGTTGGCCGACACCGCTGAGTCGTGGCTGGCCGCCCATTACGACGATCTCGTCGGGTGGCGCCGTCACCTCCACCGCCACCCCGAATTGGGGCGGCAGGAGTTCGCCACCACCCAGTTCGTCGCCGACCGGCTCGTCGAGGCCGGACTGAATCCCAAGGTACTGCCCGGTGGCACCGGCCTGACCTGCGACTTCGGACCCGAACACGCGCCGCGGATCGCGCTGCGGGCCGATATGGACGCATTGCCGATGACTGAACGGACCGGGGCGCCATACTCCTCGAGCTTGCCCGGAGTCGCACACGCCTGCGGCCACGACGCGCATGTCGCGATGGTGCTGGGTGCGGCGACGGCACTGGCCACGGTCCCCGAACTCCCCGTGGGCGTCCGGCTGATCTTCCAGGCGGCCGAGGAACTGATGCCGGGGGGTGCGATCGACGCGATCGCCGCCGGAGTGCTGACCGGGGTGTCGAGAATCTTCGCGCTGCACTGCGATCCGCGACTGGCGGTCGGCCGGGTCGCCATCACCGCCGGGCCGATCACCTCGGCGGCCGATTCGATCGAGATCACCCTGTTCTCACCCGGCGGGCACACCTCGCGGCCGCACCTGACCTCGGATCTGATCTACGGCATGGGCACCGTCATCACCGGACTCCCCGGTGTGCTGTCGCGTCGAATCGACCCGCGCAACGGCACGGTGATGGTCTGGGGAGCCGTCAACGCCGGTGTCGCCGCCAACGCGATCCCTCAGATCGGCACCCTGTTCGGCACCGTGCGCACAGCCAGTCGGGACACCTGGATCGAGATGGAAAGCCTTGTTCGGGATACGGTTTCGGGCCTTCTTGCCCCGTTGGGGATCGAACACTCGCTGCAATACCACCGGGGTGTTCCGCCGGTGATCAACGAGGAGCGTTCCACCCAGATCATGACCCACGCCATCGAGGAGGTCGGTCCGGACGCACTCGCCGACACCCAGCAGTCCGGTGGCGGCGAGGACTTCTCCTGGTATCTCGAGGAGGTGCCCGGCGCGATGGCGCGGTTGGGGGTGTGGGGCGGTGAGGGTCCGCAGCTGGATCTGCACCAGCCGAACTTCGATCTCGACGAACGCGCACTGGGCATCGGGGTCCGGGTGCTGGTCAACGTCATCGATCAGGCGGCGTCTTTCGCGTGAAGCTTCTGGTGACCGGCGGCGCCGGCTACGTTGGCAGCGTCTGTGCGAAAGTGCTTCTGGAACAAGGCAATCAGGTGGTGGTGGTCGACGATCTGTCGACCGGTAACGCCGACGCGGTGCCTTACGGGGCAGTGTTCGTGCATGACGACATGGTGGCGGCCGCCGCTTCGCTGCTGGGTGACGGCTCGTTCGACGGGGTCCTGCACTTCGCGGCGAAGTCACTCGTCGGTGAATCGGTGGCCGAACCGGAGAAGTACTGGCGCGGCAACGTCATCAAGACACTCGAACTGCTTGAGGTGATGCGCACCGCCGGGGTGCCGCGGATGGTGTTCTCATCGACGGCGGCCACCTACGGGGAACCCGAGTCGGTGCCGATCACCGAGGACGCGCCGACCCGGCCGACGAACGCCTACGGGGCGACCAAACTGGCGATCGATCTCGCCATCACCTCCTACGCCAAGGCCCACGGACTGGCCGCCACCAGCCTGCGGTACTTCAACGTGGCCGGGGCCTACGGCGGACTGGGTGAGCGGCACGGGGTCGAGACCCATCTGATCCCGTTGATCCTGCAGGTCGCAAGTGGTCAGCGGGCCGAGATTGCGGTCTACGGGAACGACTGGCCGACCGCCGACGGCACCTGCATCCGGGACTACATCCATGTCCGGGATCTGGCCGACGCGCATCTGCTCGCCCTGCAGCACACATGCGCGGGGGTGCACAGCATCTACAACCTGGGCAGCGGTGCCGGATTCAGCGTGCGCGAGGTCATCGACTGCTGTCGTCGGGTGACCGGACATCCGATCCCGGCCCGCGAGGTGGATCGGCGTCCCGGCGATCCGGCGGTGCTGATCGCCTCCAGTGCGCGCGCCATGCGGGAGCTCGGCTGGAATCCCAGCCGGACGACGATCGACGAGATCGTCTCAGACGCTTGGGAATTCGTGCGGCGCTGACCCCCGCTAGCCGCGAGCGTGCGTGTCGGAGTCCCGACACGCCGTGATGTCGTCTATTCCGCGCACGTTCGCTGTCCACAAGCGTGCGCGAAGTGAATAGCGCCGGCCCCAAGAAGGACTGACCATGGCGAAATGGATGAAGGGCTGGTCGAACTCTTCGGTCGCCAGGGCGGCGTTGCCACGGCTGCGCAGATCATGGAACTGGTCAGCCGGTGGCATCTCGAGCAACTGCTGGATTGCGCAGCGGTGGCGCGTATCTGGCGCGGTGTCTACAGCGTGGGCGCTATCGATGAGCGATTGATGCTGCGAGGCTTGGACCTTTCCTGCGGCGAGGAGGTCGTCATGTGTCTGGGCACGGCCGCCCGGGCCTTCGGATTCGACACGGAGGGCGGATCCGCCCTCCACGTGCTGAACCCGTCAAGGCATCAACTGCGGGCTGCGGATGGGCTCGTCATTCACCGCCGCGAGGGCGCCCCGGTGATCACGGTGCTGGGCCGGCCGGCCACGGCTCCCGCATGGACGGCGATCGAAGTTGCGCGCAGCCTGCGGAGGCCGAGGGCCTTGGCGACGCTGGACGCCGCGCTGCGGTCGGGAACATGCGACCGCGTGGATCTGGTCCGCGCGGCCGCAGCGCAGGCGGGACGGCGGGGAATCGTGAAGGTTCGGGCGTTGCTCGCACTTGCCGACGGGCGCGCCGAATCCCCCATGGAAAGTGAAGCGCGGCTGGTGATGATCGACGGCGGGCTGCCGACGCCCGACCTGCAATACGAGATCGTCGACTCCCGGGGGCAGCTGCGTAGGGTCGATTTCGCCTGGCCGCGGTTCAAGATCGCCGCGGAGTACGACGGCGAGGAATCGCACTCCGGGGCAGAGGCGATGCGACGGGACCGTGAGCGGCTGGCTGCCTTACAAGATCTGGGCTGGGTGGTCGTCCCGATCGTTGCCGGCGACGTCAGGCGCAGGCCGAGGATGCTCGTCGAGCGGATCGGTGCGCAACTTGGTCGCGCTCGGGCGGCGTGAGGGTGCATGAAAGTTGCGCAATAGCGGCGTGTCGGCCTGCCGACACGCACGCTCGCGCCGGGGGGACGGGCTATTCGGCGGGCCCGGGCCCCACGTTGCGCGCCGGACGGGTGCGGATGTCGTGCACATACTCAGCCGGCGCGCCGGCCACCTCCGCCGCATCGGACATCACCCCGAGATAGCGGGCCGAGGGCAGTCCGCCCTCCCAGGCGTCGATCACGTAGAGCCAGGCCAGCGTCGGTTCGGTTGAGGTGTCGGAGGACTCGCGGTCGATCCGGCAGCGGATCTTTTTGTGCAGGCCCATCTCCGAGCCCTCCCAGCGGTCCATGTTCTGCTCGTCGAGGGGGGTCACGTCGTAGAGAACGACGAACACCCGCGACATCGGATCCTCGACCAGGGTGGCCAGTGCGCCCTCCCAGCCGATGTCCTCGCCGGCGAACGTCAGCCGCCAGCCGTAGAGCCATCCGGTGCCGGCCATCGGGGAGTGCGGTGCCCGCTGCAGCATCTGTTCGGGATCCATGTTCGACCCGTAGGCGGCGTAAAGCGGCACCCAGCAAGATTACGGCCTCGGTGCTTAGATGGGCGCGTGACGACCCGGATCGTGATCATCGGAGGGGGCCCGGCCGGCTACGAGGCGGCCCTGGTGGCCGCCACCCGCGGCGCCGAGGTGACGGTAATCGATCCCAATGGCATGGGCGGTGCCTGCGTGCTGTTCGACTGTGTGCCGTCCAAGACCTTCATCGCCTCCACCGGTGTGCGCACCGAGCTGCGACGGGCGTCCGGCCTGGGGTTCGACATCGGTATCGAGGACGCCAAGATCACGCTCAGTCAGATCAACAATCGCGTCAAGACGCTGGCCAGTTCGCAGTCGGCCGACATCGCCTCGCAGCTGTTGCGGGAGAAGGTCAACATCGTCGGCGGCCGGGCCGAACTGATCGACGACGTGCCCGGGATGGCCCACCATCGTGTGAGAGTCACCACATCCGCGGGACAGGAGGGTGTGCTCAAGGCCGATGTGGTGCTCATCGCCACCGGCGCCAGCCCGCGGGTGCTGCCGGGTGCGGTTCCGGACGGCCGGCGCATCCTGAACTGGCGGCAGCTCTACGACCTGACCGAACTTCCGGAACATCTGGTGATCGTCGGCTCCGGTGTCACCGGCGCCGAGATGTGCAACGCCTACACCGAACTCGGCGTCCCGGTGACCGTAGTGGCCAGCCGCGACCAGATCCTGCCGCACGAGGACAGCGACGCCGCCGCCCTGCTGGAGGACGTCTTCGCCGAACGTGGTGTGGCGCTGGTGAAGAACGGCCGGTGCGACTCGGTGAGCCACACCGAGACCGGTGTCCGGGTGCATCTGGCCGATGGGCGCACCGTCGACGGCAGCCACGCGCTGATGAGTATCGGCTCGGTGCCCAACACCGCCGGGCTGGGTCTGGAGCGGGTAGGGATCGAGGTGAATGCGGGCGGCTACATCCCGGTGGACCGGGTCTCACGCACCACCGCGGCGGGGATCTATGCCGCGGGCGATTGCACCGGTCTGCTTCCACTGGCTTCGGTGGCGGCGATGCAGGGCCGCATCGCGATGTATCACGCACTCGGTGAGGGAGTGTCCCCGATCCGGCTGCGCACGGTGGCCTCGGCGACCTTCACCCGTCCGGAGATCGCGGCGGTCGGGGTGCCGCAGTCGGCCATCGACGACGGGACCGTGCCGGCCCGCACCCTGACCCTGCCGCTGACCACCAACGCGCGGGCCAAGATGTCGCTGCTGCGCCGGGGTTTCGTCAAGATCTTCTGCCGCCCGGCCACCGGGGTGGTGATCGGCGGGGTGATCGTCG
The DNA here is from genome assembly GCA_029977845.1 of Mycobacteriaceae bacterium. Lineage (GTDB taxonomy): Bacteria > Actinomycetota > Actinomycetes > Mycobacteriales > Mycobacteriaceae > Mycobacterium. Next base: position 112,527 of record JAPOKC010000003.1, on the reverse strand, counting down.
CGCCGATCGCCTCCGAGCTGATTCTGCCGGTCGCCCTGGCCGTGCAGAACCGCATCACCGTCACCGACCTGGCCCAGACCCTGTCGGTCTACCCGTCGCTGTCGGGATCCATCGTGGAGGCGGCCCGTCGGCTGATGGCCCACGACGATCTGGACTAGCCTTGCGCCCATGAGTGACCCGATCCTGAGACCGGGCAACGGCCAGACCTTCCTCGGGCCCTCCCAACGGGCAGAGGCCTGGGAGCGCCTCGGCAGCGAACAGTTCGACGTCGTCGTCATCGGCGGCGGTGTGGTGGGGGCCGGCGCCGCGCTGGATGCCGCCACCCGTGGGCTGAAGGTTGCGCTGGTCGAGGCCCGCGACTTCGCCTCCGGCACTTCCAGTCGAAGCTCCAAGATGTTCCACGGCGGCCTGCGCTACCTCGAGCAGCTGGAGTTCGGACTGGTGCGCGAGGCACTGCACGAACGCGAACTCTCGCTGACGACGCTGGCGCCGCATCTGGTCAAGCCGTTGCCGTTCCTTTTCCCGCTGACCAACCGGTGGTGGGAGCGGCCTTACATCGCGGCCGGCATCTTTCTCTACGACCAGCTCGGCGGGGCGAAATCCGTTCCCGCGCAGAGGCACCTGACCAAGGCAGGGGCGCTGCGACTGGCTCCCGGACTCAAGCGGGGTGCGCTGATCGGCGGTATCCGCTACTACGACACCGTTGTCGACGACGCGCGGCACACCATGACCGTCGCACGCACAGCTGCGCACTACGGCGCGGTGGTGCGGACCTCGACTCAGGTGGTGGGAATGCTCACCGAGGGCGACCGGGTGGTCGGTGTGACGGTTCGCGACTCCGAGGACGGCGCGCTCACCGAGGTGCGCGGTCATGTTGTCATCAATGCCACCGGAGTGTGGACCGACGAGATCCAGGCGCTGTCCCGGCAGCGCGGACGGTTCCGGGTGCGGGCGTCCAAGGGCGTGCACATCGTGGTGCCGCGCGACCGGATCGTCAGCGAGGTGGCCATCATCCTGCGCACCGAGAAGTCGGTGCTGTTCATCATCCCGTGGGGAACGCACTGGATCATCGGCACCACCGACACGGACTGGAATCTGGACCTGGCGCATCCGGCGGCGACCAAGGCCGATATCGACTACATCCTCGACACCGTCAACACCGTGCTGGCCACACCGTTGAGCCACGACGACATCGACGGGGTGTACGCCGGACTGCGGCCGTTGCTGCACGGTGAGAGTGAGGAGACCTCCAAGCTGTCCCGCGAGCACGCGGTCGGGGTGCCGACGCCGGGACTGGTCGCCATCGCGGGCGGCAAGTACACCACCTACCGGGTGATGGCCGCCGACGCCGTCGACGCCGCGTCTGATTTCGTGCCGTCCCGGGTTGCGCCGTCGATCACCGAGAAGGTGCCACTGCTGGGCGCCGACGGTTATTTCGCACTGGTGAACCAGACCGATCACGTCGGCAAGGAGTACGACCTGCATCCCTACCGGGTGCGCCACCTATTGGACCGGTACGGCTCGCTGATCGGCGAGGTGCTCGAACTCGCCGACGGCAGCCCGGATCTGCTCGAGCCGATCGCCGAGGCCCCGGTGTACCTGAGGGTGGAAGCGGCCTACGCCGCGGCCGCGGAGGGCGCGCTGCACCTGGAGGACATCCTGGCCCGCCGGATGCGGATCTCCATCGAGTACCCGCACCGCGGGGTGGACTGTGCCCGGGAGGTGGCCGAGATCGTCGCGCCGATCCTCGGCTGGAGTGCCGCCGACATCGACCGTGAGGTGGCGATCTATCTGGCGCGGGTGGAGGCCGAGGTCCTTTCACAGACTCAGCCGGATGACGAGTCCGCCGACGCGTTGCGGGTGGCGGCGCCGGAGGCCCGGGGAGAGATCCTCGAGCCGGTGCCGCTGGACTGATGCTCAAGGACGTGCTGGGCCCGGCGCGGCTACGACTGCAGGGCGGCAATGTCGCCGACGAGTTCGGCCGCCGGTTCGGCCCGGCAGCGCGGGCCAAGGTGCTCGCCGGTGGGGTCTTCGACGTCCACGGGGTCGCGCTGGACGCGGAGACCGTTCTGCCGGCCGGCGCGTTCGTCTACCACTACCGCGACCTGCCCGAGGAAGTCCCGGTGCCCTTCGACATCCCGGTGCTACACCGCGACGAGAACATCGTTGTGGTGGACAAACCCCACTTCCTGGCCACCATGCCGCGCGGTTCGCATGTCGCGCAGACCGCATTGGTTCGGCTGCGCCGGGAGCTGGATCTGCCTGAACTGAGTCCCGCCCACCGGTTGGACCGGCTGACCGCCGGGGTGCTGCTGTTCACCGTGCGCCGGGAGGTTCGGGGGGCTTACCAAACGTTGTTCGCACGTGGTGAGGTGGCCAAGACCTATCTTGCGGTGTCCTCGTGCCGGGATCTTGCTGAACCACAACGGGTTTCGAACCGGATCGTCAAGCGGCGCGGAATGCTGCAGGCGACGGTGGAACCGGGGGAGCCGAACGCGCAGACCTATGTGGAGCCGCTCGGTGATGGCCGGTATCGGCTGACTCCCATGACTGGAAGGACTCATCAGTTACGGGTGCACATGGCGGGTCTAGGTGTTCCGATCGACAACGATCCGCTGTATCCCGTTCTGATGGACGTGGCGCCCGGCGACTTCTCCGCACCGCTGCGCCTGGTGGCGCACCGGCTCGAGTTCGACGACCCGATCAGCGGTGAGCCGAGATCCTTCGTAAGCTCGCGGGCATGATTCACACCCGGCGCATCACAGTCGAAGGTCTGAACACCTCGGTGCTCGTCGGGGGATCGGGTCAGCCGGGAGAAGCGGTCGTGTTCGTGCACGGCAATCCCGATGCCGGATCGGACTGGATGCCGCTGATGAACCGGGTGGCTCCGTTCGCGACGGTCGTCGCACCCGATCTGCCGGGATTCGGCCATGCCGACCCGCGCCCCGATCGCGACTACACGATCTACAGCTATGGCCGGTTCCTCGACGGGGTGATTCGCGGACTCGGGATCGAGCGCGTGCACTTGGTGGCCCACGACTTCGGCGGTCCGTTCTCAGCGGCGTGGGCGGCCGACCATCCGGACAAGGTCGCCAGCGTGACGTTCATCAACACCGGTGTGCTGCTCGGGTACCGCTGGCACCGGATGGCGCGGATATGGCGGACACCGGTTCTGGGTGAGCTGTCCATGCGCACCCTAAATCCCCGCGTCGCGTGCAAGATGCTGGCCAAGGAGAACCCTGGCCTGTCGCTGGAGTGGGTGCAGACCATCACCGCGCACCTGACGCCGCGCAAGACCCGACAGGCAGTCCTTCGGCTGTACCGGTCCACCCGGCCGGGCGATATGGAGCAGCTGGCCGCGCGACTGCGTCAGCACGATCTGGACGCGCAGGTGCTCTTCGGTGACGCCGATGCCTACATCCCGGTCGAGATGGCGCATCGTCAGGTGGATGTCTTCCCGCGGGCTGTGGTGAAGGTGTTACCCGGTCTTGGTCACTGGTGCTGGCTGGAGAACACTGACGCGGTGGCCGAACCCCTGTTGGCATTCCTGAAGGAGAAGCTCAATGTCTGAGGACAATCGCCCGGTCAACCTGAAGGCGTTCGCGAACCTGCCCGCCGATCAGCCGGTGGTGATGATCAACCTGCTGAAATTCAACGACACCGGCGGGGTGGAGAGCTACCGGCAGTACGGCATCGAGGTGGGGCCGCATCTGAAACGGGTGGGTGGTCGGGTCGTCTACTCCGGGGGCAACCCGTGGGCCGTCATCGGCGACGACGAACGGCCGTGGTGGGACGCGATCCTGGTGGTCGAGTACCCGTCACCGCAGGCGTTCGTCGACATGGTCACCGACCCCGGGTATCAGGAGATTCACCGGTATCGGGCGAACGCTCTGAGCCAGGGCGACCTTATCGCCACCTCCAAGTGGGTGCTCGGCTAGATTCAGCCTTATGAAGGAGCATCATCAGCTGATCCTGATCGCCGCATACGGTGATCTGGAGGCGGCGCAGACCGATTTCCGCGATCTGGAGAGCCGGGTCAAGCACGGCGTCGAGTTGCGCTCGGCTGCGCTGGTCACCAAGGGGGACGACGGCGAGGCGCAGGTGCTCGAGGCCACCAACCGCCACGGCCGACTGGGTGCTGCGATCGGGGCCGGTCTGGGCCTGCTGGCCGGCCTGGTGTTCCAACCGGTGCTACTCGGACTCGTCGTCGGCGGAGCCGGTGGCGCCCTGGTGGCGGCCGTCGCCGAACACGAACTGCGCAGCGGATTGAAGAACGAAGTGGGTGCGGCACTGCAGAAGGGCACCGCCGTGATCCTGGCGCTGGTCTACCCGGATGGGGAGAACCAGATCAAGACGACGCTGGAACGGGCGCACTCGATCAGCATCGTCGAGTTGGACCGCACGACGGTGAAAAGCCTCGACGACGCGGTTGCCGCCGAGGTCGCCAAGCTCGAGGCTGACTCTTAGATCTGACAGGCGGGGCACCAGTAGCTGATCCGCTCGCCTTCGTCATCTCGTTTGATCGTGGTCCCGCAGCGTCGGCATGGCTGACCGCCGCGGCCGTACACCCAGAGTTCCTGCCCCCGCCGGGTGTTGCCCGTCGTCGTTCGGCTCCAGCGGGATCGGTTGGCCCACAGCATGTCTCGGGCTCGGTTCGCCAGTCTGAGCGGATCGGTGAGCGCGCTCACGGGGCTGGTGGGTAACCGGCCGAACAGGAAGCACAGCTCGTTGCAGTAGACGTTCCCGATACCGGCCATGATTCTCTGATCCAGTAGAGCCTGGGCGAGGGGACGGTCAGGGTCCGTGACGAGATTGGCCTTCGCACGCTCGGGATCCCAATCCGGTCCCAGCAGATCCGGGCCCAGATGTGCCACCACATCCTGATCGTGATCGCGGTCGAGGACCTCCAGGATGCCGAGATCTATTCCTGCGGCGACGGTGTCTGCTGTCTCCAGCAGGATGCGGATCTTGTGGCGCTGCCGCGTAGCGGGGTTGATCCGCCAGCTGCCGTCCATCTTGAGATGGGAGTGGATACTGGCCGGCCCGACCCGGATGAACAGATGCTTGCCCCGGCTGAAGATCTCGTCGACCCGTTCGCCGGTCAGGTCGACGGTCGCGTAGCGGGGGACCCGGACATCGCAGCGGGTGAGGGTCTTGCCCTCCAGTGCGTCGCGCAGGATCGCGGCGGTGTGGAAGACGGTGTCGCCCTCGGGCATGGGGTCAGGTTACGGGCGGGAATGCCTCGGCGTAGGAACCGGGCATTCCCTGCAGGGGGAATTCGGGGTTGGCGAACAGGCATAACCGCTGCCACTCCGCGTCCGCATCCGGTTCCAGCAGCGACAGCAGATAGAAGGACCGATAGCAGGAACGCCAATCGTCACACGGGTTGTCGACGATCCGGTGCAGCGCCTGGGCCGCCACCTCGTGATCGCCGTGTGCCGCGTGGAACTTCCCCCACTCGAAGGCGAGTTTGGTCTCCGGGGCGTGCACGATCGCGCGCACCACCTCAGCGTGGTCGTCGGGAAGGTCAGAGGTGATCTGCGTGACCGCGGCGGCGAGCGCCTCGGCGTACGCGCCGGACTGCGACCCGATGATCGCGCTCAGCCGCTCCAGCGTCGATTCCGGCAGGCTTTTCAGGCAGCTGGCGACCTCCTGCGACAGCAGGATGTCACGGGCACGACGGTCCAGATCTTCCCCGGAATCGACCGTCTGGTCCGGCATGCGGGTTGTGATCACCGAGGAATGGAAGTGCCGGCGATGGCTGGCGGCCAGCGGATGGCCGGAGTCGAGTTGGGTTTCGAAACCGCCCTCAATTCCGAGGATCTCGAAGCCTGCGCTCTCGGTCATCCAGGTGAGTGCCCGTACGGCCGGCACCATGACGATCCCGGTGTTGACGGTGCTGCCCCACAAGATGTTCGATTCAAGTTTCACGCCGCACAGGGACACTTGGCGCGCCACGCCACCACGGCCGTAGATGATGTCCTTCGGCTCCAGCGCATCCGTCAGGGCATCGGTGACCAAGTCGTCGTCCAAGGTGAGGGTTTCGAACAATGCCCCATAGCGGGTTCGTGATGCGATGTGGTTGAGGAAACCTTGGACGTCGGACAGATGGTGGATCACGCCGAAGCAGATGACCACATCCCACTTCCGGTCGGCGAGTTCCTCCGGCCAGTCACTAGGGTCGCCGGCGAAGTGGGCTGCCCCGTCGTCCATTCCAAGAAGAGCGCGCGCCCGACGGCCGCGGTCGATCGAGTGTGCTCGCGGCTCCAGACCGGTCAGGTCTTTGATCCCGTATCTGTGCCACAGCAGATTGAGCAGCCAGCCGTCACTGGCGCCGACCTCGAGGACCGAGAGTTCCTCCCGCGCGCAACCGCGCGACTCGGCCACCGCATCGATGAACGCCGCGGCCTTCTCCCACAGGAATGCGGACCGTCCGCCCACCGGACCTTCGTGATTGAACTCGTCGTCACCGACGGTGTAGAACTCGTGGATGAAGGGTCCGCAGGCGTTGACCTGAGCCGTTAGAGAGACCATTTCCGCTACTTCTCCACTCTGTTCAATATCCGAGCGCCCAATGGATCGACCTTCAGGGGCAGCGGGTTCTTGTCCGCTATCTGCGCCGTAAAACGGGTCTGGTTCTCCTCGGGAACGACGGCAAGCATGAATCCGCCGCCACCGGCGCCCAGCAGTTTCCCACCCACGGCTCCGGCATCCAGAAGCTCGGCCCAGAACCCCTCGATGTCCTTGTTGCTGATGGCGCTGCTGAGGCCTCGCTTCATCGCCCAGCCCTCATTGAGCAGTTCGGCAAGGCGACTGCGGTTCAGCGAAAGGTCATGGAGTTCGGTGAGCAGTTCGTTCGCCAGGTGTTTCATCGCGTCAAGTTGGGCGATGTTGGTTCCCGTACGCCGGTCCTGGTCGGCGAGGATCTTTTCGGCTTTGCGCTGCATTCCCGTCCACACCAGGAAGAGCCCGTCGGTGATATCCGTTCCCAGGGCCTGCTGCGAGATGGGCTCGACCATCACCCGGCCGGTTTCCTGGAAGTGGAAGGCGTTGAGGCCGCCGAAAGCCGCCGCGTACTGATCCTGCTTGCCGATCGGCTTGCCGAGAACGTCCAGTTCGACCTGGCAGGCCTCCTCTGCCAGGGCGGCAGCCGACATCTCCTCGCCGTGCATGGCGTGCAGGGCGAGCAGAAGCCCGACAGCGAAACTGCTGGACGAACCCAGACCCGACATCGCGGGCACATCGGCACTGGTGGAAATGTGCAGAGGTTCGTCGATCTTCAGTAGTTCGAGGCACCCGCGGACGATGCCGTTCTCGATGGAATCGCGGGTCTGCCGTCGCTCCGTTTCGGAGTACGAGATGCGGTAGCGCTCACCGAACATCGGGCTGTGCCGCATGACTGTGACGTAGACATGGGCCTGTATGCCGGCGCTGACCACGATGCCGCCATGGTCGAGGTAGTAGCGCGGGAAATCGGTGCCGCCGCCCATGAAGCTGACCCGCAAGGGGGTCATGGTGGTGACGGAGTGGATTCGGCGTGACATGCTTCCCCTAGGTATAGGCCGCGCGCAGGGTGGGAAGAGCGGCTTGCAGGTCGGCGAAGACGCCGAGAGTCGGGCAGGCATCGGTGGCCGTCTGATCGCTGATGAGTAGAGTCTGGGCGCCTGCTGCGTTGCCCGCCTCGACATCGCGCTCGTCGTCTCCGGCGAACACCGTCTTGGGCAGGAACAGGTTGTGTTCCCGCGCCGCCCGGGTGAGCATCCCGGGCTTGGGTTTGCGGCATGAGCAGCCGGCATCCCATTGATGAGGGCATTGGTAGACGTCGATGACATCCGCGCGGGCCTCAGCGAGATGCGAAACGATGAAATCGTTCACGCTTCTGACGGATTCGGCCGGCACGACCCCACGGCCGATGCCGGCCTGATTGGTGATGATGATGAACGAGAAGCCCTCTGCGCCGAGAGCCGCGAGTGCCGCGATGTTCGGTTCGATGAAGCGAACGTCTTCAATACTCTCGATGTAGCAGGCCTGGGGTGGCCGTTCGTTGATCAGTCCGTCCCGGTCGATCAACATAACCTTTCGCGGTTGAAGGGCCTGCCGCGTTGTTTCGAGGCGATCGGGGTCCCCGATGCTGTGATAGGGGTAGGGGAGGAAATCGGCCGCAATGTTTCCTTCGTCAGCTGCTTCGGCAAGTGCTTGCGGCAACGAGCCTTTGGTCTGTTGAAGCAATGCCAACAGGTAGTCGCGCTGTACGAGCGTGAATCCCACCTCGACCCAGGACGACTGTTCCTTCGACCGGTCGGGGATGTAGCGCAGCACCTGCGGACCGCCCTCGATATCGCGGACCAGATTGCCGCGCGCACTCGGACAGGCGGAAAGGACGACCTTGGCGCCGGTTGCGTCCGCCAGTTCGGTCAGCTCGGCGATGCGGAAGACGGTGAGGTTATCGGTGTAGAGAAGCAGAAATTGATCTCGGAGCAGATCCTGTGCACGCAGGAGCCGCTCACCGGTACTCCACTCCGGATCTCCCTCGATCACGGTGATCCGCATTCGCGAATCGAAATCTCGAACCGCCTCGACAACCTGGGCCGAACGGTATCCCGCGAGGATCAGCAGTTCGGTGATGCCCTGGCCGGCAAGGGATTCCACCAGATAATGCAGGAAAGGCCTGCCCGCGACGTCGACCAGCACCTTGGGCAGGTGGTCGGTGTGGGGGGCCAGTCTGGTGCCGCGTCCACCGGCCAGCATCACGGCCTGGCTCATGCGCGGGCCCTAGCGATGAGGTCCCGGATTCCGGCTTCGAGCGTGACGGTCGGCGCCCACCCGTAGCCCTCGCTGATGGCGGTGTTGTCGGACCACCAGGCCTCGGGTTCCGAGCCGGTGAGGATCTGCCCGGACTGCTCGCCGCGCCACTCCTGGGCCACCCAGGCGGCCACCGAGGCGACGTTATGCGCGTGGCCGCTGCCGATGTTGAAGGCCCCTGACGGGCCCGGACTGGTGGCCAGCAGGCAAACGGCTTCGGCCACGTCGGTCACGTTCACGAAATCGACCGCGGCGCGGGGTGAAGCCACTGTCAGCTCGCCGCCGGCGGCCGCCTTGGCGATGGCGGCCGGGATCAGTGAGTCGGACCGCTGGCCGGGTCCGTAGACGAAGAACGGCCTCGCCCAGCGCCATTCGGCACTGTGATGCTCGCCGGCCGCGCGAAACAGATGCATGACGGATGCCTTGGCTTGGGCGAAGACATCCGCGTGTTCCGAGGGGGAGTCCTTCTCCGACTTCCCTCCGCCGCCGGCGAGGTACTCGCGACAGGACCCGACGCCTACGACCCGCTTGACACCGGACGCAAGCGCTGTCGAAAGGACCCTGGCGGATATCGCCACGTTGGTCAGCGACCAGGCGACATCCAGGTTCGGAATCCCACCCCAGGCCAGGTGTAGCAGCGCATCAGGACCGAACCGCTGGATCTGCGACTCGTCGAGACTGCCGAGAGAATCTTGAAAATCAATCCTGTGAACTGCCCAGTCGGGTGGTACGCGGGAGGGTTCGATCGTCGCGACGAGAAGGTCGTGCCCATCGAGTAACAAACGATCAACCACATGGTTGCCGATGAATCCGGTTGCGCCGGTTACCAGGATTTTCACGGCTCGAGGGCCCCGGGGAGATTCACATCGAAATCAGCCCATCCGCGGTCTGCATCGCTGATGACGATCGGGATCATCGGCCATTCAATACCGAAGAGTGGATCGTCGAATCTGATGCCGGTCGACGCATCGGGCTGGTATCGACCGGCGACCTGATAGCAGAGGACGGTGTTCGGTTCCAGGGTTATCCATCCGTTGGCGCACCCCGGAGGTATCAGGATGGCGTGGCCATCACCGCCTCGCAGCACGTTCACCTCAACGGTGAGGACAGTGGGCGAACTCTTCCGAAGGTCGACTGTGACGTTGTGAATCGCTCCGGTCGCGACCGAGATCAGTTTCGATTCGCCGGCCTTTCCCCGCTGAAAGTGCATCCCGCGCAGCGTGCCGGCTACCGGATTCACCGACGCAAGTGCGTAGTCGGGTGCGAAGTCGATGCCGGACTCCCGCAGGACCGGGTCGTCGAAGACTCGCACCAGGGCACCACGCGAATCCAGATGTGCGCGGAACTGAACGTGATCGAGGCCTGCGATCGGTCCGTGCTTCATGAGTTCAGGGCGAAGACCCGGGGATCCCCCGGGAAGGGGACGACAACCTCTCCGTGCCATCCGGCGTCGCGGAGGAATCGGAGGATCTCGTCTTCGAAGTTGAAGGCGAACAGCACGATGGCATCGGGTCCCAGGTCCAGCACGGACTCAGGCGACATGATCGGGATGTTCACTCCCGGTGAGTATTTCCCGTGTTTTAGCGGACTGGCGTCGGCGATCGCCTGCAGTTCCTTCACTACCGGGCCCAGGTAGTTGAGCATGGTGGAACTGCGCGCGGAGGCGCCGTAGGCGGCCATCGGCCTTCCGGATTCGGCGAGTTGGGCGATCTCGCGGCTCAGCTGATCGCGGTGACTTTCGGCGCGGTGGCCGAATTCGAGCCAGGCGGCTTCCGTCGCGATGCCGCTTGCCTGATCGGCTTCGAGGGCTTCCGACAGGGCCGCGGACATCGGTGGCGCGACCGCGGTCTTGCGCGCCAGCAGGGCCCAGGATCCGCCGCTAATGGGACTGCGGCGAACATCGAACGCCTGCAGGCCCGCGGTGACCATCAGCCGCCGCATGGTTTGCAACGAGTGGTACATCGTGTGCTCGTGATAGATCGAGTCGTAGTGCAGCTCTTCCAGAATCGTTCGGGCGCTGTGGAACTCGATCAGCACGAGACCGCCCTCGGCCGCCAGGCGCGACAGCCCGAGGATGGCTCCAAGGGGATCTGGGATGTGGGACATGACGTTTCGCGCGATGACGACGTCGAACTGTCCGCGTGTCGTCACGATCTTCTCGGCGGTCTCGGCGGTGAGGAAATCCGGGATGGTCTCGACGCCGTTAGCAGTGGCTTCGGTCGCCAGGTTGACGGCGGGATCGATGCCCAGCACCTGCGCGCCGCGCTCAGCCAGCGTCCGCAGCAGCGTTCCGTCGTTGCTGGCCATCTCGAACACCCGGGGGGACTTGATGCCGACGCGGTCCATGATCCAGTCGGCCAGGCCCTCGCAGTACTCCCGCGTCGAGGCTGAGGTGCCGGTGACCCAGACGTAGTCGCGGAACAGCACCGCGGGATCCACGTCCACGGAGAGCTGGGCCAGGCCGCACTCTCGGCAGTAGACCATCTCCAGCGGAATCATCGCCTCATCGCCATCGGGACGGTCGACCAGCGAGTTGGCCAGCGGTTGCGTGCCCAGGTCCAGTACGTCGGTCAGGGATTCGGATCCGCACAGCCGGCAGGTGGCGATCGTGCGGTACTGCGGTTCAGCGGACAACGCGGAGATCTCCATCCAAGTGGCCCTGCTCCTGCAGTTCGCGCAAGCGCTCCAGGCGGATGCATGTCGGTCCGAACGCCTGCTCGGCGCTCAGCCCCGCCTTGGTCCAGCCGTCGACGAGTTCCTTGCCGCCGGTGTCGAGATCCCAGGCCGGACTGTAGAGCGGGGTCAACTCGCTCAGGATCCGGGCGAAACTGACACGATAGGTGCGCTCGTCCTTGCTCGGCGACGCGGCTGTGACCACCTCGGCGCCGGGAACGCTGCGAGCGGCGGCGTCGGCGAGATCACGCACGGTGTAGTTGCCGTCCTTGATGCCGACGTTGAAGGCGCGCCCGCTTACGATCCCCGGATCGGCGAACAGGCCGGCTTCGAACGCGCTGCAGACATCCTGGACGTGGATCACCGGGCGCCACGGTGTGCCGTCACTGAGGATCAACACCTCACCGCTGGTGAAGGCGCGGGCCACGAAGTTGTTGAACACGATGTCGCATCGGGGCCGTGGGCTCAGGCCGAACACGGTCGATGGGCGGAATGCCACCGTCGTGAACGACGGTCTGGACGCCTCCCGGATGACGATTTCCGCTTCCCACTTTGTTCGCGCGTAGGCCGTCACCGGGTTCTTGGCGCTGTCGTCCTCGTCGAGTTCGGCGTCGGTGTCGGAGACCCCGTACATGCTCTGTGAGGAGGCGTAGACGAACCGGGATACGCCGGACTTGCGCGCGATGTCGAGAAGCCGCAGGGTACCTTCGAGATTGATCGCTTCGGTCAGCGACTCGTTGAGCGCACCGAGTGGATCATTGGACAGGCCGGCCAGATGGACGACCGCGTCGATCCCGTCGAGGTGCTTGAAGTCCACGTCGCGGATGTCGACGTTCCAGGTCGGCGGATCGGCGGGGCGATCCCCGACGACGCAGTCGGCGAAGTAGCCGATGTCAAGCCCTTGGACCTCGTGGCCCATGTGGGTGAGGCGTTGGGTGAGAACGGTTCCGATGTAGCCGAGGTTGCCGGTGACGAGAATCCTCATCGTCTGTTCGCTCTCTCCCGTTCTCCGAGTTGGCGGAGCTGGAGCGAGATCGCGTGGCAGATGACGGAGTGCGCGTCCTCGGTCGTGCCGTAGTCACCAGTGTCGGTGCGGACGTGAATCGAGATATCGGATTCTTTCGCGAGGCGGCCACCGTCAAAACCCGACAGCCCGACGGTGGTGGCGCCGTTCTCCTTGCCTTGTTGGACGGCCCGGATCACGTTCTCGGAATTCCCGGAAGACGACACTGCAACCACCAGATCGCCGGGTTTCGCGTACCCGCGCACCTGATGGGCGAATGCGTCCTCGTAGCCGTAGTCGTTCGAAAGGGCAGTCAGCACGGGGCCGTTTGAGCACAGGCTGACCGGAAGGATTCCCAGGCCGGTATCGATGTTGACCTTGGCGAGGTCGGTGGCGAAGTGATCACTGATAGCGGCGCTACCGCCGTTGCCGAGAATCCAGATCCGGGACCCGCGGCCGACACCGTCCTCGATGGCGGCTAGGAAGGCGTCCAGGGCCGCCTCGTCGACCGTGGCGATCGCCGTCGGGATGAGCGATGCACGAGCGAGCCCGAAATGCGTGGTTGACGCCGCCGTCATTTCGAATCCTTTCGCTTCCGGAGCAAACAAACACTCCACCCAACAACGTGCCTCGCATCTGCCCCGGCGCCGGGTCGGGCTTGTCTCCTCGGAGGCTCTGAGCAGGTCTATTGCGAGATATTAGTACGTTCGACGTATATTCTAAACTGAGTGTACCCACCTTCCGGGTAGACGGGTAATCCCAGTTCAGTGGGGATATGAGCCGAATTTCGGGCGGTCCTGCGACCAGGTTGGCTACAGCCGGCATCCAGCTAACATCTAGGAGTTGAGCGTGAGCGACTTTGATCGGGAAGTGATCGATCGGATCGACGCGATGGCGCGAAACGAATCCCTCAAGGAGGACGCCCTGAGGTTCATCCGTTCGTCGAACACACCGCAGTACTCGTACAACTTCACCTGGATGTCCCGGCCGATCATCCAGTACCCGCAGGACGTCGTCGCAATGCAGGAGCTGATCTGGCGCGTCCGGCCGGATCTGATCATCGAAGCCGGCATCGCCCACGGCGGCTCGCTCATCTTCAATGCCGCCATGCTGGCCCTGCTGGACATGGCCGATGCGATCGAGGCCGGCGTTGCACTGGATCCGGCCAGGTCGAATCGCAAGGTGCTGGGCATCGATATCGACATCCGGGCCCATAACCGCGCCGCCGTCGAGGCGCACCCGATGGCATCGCGAATCCAGATGATTCAAGGATCGAGCATCGCGCCCGAGGTTGTTTCCCAGGTGCATGCGATCGCCGCCGATTACCAGACCGTTCTGGTGATCCTCGACAGCAACCACACTCATGCTCACGTCAGGGCCGAGCTGGAGGCCTATGCGCCGCTGACGACAGTGGGGAGTTACTGCGTGGTCTTCGACACGGTCATCGAGGATATTTCCGCCGATGAGACCTCTGGTCGGCCTTGGGGACCGGGGGACAACCCCAAGACTGCCGTGTGGGATTACCTGAAGACCCACAACGAGTTCGAAATCGACGAGCGGATCCACAACAAGTTGCTGATCACGGTGGCGCCGGACGGGTATCTCAAGCGAGTTCGCTGATCTGTTGAACCTTGCGGAGGATGCCATCCGGGTCTAGACCGAACTTCCTGGAGAAGTACTCGGGCGTGGTGCCGACGTCGAATACGTACGAAGTCGGCGCCAGCGAGGCCAGTCTGATCGGTACCCGGTGGCGATTCACGAACTCGCACAGGGATCCGTAAAGGCCCGAGTTCGCGAAGTGGTCTTCGACCACGATGGCGTTGCGGTACTGGCGCAGTGCGCTCGCCAGAACCTCGTCCTGTAGCGGACGGAGTCGATTGACGACGACGAGTCCCAGTTCCGGTTCGGCCTCGCGGGCTTTGAGGCAGGACTGCGCTGGACCCCCGTAGGAGATGAGGACGGTGCCGTTCTCGGCGCCCGGGAGATGCACCAGATGCTCTTCGGATGCCGGTTCCTGGTGTCCGCCTTTGGGAATCCGGATGTACGCGGGTCGCGATTCTTCGAGAATCGTCCGCACCAGCGTGGAGGCGTATGTCACCGACGACGGGCAGTAGATGTCGATCTCCGGAAGGGACTGAAGGGTTCCCCACTCGTCGATGATGTGGTGCGTCGGCCCGAGTGGGGAGTTGTCGTATCCCGTCGACGTCCCAAGCAACGTGATCGGGTAGCGGTGCAGACCGATGTCGTTGCGGATCTGCTCGAGGCATCGATGGATCACGAAGTTCGAGATGGTATAGGCGAAAGGCCGGTATCCCAGGTTTGCCAGACCGGCACTGACGCCGATCAGGTTCTGTTCGGCGATGCCGACATTGGCGTACCGGTCCGGGTATTTTTCCTCGAACTTCTCGACCAGGTTGATGCCCATGTCCGCGGTGAGGAAGAAGATGTCCTCATTGCGCTCCATCTCGTCGAAGATGGCGTCGATGATCTGGCCCCTCACGCCTGGCCTCCCAACTGATCCAGATGCTCCATCGCTTCCCGGTACAACTCGTCGTTGAGCGAGCGGTAGTGCCAGATGGGCTCCCATTCCGCGAACGGGACATCCTTGCCCTTAACGGTGTTGCAGACGATGACGCCGGGACGATCCCCTCCGCGGAGATCGGTGATCGCGTCGGAGATTTCGGCCACCGAGTGCCCGTCGACCTCGCGTACGTTGACGCCGAAGCCGGCGAATCGGTCTGCGAGCGGGCGCATGTCGATGATCTTCTCGGTGTTGGTGATGCTGCTGATCCGGTTGTTGTCGACCAGCATGATGAAGTTGTTCAACTTCATGTGAGCGGCGAACATCAGCCCCTCCCAGATCGACCCCTCCTGAATTTCGCCGTCGCCGACCAGTGTCAGAGCGAGCTGATCGTTGAAGCCGCGCGACCTCAGGCCCAGTGCACACCCGACCGCGACGTTGACACCGTGTCCGAGCGCTCCCGTGGAGTGCTCGACTCCGTCGACGGCGTGGTTGACGTGGCCGGCCAGCAGGGACGAGTCCTTGTGATAGGTGTCGAGCATCTGCATCGGCAGCACCCCGAAATGGGCCATGGTCGCGTAAGTCGCTGCTGCGCAGTGCCCTTTACTGACGATGATCCGCGAGCGGTCCGGCGCCTTGGCCTTGATCTTCTCCACGTCGACACTGGCGAACATGGCGATCATCATCTCGACGGCGGACATGTTCGAGCCGAGGTGGCTTGCCCCGCCCTCGTAGAGCATCTTCACGATGCTTTTGCGGACTTCGACGGGCGCGGGAGTCTGTTGGGTATTCACGAGCCCAGTCCCAGGTGCGAAGCGACCCGCGAGAGGCCTTCGCGAAGGTCTACCTCGGGGCGCCAACCGAGTACTGCCATCGCGTGGGCGGGGTCGGGGTTGCGGACGCTGATCGCGGTGGGGTTCGTTTCACGTACCTCGACGGTGCGCCCGAGGATCTTCTCCGACTCCGTGATGACATCGCCGAGGCTGGCAAGCTTCGAACCGGCGATGTTGAGAACGTCGTGCCCGGGTCGGCCCAGCGAAGCGATGATTCCGTCCACCACGTCGTCGACGAAGATGAATCGGCGCGCGGTGCTGAGGCTGCCGACCTCCACGAGGCCCTTGGCGGCGGCGGCCAACAACGATTCGGCGGCTGACCAGTTCTCGGACCGGGGTCCGTAGACGATTCCGAATCGCAGGACCATCAGGTCGTCGAAGAGGCCGGTGGTCCTCAGCAGATTCTCGGCCGCAAGCTTCGTGACGGCGTAGGTGTCGTTCAGCGCGGTGATGTCGATCGGATTCTTCTCGAAGGCGGGTTCCTCGCTGCTGCTGCTCCCATACACCCATTCAGTCGAGGCGAAGACGAATTGTTTCGATCCTCTGGCGCTTGCGGCCTGCGCGAGATTGAGCGTTCCGCCGATGTTCACCTCGGCGGCGCGCGCCGGCTGATCTTTGCAGGAGCCACTGGTGGACAGCGCCGCCAGGTGCACGATCCTGGATGACTCAGGAATCAGGTCGGCCACCGCCGCACTGCAGATATCCACCGGGTGAGCGCCGTCGGCGCCGGAGGCGTCGATGCGAACAACATCAACGCCGCGTTCCGACAGTTTCTGGACCAGCCGTGCGCCGATGAATCCGTTGGCTCCGGTGACGACAACGGGCCCGTCGATTGAGATCTGTGTCATGTTCCGTCCTGCTAGCAGCGTGATCAGGTGAAGCTGGGATCGCGGTTGAGGGGGTTGGCCATCCAGGCGACGCCGGTCCGGACCCGCAGTTCGTCCTTGCCGTTGTCGGTGAGGAGAAGCGGGCGCAGCCTTTCCCGGACCGCGAACTCGAGGAATGCGTTGTTCCAGTCGATATCGTCGATGACAACGATTCCGTCATCCGCCATCCTGGGGCCGACCAGGCTCAGTTCCTGCTGAAGGAATCCCATCGAGTGGTCGCTGTCGTGGAGATAGAGATCGCAAGGGCCGGGGAAAGTTGGAAGAAGATCAAGGCTGCTGCCGATCCGCAGATCCCACAGCTCACGCAGAGCCGGCGGAACCAGGAATCCGGGCTCGAGTGCGCTGGTGTCGTAATCCTCGGAGTCCTTCACCCAGGGGTGTCTTTGCGTTCCGGCCGGCACGGCGGTCGCGGGGAGTTCCGCGGAGATCAACGCTCCGGAGCCGTTCTTCTGTAGTGCGCGCAGGATGAACAGGCTGTTGCCGCCGTAGTAGACGCCGGTCTCCCAGACGTGGGCCGGGCGGAAGTGCCGGACCAGGACGTACATCAGAATTCGTTCGAATCCGAACCAGTCGATCGAATCAACATCGGGCTTCCCGAAAATGCCTCGGGTGAAACCCTTCGACCGTCCAATCGCGAACTGGTCGTTGGCCATGTCGACCAGCTCGGAATCGTCGAGAAGTTCGTCATACAACGGCATCAGGCCGTTGGATCCGATTCCGAAGAAGTCGCCCACCAGGCCGATGCTGCTGCGGTTGGCCCAATTCGACTGCTCGATATCCAACGGATTGCCTCACTCGCGGCAGCGCTCGCACGTAGCACCGCAGACCGACCCGCAACGGTAGCTAAAGCAGTTGTGTTTGGCAAATGGTTTCACCGCGGCCCGACGGCGATGGCATCTACCAGGGGTCTAGGAAAAGTTCGGCGGCGCATTCGCGGTCAGCAACCGCCAGTAGCCGCGCCGTCCAGCTAACTCCCCGGGCTAGCGAAGTCGCAGTCCGCGCGGGGTGCGGGCGAAGCCCGCTGCCGCCAGCGCGTCGGCGGTATCTCGCTGATCGGCGTGGGCCGCGACCTCCAGAACCGGCACCCCGTCGATCTTCTCGATCAGGATCCCGCCGAGGCCGCGCCGGGTGACGAGATCGGTCAGCGCGCCGGCCGCGGCCCGCTGAGCCTGCGGATCGGCGCTGAAGTTCAGCAGCGACCGTCCACCGCGCTCGGAGTACCAGACCAGGTTCCCGTCGACCAATACGACGAGAGCCCCGGCTTTTCGTCCGGGGCGGTGCCCTTCGCCGTCGAGGTGGGATGGCCACGCCAGGGCGGACCCGTAGGGATTCGCCGGATCAGCCGCGGCCAGGACCACGGCCCGGTAGCCCGGGGGAGCATCGTCATCCGCGAAACCGCGGAGGCGGTCGACCGTCGAGGCGAGGGCGAACTGGGCACCGCCGAGGGACTCGACAAAGTACCCGCGCTGTGCGCGTCCGGCCTCCTCCATCGTGCTCAGCACTTTGTACAAACCGGCGAACCCGCCAGGGACACCCTCTGCGGTCACCGCACCCTTGGTCAGCACGCCGTAGCGGTTCATCATCAGTTCGGCGGTGAAGTGGGCCCGCAGCGTGGAATCGGGCTCGGCAGCCGGCAGCGCCGACCACCGGCCGGCCACGCTCGGATCGACGGATCGCACCTGCTGTTGGCTGAACGCGTACCGGGTCAGCCGAGGCGCGCGGCGGTGTCGGTGTGCCGGCTGACGCCGGTTGCCGGCCAGCATCGCCCGGATCGGCGCGAAGGTGTCACCGGTGACCCAGCCGGCCCAGATCAGTTCCCACAGAGCGGATTTGAACGCGTCATCGGGACCTGAGGAGAGTTGGCGGAAGAAGAATGCCCCGCGGGCATCGCCCGGTCGGCCGAGAACGTCGAGGATGGCCACGTGGGTGTCGGTGAGGTCGATCTCGGTGGGTGTGGCGATCGTCAACGGTGCGGTCTCGGCGAGGTGGAAGCGGATCCAGCCGTCACCACCGGAGATCGCGCCGGCGCCGGACCAGGTGATCTCGCCGGAGGCGAGCAACTCGTCGAGCATCGTGGGCTGGTAGTCGCGGACGCGGGAGGCGAACACCAGCGGTTCGACGGCGGACGCGGGCACCGCAGCACCGGAGAGTTGATCGATGACGGTGAGCAGTCCCTCCGTCCCCGTGGCCGCAGCGGAGCCGACTTGCTGCCAGGCGGGTAGGAACCGGGCGAACGCCGCGGTGGACACCGGCTCGACCTGGGCTCGGAGTGCCGCCAGGGATCGCCGACGTAATGTGCGCAGAACGCCCGCATCGCACCATTGCTCGCCTGTGCCGTCAGCCAGGTCGGTGAACTCGCCGCGAACGAGCTTGGTGTCCAACGCCATTCGGCTGAGAGCATCGGCGGCGACTCGCAGCCCCAGCCCGAAGCGGGAGGCCGCTTCTGTCGTGGTGAACGGGCCGCGGGTACGGGAGAAGCGGGCCAGCAGCTCACCGAGTGGGTCGGTGACCGACTCGGTGAACGCGCTCGGCACACCGACCGGGACGGCGACACCGACGGCGTCACGCAACCGGCCGATGTCCTCGACGGCCACCCACCAGGTTTGGTCGGCATAGGAGACGTTGAGCACTCGTTTGGTCGCGAGCAATCCGTCCAGCCAGGGTCCTACATCGGCGGCAGTGCACCGGTCCGCGATTTCTTGGGCGGTGAGTGGCCCGAGCATCCGAAGAAGATCAGCAACGCCCTCGGCGTCGCGCGCCTTGCGATCATCGGACAGGTGCTGCAGCTGTCGGCTGGTGGATGTCACAACCTCGGCATCGAGAAGCTCGCGCAGTTCCACTCTGCCCAGCAGTTCAGCCAGCAGGCTGGTGTCCAGCGACAGTGCGGCGGCCCGGCGTTCGGCCAGTGGGCTGTCGCCCTCGTACATGAACGCCCCGACGTAGCCGAACAACAACGATGTGGCGAACGGTGACGGTGTGGGAGTCTCCACCTCCAGCAGCCGAATCCTGCGGCCGGCGATCCGCGTCATCAACTCGGTCAGCATGGGAACGTCGTAGACATCCTGCAGACACTCGCGGACGGTCTCGAGCACCATCGGAAAGTCGGGGTACTTCCGTGCCACATCGAGAAGTTGGGCGGATCGCTGTCGCTGATGCCACAGCGGTGAGCGCTTACCGGGATGCCGTCGGGGCAGAAGCAGCGCGCGGGCGGCGCACTCCCGGAACCGGGAGGCGAACAATGCAGAGCCCCCGACCTCGGCGGTGATCAGGGCTTCGATCTCGTCCGGGTCGAAGACGAAGAGTTCCGCTCCGGGTGGGGTGTCCTCGGTGTCGGGCAGTCGCACGACGATTCCGTCGTCCGCCGCGGTCGGCTTTTCGTCGATGCCGTAGCGTTCCAGCAGCCGTCGGCTCACCGCCAGGGCAAGCGGACCGTGCACCTTCAGTCCGTAGGGCGAGTGCAGGATGACCCGCCAGTCACCGAGTTCGTCGCGGAAACGCTCGACCACCAGGGTGTTGTCGCTGGGGACGGTCTTGGTGGCCTCGCGCTGTTCGTCGATCAGCCGACTCAGGTTGGCGGTCGCGAATTCGTCGAAACCGAGTTCGTCGCAGCGCTTGGCGAACTCATTCGGATCTAGTCCGGACAACTCACCGGTGAACCGCCCGATCGCCTCGCCGAGCTCAGCGGGCCGACCCGCGTCGTCCCCGCGCCAGAACGGCAGCCGGGCCGGCTGGCCCGGTGCGGGAATCACCAGCACCCGGTCATGGGTGATCTCGGTGATGCGCCAACTGGTGGCGCCGAGGGCGATGACGTCTCCGGGCCGGGATTCGTAGACCATCTCTTCGTCGAGTTCACCCACCCGCGAGGGCTTTTCGGATTCGGTGGCCAGATAGACGCTGAACAAGCCGCGGTCGGGGATGGTGCCGCCGGAGGTGACCGCGAGCCGTTGCGCTCCCGGCCGGGCGGTCAGGGTGCCGGTATCTCGGTCGTAGACCAGCCGGGGCCGCAGTTCGGCGAAGTCGGTGGAGGGGTACTTGCCGGACAGCAGGTCGAGGGTGGCCTCGTAGGCGCTGCGCGGCAACGTCGCGAACGGGGCACTGCGTCGCACCACGTCGAACCATTCCTCGGCACTGACCGGTTCCAAGGCGCAGGCCGCCACCGTCTGCTGGGCCAGGACGTCCAGTGGGTTGGCGGGAACCCGCATGGTTTCGATCGACCCTGAGAGCATCCGCTGCGCGCTCACCGCGCAGTCGATGAGATCGGTGCGGTGTTTGGGCAACAGCACGCCGCGGGAGATCTCGCCGACCTGATGGCCGGCCCGCCCGACACGCTGCAAGCCACTGGCCACAGATGGTGGAGCCTCGACCTGGATGACGAGATCCACCGATCCCATGTCGATACCGAGTTCCAGGCTGGAGGTGGCGACCACCGCGCGCAGGCGCCCGCTCTTCAGGTCGTCCTCTACCGCGGCACGCTGTTCCTTGGAGACCGAGCCGTGATGCGCGCGGGCCAGTAGTGGCTCGGCCCCCTGGATCTGGTTACTGGCCAGCATGTGGGCCGGTGGTCGGTTCAGTTCGGCGCCTTGGCGTTCTGCGTGAATCTCGTTGATCCGCGCGGTGATTCGCTCAGCGAGCCGTCGTGAGTTGGCGAACACGATGGTCGAGCGATGGGCTTCGATGAGGTCGACGATCCGGTTCTCGACATCGGGCCAGATGGTGTTGTTCTCCAGGTTGGCCATATCGGGCACCGGAACCTGTACCGAGAGATCGAAGGTCTTGGCCGCAGGCGGGTTGATGATCCGGGCGGGCCTGCCGCCGGTGAGGAAACGCGCCACTTCCTCCGGCGGGCGAACGGTAGCCGACAGACCGATGCGTTGGGCCGGCTTCTCCAGCAGTGCATCAAGACGTTCCAGTGAGAGGGCGAGGTGGGCTCCGCGTTTGGTGCCCGCCACCGCATGCACCTCGTCGACGATCACCGTCTGCACCGATGCCAACGTCTCGCGCGCTGCCGACGTCAGCATCAGGAACAGCGACTCAGGCGTGGTGATCAGCACATCCGGGGGATTGGTGATTAGCCCGCGACGTTGGGCCGGGGTGGTGTCGCCGGACCGCACGCCGACAGTGATCTGAGGCGCCGTAAGACGGTCGTGCTCGGCGATTCGGGAGATCCCGGCCAGCGGAGTGCGCAGGTTGCGTTCGACGTCGATCGCCAATGCCTTCAGCGGTGAGACGTAGAGGACCCGGGTGCCGGATTGTTCGGATTCATGTGCCAGGCGGTCGATCGCCCAGAGGAATGCGGCCAGCGTCTTGCCGGAGCCGGTCGGGGCGATCACCAGGGTGTGGTTCCCGTCGGCGATCGATTCCCAGGCCTGCGACTGCGCGGCGGTCGGAGCGGCGAAGGTGCCTTCGAACCAGCGCCGGGTGAGGGCGCTGAACCGGTTGAGCGGGTCGGCGGGTTTCACACCACGAGCCTGCCAGTTGCCGTGGCCATGCCGCGAGCGGGCGTGTCAGTACGTGGACACGCCGTGCGAGCGAGGATTTCACGCACGCTCGTGGCTTCTAGGTGATCTCCGCGAAGTCCACCCAGAGGTGGCGGGGCCCACGGAACACCTGGTTGTGCCGGTACGGCGGCGGATCGACCACCAGTCGCGGCGAGCGCACCCGGCGCAGGAACACCTCCAGGGCCAGGTTGATCTCCAGGCGCGCCAGTGGTCCGCCGAAGCAGGTGTGGATTCCGCTGCCGAAGCCCAGGTGTTCGTTGTCCTCCCGGGTGGGGTCGAACCGGTCCGGGTCGGGGAAGCGCCGCGGATCGCGGTTGGCGGCCGCCCATACCAGGAACACCGCCGACCCGGCCGGGATGCGGGTCCCGCCGATCTCGATATCGGCGGTGGCCCAGCGACTCGGGAAGAACTGCACCGAACCCTGGAGGCGCTGTACCTCCTCGACGGTGCGCGGCAACAGATCCGGGTTGTCCCGCAACAGATCCCACGAACCCGGATTGCGCAGCAGTGTCATGATGCAGTTGGTGATGGTGTTGACCGTCGAGTCATGCCCGGCGATCAGCAGCAACTGGGCGTTGGCCACCGCGACGTCCTGGGACACCGGGCCGTCGGGGCCGTCGTCGTGCAGTGCCGCCGAAAGCAGACCCGGCCCCGGCTCGCGGGCCAGGCGCGCCACCCAATCGTGGACGTAGGCGTCGAGTTCGCCCATGCTCGCCGCCGCCTTCGCCACGGCGGCCTGTCCCTCGGGTGTGCCGCGTTCGGGTCCCACGTCGGCACCCTGCATGAAGTCCATCACCCAGCCGTGGAACATCGGCTCGTCGGCGATCGGCGCCCCCATCACCCGGAAGATCACCGACACCGGGATCGGGTAGGAGAAGTCCTCGACGACGTCCATCCGGGTGCCGCCGCGGGCCTTGACCTTGTCCAGCATCCCGTTGGCCAGGTCGGTGACGTAGCCGGCCATGCTCGGGATCAGGTCGGGGGAGTGCGGCGGGCCGAAGTGCCGCATGAACTGGCGACGCATCCGATCGTGTCCGGGCGGATCGGTGACCAGCATGCTGCTGTCCTTGGCCTGCGCGGCTTCGGCGGACTCGAGTTTGGCATCGCTCTCGCCGAACAGGCCCGACGGGCTGCGGCCGATGTCGGAGGAGATCCGCGGATCATGCGCCAGCGCAACGGCTTCGGAGTAACCGGTGACGACGTAGGTGTGCTCGGAGACCTTGGCCACCGGCGTCTTGCGCAGTTCCTCGTAGTACGGGTACGGGTTGGGGCGATTCTCGAACTTCATCGCCTCGGCCCAGGCGGTTGCGGCATCCATCTCGTCGTACTCCTGTTAGTGGGTGCGGGGCCGGAACTCGGCAGTGCGGTCGGTCGGGTCGTGCCCGGTGAGCACCACGTCCGGATTGCCGGAGGGTTCGCGCGGATCGGGGAACCGGGCCGGCATCACCTCGGCGTTGGTCGGTCGGTCGTAGCCCGGCGGGGGAGGGGGGAACGGCGCCGAGCGCTCGATGAGTTCGGCGTAGTAGGGCAGCCACTTGCCGTG
The DNA here is from genome assembly GCA_029977845.1 of Mycobacteriaceae bacterium. GTDB lineage: Bacteria > Actinomycetota > Actinomycetes > Mycobacteriales > Mycobacteriaceae > Mycobacterium. The sequence continues at coordinate 88,767 of JAPOKC010000003.1, read as the reverse complement.
GTTGAACGTGACCGCGCCGACGATGCGGCCGTTCTTCCCGTACGCCGCGGCGAAACGCCGATCCTCCGGCGAACCCTGAGTGAACACGATCTCGTCACCGAAGGAACACACCCCGACGCTTTTGATGTTCACCCCGAACTGGCCGGACCAGAACGACGGCAACGGGAGGTGCGGCCGGCGGCCCACCTCGAGGTGCAGCATGTTGTTGGCGGCCACCTCGGCGCCGAACACGGCGTTGTCCCAGTGCTCGAGGGCCAGGAACTCATAGCCGTAGAGCACGTGCGGGGCGCGGGCGACGTCGCCGGCGACGAAGATGTGGTCGGTCACCACTCCGTTGATGTCGAACGCGCGGCAGCCGGCGTCGCAGGCAAGCCCCCACTGTCCCGCCGCCAGTCCGGCACCGTCGAGCCACTCGACGTTGCGGATCGAACCCAACGAGGGGATCACGACGTCGACGTCTAGCAGCGTCCCGTCGGACAGCGTCGCAGAGCGGACGTGTCCGGCATCGTCGCCATCGAGCGACTTCACCGAGACTCCGGTGCGAAGGTCGACTCCGGCGTCGCGCATCATTCCGGCGGCGATATCACTGATCACCCCACCGAGAGCGCCCTTGAGTGGACCGCTGCCACGTTCGGTCACCGTCACGGGAAGGTCCAGGTCGCGGCACACCGAGGCGATCTCTGAGCCGACGAATCCGGATCCGACGATCAGCACCCGGCGCGGCTTTGCGTTCAACGCCGCGGATAGACCTGCCGCGTCCTCGACGGTGCGGACGGTGAAGACGCCCTGCAGGGCTCCCTCGGTGGGATTGGGCCACGGCCTCGCCCGGGTGCCGGTGGCGATCAGAAGTCTGTCGTAGCCGACTTCCTCGCCGTCGCCCAGCTTCACCACGTGGTTGATCCGGTCCAGGCCCACCGCCGCCAGGCCGAGTTTCCAATCCGCATCCACCCGCCGCAACCGCGGCAGTTTGGTGTGGTCGGGCGGGACCCAACCCTTGAGGACCTGCTTGGACAACGGCGGCCGGTCATAGGGTTCATGTGGTTCGTCCCCGATGATCGTCAGCGAACCCTGAAAACCCATTTCCCGCAAGGCTTCCGCCGCGCGCAGCCCGGCCAGCGAGGCACCTACGATGACGATCCGACCCTCAGCGCGGAACTTCTTGACGATCTCGTCGAAGGAGTAGATGCCCGGTCCCGCGGAGGTCACAGCGTGGTCCGGTCGGCCGGCGGATCGAGCTCCAGGATGATGGCCTGCACCGGGCAGGAGGCCACCGCCCGTAGGACCTGCTGCCGCTGGGATTCGTCGGGGTTGGGGTCGTAGGCGAGGGCCTCCTCGCCGATGAGTTTGAGCACCTCCGGAGCCAGCGGCACGCACTGGGCGTAGCCCTGGCACTTGTTGAGATCGACGACCAAGCGCATACCGACGAACAGTAGTGGCCGCCACCGGCGATAATCACCCCATGGCAGAGATTCGCTCATTCCGTATCGCCGTGCCGGACGCCGATCTGGCCGATCTCCGAGAGCGGCTGCACCGCACCCGCTGGCCGGAATCGGAATGTGTACCGGACTGGAGCCAGGGCATCCCACTGGACTACACCCGGGAACTGGCGCGTTACTGGGCCGACGAGTACGACTGGCGGGCCCGTGAGGAGCGGCTCAACCGATTCGATCAGTTCGTCACCGAGATCGACGGTGTGAACATCCACTTCATCCATCAGCGCTGTGCTGATCCCGATGCGTTGCCCGTCGTCATCACTCACGGCTGGCCCGGCTCGATCGTCGAGTTCAGCAAGGTGATCGAGCCGCTCGCCGAGGACTTCCACGTGGTGTGCCCGACCCTGCCCGGCTACGGGTTCTCCGGCAAGCCCACCGCAGCCGGCTGGAAGGTGGAGCGCATCGCACAGGCCTGGGATGTCCTGATGAAGCGTCTGGGCTACGGGCGGTACGGAGCGCAGGGGGGCGATTGGGGTGCGATGGTCACCACCCAGATCGGCCGAAACGGCTCATCGGATCAGGGCGGCTGTATTGCCATTCACACCAACATGCCGATCGCCATGCCGTCGGGTGACCTCAGCAATCCCTCGGCCGATGAGCAGGCCGCGCTGGCGGCGCTCGGGCATTACCAGCAGTGGGAGGCCGGCTACTCCAAGCAGCAGTCCACTCGGCCGCAAACCGTCGGTTACGGTTTGGCCGATTCGCCGGCCGGTCAGCTGGCCTGGATCGTGGAGAAGTTCCAGGCGTGGAGCGACTGTGACGGCCATCCGGAGAACATCTTCACCAGAGATGAGCTTCTCGACAACGTGATGCTCTACTGGGTCACCAACTCCGCTGCCTCGTCGGCGCGACTTTACTGGGAGAGCTTCGGCTCGTTCGGCGGAGGCAGTCGGGTGCCCGAAAAAGTTCAGGTGCCGACCGGAGTGGCCAGTTTCCCCAAGGAGATCCTGCAGGCCCCGCGCAACTGGTGTGAGACCGGCTACAACATCACCCATTGGACCGATATGCCCCGAGGCGGGCACTTCGCCGCCTTCGAGCAGCCGGAGTTATTCATCGAAGACGTACGGAAGTTCTTCGCGAACATCGCCCGTGAGAAAATCGGAGGGCGATGAACCCGGCCGCCGTTCCTCAACCCGTACTGAGTATCTGCATCCCCACCTACAACAGGGCGCGCTATCTGAACTGCCTGTTGCAAGACCTCGCGGACCATATCGGCGAACTCGGCTATTCCTACGAAGTGCTGATCGGTGACAACGCGTCCGAGGATGACACGCCGGAGATCGTTCGGGCGTACGACGGGCGACTGAACATTCGCTATTTCAGACGGTTGGACAACCTCGGTGCCGACCGCAATATTCGCCAGCTCTACGGTGCAGCCAGAGGGAGATATTTAGTCTATCTGGCCGACGATGACCTCCTCATTCCGTCGGCACTCGGCGGTCATATCGCCTACCTCGAGGAAAATCCGGAAGTCGGCGCGGTCTTTGCGCCGTGGTTCACACACGACCGGGTTGCGGAAGTCGATCTCGATCAGTTCTATTCGGTGGATCAGGAAACGTTTATTGCGGCGGGAGACCACGGTCCGCTTTTCGATTTCATAGTGAAAGGGCATGTTTTTCCGGAGGTCTACCTGGCAAGGACAGATCTCGCGAGAGATGTTGCAGGCGACTCCAATCCGTTCGCGTTTTATTTTTTCGTCCTAATCACGTTAATGGTCGATCGCTCGGCGGTGACCTTCAGGCCTGAGCCTTTTTACCGCTCGGTCATCAGGTATTTCGAGGGTGAATCGCACAGCAGGGCGGGTCATGAAGAGGTCAAAGCAGGTTGGGACCGTTACCGTGGCGGCCTGGACTACATCCTGTCGCGTGTCGCGCATCTTCTCGATGCCGAGAACCTGGCCTGGTGTAATCGCGCCATTCAACACTTCGTCAACATCCGGATGCATGTTGCGTTGCGACTCCGGACCCTCGAGGCTAGGGATTGGATCGACAACTACTACATCGCAAACCGGCTCCGCTGTGTCGGTGACGACTCGCTGCTGCCGGCCCCGTACGAGACCTATCGCGTCAATGCCGCATTGGAATACCTACTCGGTCTGAAGCCGTTCTATCCCGAACCCGCTGCGGTGGTGTACTACCTGGACGATCCACCGCGCTTCCTGTCCCAGGCCAGTGGTTTCCCGGTATCCGGACTCGTTGCGCGGGCTGACCGCTCAATCCCATTGCCCGAGAAAGTCATTCTCCTGACGAGCAGGGAGGACGCGAACTCGGACGACTCCACCTTCGTCGTCTCCGAAGATGAACTCCTGGCTAAATTCCCCTAGACGACCACCATCCTCGCCGGGCCGACCATCGGGTCTAGTAATCGCGGATCAGCGAGATCAGCTTCTCTTTGTTCAACCCCGAATAGCCGGAGATGCCGAGTTGTCTGGCTCTCATCTTGAGTTCCAGGAGCGTCCATCCCTCATATGCGCACGACCGCGACGGCCGGAACCGCCGCGCCCTCTCCTGGCGTGCAGCGAGTGTGTTTTTCCCCATGTTCTGCCCTATACCCGGGCCGATCGCGGGCCTAAACCTTCTCGCGATGTTTGGCGACCGTGCTGGTGTGGGTATCGAAGCCGCTATGACGAGGGGTACTGTCGGCTCAACGACGGCAGGAGGCCAGATGACGGATGCCGGGGGCCGAGTCCGCAGTTCAGCGGCCGTCGAGTTCCGGGTCGCGGCGACATTGGAGAACCTGGCCGTGCTGCGCACCGTGGTGGGCGCGGTGGGAACGTTCTCCGATCTGGATTTCGACACGGTCGCTGATCTTCGGCTCGCGGTCGACGAGGCGTGCACCCGGCTGATCCGCTCGGCCACCCCGGGGGCGACTCTGGTGGTCGTGGTCGACCCCCGCGACGATGCGGTGGTGGTCGAGGCCTCGACGGAATGCGATTCCGATGAGGTGGTGACCCCGGGTAGCTTCAGCTGGCATGTGCTGAGCTCGCTGACCGACGATGTGCACACGTCCAATTCGGATGGCCGCGTCGTCGCGATCACCCTGACAACGAGGCGGGCGGGCTCCTCGCGGTGACCTCACGAGCGGCCGGCACCTCTTCACCGCGGCCGAAGTCCGAGTACGCCGATGTCCCCGATATGTTCCGGGCACTGAACAAACTCGATCCGGACACCCTGGAATTCCGCCGCCAACGCGATCGGATCGTGGAGCGCTGTCTTCCGCTCGCCGATCACATCGCCCGTCGTTTCGACGGCCGCGGGGAGTCCCGGGAGGATCTGGTCCAGGTGGCCCGGGTCGGGCTGGTCAACGCCGTCAAGCGATTCGACGTAGACACCGGTTCGGACTTCGTGTCCTTCGCCGTGCCGACCATCATGGGCGAGGTCCGCCGGCACTTCCGGGACAACAGCTGGTCGGTGAAAGTTCCTCGGCGGCTTAAGGAACTGCACCTGAGACTGGGTGCGGCCACCTCCGAACTGTCGCAGCGTCTCGGGCGGGCGCCGACCGCCTCGGAGCTGGCCGCCGAACTCGGCATGGACCGTGAAGAGGTGGTCGAAGGTCTGGTGGCCGGCAGCTCCTACAACACCCTGTCGATCGACAGCGGCGGCGGTAACGACGACGAGGCCCCGGCGATCGTCGACACTCTCGGCGAGATGGACCTCAGCCTCGATCAGATCGAGAATCGGGAAGCGTTGCGCCCCTTGATCGCCGAGTTGCCGGAACGCGAACGAACCGTGCTGCTTCTGCGGTTCTTCGAATCGCTCACCCAGACCCAGATCGCCGAGCGGGTCGGCATCTCGCAGATGCACGTCTCCCGGCTGCTGGCCAAATCACTGGCCCGGTTGCGCGACCAACTGCAGTAGATAGCGGCGCACCGCGGCAGCACCGGCACGGGCGGCGGCGGCGTCACCGCGCACGGTGATCTCCTGACCGTCCGGGTCGGCGGTCACCTCGGCCAGGGCGTTACCGGTGACCGGCTCGCAGACATCCCAGGATCCGTCCAGCCGCGCACGCAGATACCATGCGCCGGCATTGATGTCGGGGTGACTCACTTGATCTCAGCGAGCACGGTGCCCTGGGTGACCGCGGCGCCGGCCTCGACGGCCAGTCCGGTGATGACGCCGTCCTTGTGCGCGGTCACCGGGTTCTCCATCTTCATGGCCTCCAGCACCACCACGAGGTCGCCGGCGGCAACCGTCTGACCCTCCTCGACGGCGACCTTCACCACGGTGCCCTGCATCGGTGCGGTCACCGCGTCACCGGATGCCGCCGCGCCGCCGTGGGCGCCGCGCTTACGGGCTTTGGGCTTCTTGCGGATCACACCCGGATCGGCTCCGCCTCCACCGTTGCCCAGGGCCAGATCACCGGGCAGCGACACCTCGAGCCGGCGTCCGCCGACCTCGACGACCACCGTCTGGCGCGGTTGGCTCTCCTCGGCGTCCACCGCGCCACCACCGGTGAACGGTTCGACGGTGTTGTTCCACTCGGTCTCGATCCACCGGGTGTGCACGGTGAACCCGTCGCCGTTGCCGATGAAGGCCGGATCGCTGACGATCGCGCGGTGGAACGGGATGACGGTGGCCAGGCCCTCGACCTCGAACTCGGCCAGCGCTCGCCGGGACCGCTCGAGGGCCTGCTCGCGGGTCGCGCCGGTGACGATTAGCTTGGCCAGCATCGAGTCGAACTGGCCGCCGATCACCGAGCCCGACTCCACGCCGGAGTCCAGCCGGACACCGGGGCCGGTCGGCGGCTTGAACGTGTTGACCGGTCCGGGGGCGGGCAGGAAGCCGCGTCCGGCGTCCTCGCCGTTGATCCGGAACTCGAAGGAGTGTCCGCGCGGGGCGGGATCTTCGGTGATGTCCAGCTTCTCGCCGTTGGCGATCCGGAACTGCTCGAGAACCAGGTCGATGCCCGAGGTCTCCTCGGTCACCGGATGCTCGACCTGCAGGCGGGTGTTGACCTCGAGGAAGGAGATCAGGCCGTCCTGGCCGACCAGGTACTCCACGGTTCCGGCGCCGTAGTAGCCGGCCTCCTTGCAGATCCGCTTGGCCGAGGAGTGGATCTCCTCGCGCTGCGCGTCGGTGAGGAACGGGGCAGGGGCCTCCTCGACCAGCTTTTGGAAGCGGCGCTGCAGCGAGCAGTCGCGGGTGCCGGCGACGACGACGTTGCCGTGCTGATCGGCGATGACCTGGGCCTCGACGTGGCGTGGCTGATCCAGGTAACGCTCGACGAAGCACTCCCCGCGGCCGAAGGCCGCGATGGCCTCGCGGGTGGCCGACTCGAACAGCTCGGGGATCTCCTCGAGGGTCCGGGCCACCTTCATACCCCGGCCGCCGCCACCGAACGCGGCCTTGATCGCGACCGGAACGCCGTACTCCTTGGCGAAGGCGACCACCTCGTCGGCGTCCTTGACCGGATCGGGGGTACCCGGAACCAGAGGGGCCTTGGCCCGCGCCGCGATGTGGCGGGCTGTGACCTTGTCGCCCAGATCACGGATCGACTGCGGGCTCGGGCCGATCCAGATCAGTCCGGCGTCGATGACGGCCTGCGCGAAATCCGCGTTCTCCGAAAGGAATCCGTAACCGGGATGGATCGCGTTGGCGCCGGACTTCTTCGCCGCGTCGAGGATCTTGCCGAAGTCCAGATAGGACTCCGCCGAGGTCTGCCCGCCCAGCGCGAAAGCCTCGTCGGCCAGCTTCACATGGGGCGCGTCGGCATCCGGTTCGGCGTAGACGGCCACGCTTCCCAGACCGGCGTCCTTGGCCGCCCGGATTACCCGGACCGCGATCTCGCCACGATTGGCGACGAGGACCTTGGAGATGGTCTGGTTTGGCGTGGGGTCAGGCACTGCGCCTCCTACTGGGGGTCAAAACTCTAAGAACCGGCTTTAAGAATAGGGCCGCAGGCAGTCTAGAGCGTGGGCAACGGGCCGTTTACCTGAGGTCATATCGTTTATTCTCGAGGGAAGGATCAATCAAGGGAGTCATGGTGAAGATCAGCAAGCTTGCCGGAGCAGTCGCCGCAGCCGCTATCGCCGTGGGCATCGGGGCGACCACGGCCGCGCCTGCCTGGGCGACCGACAACATCAAGCCGATCGGGGATCAGATCCGGATCAAGGACTACCTGGGCAACAATCTGATCGGCTACACCGTCACCGAATTCGGCCCGAGTTCGGATGCGGTGGGGCACGACGGACAGTTGTATGCCGCCACGCTGACCGTCCAGACCTACGGCGTCGAGCAGAGCCCGCAGATCCAGCGGTTCGGTGCGCGCGCCGAGAGCGGGGATTTCTACCCCGTGATCGTCAACGCGCCGGGAAGTTTCGGACTGGGCAACATCGGGCCCGACGGCAGCGTCACCGGCAAGCTCTACTTCGATGTGGTGGCCAGCGTCCCGAACAGCGTCGCCTACAACGACGGTATGCGCGACATCCTGGCCTGGGTGCCGGGTCCGTCCAACGGTGGCACGCAACCGTAATCAGCGCAGCCGGCGTTTGATCCGGGTCAGCATGGCCGCCATACCGCGCAGGCGCAGTGGGCTGATCAACGCGGCCAGGCCCAGTTCGGCGTAGAAGTCGTCCGGGACGGCCAGGATCTGATCGGTTGACTGTCCGTCGAGGCCGGCCGCCAGAATCGAGGCGAACCCGCGGGTGGTCGGGGCCTCGGCCGGAGCGCTGAAGAACAGCCGGACATGGTCACGGTCGGCGGCATCGACGTGCAGGAACAGCGGGGACTGGCATTCCGGCACCGGTTCCATGGCCGCCTCCTCGAGGTCCGCGGGCAGTTCAGGCAGGTCGTTGGCGAACTCCAGCAGCAGCGCCAGTTTGTCCTGACCGCTCACCTCCGCGAACTCAGAGACCACCTCGGCCAGTGCGGTGGGCATGCTCATGGGGTCGAGGACCCCGGCCGCTCCCCATCGACGATGGGCACCCGCACGGTGTTGCCCCACTCCGTCCATGAACCGTCGTAGTTGCGCACGCCCGGAATGCCCAGCAGATGCGTCAGCACGAACCAGGTGTGGCTGGACCGCTCACCGATGCGGCAGTAGGCGATGGTGTCCCCGCCGGGGTCGACGAACGAGTAGATGTCCTCGAGCTCCTCGCGGCTGCGGAACCGTCCGCGCTCGTCGGCCGCCCTGGCCCACGGCACCGACCGCGCGGTGGGGATGTGCCCGGCACGCAGTGCGCCCTCCTCCGGGTAGTCCGGCATATGGGTGCGTTCGCCGGTGTACTCCTGCGGTGAGCGGACGTCGATCAGGGTGGCGCGGCCCAGGGCGCCCAGCACGTCCTCCCGGTAGGCGCGGATGGGTCCGTCGTTGCGGTCCACCACCGGATAGCCGGAGGTCTCCCGATCGGGAACGTCCAGGGTGGTGTCGCGGCCCTCGGACAGCCACAGGTCGCGCCCGCCGTCGAGCAACCGGACGTCCGCGTGCCCGAACAAGGTGAAAACCCACAGCGCGTAGGCGGCCCACCAGTTGCTCTTGTCGCCGTAGATCACCACGGTGTCGTCGCGCGAGATCCCCTTGCGGTCCATCAGTTCGGCGAACTGCCTGCCGTTGATGTAGTCGCGCACGTGCGGGTCGTTGAGGTCGGTGTGCCAGTCGATCTTCACCGCGCCGGGGATGTGGCCGATGTCATAGAGCAGGACATCCTCGTCGGATTCGACCACCACCAGACCGGGTGTGCCCAGATGGGCTGAGAGCCAGTCGCCGGTGACCAGCCGTTCAGGGTGCGCGTACTGCGCAAGATCGGGGCTTGGGTCAGCAGGTATGGCCACGTGATCAGCCTACCGGCGGATCAGGCCACGGGATTGGCTCGCCAGAGATCACCGATCGACAGGCCTACTTCCTCGAGAAGTCCGCGGGTCAGGGTCAGTCCCAGACCCACCACATTGGACGGGTCACCGTCCACACCGTCGATGAACCATCCGCCGCGCCCGTCGATGGTGAACGCCCCGGCCACTCCCAGCGGCTCGCCGCTGTCGATGTAATCGGTCAGTTCGGCCTCGGTCGGCACCCCGAATCGGACCACCGTCACCGCCACCGCGGTCCGGGAATCGGTCGCCCGGCCGTCGAGCATCCGGATCACGCAGTGGCCGGTGAACAACTCACCAGAGCGCCCGGCCATCGAATTCCATTGCCGCCGAGCCTGTTCCGGCGTTCCGGGTTTGCCGCTCAGGACGCCGTCCACGTACAGCATCGAGTCGCATCCGATCACCGCACAGTCCGCGGTCACCGTGTCGTCGAGGACCCGGCTGACCGCCTCGGCCTTGGCCTGGGCCAGAGTGCTGACCACCGTCGCGGGATCAGCGTCGCCGAGTTGGGCAGTCAGCGCGTCCTCGTCGACCCCGGACACCGCCACCAGGGGGTCGATCCCGGCGCTGCGGAGGACCCGCAGCCGACCGTAGGAGGCCGAGCCGAGGACTATCCGCGTCACATCATCGTCTGACGTGCGTGCGGTCCTTGAGCGTCACCATCTGCCAACTGGAGAACGGGTAGCGCAGCTTGTCCACCGGGTGGCCCCACAGGTTGAGTTCCTGCGGGCCGGGTGCGGGTGTCGCACCCGCGGCGGCGGCCAGGACGCTGACTACGGCGGCCAGCTCCTCGTCGGTCGGATTGCCCTTGACGATCCTGAATTCCGGCACCTGTTTCTCCGTTTCGGCGCCGACGGTCAGCTGATGCGGGTCGCTGACCTCGGTGATGTCCTGGTGTTTCATAGCGGGATATTGCCGTGTTTCTTGGGCGGGTTCTGGACGATCTTGCGCTCCAGCAGCCGCAGCGCGGTGGCGATGTAACCGCGGGTGTGCGACGGCGGGATGACCGCGTCCAGGTAGCCGCGCTCGGCGGCGACGTAGGGGTTGACCAGAGTGTCCTCGTAGTCCTGCTGAAGTTCCAGCCGCAGTGCGTCGACGTCCTCGCCCTTCTTGGCGGCCTCGCCGAGTTCCTTGCGGTAGACGAAGCCCACCGCACCGGCGGCGCCCATCACGGCGATCTGGGCGGTCGGCCAGGCGACGTTGACATCGCAGCCCATGTCCTTGGAACCCATGACGCAGTAGGCGCCGCCATAGGCCTTGCGGGTGATGACGGTGATCTTGGCGACGGTGGCCTCACCGTAGGCGTAGAGCAGCTTGGCGCCGCGACGGATGATGCCGTTGTACTCCTGCTCGGTGCCCGGCAGGAATCCCGGGACATCCACCAGCATCACTATCGGGATGTTGAAGCAGTCACAGGTGCGGATGAACCGCGCGGCCTTCTCCGAGGCGTTGATGTCCAGGCAGCCGGCGAACTGGGTGGGCTGGTTGGCCACGATGCCCACGGCACGGCCGTCGACCCGGCCGAACCCGACGATGATGTTCTGCGCGTAACCCGCTTGGACTTCAAGGAATTCGTCGTCGTCGAGGATCCGGGTGATGACCTCGTGCATGTCATAGGGCTGGTTGGCCGAATCCGGGATCAGGGTGTCGAGTTCGAGATCCTCATCGGTGAGGTTGTCCTCGATCGCGCCGGGGTGCGGCGGCGCCGGATAGCGCGGCGGATCGGCGTAGTTGTTCGGAGGCAGGTAGCTCAGCAGGTCGCGAACGAAGTCGAAGGCATCCTGTTCACCGGAGGCGACGTAGTGCAGGGTGCCCGACTTGCTCATGTGGGTCTGGGCGCCGCCGAGTTCCTCCATCGTGACGTCCTCACCGGTGACGGTCTTGATCACGTCGGGACCGGTGATGAACATCTGGCTGGTCTGATCGACCATGATGACGAAGTCGGTCAGGGCGGGGGAGTAGACGTGCCCGCCGGCCGCCGCACCCATGATCAAGGAGATCTGCGGGATGACCCCGGAGGCCTTGATGTTGTTGTGAAAGATGCGGCTGTAGAGGCCGAGGGAGACCACACCCTCCTGGATGCGGGCGCCGGCCCCGTCGTTGATGCCGATCAGCGGCCGGCCGGTCTTGATGGCCAGCTCCTGGACCTTGACGATCTTCTCGCCGTACACCTCGCCGAGGCTGCCGCCGAACACGGTGGCGTCCTGGCTGAAGAGGCAGACCTCGCGGCCGTCGATGGTGCCGTAACCGGTGACCACGCCGTCGCCGACCGGCCGGTTGTCCTGCAGACCGAAGTTGGTGCTGCGGTGGCGGGCCAGCGCGTCGAGTTCGACGAAGGAACCCTCGTCGAGCAGGGCCAGGATCCGCTCGCGGGCGGTCAGCTTGCCCCTGGCGTGGGTCTTCTCGACGGCGGTCTCACCGACCGGGTGCAGGGTCTCCTCGGCGCGTCGGCGCAGATCGGCCAGCTTGCCTGCCGTGGTGTGGATATCCGGTTCGAGCGTCGTCATGGGTCATGATGTTAGCCCCCGGCCTGGGCGGGATTCGGCCGTGTCGGGCATCCTGTGAGCCATGACTCTATGGCTGACCGCCCTGGCGTTCCTGCTGATGTGCATCTGCCTGGTGGCCACCCTCGCCCGTGCCGGCTGGGCCTGGATCTCTGCTGTCTTGTGTGTCTGCCTGACTCTCGTCATCTACGTTCTGCTCTCCGATGTGGCGATCGGCGTGAGTCTGTGATGACGACGGGCTCCCGCATTGCCGCACCGATCGTCGCGGCCAGGCTGTTGAACGTGTTGGGAATCCTCGGGATCGCGGCTGTCCTGAGTGCGTCGCTGTACTACCAGTTCGGTGAGGGTGACGCGCCGTGCAAGCTATGCCAGCTTCAACGGGTCTGCATGATCGGTGTCGCTCTCGGCGCAGCCATGAATCTGGCGTTGGGAATGCGGATCAGGCATTACGCCATCTCGATCATGTTCGCCGTCTCGGGTGCGCTCGCGGCGGGCCGGCACATCCTGATCAACGCATGCCCGGTCCCCGGCGAGCCTTCCGGATTCGGCCCCGCGGTTGCCGGTCTGCATACCTACACATGGGCCTTCACAGTGTTCGGTACTGCCATATTCGCCTCAGCCCTGATGCTGATGTGGCCCTCGGCTCTGAACGGGGGCGATACCGGCCGCGCCTCACAGAGGCATTGGACCAAGCCCGTCGGCAACGCGTCGGTGATCCTGCTCCTCATCATCTGTCTGGTGATGACGGTCTCCGCTTTCGAAATCGCATCCACCCACTGAACGGGACGACCATGGGCTACCCCGACAACGCGCTCGCTGACGGCGAGCGCGTGGTGCTGCACCGCCACCCGCACTGGAAACGTCTGATCTCCCCGGTGCTGGTCCTGCTGATGAGCACCGCGCTGGCCGCGTTCCTGGCCGCACTGGTGAGCCGCACCTCGTGGCAGCCCACCGCCAAGAACGTGGTTTCGGCGGTCATCGGGGTGATCTGGCTGACGCTGGTCGGGTGGCTGACGGTGCGGCCGTTCTTCGCCTGGCTGACAACGCATTTCGTCATCACCGACCGGCGGGTGATGTACCGCCACGGCGTGCTGAGCCGGGCCGGTATCGATATCCCACTGGCCCGGATCAACAGCGTGGAGTTCACCCACCGGCTGCGCGACCGGATGGTGCGCACCGGCAGCCTGATCATCGAGTCGGCATCCCAGGATCCCCTCGAGTTTCACGACATTCCGCAGGTCGAGCAGGTGCATTCCCTGCTCTATCACGAGATTTTCGACACCTTCGACGACGGGGACGACGAGGAGCAGTCCGAATCGGGTTAGGCGGCCGGAGGCCGGCGCCGCCCGCGGCGCACGGCGATCTCGTCCTCCATCACCTCGGCGATACCGCCGGCCGAGAGCGCGGACTCCAATGCCATCTCGCGGTTGCCCAGTTCGTCGGGGAACACCCAGCGCCGGAACGCCCAGAACCGGAACCCCATCTGCAACAGGTTGCCGATGATGTAGGCCGACAGGAAGTCGGCGATGTTCTCGACTGTCAGAGACACATTCGGCACCTGCAGGTCCAGCGCGTAGCGGGACAGCCACAGCGGGATCATGCTCAGCACCACGCCCACACCGCTGAACCCGAAGAACAGCAACGCCTCATGGTGACGCTCCCGGCCGCCGCGGTCGCGGAAGCTCCACTCCCGGTTGAGCACGTAGGACGCGATCACCGCGACGATGCCGGAGATCACCTTGGCGGTCACCGGCTTGGGCTCGAGGATCGTCAGCTTGAGCGTGTAGAAGATCGCCGAGTCGATGATGAACGTCGTGGCGCCGACGATCGCGAACTTGATGAGCTCATGATGCCGTTCGGCGAAGGGCCGGATCAGCCGGGGCAGCCTGGCGATCGTGGCATCAGCAAAGGACACGAGGTCGCAGTCTACGGAAAATCCAGGTCGGTTGCGTAGCGGTGCTGGTCAACCGCCCTAACGGCGGCCATGACACGATATGCGCCGTGCCGAACTCTCCTGTGGTGGCGATGGTGGGCGGCGGGCAACTGGCCCGGATGACCCATCAGGCCGCCATCGCCCTGGGCCAGACCCTGCGGGTGCTCGCGGTGAGCCCGGCTGATCCGGCCGCCCAGGTCAGCCCGGACGTGGTGATCGGTTCGCACACCGATCTCGATGCACTGCGCGAAGCCGCCGCCGGCGCCGCCGCGCTGACCTTCGACCATGAGCACGTCCCCACCGAACTGCTGCACACCCTGGTCGCCGAAGGGGTGCGCGTGCTGCCGCCACCGGGCGCGCTGGTTTTCGCCCAGGACAAACTCGCGATGCGCCGGCGGCTGGCCGAGCTCGGCGCCCCGGTGCCCCGGTTCAGTGCCGTGCAGAGGCTGGCTGACGTCGACGCGTTCGCCGCACTGATCGACGGCCCGATCGTGGTCAAGACGGTGCGCGGCGGCTACGACGGTCGCGGTGTTGTGCTCGCCGACGATCTGGAAATGGCGCGCACGGCGGTGAGCGGTTTTCTCGCCGACGGCGTGCCGGTGCTGCTCGAGGAGCGGGTCTCGATGCGCCGCGAGCTCTCGGCACTGGTGGCCCGCTCGCCGTTCGGGCAGGGGGCGGCCTGGCCGATCGTGGAAACCGTTCAGCGCGAGGGGATTTGCGTCACCGTGCTGGCGCCGGCACCCGGACTGTCGGATGCGCTGGCCGCCGAAGCCGAGCAGCTGGGCTTGCGGATCGCCGAGGAACTCGGTGTGGTGGGCGTGCTGGCCGTCGAGTTGTTCGAGACGGTCGACGGCGCGCTGATGGTCAACGAACTGGCGATGCGCCCGCACAACTCCGGGCACTGGACGATGAACGGCGCGGTGACGAGTCAGTTCGAACAGCACCTGCGGGCGGTGCTGGACTATCCGCTGGGCGACACCCGGCCGCTGGCCCCGGTGACGGTGATGGCCAATGTGCTCGGCGGTGAACCTGCGCAGCCGATGAGCATGGATGAGCGCCTGCATCACCTCCTGGGCCGCATCCCCGATGCGCATGTGCACCTCTATGCCAAAGAGGAACGCCCCGGGCGCAAGATCGGCCACGTCAACGTGCTGGGCGATGATGTGGATGTGGTGCGTGAGCGGGCGCAGCGCGCGGCACACTGGTTATCGCACGGAGTCTGGACAGATGGGTGGAACCAGCATGACTAACCCCAGGGTTGGCGTGATCATGGGCAGCGATAGCGACTGGCCGGTGATGCAGGCCGCCGCTGAGGCGCTCGCCGAATTCGACGTGCCCTTCGAGGTCGGAGTCGTTTCGGCGCACCGCACCCCGGGCCGGATGCTCGACTACGCCCGCGGGGCGGCCGACCGCGGAATCGCGGTGATCATCGCCGGGGCCGGCGGGGCGGCGCACCTTCCGGGCATGGTCGCATCGGCCACCGCGTTGCCGGTCATCGGCGTGCCGGTGCCGCTGGCCACGCTCGACGGGCTGGATTCGCTGCTGTCGATCGTCCAGATGCCGGCCGGCGTCCCGGTGGCGACGGTGTCGATCGGCGGTGGCCGCAACGCCGGACTGCTGGCGGTCCGGATCCTGGCCGCCTCCGACCCGGCGCTGCTGGCCCGGATGGCGGCATTTCAGGAGGATCTGGCCGCCCAGGTGCTGGACAAGGACCAGGCTTTGCAGCAGCGATTACTCGGCGAGTGAGTACGCGGGTAAAGTTACCGGCGAGTAGCAAGGAGATTTTTCATGGCTGGTGATCCGTCGTTCGATGTGTTCCGGTTGCCCGAGGAGCACGACGAGTTGCGTGTCGCGATCCGCGCGCTGTGCGAGAAGGAGATCGCTCCGCACGCCGCCGACTGCGATGAGAACTCGCGTTTCCCGCAGGAGGCCCTCGATGCGCTCAACGCGTCGGGTTTCAACGCGATCCATGTGCCCGAGGCCTATGGCGGTCAGGGTGGGGACTCGGTGGCGGCCTGCATCGTCATCGAGGAGGTTGCCCGGGTCGACGCCTCGGCCTCGCTGATTCCGGCGGTCAACAAGCTGGGCACCATGGGCCTGATCCTGCGCGGCTCCGAGGAGTTGAAGAAAAAGGTTCTGCCCGATATCGCCGGCGGCCTGATGGCCTCCTATGCGCTCTCCGAGCGCGAGGCCGGCAGTGACGCCGCGGCGATGCGGACCCGCGCGAAGGCCGACGGCGACGGCTGGATCATCAACGGCTCGAAGTGCTGGATCACCAACGGCGGCAGGTCCGAGTGGTACACGGTGATGGCGGTGACCGATCCGGACAAGGGCGCCAACGGCATCTCCTCGTTCATGGTCCACAAGGACGACGAGGGGTTCACCGTCGGCCCCAAGGAACGCAAGCTCGGCATCAAGGGATCGCCGACCACCGAGTTGTACTTCGAGAACTGCCGCGTTCCGGGGGACCGGATGGTCGGGGATCCGGGCACCGGGTTCAAGACCGCGCTGGCCACCCTCGATCACACCCGCCCGACCATCGGCGCCCAGGCCGTCGGTATCGCCCAGGGTGCCCTGGACGCGGCGATCGCCTATGCCACCGACCGCAAGCAGTTCGGCCGTCCGATCGCCGACAACCAGGGTCTGCAGTTCATGCTCGCCGATATGGCGATGAAGGTCGAAGCTGCCCGGCTGATGGTCTACTCGGCCGCGGCGCGTGCCGAACGCGGTGAGCCCGACCTCGGCTTCATCTCGGCGGCCTCGAAGTGTTTCGCCTCCGACGTGGCCATGGAGGTCACCACCGACGCGGTGCAGATCTTCGGCGGTGCGGGCTACACGGTGGACTTCCCGGTCGAGCGGATGATGCGCGACGCGAAGATCACCCAGATCTACGAGGGCACCAACCAGATCCAGCGGGTGGTGATGTCGCGCGCCCTGCTGCGCTGACCTGCCCCCAGCGCGAGCGTGCGTGTTGGCGGGGCAACACGCCGCTGAGAAGTTCCCTTAGCGCACGTTCGCGACGATCGAGAGTGCGCCCTAGCGCAGGTGGGTGATGTCACCGGCGGAGACGGTGACGGTCTGAGATCCGGTGTCGATCCTCAGCTGGCCGATCTCATCGAGATCGGTTGCGGTGCCGAGGATTTCACGATCTCCCGGTAACACCGCCCGCACCTGGGCGCCCAGCGTGATGCTGCGGGCGCGATAGTCCTCGATCAGCCGGTGGTCCGCACCGTGAACGGCCCGCCACCGGCCAATACGGGCTGTGAGCTCAGCCAGGATGCTGCCCAGCAGGGCACTGCGGTCCAGCATGGTCGAGCCCAGCATCAGCAGTGAGGTGGCCCGCGGGTCGGGAGCCTCGTCCGCGGTCAGGGTGACGTTGAGCCCCAGCCCCACCACGATCACCGGATCCGGCGAGGCGACCTCGGTGAGGATGCCGCCCAGCTTGGAGTCGCCGACGAGAACGTCATTGGGCCATTTCAGGCCGGCCCCGATCCCGGTGGTGGCGCGCACCGCGTCGACCACTGCCACGCCGGTGAGCAGCGGCAGCCAGCCCCACGCCGAGGACGGCTGCCCGGCTGCGTCGACACCGAGGGAGAACGCGATCTGCGAACGGGCCGGCGTCGACCACCGGCGGCCGTGGCGGCCGCGGCCGGCGGTCTGGTGTTCGGCGATGAGCACCGTGCCTGTGATGTCCTCGCCGGCGGCGTGCCGGGCCAGCAGATCGGCGTTGGTGGATCCGGTCGACTCCACGACCTCCAGATTCCGCAGTGCCCGATCGGGGCCGACGAGGTCGCGGCGCAGCCCGGTGACATCCAGCGGCGCGCGAGCGGTCATGGGCGAAAGCCTAAGCCGCCGTGGGACAGGGGTGGGATAAGGTTCGGACCCGTGATGACTCTCAACGCACTTCGCTCTGCGGCCGTCGCCGGCCTGCTCACACTGTCTGCTCTCGGGACCGCCGGCATCTGCGGCGCCGACCCCGACACCGCGCCGGCTCCGGCCGATCCCAACGCCGTTCCCGCCGCGCTGCTCAACACCCAGTGCTCGCTGGACCAGTTGATGGCCGCCACCAAGGTCGCTGATCCGATCGCCTACGGCGCGATCATCGGCAAGTACAACACCGAGCCGCGCTGGGTTCAGGGCGGTGTGGTCTACCACATGAACCTGCTGCTGCAGAAGTCTCCCGATCAGCGTCAGGCCGAGGTCGACCAGCTGGCCGGCGTCTTCCCGGAGTACATGGCATTGTTCCGCACCACTGAGCCGACCGCCAACGCGGTGGCGAACATCTGCCCGACGTTCCCGGCGGAGAACCCCGCCGTGTGGGCGCCTGACATCGGCTGAACCCGGCCTCAATCCAGTGTCCGGGTGACCTTCTCGGATTCCCGGCGTCGCGCCAGCAGTGCCGGGTCCGGGTGGGCCACCTGAACCAGTGACGCCCCGGCGGCGAGTACGGCAACCAGAGTCTCGACTTCCAGCGGTGTCACCGACATCACCCGGTCGGATGCCTTCAGCCCGAGTGACTCGGCCAGTGTGCGCGCGTCGGAGAGTACGTCGTCGACCGAGCGGCCCTCGAGCGCGGGGCCCGGAAAGCGTTCGGGCACAATCTGATCCCCGTGCACCCGCACCGCGGTGGCGTAGTCGGTGAGCCCGATCGGAAGGTCGGGCACCGGCTTGCCGAACGGATCCAAAGACAGCACAGCCACCTCGCCCGGTGAGCCGCCGGCCACCGCGTCATCGGCCTGCGCGATCCGCTCGGCGGTGCACAGCGCGATGTCGGCGGGGCCGGTCGGCCTGACCTCGGCGCCGATCCACCACGCACCCAGCAACACGGCCGCGGTCTGCCAGTGCGGTGGCAGCAACACCGCCACGACGGTGCCCGGGCCGGCGCCGAGTTCGTCACGCAACAGGTTGGCGGTCTTGGCCGCCCAGTTCGCCAGGGTCACCGTGGAGAGTTCGATGCGCTCGCCGGTCGCGTCGTCGTAATAGGTGATCCGCGGCCCCTTCGGATCGCGGGACAGCAGCGGATCGAGCAGTGTGTCGGTCAGCGTCATCAGTTGACGCATTTGGGGTCGGCCGACCCCGCGGTGATCACCGGCGACGGCGGTGGTGCCTGCTCGGGGTTGAGGTCCGAGTTGATATCCGTGGAGGCCTTGTCGATCGTCGCCGCACTGGCGGTCGGCAGGGTTCCGTCCAGCCCGGAGCCGGGTCCGTCATACTCCTCGGTCAGCACCACGCGCACCGTTCCGGGCGGCAGCGACGAGTCGGCCACCACCGGAAGTCCGCCGAGTTCCATGGCCACCAGCGTCGCACCCTGGTCGTCGGTACTGGCGGCCTGCACCTGGCTTTCGGAGACCTTCGCCTTGTCGTTGTTGCCGATCGCGCCCACGGTGAATCCCTTGGGGCTCAACCGGTCCGCCACCGCGGAGGCAAGGCCGTTGATGTCGCTGTCATTGGCGACCTCGACGGTGGTCTGCTCGGGGGAATAGGCCACCACGGCGGTCTTGCCCTCGGCCTGATCCTGCAGCAGGCTTGCGACCCATTCCCTGACCTGATCGGGGTCCACTGTCACCACCGACTGATTACCGTCGTCGCTCCAGCCGTCCTCAGCGAGCACCGGGATGGTGGCGAAGGCGACGTTGCCGCCGGCGAGCTTCTGCAACTGCTTGAGGAAGTCCATGATGTCCCAGCCCGATGAGATCACCACCGAACGCTGGATGGCCGCCTGCAACTGATTCATCGTCGACGGACTGCTCAGCGTCTTACCGGAGATCACCTGATGGGCCAGCGATGCCATCACCACCTGCTGGCGCACCACCCGGTCGAGATCGCCGCGAGGAAGATCGTGACGCTGCCGCACGAAGCTCAGTGCCTGGGGGCCGTCCAGGCGCTGCCAGCCCGCCGGGAAGTCGGCACCCGAAAGGGGTTCGTAGACAGCGTCTTTGAGGCACACCTCGACACCGCCGAGTGCGTCGGTGATCAGTGAGAAACCCAGCAGGCCGATCTCCGCGTAGTGATCGACCGTGACACCGGTGAGATCGGCGACGGTCTTGATGAGCGCGTTGCGACCGGCCGTGACGGCCTTCGGGTCAGCCTCGGTGGGGTCCATGCCCTGGCCTTCGACAAGCTCCTTCATCTTGTCGAGCTTGACCTGACCGAACACCCCGTTGATCTTGGTCTTGTCCAGTCCCGGCGCCTCCACGTAGGAATCGCGCGGGATGGAGATCGCGGTGGCCGAGCGTCCGTTGTTCGGAATGCGCACCAGGATGATGGTGTCGGTGTTGGTGGCCACCTCGTCGCCGGCGTGCAGTGCGGCGAGTTCGTCCTCCGACAGTGGGTTGCCGTGCGCATCGGTTCGGCTGTCCATACCGACCAGCAGGATGTCGACCGCGCCGTCGTCAGCGCCACCGCCGAGCAGGGCGGTGGTGAAGTGGAAGATCCCGCTCTCGAAACTGCGCACCGAACCCCAGGCCACGCCGGTGCCGACCATGATGAGAACTGACAGCAGGGTCAGCAACGTGCGGCCCAGGGGCCGGGCGTGCGTCACTGCTGTCACTTCTGTCTCAGGTGGCACCTGCACAGGTTAATGGCGAGACCCGCCCATCCCCGGTATCCCAAACCGGCGTGCCAGACTCGAGACCATGGCGGCGCACATGGTGATCACCGGCGCGGGAGGCCAGGTCGGCGCTCTTCTCGCAGGTGAGGCGGCCCGCCGTGGCCACCGGGTTGACGCCTGCGCGCACCGGGATTTCGACATCACCGACCCGGCTGCCGCGGGTGCCCGCATCCGTCGCGATGACATCGTGGTGAATTGCGCGGCCATGACGAATGTCGATCACTGCGAGTCCGATCGCGCCGGTGCGTTCGCGGTCAACGCCACCGGACCGGAAAATCTCGCCCGCGCCTGTGCGGCCGTCGGCGCCCGGCTGATTCATCTCTCGACTGACTACGTCTTCAGCGGAGATCTCCGCCGGCCCTATGAGATCTCTGATGCGACCGGCCCGCTGAGTGTTTACGGGCACAGCAAGCTGGCGGGGGAGTCGGCCGTCCTTGCCGAGTTGCCGGATGCCCACATCGTCCGAACCTCCTGGGTCTACACCGGCGGGTCGGGCAGCGACTTCGTCGCGGTCATGCGCAGGCTCGCGGGCGGTGACGGGGAGATCGACGTGGTCGATGATCAGATCGGTTCACCCACCTACGCGGGGGACCTGGTGGCTGCACTGCTCGAGATCGCCGACGGCGGAGTTCGGGGGCCCCTGCTGCATGTCGCCAACGACGGTGCGGTCAGTCGGTTCGAACAGGCCCGGGCGGTGTTCGCCGCACTCGGCGCCAACCCGGACCGGATACGTCCGGTCCATTCAGCCGCGTTCCCGCGGCCCGCTCACCGGCCGGTGTTTTCGGCCTTGTCGATGGCGGAGTCGGTCCGGGCCGGACTGCGTCCGTTGCGGCCGTGGTGTGACGCACTGCTCGCCGCGCTTGCGGTGCCACTCGAAGACGGACCGATACCCTCAAAGCCGTGACCGCCGAGCCCGAGCTGCCCCCGGAACTGACGGTGGTGACGGTGACGTACTCACCCGGTTCGCATCTCGAACGGTTCCTGTCCTCGCTCACCGTGGCCACCGACAGATCGGTGAAAGTGATTATGGCCGACAACGGTTCGGTGGACGGCGCGCCTGAGGAAGCGGTTCAGCGCTACCCCGGGACGCAGTTGCTGCGCACCGGTGGCAATCTCGGCTACGGCGCCGCGGTCAATCGCGCGATCGCGGCGGTGCCGGCCGCGCAGGAGTTCATCGTGGTCGCCAATCCCGATGTGATGTGGGGTCCGGGGAGCATCGACGCGCTCGTCGACGCGGCGCGGCGCTGGCCCAGGGCGGCCACCCTCGGACCGCTGATCAGGGATCCGGACGGATCGGTTTACCCCTCGGCGCGTCAGCTCCCGGCATTGATCAAGGGCGGCATGCACGCCGTCGTCGGGTTCGTCTGGAAGAGCAACCCCTGGTCGAAGGCGTACCGGCAGGAGCACGTCGAGCCCAGCGAGCGGCCGGTCGGCTGGCTGTCCGGGTCGTGCCTGCTGGTCCGGCGCGCGGCCTTCGATCAGATCGGCGGCTTCGACGAGCGCTACTTCATGTACATGGAGGACGTCGACTTCGGCGATCGGCTGGCCAGGGCGGGCTGGTTGAACGTCTATGTGCCGAGTTCGGAGATCCTGCATGACAAGGGGCATTCCACCGGCCGGGAGCCGGCCCGCAACCTGCGCGCCCACCACGACAGCACCTATATCTATCTGTCCGATCGGCACCGGGGCTGGTGGCAGGCGCCGTTGCGGTGGACGATCAAGGGTGCGCTGAACGTTCGGGCGCGCGCGGCGGTGCGCAAGTCGCGACGTGAACTCACGAGAGGGACGGCGAAGTGACCGGGTCGAAGAAAGTTGACGCCGTCGTCCTGGTCGGCGGCAAGGGCACCCGCCTGCGCCCGCTGACCCTGTCGGCCCCCAAACCGATGCTGCCGACGGCCGGGCTGCCGTTCCTCACGCATCTGCTGTCGCGGATCGCCGACGCCGGTATCGAGCATGTCGTGCTGGGCACCTCGTTCCAGGCGTCAACCTTCGAGGCGGAGTTCGGAGACGGTTCCAAGATCGGGCTGCAGATCGAGTACGTCACCGAGGAGAGCCCGCTCGGAACCGGTGGCGGTATCGCCAACGTCGCGCCCCTGCTGCGCAACGAGACCGTGATGGTGTTCAACGGCGACGTGCTCTCGGGGATGGATCTGTCTGAGATGCTCGACGCGCACTACCAGCGCGACGCCGACGTGACGCTGCACCTGGTGCGGGTCAGCGACGCCCGGGCATTCGGTTCGGTGCCGACCGACGAGGACGGCAACGTGCTGGCGTTCCTGGAGAAGACCGAGGATCCGCCGACCGATCAGATCAATGCCGGCACGTACATCTTCAAACGCAGCATCATCGACAGGATCCCGCGCGGGCGTGAGGTGTCGGTCGAGCGCGAGGTGTTTCCCGCTCTGCTGGCCGACGGCGTGAAGGTCTGCGGATACGTCGACTCCAGCTACTGGCGCGATATGGGAACTCCGGAGGACTTCGTCCGCGGCTCCTCGGACCTGGTGCGCGGCATCGCCCCGTCGCCCGCACTGGGCGGACGGCGCGGTGAGAGCCTGGTGCACGACGGCGCCTCGGTGGCCCCGGGTGCGGTGCTCGTCGGCGGCACCGTGGTGGGACGCGGTGCAGAGGTCGGCCCAGGGGTGCGCCTGGACGGTGCGGTGATCTTCGACGGCGCACGGGTGGAAGCCGGTGCGGTGATCGAACGTTCGATCATCGGCTTCGGTGCGCGGATCGGGCCGCGGGCGTTGATCCGCGACGGTGTGATCGGTGACGGCGCCGACATCGGCGCGCGCTGCGAACTGTTGCGCGGTGCCCGGGTGTGGCCGGGAGTGTTCATCCCGGACTGCGGGATCCGGTACTCCAGCGACGTGTAGCAGCGGCAACCAGACCGGTCAGTCCCGGGTCGATACCGGACGGGAGTGCGTCGATCGGCCACCACTTCAGATCCAGTGACTCGTCGCTCATCGCTATCTCGGCGCCGGCCGGTGCGTGGGCCAGGAATTGCAGATCGAGATGGCGGGTCGGCACGCCCAGCGAGCAGGTCAACGGATGGACGTGAATGGCCGCCAGTTGCGGGTCGATGCGCAGACCCTCGATACCGGATTCCTCGGTGGCCTCGCGCAGTGCGGCGGCGAGGATGTCGGGGTCTTCGGCTTCGCAGTGGCCGCCGAGTTGCACCCAGCGGCCGAGTCGCGGGTGCAGGGTCAGCAGCACCTGCTCACCGGAGAGCACGAGCGCGGAGGCGGTGATATGCCCCGGGACGCAGGCGCGTTGGCAGGCATCGGGGCGGGCGTCGAGGAAGGCGAGCACCGCGTGCCGCAACGCATCCTGGCCGGAATCGGGCGCTGTCCAGTCGCGCAGTGTTGCCACGACCGACGCGTGCAGGCTCATCGACGCACCAGCAGATCGCCGGCCGGTGCGGGATCGCGTGGTGAGGGGGGTTGCTCGGGGTGGCCGATCGCCACCGCGCCCAGGGGTTGCCAGTCGCCGGGCAGATCCAGAACTGACCGCACGATGTCCGGGGTGAAGATCGTCGAGCCGATCCAGCAGCTGCCGACACCGCGAACCGCCAACGCCACCAGCAACCCTTGCACCGCCGCACCCGCAGCGACCGTGAACATGGTGTGCTCGGCGGCGGTCCGGCCGGCGTCCGGGTAGCTGTGTGCGCCGTCGGGTACCAGGAAGGGGATCAGCACCTCGGGTGCGTCATAGAGAATCTGCCCGCGTGTCACCCGGCGCTCGATCGACTCCGCAGTCTTGCCGTCGCCGGCCAGGTCGTCACGCCACGCCTGCTTCATGGCATCGAGCAGCGCGGTGCGCCGGTCGCGGTCGGCCAACCAGACGAACCGCACCGGTCGGGTGTGGTGCGGGGCGGGAGCGGTCAGCGCCTCGGCGACCGCCTCCTCGATCAGCTTCGGCTCCACCGGCTGATCGGCGAACCGGCGCACCGAGCGTCGCAGCAGTTGGGCCTGCCGCCGGCCGAGCCCGATCGCCTCCTCGGTGCCCAGCCAGAACAGATCGTCGGAACCGCCACGCAGCAGGCCTGCCGCGGTCGAACCGTCATCACGCAGTGTCAGGCCGCGGATCACCGCCACCGGCACCGCGGTGAGCTTTCCCTTCACCAGGTCGGCAGCCGCGGCGATCTCGTCGGCCACCGCCACCTCGGTGACGAGTAGTTCGTTGCCGTGCGCGTCGTGCGCACCGGCATAGGCAAACAGCACCGGAACTCCGGACGATCCGATCGCGGCGTCGGTCTGTCCGTTGCGCCAGGCCCGGCCCATCGTGTCGGTGATGACGACACCGACATCGGCGCACCCCCGTAGTGCCTCGCGCAACCGGGCGGCGCTGCCATCGGGATCCTCCGGCAGCAGCGCGAGTTCGGTTGCGCCGATGTTGGACCCGTCGACACCGGCGGCGGCCTGCACCAGGCCCAGCTTGTTCTCGGTGATCAGCGTGCGGCCGCGTCGGGCCAGCACCCGCACCGCTTCGGCGTCGATCAGTCTGCGGCGCAACGCATCGCGTTCGTCCGGGTCGGCGGGCGCGGCCACGATGCGGCCCTCGCACTTGGACACCACCTTGCTGGTGATGACGACGACGTCTCCGTCACGCAGCCAGGGTGCGGCCGCGGAGATCGCGGCTGCCAGGTCGTCACCGGGCCGGAATTCGGGAAGGCCGGTGACGGGAAGGATCTCGATGGGTGCGGCCGTCCCGTGCTCTGTCATGGCGTGAGCCCGGCCAGTTCGAGTCCCGCCCGCACCATCGCCGCAGTGGCATCAGGATCGGACATCAACAGCGGAATGGATTTCACCGTCACACCTGGCAGGTCGGCGTGATCACCTTCGTGGACGAGCCAGTAGTCCAGCAGCCCGGTCTGGCTACGCGCTCCGTAGTGCCGGCCGACCCCCTGCGAACTGCTCTCGACACCGATCACGCTCAGACAGTCATCGGCCATGCCGCGCAACGGCTTTCCGCCGATGATCGGTGAGTAACCGACCACTGGCGCCGAGGTCGAGCGCAGAGCGCCGCGGACACCGCCGATGGTGAGGATCGCACCGATGGAGACCACCGGGTTGGACGGGGCGATCATCACGAGGTCGGCACCGCCGATCGCCTCGAGGACTCCGGGTCCGGCGGAGGCGGATTCGGCGCCGATGAAGGCGAAGCTGTGCGTCTCGATTTTGGCCCGGTGACGCACCCACCACTCCTGGAAGTGGATGGCCTTGCGGTCGCCGGTGTCCGGGTCGCTCACCACGACATGGGTTTCGCATCGGTCGTCACTGGCCGGCAGCAGGGTCGCGCCCGGGGACCACCGGTCGCACAGCGCCTCGGTCACCGCGGAGAGCGGATAGCCCGCCCGCAGCATCTGGCTGCGCACCAGATGGGTGGCCAGATCCCGGTCGCCGAGGCCGAACCAATCCGGTTGTACGCCGTAGGCCGCCAGTTCCTCCTTGGCGTGCCAGGTCTCGTCGCGATGTCCCCAGCCCCGATCCGGGTCGATACCGCCGCCCAGGGTGTACATGCAGGTGTCGAGATCGGGGCAGATCCGCACCCCGAACATCCAAGCGTCGTCACCGATGTTGACGACGGCCGTGAGCTCGTGAGCAGGGCTTTCCCCGGGTTCCGCGAACTGGCCCAGCCCGAGCAACCGCTGGACGCCGAGCAGGAAGCGGGCGCCCCCGATGCCGCCGACCAGAACGGTGATCTTCACAGCGACGAACCCTATAGGGCAGTCACGATGGGGTCACCGGGGGAACACACCGCGGTACCGACACGCCGGATTTCCCAAAGAAAGTGGTATGGAAATCTGCTCATCAGCTTGACCCCGGGTGCTGCGACAATGTCTAATCACACAAGTGTCATTCCCGGTCATCGCGCCAGATATGGTGTAGCAGTCCAGGATTCGATCACATGTTCGAAACTTAACAGCAGTCACACGGCATACAACGACACCAGGTGAGGAGGCGGACATGTCCTACGAGCACTTCCTCGGCGCGATGGGCGCGCCGCACACTGTTACCGGCTCTATGGATATGGGTTCTGCGGCGCGTGCTCACCTGAGCCTGGTGCCTGATGTTGCGGACTACTCGATGCTCACTCCGGATGATCCGCAGTGGCAGGAGAAGGCGCTCTGCGCGCAGACCGACCCTGAGGCGTTCTTCCCGGAGAAGGGCGGCTCGACGCGGGAAGCCAAGCGGATCTGCCTGGGCTGCGAGGTCAAGGACGCCTGCCTGGAGTACGCGCTGGCCAATGACGAGCGGTTCGGCATCTGGGGCGGATTGTCCGAGCGGGAACGCCGGCGCCTCAAGCGCGGCATCATCTGATCCACGCTGCTCAGTCACCCTCTTCCATACTCGGGTCGATGACGGTGGGTTCGACCCCGAGGTAAGTGGCCACTTGTGCCACCAGAATCTCGTGCAATAGATCGGTCAGGTCGATCGAATCCTTGGCCCGTCGCTCAATCGGTTTGCGGAACAGCACGATTCGGGCCCGGGTGGGTTCGCCGCGGACGTCCACGCCCGCCGGTATCAAGCGGGCCAGGGCGATCGGACCGTCAGCCACCACCTCCGGTGGCCACTGCACGGTCTCGGGATCCTTGGGATGAATGCGCGGGATCTCGTCGACCGCCACGTCGAGTCCGGTGAGCCGCTGCTGCCAGCGCCGTTCGATCGGTTCGTAGGCCTCCAGCACCGCCATGTCGAACCGTTCAGCGCGACTGCGCCACCCGGGAACCGTCGGCGGCAACAGCGGTCCGCGCATCTCGCGGCCGCGCCGGGACCCGCCCTGCGCCCCACCTCCACGCCGGGAACTGCGGGAATCGGCCACGGTCGCGATCGTAACGGTTCAACATCAGCCTTCTGCGGTGATGCGCGTGTCGGCGTTGGGGCGAATGTGACCGCGATAACCTCGCGTTCGTGAATGTGCCCCGTCGCTGCAGCCGGCCCGGATGCCCCCATTACGCGGTGGCGACGCTGACATACGTCTATTCCGACTCCACCGCCGTGGTGGGACCGTTGGCGACTGTCCGCGAACCGCATACCTGGGATCTCTGCTTGAGCCACGCCAGCCGGATCACCGCCCCGCGGGGCTGGGAACTGGTCCGTCACGCCGCGCCCCTGCCGGTCAACCCGGATGAGGACGATCTGGTGGCCCTTGCCGAGGCCGTCCGGGAGGGTCGGATGCTCCCACCAGGGCCGGCGGCCGGTTTCTCCGATCCGTACAGCACGGCGGCGCACGCCATCGCGCCGACCGTCCCGCCGCTCAACGGCCGGCGCCGCGGTCACCTCCGGGTCCTTCCCGACCCCGCCGACTGACGGGTGGCCAGCGACTAGGCTGACGGGGTGTCTCCGGGTTCCGCGATGCCCAGGCCCGCCGATGCGGTGCGCAGCGTCATCAAGGCCTACGACGTCCGCGGTCTGGTCGGCACCGAGATCGATGAGGACTTCGTCGCCGACGTCGCCGCGGCGTTCGCCAGGCTGATGCGCGGCGATGGTGCCGAGCGGGTGGTGATCGGTCACGATATGCGCGAGAGTTCGCCGGTGCTGGCTGCGGCCTTCGCCGCCGGGGTCTGCGCGCAGGGACTCGATGTCATCCGGATCGGACTGGCTTCCACCGATGAGTTGTACTTCGCTTCCGGTCTCCTGAACTGTCCCGGCGCGATGTTCACCGCCAGCCACAACCCGGCCAGTTACAACGGCATCAAACTCTGCCGGGCGCAGGCGAAGCCGGTCGGCGAGGACACCGGACTGGGAGTGATCCGTGATGAGGTGATCGCCGGAGTCCCCGGGTTCGACGGTGCACACGGAACGGTTCGCGATCAGGATGTGCTGAACGACTACGGCGCCTTTCTGCGGTCACTGGTGGATGTGAGCGGTGTGCGGCCGTTGCGGGTCGCCGTCGACGCGGGTAACGGAATGGCCGGGCACACCACGCCGGCCGTGCTGGGACCGATCGAGGCGCTGACCCTGTTGCCGCTCTACTTCGAACTCGACGGTTCGTTTCCCAACCATGAGGCCAACCCGCTGGAACCGTCCAACCTCAGGGATCTGCAGCGCTACGTGGTGCAGACCGGCGCCGACATCGGACTGGCCTTCGACGGTGATGCAGACCGGTGCTTCGTCGTCGACGAACGCGGTGAGCCGGTCTCGCCGTCCGCGGTCACCGCACTGGTCGCTGCGCGCGAACTGAGCCGGGAACCGGGCGCGACGGTGATTCACAACCTGATCACATCGCGGACGGTGCCGGAGGTGATCGCCGAGCACGGCGGTGTCGCGGTGCGCTCGCGGGTCGGGCATTCCTACATCAAGGCGCTGATGGCGCAGACCGGCTCGGTCTTCGGAGGTGAGCATTCGGCGCACTACTACTTCCGGGAGTTCTGGGGTGCCGACTCCGGCATGCTGGCCGCCCTGCACGTGCTGGCCGCTCTCGGGGAGCAGCCCCGGCCGCTGTCTGACCTGATGGACGACTACCAGCGCTACGCGGCCTCCGGTGAGATCAACTTCCGCATCGACGACGCCCCGGAGCTGGTGGCGGCAGTGGTGAAATCCTATGAGCCGCAGGCTGTCTCGGTGGACCACATGGACGGGGTCACCATCGACCTGGGTGGCGGTGCATGGTTCAACCTGCGGACGTCCAACACCGAGCCGCTGCTGCGACTCAACGTGGAGGCGCCGACCGTCGAGGGCGTCAATGCGATCGTGAACCGGGTGGCCGATGAGATCGCGTCGCGGAGCAAGGCTCGCGCGTGAGCGCCGCTAATGCCACCGTGGACCTCGACGACACCGAGGGATTGATCGAGGCCGATCGCGACGGCTTGTTGCGGGCCGCCGCCACCGCGGGCGCGCAGGTCCGCGCCACCGCGTCCGCCGTCGAGGAGGGCGTGCTGGACGCGGTGAGCGGTGATCGCCCTCGCACCGTCATCTGGGTCGCCGGCCGCGGCCCGGCCGAGTCCGCGGGCGCCATGCTGGCCGCCGCGCTGAGCGGGACCGCCGGTGCGCCGATCGTGCTGGCAGCGGAGTCCCCGCCGTGGATCGGCGCACTGGATGTGCTGATCGTCGCGGGCGACGATCCGGGTGACCCGGTGCTCGTCACCGCCGCGGCCACCGGCGTACGGCGCGGAGCGCGGGTGGTGGTGGCCGCACCGTACGAGGGTCCACTGCGGGATGCCACCGCCGGACGGGCGGCGGTGCTCGCGCCGCGGTTGTGGGTCCCCGACGAATTCGGGTTGTCGCGCCACCTGGCTGCCGGGCTTGCTGTTTTCGCCGCCGTCGACCCGGCGGTGACGATGAATCTGGTCGAACTCGCCGACGAACTCGATGCCGAGGCGCTGCGCAACAGCGCCGCCCGGGAGGTCTTCACCAACCCGGCCAAGGCGCTGGCCGAGCGGATCTGCGGGCGCCCGACCGTGCTGGCCGGTGACTGCGCGGCCACCCTCGCGTTGGCGCGGCACGGTTCGTCGGTGCTGTTGCGGGTGGCCGGTGATCCGGTGGCGGCAGCCGGACTCGGAGACGCCCTGGCGGCGATGCGCACCGGTACCGCCGGCCGTTTCGGTGATTCGGTCGACGCGCTGTTCCACGATGAGGAGATCGACGGCCCGCTACCCGGCCGGCCCCGGGTGATGGCGCTGGCGCTGGCTGCGGAGCGCACTACGCTCACCGCTCGGGTCACCGGGATCGACGGTGTCGACCTGCTCGGCGCCGAGGACGTCGGGACTGAGGACCTCGGATCGGTGCCGGTCTCTAGACGGGTCGAGACGGAACTGGCGATCCTGGCGCTGCGAGTGGAGATGGCCGCGGTGTATCTGCGGCTGATGGGAGGGTAGGGCGCCGTGCAGCTGATGCAGGGGGCGATCCGAACGTACGCGTGGGGATCACGCACCGCGATCGCGGAGTTCACCGGCCGGCCCGCGCCGACCGCGCATCCGGAAGCTGAACTGTGGCTCGGTGCGCATCCGGGGGATCCCGCGCGGCTGGCGGCCAACGGTGTGCAGACCTCACTGCTCGAGGTGATCGACGCCGACCCCGAGGGGCAACTCGGACCGGCGGTCTGCGAGCGGTTCGGCGGCCGGTTGCCGTTCCTGGTCAAGGTTCTCGCGGCTGACGAACCGCTGTCGCTGCAGGCGCACCCGAGTGCGCAGCAGGCGGTGGAGGGATTCGATCGCGAAGAGCGCATCGGCCTGCCGATCAGCTCCCCGGTACGCAACTATCGCGATCGCAGCCATAAGCCCGAATTGCTTGTTGCCATCACCGATTTCGAGGCGCTCGCCGGTTTCCGGCCCGCAGCCCGATCGGTGGCATTCATGCGCGCGCTGGACGTCCCGGCTCTCGAGCCCTACATCGTGCTGCTGACCGATCAGTCCGACGCCTCAGGTCTGCGTGCGCTGTTCACCACCTGGATCGCCGCTCCGCAGCCCGATCTCGACGGACTGATCCCGGCTGTGCTGGAGGGTGCGGTGTCCTATATCCGTTCCGGTGCAAAGGAATTCGCCGCCGAAGCACGTACCGTTCTGGAACTCGGTGAACGGTATCCCGGCGATGCCGGCGTGCTTGCGGCACTGCTGATCAACCGGGTCAGCCTCAAGCCCGGTGAGGGTGTCTTCCTGGCGGCCGGCAATCTGCACAGCTATCTGCACGGGATGGGTATGGAGGTGATGGCCAACTCCGACAACGTGCTTCGCGGCGGCCTGACCCCCAAGCACGTCGACGTACCCGAACTGCTCCGGGTGCTGGACTTCACCCCGGTAACCGATTCCCGGGCCGTCACCCGGCGTGAAGGCAACGAACTGATCTACGACACACCCGCCCCGGAGTTCGCCGTCTCGGTGATCACACTCGACGGCGGTGACCTCGGCCACGAGGTGGATGCGCCCGCCCGTCACGAGGGCCCCCAGGTCCTGGTCTGCACCGAGGGTTCGGTGACGGTGCGGGCCAAGTCCGGCGAGGTGCGGATGCATCATGGGGCGGCGGCGTGGGTTGCCGCAGACGACGGCCCGATCCGTTTGGAGGCTTCAGTCCCGAGTCGGATCTTCCGCGCTACGGTGGGCCTCTAGACACGTCGATGCTCGCGGGTAGCTCGGCGTCTTGGCGCCACTTTCGACAGGAGGGCTGGAATGGCAGGCGGCCTGGTCGGACTACTCGATGACGTCGCTGCGCTGGCCAAGCTCGCCGCGGCCTCAATCGACGACGTGGGAGCGGCTGCGGGGCGGGCCAGCGTCAAAGCCGCCGGTGTGGTGGTCGACGACACCGCAGTCACCCCACGCTATGTGCACGGACTTGAGGCTGAGCGGGAACTGCCGATCATTCGGCGTATCGCGATCGGCTCGCTGCGAAACAAATTGCTCATCATCCTCCCTGCGGTGCTGCTACTCAGCTCCATCGCGCCCACGGTGGTGGAGATCATCCTGATGCTGGGCGGGTGCTACCTCTGTTACGAAGGTGCCCACAAGATCGTCCACTCTCTGCGCCATGACGATCACGATCATGACCGCCCGTCGGCGCAATTGGGCCCCGATGCCGAGGCGGCGACGATCGCCGGCGCCATCCGCACCGACTTCATCCTCTCGGCGGAGATCATGGTGATCGCGCTCAAAGAGGTCATCGAGGAACCGGTCGTGTCCCGCGGCGTGATTCTCGCTGTTGTCGCCGTGGTCATCACGGCGGCCGTCTACGGTGTCGTCGCACTGATCGTCAAGATGGACGACGTGGGCCTGGTTCTGGCGCAGCGGCCATCTCAGCGATCACAGCGCATCGGGCGGTTGCTGTTGACGGCGATGCCCAAGGTCCTCGCATGGCTCTCGGTGATCGGCACGGTGGCCATGTTGTGGGTCGGCGGCCATATCTTGCTGGCCGGTCTGCATGAGCTGGGCTGGAGTGCCCCCTATGACCTCGTCCACGAACTCGAGCACCTGGTGCATGGCGTACCCGCGATCGGGGGTGTGCTGGGGTGGTTCGCCAACACTTCGGCCTCAGCCCTGCTCGGTCTTCTGGTGGGCGTCGTCGTGGTGGGAGTGATCGCGGTGCTCCCCTTGCACCGGTTGCGTTTCCGCCGTTCCAAGGGTTCGGACGCAGGGGGCGACGCAGAGGACATCGACGAAAAGGACGCACCGGCAGCGCATTGAACCCGCCGCAGCCGGGTCGAACCCGACCGCGATCCGTGCCCGGCCCGGTAACCTCTGCGCGCGTGCGCACCAAATCGGTCGAACAGTCCATCCTCGACACCGATGAGCCGTCCACCCGGCTCCGCAAGGACCTCACCTGGTGGGATCTCACGGTCTTCGGGGTGTCGGTGGTCGTCGGCGCCGGCATCTTCACCGTCACCGCCACCACGTTCGCCAACATCACCGGCCCTGCGCTGTCGGTGTCCTTCATCATCGCCGCGATCACCTGCGCGCTGGCCGCGCTGTGCTACGCCGAGTTCGCCTCCACCCTGCCGGTGGCCGGCAGCGCCTACACCTTCTCGTATGCCACCTTCGGTGAGTTCATCGCCTGGATCATCGGCTGGGATCTCATCCTCGAGTTCGCCGTCGGAGCGGCGGTGGTGGCCAAGGGATGGTCGAGTTATCTGGGAACGGTCTTCGGGTTCTCCGGTGCGGCGACTCGGATCGGATTCATCGACTTCGACTGGGGCGCACTGCTGATCATCGGCGTGGTCACCACGGTGCTGGCGGTCGGGACCAAGGTCTCCTCGCGCGTATCGGCGGTGATCACCGCGATCAAGGTGGCCGTCGTGCTGCTGGTGATCGCCGTCGGCGCCTTCCATATCAAGCCGGATAATTTCACTCCGTTCATTCCGCCCACCGAGACCGGCAAGGGCGCTGCCGGCACCGGAATCGATCAATCGGTCTTTTCGCTTCTGGCCGGCGGCGGAGGCAGCCACTACGGCTGGTACGGCGTGCTGGCCGGCGCCTCCATCGTGTTCTTCGCGTTCATCGGTTTCGACGTGGTGGCCACAACCGCCGAGGAGACCCGCAATCCGCAGCGCGATGTGGCCCGCGGCATCCTGGCCTCGTTGGCCATCGTCACCGTGCTCTATGTCGCCGTGTCATTCGTGCTGTCAGGCATGGTCAGCTATACCGAACTGCACGCGCGCGGTGACGGCCACGTGAACCTGGCCACCGCCTTCGAACTCAACGGCATCGACTGGGCGGCCAAGATCATCTCCATCGGTGCGCTGGCCGGTCTGACCACCGTGGTGATGGTGCTGGTGCTCGGGTTGTCCCGGGTGATGTTCGCGATGGCGCGCGACGGTCTGCTGCCGCGGAGTCTGGCGATGACCAACACCCGCGACGCACCGGTGCGGGTCACCATCGTCGTCGGCCTGCTGATCGCGATCGCGGCCACGGCGTTCCCGATGTCCAAACTCGAGGAGATGGTCAACGTCGGGACGCTGTTCGCGTTCATCCTGGTCTCGGCCGGCGTGATCATCCTGCGCCGCAGGCGGCCGGACCTGAACCGGGGCTTCCGGGCGCCGTTCGTGCCGGCGCTGCCCATCCTGTCGATCGCGGCATGCGTATGGCTGATGCTGAACCTGACGGTTCTGACCTGGATCCGGTTCGTCATCTGGATGGTCGTCGGCATCGTGGTCTACGCGCTCTACGGCCGCCGCAATTCGGTGCTGGGGCAGAGGCTGGCCGCCGGCCGGTCATGACACCCGGCTAATCTTTCGACCATGACGCTCACCGCCGACTCCCGCAACGGGATCGACTTCAAAGTTGCCGACCTCGAGCTGGCCGAATTCGGCCGCAAGGAAATCCGCCTCGCCGAACACGAGATGCCCGGCCTGATGGCGCTGCGCCGCGAGTACGCCGATGTACTGCCGCTGCGGGGCGCCCGGATCTCGGGTTCGCTGCACATGACCGTGCAGACCGCGGTGCTGATCGAGACGCTGGTCGCACTCGGCGCCGAGGTCCGCTGGGCCAGCTGCAACATCTTCTCCACCCAGGATCACGCCGCCGCCGCGACCGTCGTCGGCCCCAACGGCACCCCGGACAAGCCCCTCGGCGTTCCGATCTTCGCCTGGAAGGGCGAGACGCTCGAGGAGTACTGGTGGGCCGCCGAGCAGATGCTGACCTGGCCCGGTGAACCGGCCAATATGATCCTCGACGACGGCGGCGACGCAACCATGCTGGTGCTGCGCGGCGCGCAGTTCGAGCGCGCCGGTGTGGTTCCGCCCGAGGAGGAGGACCACTCCGCCGAGTACAAGGTGTTCCTCAACCTGCTCCGCGACAGCCTGCAGGCCGATGCGCACAAGTGGACGCACATCGCCGACTCGGTCAAGGGCGTCACCGAGGAGACCACCACCGGTGTGTTGCGGCTGTATCAGTTCGCCGCCGCGGGTGAACTGGTGTTCCCGGCGATCAACGTCAACGACTCGGTCACCAAGAGCAAGTTCGACAACAAGTACGGCACCCGGCACTCGCTGGTCGACGGCATAAACCGCGGCACGGATGTGCTCATCGGCGGCAAGGCCGCGCTGGTGTGCGGTTACGGCGATGTCGGCAAGGGATGCGCCGAGGCGCTCAAGGCCCAGGGTGCGCGTGTCGCGGTCACCGAGATCGACCCGATCAACGCCCTGCAGGCGATGATGGACGGCTTCGAGGTCAAGACCGTCGAGGAGGCCATCGGCTGGGCCGACATCGTCGTCACCGCCACCGGCAACAAGGACATCATCACCCTCGACCACATGCGGGCGATGAAGGACAAGGCGATTCTGGGCAATATCGGCCACTTCGACAACGAGATCGACATGGCTCGCCTCGAGCGCGATCCGCAGATCCGCCGGATCAACATCAAGCCCCAGGTCGACGAGTTCGTCTTCCCCGACGGCCACTCCATCATCGTGCTCTCCGAGGGCCGGCTGCTGAACCTCGGTAATGCCACCGGACACCCGTCGTTCGTGATGAGCAACAGCTTCTCGAATCAGGTGATCGCCCAGATCGAGCTGTGGACCAAGAACGACGAGTACGACAACGAGGTCTATCGGCTGCCCAAGCACCTCGACGAGAAGGTCGCGCGGATCCACGTCGAGGCGCTCGGCGGATCGCTGACCAAGCTCACCAAGGACCAGGCGGAGTACATCGGCGTCGACGTCGAGGGCCCGTACAAGCCGGAGCACTACCGGTACTAGCCCATCGACTCTGCGTCCAGATCGTGGTTCCGGCGGTATTGGCGATCTGTGCGCAGAGTGGATGTGATTTAGGCTGCCGGGCGTGCTGATCGTCATCGAGGGCCTCGACGGCGCGGGTAAGCGCACGCTCACCCAGGGCCTGCAGCGGGCGCTGGAGGACCAGGGCCGCTCGGTGACCACGCTGGCCTTTCCCCGTTACGGGCAGTCGATCCACGCCGACCTGGCGGCTGAGGCGCTACACGGCAGCCACGGTGACCTGGCGGAGTCGGTGTACGCGATGGCGGTGCTGTTCGCCCTTGACCGGGCCGGCGCGAAAGACCACATCACCGCGCTGAGCAGGGACTATGACATCGTCCTCCTGGACCGCTACGTCGCCTCGAACGCCGCCTACAGCGCCGCCAGGCTGCGCCAGGACGCCGACGGCGAGGTGGTGGCCTGGGTCGGTGAACTCGAGTACGGCCGCCTCGGCCTGCCCGAACCGGACCACCAGATCCTGCTCGCCGTCCCGGTCGAACTGGCCGCGCAGCGCGCCCGGCACCGGGAGAGCAGCGAGGCCGACCGGGCCCGGGACGCCTATGAACGCGACGACGGCCTGCAGCAGCGGACCGGGGACGTCTACGCCGGCCTGGCCGCGGCGAACTGGCACGGCCGCTGGTCGGTGGCCGGGCCCGACGCGCAGCCAGCGAGACTCGCCAGCGTGTTCTAGCAGGGGATTATCGCGATTCGGTGACACGATAGTCGCCATGAGGCAAAGGATTCTCGTCGTCGACGACGACCCCTCGCTGGCCGAGATGCTGACCATCGTCCTGCGCAACGAGGGTTTCGACACCGCGGTGATCGCCGACGGCTCGCAGGCACTGACGGCGGTACGCGAACTGCGCCCCGACCTGGTGCTGCTCGACCTCATGCTCCCGGGCATGAACGGCATCGACGTCTGCCGGGTGCTGCGGGCGGACTCCGGAGTGCCGATCGTCATGCTGACCGCCAAGACCGACACCGTCGATGTGGTGCTGGGCCTGGAATCCGGCGCCGACGACTACGTGATGAAGCCGTTCAAGCCCAAGGAACTGGTGGCCCGGGTTCGGGCCAGGCTGCGACGCAACGAGGACGAACCCGCCGAGATGCTCTCCATCGCCGACATCGAGATCGACGTGCCGGCGCACAAGGTCACCCGCGACGGCGAGCAGATCTCGCTCACCCCGCTGGAGTTCGACCTGCTGGTGGCGTTGGCGCGTAAACCGCGGCAGGTGTTTACTCGAGAGGTGCTCCTCGAACAGGTGTGGGGATACCGGCACCCGGCGGACACCCGTTTGGTGAATGTGCATGTGCAGCGGTTGCGGGCCAAGGTCGAGAAGGACCCGGAGAATCCGCAGGTCGTCCTGACTGTTCGAGGAGTGGGATACAAGGCCGGACCGCCGTGACCGTGCGGGCCCGCGTCAGGGGCCCCTGGGGGCGGTCCGGGCCGCTGCTGCGGGGAACCAACGCGCTGGGCCGCTCACTCGCGCAGATCTGGCGGCGCTCGCTCCAGCTTCGCGTGGTGGTGCTCACCCTCGGCCTCTCGGCCGTGGTCATCGTGGTGCTTGGCTTCGTGCTCACCAGTCAGATCACCAATCGTGTGCTCGAAGTCAAGGTGCGCGCCGCCACCGAGGAGATCAACCGGGCCCGCGGCACGGTCAGCGGGATCGTCAGCGGTGAGGAGGCGCGCTCACTGGACTCGAGCCTGCAACTGGCCCGGAACACACTGATCTCGAAACCCGGTCAGGCGTCGGGAACCTCGGGGCTGGCCGGAACCTTCGACGCGGTGCTCATCGTCCCCGGCGACGGACCGCGTGAGGCCACCTCGGCCGGACCGGTGGACCAGATCCCGCGTTCGCTGCGCGACTTCGTCAAGGCCGGCCAGGTCAGCTATCAGTACGAGACGGTCCGCACCGAGACGTTCTCCGGCCCGGCGCTGCTGATCGGAACCCCGGCGCCGTCCCGGGTGAGCAATCTCGAGTTGTACCTGATCTTCCCGCTCACCAGCGAGGAGAACACCATCACGCTGGTGCGCGGCACGATGGCCACCGGCGGGCTGGTGCTGCTGGTGCTGCTGGCCGGTATCGCGCTGCTGGTCTCCCGGCAGGTGGTGCTGCCGGTGCGGTCGGCATCGCGAATCGCCGAGCGGTTCGCCGAGGGCCATCTGTCCGAGCGGATGCCGGTGCGCGGCGAGGACGATATGGCCCGGCTGGCGGTGTCGTTCAACGACATGGCCGAAAGTCTGCAGCGGCAGATCAACAACCTGGAGGAGTTCGGCAACCTGCAACGCCGGTTCACCTCTGATGTCAGCCACGAGCTGCGCACCCCGCTGACCACCGTGCGGATGGCGGCCGACCTCATCTACGACCACGCCGAGGACCTCGACCCCGCGTTGCGCCGCTCAACCGAACTTCTGGTCAGCGAGCTGGATCGGTTCGAGGGACTGCTCAACGACCTGCTGGAGATCTCCCGCCACGACGCCGGTGTGGCCGAATTGTCCGTGGAGGCAGTCGATTTGCGCTCGACGGTGGGCAATGCGCTGATCAAGGTCGGCCACCTCGCCGACGAGGCCGGCATCGAACTTCAGGTCGAGATGCCCGACCACGAGGTCATCGCCGAGGTCGACCAGCGCCGCGTCGAGCGCATCCTGCGCAACCTGATCGCCAATGCCATCGACCATGCCGAGCACAAGCCGGTGCGGATCAGGATGGCCGATGACGAGGACACCGTGGCGGTCACCGTCCGCGACTACGGTGTCGGCCTGCGCCCCGGCGAGGAGAAGTTGGTGTTCAGCCGGTTCTGGCGCTCCGATCCGTCCCGGGTGCGACGATCCGGCGGAACCGGTCTGGGCCTGGCCATCAGCATCGAGGACGCCCGGCTGCACCAGGGCCGGCTGGAGGCCTGGGGTGAACCGGGCAAGGGCGCCTGCTTCCGGCTCACCCTGCCGCTGACCCGCGGGCACAAGGTGACCACCAGCCCGCTGCCGCTCAAGCCGGTCGCCGGTGAGATACGCCGCGAGCCGACGGGGGAGCGGGTGTGAAACGCCGGCTGCTGACCGTTGTGCTGGCCGGGTTGCTGGCACTGGCGACCGGCTGTGCCGGTGTGCCGGATTCCTCTGCGCCGCAGGCGATCGGAACGGTGGAGCTGCCCGCCCCCAAGCGTCTTCCCACCCCGAACCCGGGGATGGATCCCGATCAGCTGTTGCGGGAGTTCCTCAAGGCGACCGCCGATCCGGCCAACCGTCATCTGGCTGCCCGGCAGTTCCTCACCGAATCGGCCTCCAAGGACTGGGACGACCAGGGCAGCGCACTGCTGATCGACAAGGTGGTGTTCACCGAAACCCGTGTGCCCGAGAAGGTTTCAGTGAGCATGCAGGCCGAGATCCTCGGGTCGCTCTCCGATATCGGCGTGTTCGAGACCGGCGAGGGGCAGCTGCCCGACCCGGGTCCCATCGAACTGGTGCAGACCTCAGGCGGCTGGCGCATCGACCGGCTTCCCAACGGGGTGTTCCTGGACTGGCAGCAGTTCCAGTCGGCCTACAAGCGCAACACGCTGTACTTCGTCGACCCGACCGGTTCGACCGTCGTCCCTGATCCGCGTTACGTCGCGGTGTCCGAGCCCGACCTGCTGGCGACCGAACTCGTCAACAAACTCATCGCGGGTCCGCGGCCGGAGATGGCCAAGGCGGTGCGCAATCTGCTCGGCCCGCCGCTGAAGATGCGTGGTCCGGTCACCCGCGCCGACGGCGGTAAGACCGGTGTCGGTCGCGGTTACGGCGGAGCCCGCATCGACCTCGAGGGTCTGGACACCACAGATCCGCAGAGCCGGCAATTGGTTGCCGCACAACTGATCTGGACGCTGGCCCGCTCGGATATCAAGGGCCCGTACCTGATTAACGTCGACGGCGCACCACTCGACGATCGGTTCGTCGAGGGCTGGAAGGCGACCGACGTGGCCGCCACCGATCCGGGTGCGGCCGACGGTGCCACCGCCGGTGTGCACGCCCTGATGGGCGGTCAGATGGTCTCCCTCGACGGGCAGGGTTCCACCAAGGTTCCCGGATCCTTCGGCGCACAGCCCGATCAGGTGGCCGCGGCGTTCTCCCGCAAGGGCACCGATGTGGCGTCGGTCGTCAAGCCGCCCGGACCCGACGCCGGCGCGTCGCTGTGGATCGGACCCGACGGTGGACAGGCGGCGCAGGCGACCGACGGGCGCACGCTGTCCCGGCCGTCCTGGGCGCTGGACAACGCGGTCTGGGTGGTGGTGGACGGCACCAGCGTGGTGCGGGTCATCCGCGAGGAGGCCACCGGCCAGCCCGCCCGCATCCCGGTGGACTCCGCGGCCGTCACCTCCCGGTTCCCCGGCGCCATCACCGAACTGCAACTGTCCCGGGACAGCACCCGGGCGGCGATGGTGGTCGACGGGCAGGTCGTGCTGGCCGGGGTTGAGCAGACCCCCGGCGGGGAGTTCGCGCTGACCTACCCGCGCCGGATCGGCTTCGGCCTGGGCAACTCGGTGGTGTCCCTGGCCTGGCGCACCGGTGACGACATGGTCGTCACCCGCAATGACGCCGCGCACCCGGTGTCCTATGTGAACCTCGACGGGGTCAACTCCGACGGTCCGACGGACAACCTGGTGATGCCGGTCGCGGT
Organism: Mycobacteriaceae bacterium; assembly: GCA_029977845.1. Taxonomy (GTDB): domain Bacteria; phylum Actinomycetota; class Actinomycetes; order Mycobacteriales; family Mycobacteriaceae; genus Mycobacterium. The sequence goes on along the minus strand of JAPOKC010000003.1, from coordinate 48,635 downwards.
GGTGGCGGCCAATCCGTCGGCGGTGTACGTCGCCGATGCCCGCGGGGTGCTGCAACTGCTGGCAACCAGTGGGGAGAACGCTCAGGTGTGGTCGGAGGTCCGGCCGTTCATGGTGCCGGGAACGGTGCCGGTGCTGCCCGGCTAGGGCCGGGAGGCAGTCACTCGACTGCTGCGCCGCGACCGGAGATCCCGAGCTCGGCGTGGAGATTCCGCACGGCGTGCGCGGCCCGGGTTGTCAGACCGCTCAGCCACACTGCGAGCGTGCTTGACCTGGTGCTTCCGCTCGAATGCGGCGGATGCGGCGCCCCGTCCACCCGGTGGTGCCCGGACTGCGCGTCGGCGCTGCAGGTCAGCACCGACGCGCCGCACGTCATCAGCCCGCGGATCGACCCCGGAGTGCCGGTCTTCGCGCTGGGCCGTTATGCCGGGCCGCGCCGGCAGGCGATCGTGGCGGTCAAGGAACGTGGCCGCCGGGACCTCACCGCCCCGTTGTCCAGGACACTGGCGCTGGGTATCCACCGGCTGCTGGAGTGGGGAGTGCTGCGGTGCCCGCTGACGGTGGTGCCGGCCCCGACCCGCCGGGCGGCGGCCCGCCGGCGCGGCGGTGACCCGGTGACCAGGATCGCCGTCACCGCCGTCGCATCCTGCCCGGGGGTCGCGGTCGCACCGGTGCTGCGCACCGCCGCACTGGTCCGCGACTCGGTGGGGCTGCGCGGGGCCGCCCGGGAGCGCAATATCGCCGGCCGGGTCGCCGTGATCCGGGGAGTGCCCGCCGGGGAGGTCCTGCTGGTCGACGACATCGTCACCACCGGGGTCACCGCCCGGGAAGCTGTTCGCGCACTGACCGCCGCGGGCGTTCCGGTTGCCGCCGTGCTCGCCCTCGCGCAGGCTTGATTGCAGATTGGTAGACGCATGATCGAAAAGGTGGCCGGGGGCCGTGGGTGGTACTACCGTCGGCGGTAACGTCCGTCGACGGCGAGGAGGTGATTTTCTTCGACCTTGCGCGCCGGGGCCCGGCGCTACTATCGACGACAGGCCTGCGCGAGTAAACCGTGCGGCCCCGCAGAGAAACGAGTTGCCAAGCATGCCAACCAATTCCGTGAACTCCGCCCCCCTGAATAAAAACGACATGACTGGCGCCGACCAGAACTCCGAAGCCGCCCCCAGCGCCGATATCCAGGTGACGGGCCGCAACGTCGAGATCCCCGACCACTACCGGGTCTACGTGGCGCAGAAACTGTCCCGGGCCGAGCGCATCGACCACTCCATCCACCGTTTCGACGTCGAACTGGCCCACGAGAACAACCGGCGGCAGCGCAAGAACGCCCAGCATGTCGAGATCACCGCGCACATCGGCCGTGGGCCGGTGGTCCGTGGCGAGGGTCGCGCCGACAGCTTCTACGGGGCCTTCGAGGCCGCCGTGCACAAGCTGGAGAGCCGGCTGCGCCGGACCAAGGACCGCCAGAAGGTGCACTACGGCGACAAGACTCCCGTCTCGCTGCACGAGGCGACGGCCGCGCCGCTGGACCTGGCCGAGGCGTTCAAGCCCGTCGAACCCGCACCGGACGGCCAGGCCCCGCAGCCGGCCCAGGCCGAGGACACCGAACCCGGTCACATCGTCCGGATCAAGGAGCATCCGGCCAAGCCGATGACGGTGGACGACGCCCTCTACGAGATGGAGTTGGTGGGCCACGACTTCTTCCTGTTCCACGACAAGGAGAGTGACCGCCCCTCGGTGGTCTACCGCCGGCATGCCTACAACTATGGGCTGATCAGGCTGGCCTGACCCCGCCTGACCGGGTCAGATCCCCGCGTCACCTAGGATGGAGGCCGATTCAGGCCTGACGATCCAAGGGACGAAAACTGTGCTGTCGAAGTTGCTGCGATTCGGTGAGGGTCGCATGGTCAAGCGGCTCAAAGGGGTGGCGAACTACGTCAACACCCTCTCCGATGACATGGAGAAGCTGACCGACGCCGAGTTGCGGGCCAAGACCGACGAGTTCAAGGCGCGCCTCGCCGACGGCGCCAAGCTGGACGACCTGTTACCGGAGGCCTTCGCGGTGGCACGCGAGGCCGCCTGGCGGGTGCTGGGCCAGAAGCACTTCGACGTCCAGGTGATGGGCGGCGCCGCGCTGCACTTCGGCAACGTCGCCGAGATGAAGACCGGCGAGGGCAAGACGCTCACCTGTGTGCTGCCCGCCTACCTCAACGCGCTGACCGGCAAGGGTGTGCACGTCGTCACCGTCAACGACTACCTCGCCAAACGCGACAGCGAGTGGATGGGTCGGGTGCACCGCTTCCTCGGCCTCGAGGTGGGCGTGATCCTGTCCGGGCTCAACTCCGATGAGCGCCGGGCCGCCTACGGCGCCGACATCACCTACGGCACCAACAACGAATTCGGTTTCGACTATCTGCGCGACAACATGGCGCACTCGCTCGAGGAACTGGTGCAGCGCGAATACAACTACGCCATCGTCGACGAGGTCGACTCGATCCTCATCGACGAGGCCCGTACCCCGCTGATCATCTCCGGTCCGGCCGACAGTGCATCGCACTGGTATTCCGAGTTCGCCCGGCTGGCGCCGATGATGGAGAAGGACGTCCACTATGAAGTGGACCTCCGCAAGCGCACCATCGGTGTGCACGAGGTCGGCGTGGCCTACGTCGAGGACCAGTTGGGTATCGAGAACCTCTACGAGGCGGCCAACTCACCGCTGGTGAGCTACCTGAACAACGCGATCAAGGCCAAGGAACTCTTCGCACTCGACAAGGACTACATCGTCCGCGACGGTGAGGTCATCATCATCGACGAGTTCACCGGCCGCGTGCTGGTGGGCCGCCGCTACAACGAGGGTCTGCACCAGGCCATCGAGGCCAAGGAGAAGGTGGAGATCAAGGCCGAGAACCAGACTCTGGCCACCATCACCCTGCAGAACTACTTCCGCCTCTACGACAAGCTTGCCGGCATGACGGGCACGGCCGAGACCGAGGCCGCCGAGCTCTACGAGATCTACAAACTCGGCGTGGTGCCGATCCCGACCAACCGGCCGATGATCCGCAACGACGAGACCGACCTGATCTACAAGACCGAGGAAGCCAAGTTCATCGCGGTCACCGACGACATCGCCGAGCGGTACGAGAAAGGCCAGCCGGTCCTGATCGGCACCACCAGCGTCGAGCGCTCGGAGTACCTGTCCCGGATGCTGACCAAGCGGCGTGTCCCGCATAACGTGCTCAACGCCAAGTTCCATGAGCAGGAAGCCTCGATCATCGCCGAGGCCGGCCGACGCGGCGCGATCACCGTGGCCACCAACATGGCCGGCCGAGGTACCGACATCGTGCTGGGCGGCAACGTCGACTTCATTCTCGATCAGCGGCTGCGCGGCCGCGGTCTGGATCCGGTGGACACCCCGGACGAGTACGAGGCCGCGTGGCACGAGGAGCTGCCGAAGGTCAAGGAGGAGGCAGCCGCGGAGGCCAAGGAGGTCCTGGCGGCCGGCGGCCTCTACGTGCTGGGCACCGAGCGTCACGAGACCCGGCGTATCGACAACCAGTTGCGCGGCCGCTCCGGACGTCAGGGCGACCCGGGCGAGTCCCGCTTCTACCTGTCGCTGGGTGACGAACTGATGAGACGTTTCAACGGCGCCGCGCTGGAGGGCCTGCTGACCCGGCTCAACCTGCCCGACGATGTGCCGATCGAGGCCAAGATGGTGACCCGCGCGATCAAGAGCGCGCAGGCCCAGGTCGAGCAGCAGAACTTCGAGATCCGCAAGAACGTGCTCAAGTACGACGAGGTGATGAACAAACAGCGCGTCGTCATCTACGACGAGCGCCGGCGAATCCTCGGGGGTGAGGACCTGCAGGGCCAGGCCCACGACATGCTCGTCGATGTCATCACCGCCTATGTCAACGGCGCCACCGCGGAGGGTTACTCCGAGGACTGGGACCTCGAGGAACTCTGGGGCGCGCTCAAGACCCTGTATCCGATCGGTGTCGACTGGCACGGACTGGTGCACACCGATGCGGTCGGTGAAGCGGGCGATCTGACCCGCGAGGAGTTGCTCGACACCCTCATCGCCGACGCCGAAAAGGCTTACGCGAAGCGGGAAGCCGATATCGACGCGATCGCCGGTGCGGGTGCGATGCGCCAGCTCGAGCGCAACGTGCTGCTCAATGTGCTGGACCGCAAGTGGCGTGAGCACCTCTACGAGATGGACTACCTCAAGGAGGGCATCGGTCTGCGGGCCATGGCGCAGCGTGATCCGCTGGTCGAATATCAGCGCGAGGGCTACGACATGTTCATGGGTATGCTCGAGGGCCTGAAGGAGGAGTCGGTCGGCTTCCTGTTCAACGTCCAGGTCGAGGCTGCCCCGCAGGCTCCGACTGTGAGCCCCCAGCCGATGCCGGAGGGGTTGCGGGCCAAGGGTATCGACGAAGACAGCGAGCGGCCGCTGACCTACGTCGGTCCGTCCGAGGACGGCAATGCCGAGATCCAGCAGCATGGCGCTCCGGCCGCCCCGCAGGCCAAGGTCAGCCGTAAGGAACGCCGCGAGACCGCCCGTCAGGAGGGCAAGGAGCGAAAACTCCTGCGCCGCAGATAGTTTCGTTTCAACCCATGTGCAGGGCCGTCACCTGCCAGCGCCGGCCGCTTGGGGTGCCGACCTGTTCGATCCGGCAGGCTATCGCGTGCACACGCGGCCCGCGGGTATAGCTCGCGGCCACTTCAGCGGCGCCCTCGCTCACCGGTTGGGCCAGCACCCGGCGCAGTCGTCGCGGAACGCCGCCGGCCGGATCGCAGCGCCGGGCAGCCGACAGCAGCGAGTCGGCGAGTCCGGGTGCCAGCAGTGGGCGAAGCTGGGCCAGTGGACGGCGCCGGTCGAGCACCTCGAGCACCCGGCGCAGAGCCGCATCGGCGAATACCGCCGCGGCACGGGAGTGTTCCTGTTCGGCCGGTGACCGTCCGGCGGGTGGCCGCGGAGCGCGGCGTCGGGGTCGCACCTTGGTGACCGGCGGGAGTGTGGGCGGCCCGCCGAATGTCGGGGGCTCGTAGTCGACGACCGGGTATATCGACGGGGATGCGTTGGCGAACAGGGCATTCTCCAGGGTAGGGCTTATCGGAAGCTCCGCCGGAGAGTTGCGGTGCGAGCCCATGGTGACAAATCACGGGGACCGCCGGTAGTCACCCGGGTTCAGGACGGAATACGGACGGTGGCACTCAGGCCCAGGTGATCCGAACCGGGTATCGACACCGTGTCAGTGTCCGTCGCCGATCCGTTGCGAACGAGAATGTGGTCGATACCCACCAGTGGCGGTATCGCGCTGTCGGCCGGGTAGGTGGCGGCCAGACCGGCACCGGCGTGTTCGCGCGCATCCTCGAAACCCTCGCTGAAGAGCCGGCGGAACGGCGCCATGTCCATGGTGGCGTTGAAATCCCCGGCGACGATCACGGCTCCGGGTCCGGCGATATCGGCGGTCTCGCGCAGCGTATCGGGGAGGTTCGCGATCTCCTGACGCCAGTCATCGACGGGTTGCGGCCACGGACCCACCAGGTGCAGGCCGAGGATGACGGCGTCGGAGGCTACGCCGGGCACCTCCACGGTGGCGGTCAGTGCGCCCAGTTCGTAGCCGGAGACGCGACTGGATTGCACGATCGGATGCCGGCTCCAGATCCCGACACCGTTGGCGCCGGCCGCCGGAGCCAACGCGTGATGGGGGAAATCCGATTCGAGCCCCTGCCGGCCGAATTCTGCGGCGAATTCGGCCGTGAGTTCCTGCACCACCAGCACATCGGTCCGATCCCGCGCGATCGTGGCCAATTCCTTTGCGTCCACTGAGCTTTCGTGCAGATTCGCGGTGAGTACCCTGAGTGCAGCTCCGTTGGGACTGCCGGAGGCGGAAAAGAGTGGCAGTTGGCCGTACGCCGCCGCCACGCTCAGCACGATGGCCGGCGCGGCCGCCCACCAAGGTCCGGTGATCAGCAACAGCACCGCGGACACCACCGCACCGAGCATGAGGTAGGGGGACAGCGCCGACACCAGTAGGACCGCGTGGTTCACCACCGGAGTGAATCTGGACACGAAGGCGACCGCGGCCACCACGAAGGCGAACCAGGAGATGAGGTAGACAGCTGTACGAGGCATGTTCCGCGGATTCTAACCGCGGCGCTCAGAGGTCGACGGCCGTCTTCATCCGGATCGGCACGACGTCGCCGGCTTCCTCGCTGGTGCGCATCCACCGGGGCGCCAGTGCCTCATCCGGTTCGGCGGCGGGTAGTTCGGGCGCGGCTTCGCGACGGGCGATGGACTGAAAATGCCGGGCGCGGAACCGATCCTGCAGGATCGTCCAGAGCACCCGGAAACCGTCGCTGATCGCATTGAGGTTGGTCAGACCGTGGTACCGGTTGTGCTCGTAGCTGGGCACCTCGGTGATGACGGCCCCGGACAGCGCGAAGCGGCCGATGATCATCGCTTCGATCTCGAAGCCGTCACCGGGCACCATCTCCGTCGAGTCCAGATTGGCCTCGGGCAGATCCAGCAGCGGCAACTGGGCCGCCCAGAACGCGTTGAATCCGTAGCACAGGTCGGTGAACCGCTGTCCGGTGACCAGTCGGGCCAGCAGGTTCAGACCGCGATTTCCCAGAGCGCGGAACCGGGTGATGTCCTCGGTGCCGCCGCCGGGGGCGAACCGGCTGCCCTTGGCCAGGTCGGCGCCGTTCATCAGGGCGGTGACGAACAACGGGATCTCGTGCGGGTCCGCCGAACCGTCGATGTCGAAGGTGACGACGATGTCCCCGGTCACCTGCTCGAATCCGCAGATCATCGCGTTGCCCTTGCCCCTGCGGGTCTGGCGGACGATCTTGACCGAGGGAAGGGCTTCGCGGGCCGCCTCGGCCGACTCGTCGTCGTCCTCGGTGAGGACGACGATGACCTCGTAGAACCGCTCCAGGTAGGGCAGGATCTCCCGGATGTTGGCCGCCTCGTCCTTCGCCGGAACGACGACGCTCACCCGGGGGGTCCAGGTATGTCGATGAGCAACAGTGTTGCCTTCGTCCTCGGCAACAACTGGGTTCATCCTGGATCCTCACTGCCGACGGAACCCTGACGGCAGGGTCACATGGCTTCCATAATGCCTGCGAACAGTGATTTCTGCTATGAACCGATGGGGCTAATCGGGGTCTAGACCCTGCCTGCGTAGTTCACATTGCGGTGATCAGGCAAATATCCTCCAACTGGCAGTTAGTCCGATTAACGATTTGTTCGAGGAGCCGCGTCCGGTGACGGTCGATAATGTCGCAATGACGCGGCGGGGACAGCACAGTCTCCCGTCCCGGCACCGGCAGGTGCGCGGCATCCTGATCTGGCAGATCGCCGCCCTGGCCGGCCAGGTCCTCGCCGTCGCCCTGGCCCGCCACGGCATTCGTCCCGTCGCCGAGGTGGTCTCCGATATCAGCCTTGCCGCGGCATACGGCCGGGCGCTGTGGGCCCTGATCGTGCCGGATCTGGACCGGTTCACCCGCAACACCGCGGTGGTGTGTCTGGGGGTGACGCCGACGCTGATGTGGCGAGCCACCAATCCGCTGCTGTTCACCGGCTTCGACGAACAGCTGCACATGCGCACCCTCGGCGACATCCTGTCCTCGCACCGGCTCTTCGAGGCCAACCCGCTGCTCGAGGTCAGCCCCCGGTATCCCGGTCTGGAGGCGACCGCCACGCTGGTGCACCAGCTGGGTATCCCGACGATGGCCGCCACGTTCATCGTCATCATCGCCTCCCGGGTGGTGCTCGTCACGGTCCTGGCCGATGCCGTGGAGCAGATGACCGGAAGCCTGCGGGCCAGCGGTCTGGCCGTCGCGGTCTACGCGCTGTCCTCGCAGTACGTGTTCTTCAACTCGCAGTTCGCGTATCAGACGATGGCGATGCCGCTGGCCCTGGCGGCGGTCAGCTTCCTGGCGCGGGCCCGCAATTCGGACCATCCGATACCCCTTGTGATCGGATCGACGGTATGTCTGGTCGCGGTCTCGGTGACCCATCACATCACCAGCTTCCTGACCGCCGGCCTGTTGCTGATGTGGACGTTGGCCGAGCGGGGCCGCCGCAGGGTTTGGGTGGCCTACGGCGCCTGCGCGGCGATGGCCTCCACGCTGTCCTGGGCTCTGCTGCAACGGCAGTTGCTGTCGAACTACTTCACCCCGATCGCCGACGATCTGCGGTCCCAGTTGCTCGGCGGCGCGCGGCGAGCGTTGTTCAAGGACTCCGCCGGGACGGTGGCGCGGACGCTGGATCAGTATCTGCTGCTGTATTACGCCGTCGCGCTGTCGGTGATCGTGCTGACGGTGCTGGTGCTCGCCTACAAGGAACATCACCTGCGTTCCGGACCCACCCTGATGCTGGCGGCGATGTCGGCCTCGGTCCCGCTTCTGCTCGCCGCGCGCGTAGTTCCCAAGGGCGGTGAGATCTACGACCGGTCCAACAGCTTCCTGTTCCTCCCGTTCGCGTTGTACGTCGCCAGTTTCGCGGCCTGGTTCCTCTGGCGTGAGCCGCATCAGCCGGGATTCCGGCGGGATCGCCGGTCGATGACGGTCCGACTGGCGGCCGTCGCGCTGGCCTCGGCGGCGTTCCTCGGCGGATACATCCTGGGCGGTGGACCGAACTGGGCGAGGCTTCCCGGTCCGTACATGGCCGCCGCGGACACCCGTTCGATGGACGCCGAGACCCTGGCGGCGGTGAAGTGGTCCGGGGAGAACCTGGCCGCCGGCAGCCGTATCGCGGCAGATCGGGTCAGTTCGGTGCTACTGGCCGCTCAGGCAGGTCTGTGGCCGGTGATGAAGGGCCCCAACGGAATCGACGTCGCCGCGCTCTACGTGGCCGACAGCTGGGGTCTGCCGGAGACCGACAAGGCGGTGGCCATGCGCCTACGCTATCTCTACGTCGATCGCCGGCTCGCCGCCGAGAAGCCGCACTACGGCTCGTACTTCTTCCAGGGTGAGACCGGGGAGGGTAAGCAGTTCACCGCGCAGCAGTTGAGCAAGTTCGACAGCGTGCCGGGTATCAGCGTCGTCTACCGCCACGGTCCGGTCTCGATCTACGACCTGAAGGGTCTCGGCTTCGCGGAACTTCGCAGCGGCTGGTTCGGGACCACCCCACAGGTGCGAGTCGCCACAGAACTTGCCGTCGGAACGTTGTGCGGATTGCTGATCGCCCTTCTGCTGCGCAGCCGCGTCGGTCCCTTGATCCGGGCTGAGGCATCCGCGTTGTGGCGATCGGCGGGTCCTGCTCTGACCGGTGCGACGGCGCTGGCCGCGGTCTGCCTGGTGTCGATCAACATGGTGATCACCCACGTCTGGCTGACGCCGATCACCATCGGAATCGCAGTGCTGGTGGTCATGCTCGCCGACCCGCCGGCGTCGCTGCGCCTGCTGCGCCGTGCCGCGGGTGCGGTCTCCGGCCATCGTCTGCGCACCGCGGTACTGGTCATCGTCCCGCTGGCGGTCGTCACCGCGGCGGCGATCGCCGATGCGGCAACCGTGGACGTCGTTGAGGTACGGCAGATACTCGATGACCCTGCAGCGGTTCATGTCTCGCCGAACGGGCCGTTGCGATGAGGCTGACGTTGGCGGTGGTGATATGTGCTTACACCGAGGACCGCTGGGACGACATCCTGCGCGCGGTTTCTTCCGTGCAGGCTCAGCAGCCGCCACCGGAGGAACTGCTCGTCGTCGTCGACCACAATCCGTCGTTACTGGCTCGCCTCGCCGAACACCTACCCGGTGTTCGGGTGGTCGCCAACACCAAGGAGCAGGGCCTGTCGGGTGCGCGCAACACCGGCGTCGAACTGGTGAGCGCGGATGTGGTGGTCTTCCTCGACGACGACGCCGCTGCCACGCCGGGCTGGCTGGCCGGACTGGCCGGGCAGTACAGCGATGCCAATGTGCTCGGAGTCGGCGGCCGGATAGACCCGCAATGGTCCACCGCCCGGCCGGCCTGGTGGCCACCGGAATTCGACTGGGTGGTCGGGTGCAGTTACACCGGGCAGGGCACCGGTGTGGTGCGAAACCTGATCGGCGCGAACGCCTCCTTCAGGCGCGACCTGTTCGCCGACGGCGGGTTCGTGACCGGTATCGGCCGGTCGGCGACCGTGCAACTCCCGATCGGGTGCGAAGAGACCGAGTTCTGCATCCGGGTGGCCCAGTCACATCCCGGTGGGGTCTTCATCCAGGCCGCCGACGCCGCCGTCACGCATCGGGTTCCCGTTGCGCGACAGAGCTTCTCCTACTTCCGCTCCCGCTGCTATTCCGAAGGACTGTCCAAGGCTCAGATCACCCGGAGTGTCGGTACGCAGGACGGTCTTTCCTCCGAGTGGAGTTACTCCGCGGTGACCCTGCCGAAGGGTGTGCTGCGCAACGTCGGCGCGGCACTGCGCGGTGACCTCGCCGGCCTGGGCCGGGCCGCGGCGATCGTCATCGGCCTCGCCTACACGACATTCGGCTATCTGCGTGCATCTGCAACGGCCCGGTGGCGACGATGAACACGATGTCCTTGCGGGTCGCCATGGTGGCGGCGCGGGCGCTTCCTTATCTGGGGGGTATCGAAACCCATGTGCACGAGGTGTCCCGGCGGTTGGCCGCATCGGGTGTGGCTGTCACGGTGTTGACCACCGACACCTCTGGCCGGCTGTCGGCCGATGAGGGCATCGAGGGTTATCGGGTCCGGCGCTGGCCGGCCCACCCGCGTTCGCGGGACTACTACTTCTGCCCGGGACTGGCCCGCCATCTGCGCGAATCTCACGCGGACTACGACGTCGTTCATGTGCAGGGGGTGCACACCCTGGTCGCGCCGGCGGCCCTGGCCGCGACCCGGCGTAGCGGAGTGCCGTCGGTGCTGACCTTTCACACCGGTGGTCATTCGTCCGGTCTGCGGGAGGCGCTGCGTCCGCTGCAGTGGAAGATCCTGGGCCCGCTGATGCGTTCGGCCGCCGCCCTGGTGGCGGTGTGCGAGTACGAACGGACGTATTTCTCCCGCGCTCTGGGTGTCGACGAATCCGCCATCCGGTTGATCCGCAACGGATCCGAACCGCTACCGGTCGACGACTCGCTGCCGGCGACACCGGGTGATCCGCTGGTGGTGTCAGTCGGCCGGCTCGAGGAGTACAAGGGCCACCACCGTGTCCTGCGCGCGATGCCGGAGATCCTGCGCGCAGCGCCCGGAGCCAGGCTGGAAGTGATCGGCACCGGCCCCTTCGAGCCGTCGCTGCGGCAGATGGCCCGCGATCTCGGTGTGGGCGAACAGGTTTCCATCCGCAGTTTCGGACCGGAGGAGCGGGCCGGTCTCGGACGGGTGGTCTCGGATGCGGACGTGGTGTGCCTGCTCAGTGAATACGAGGCTCATCCGGTTTCGGTGATGGAGGCGGTCGGAACCGGCACCAGGGCACTGGTGGCCGACACCTCCGGCCTGTCCGAACTCGGCCGGGATGGACTGGCCACCACGATCGCCCTCGACGCGTCGCCGGCACAGGTGGCCGCCGCCGTCCTCGACCTGGCCGCCGCACCCCGTGCCGCGGCGCCGAGGATTCCGACGTGGGACGACTGCGCCGAAGAACTGCGCAACCTCTACCGGGAAGTGGCCCGGTGAGGATTCTGCAGCTGGCCCAGTTCCTTCCGCCGGTGTCCGGTGGGGAGGAACGTCACGTCTGGAACCTGTCCCGGGCATTGGCCGCTCGGGGCCATCAGGTGACGCTGCTCGGTTTCGCCAACGCCGTGGACTCGCCGGCCGGCGAGGATGTCGACGACGGCGTCCGGGTGGTGCGGGTGCGAACGGCCGCATCCCGGTTGCCGGTTCTCTACAGCGATCCGGCGCGGCCGCACGCGCTGCCGCTACCTGATCCGGTTGTCAGTCGGGCAATCCGTCACGAGCTGGCCACCGGAGCGTTTGATGTGGTGCATGCGCACAACTGGATCGTCAACAGCGCGCTCGGGCCGACGGCAAGGGCCGGCGTTCCGCTGGTCTTGACCTTGCACGACTACAGCCATATCTGTGCCACCAAACGACTGATGGAATTCGGACGCCACCGGTGTCCGGGGCCATCGCCCACCCGCTGTCTGCCGTGCGCCTCGGCGCACTACGGCGCTGCAACCGGACCGGTGACGCTGGCCGCCAACGCGTGGTCGGCACGCAGACGTGCCCGCCGGATCACCGCGGTTGCGGCGGTCAGCGGCGCGGTGGCCGAAGCCGTTGACGTTCCGGCCGGCCGGTGGCTGCACAGCGCGCGACTGCACGCCCGGGTGATACCCAACTTCATCCCCGATGAGCTTCTGGTGGACGAGATCGCTCCGACCGCACCGGAGGCCCCACTGCTGTTCGCCGGCGACCTGACGTCGGACAAGGGTGTCGGTGTGCTGCTGGACGCCTACTCCCGAATCGATTCCCCGCCGCCGCTGCTGCTGGCCGGACGCTGCGACGAGTCGTGGACCTTTCCGGCGGGTGCGCGCTGGGTGGGCCAACTGCCGCACGCCGAACTGGTCGCGCTGTTCAACTCGGCCCGCGCGGTCGTGGTGCCCTCGGTGTGGGCCGATCCGTGCCCGACCGTGGTTCTCGAGGCGATGGCGGCGGGGCGGCCGGTGATCGGGTCCGCCTCGGGGGGGATCGTGGACATGGTTGTCGACGGCCGGACCGGACTGCTGGTGCCGCCCGGAGACCCCGGGGCGCTGGCCGTCGCACTGACCGAACTGCTGAACCAGCCTGAGATCGCGCGGGCTTTCGGTGCCGCGGGTCGGCAGCGGGTCGGTGGGTTCACGGTCAGTGCGGTGGTCTCCCGCCTGGAAGCCCTGTACGGTCAGGCCGCCCGATGACTGAAGAACTCCACGCCGAGCACCGCGGCAAGCTGCGTTTCCTGTTGCGCAGTGCGGCCGCGCTGGCCTCGACCACCGTGGTCACCGCAGGACTCGGCTTCATCTACTGGGCGGTCGCGGCAAGGGCCTTCCCGGCTATTGACGTCGGCGAGGCCTCCACCGCCGTCGCAGCGATGAGCCTGATCGCACCTTTGACGCTGCTGGGCCTGGGCACCCTACTGATGGCCGAACTGCCAGGTATGGACGGTGGCCGCAGCACGCTGGTGGCGACGTCGGCGTTCGTCACCGGGACCGCCGCCGGAGTCGTCGCCCTGATCTGCGCGTTCTTACTGCCCGGGGATTTCCTCGGCTTGCCGGGTATCGGAAGCCCGGCGGTCGCCCTGCTGTTCGCCGCCGCAGTGGCCACCCAGAGCGTCGGCATGCTGCTCGACCAGGCCCTGCTGTCGTCGATCGGCGGTCGGACGCAGTTGCGCCGCAACGCCATTCAGGCAATCGTCAAACTCGTTCTGCTGGTGGTTTTCGCGGTGACCTTGACCCGATTCGGGGCCCTGGCGATCTTCGGCAGCTGGATGCTGGCCAACGTGGTGTCACTTGGTGTCGTCGGCCTACTGCTGATGCGCCAGCACGGCGTCTCGGCACGGCGGCTCATCCCTGCCAGATCCGCGTTGCACGGCCTGCACTTCGACGCAGCCCGCCACCATGTCCTCAACGTCGCGTTGCTGGTGCCCTACTTCGCCATACCGATCATCGCCAACGTGGTGCTCGGATCCGAACAGGCCGCGTATATGTATGCGGCGTGGTCGGTGGCCGGGTTCGTGTTCTTCGTACCGCTGTCGCTGTCGACAGCGTTGTTCGCCTCCGGCGCCCGGGATTCGGGCACCTTCGCCTTGGAGTTCCGCAAGACGCTCCGGTACTCGTTCCTGGCCTGCGTCTCCGCGCTGGTGGCGATCGTCGTGCTGGGCCGGTTCGTGCTGGCCATCTTCGGTTCGGCCTATGCTAGCGGTGCATACACCGCGCTCGTCGTGTTGTGCCTCGGCGGTCTGGGACTCGTTGTCAAGGATCACCATGTGGCTCTGGCGCGGGTGACCGACGATGTCGGGCGCGAGGCGGCCGTGGTCGCCGCACTGAGCGTTGCCGAACTGGCCGGCGCCGTGGTGGGAGCCAACCGCGCCGGTCTCACCGGTCTGACCGTCGGCTGGCTGGCGGCGGTGGGACTGGGCGTCGTCGTTTACGGTCCACGGGTGTGGCGGGCCTACCGGGGGAGGGTTGATGTGGGCTAGAAGACTCGCGGCGCTGGCGGGTGTGCTGATCGTCGCGTCGGGTGCCGGCGGGTTCGAGGGCGTGATCGGGTCCGCCTCGGCGGCACCGATCGCGTCCGGGCCGATTTTCGAGGACTTCGCCGGGCCGGCCGGCGCGCCGCCGGATCCCGGCTTGTGGACCTACGACCTCGGATCCTCGGCCGAGCACGGCTGGGAGCGTGGCAGCCTGCAGACCTACACCGACTCGCCGGACAACGTCCGGCTGGACGGGTCCGGCAATCTCGTGATCGAAGCCCGCAAGTCCGGGAACGACTACACCTCGGCCCGTGTGGTCACTCGCGGCAAGATGTCGTTCGGCTACGGCACCGTCGCAGCCCGGATCAAACTTCCTGCGGGGCAGGGTATCTGGCCCGCGTTCTGGATGCTGGGTTCCAATATCGAGGCGGTCGGATGGCCCGAGTGCGGCGAGATCGACATCATGGAACTGATCAACACCGGCTCGACCTTCAACGTCGCCCTGCACGCCCCCAACGCGGATGTCGAGCAGAAGGGTGCGATCGACGATCTCTCGGCCGACTTCCACACCTACTGGACGACGCGGCGGGAGAACAGTGTCACCGTCGGAGTCGGTGACACGACTCTGGCCACTTTCACCCCGGATTCGCTTCCGGAGGAATCGCACTGGGTGTTCGACAAGCTCATGTTCGTTCTGCTCAACGTCGCGGTCGGAGGTGACTGGCCGGGACCGCCTGACGCCACGACACGATTCCCGGCCACGATGATCGTCGATTGGTTTTCCTACGAGCCGCTCGGTGCTCGAAACGGGTTGGAGGGTCAGTGATGAAACTGCGCCGTGTCGGAGCGCTGGTCGCGCTGGGTACCGCCTTCTGGACTGCAGCGCCCGTCGCCGCCGAACCGCCGGCCCCCCCGGCGCCGCCCGACGGGGGAGCCGTCGCCGTCGCACCAGTGCTGTCGCTGAATGAACTCAGTTCGTCCAACTCGTCGTCATTCGTGGTGAACCGCAACGTCGCCAGCGGAACCCTGACTTTTCCGGTCTCGCCGGGTCTGGTGCCGGCGGCCTTGAAGGCCGATATCGAACTGCCGGTCAACCTGAGCTTCGGGAACATTGTCGTGAGTCAGGGTGAACGCACGATTGCGATCGCGCCGCTGCCGGCACCGGGCCAGCCGCAGATTGTGGACGTCCCACTGGCCGGCGTCCAGATCTTCGACAACTGGGTAACGCTGAAAATGACCGTGAACGTCGTGCCCATCGAGAACTACTGCTGGGACAAGATGGCGCCGATCAGGTTGACGAACGGCGCGATCGCCTTCACCGGCGCCGAACTGCCACCCACGAGCATCGCGTCGTTCCTGCCGCCGGTGCTGCGAAAGGTCACCATCGCGGTCCCGGCGGTGCCGTCGCGGGCGGAGTCCAACGCCGCCGTACAGGTGGCTGCGGCGGTGTCCAACCGCAACGGCCAGCGCCCCGAGGTGGTGGTGGTGCCACTGACGGACGGCGCATCCTCGTTGCCGGCGCCGTCGGCTCCGCTGGAACGGCAGATCATCGTCAAGGAAGGGCTGCAGAAGGGCCTATCGCTGCAGGGCGCCGGTGTTCCGTCGCTGCTGATCTCCGGTGCACCCGATGAACTGGCCGGCCAGGCCCAGCTGTTCGACGACGACGCGCTGAAGCTGGCCGGCGGCCCCACCGCGGTCGCCGATTCGCTGCCGGATCAGAAACTGGCCGACGACAACACCACTCTCGAGCAGTTGACCGGTTCGGGACAGACGGCGGAGCAACTGTGGCCGGACATCAGCATCGATATCGACCAGACCAGGTGGGGTCATCCGGTGAGTGGTCTGTCGATGCATCTGATCGGCACCTACACACCGCTGCCGACCAACTTCGCCGGTGAGGTGACCGTCTCCATCGGCAATGACACCGTCGCCCGCTGGCCGGCCGATGCGACCGGGACGATAGACCAGACGGTGACGATTCCGAACCGGCTGTTGAAGCGGATGACCAGCATCGTCGTCGGGGTGCGCAGCACCGGGAATCCCGGTAACTGCGGGGATCACCTTCCGATGGTTCTCAGGTTGGACGGTAGCACCGGCATCACGCTGCATCGCGCGGATCCGCCTGTGCCACAGGGTTTCCAATCGCTTCCGCAAAGTCTGATGCCGCGCATCCGGATCGGTATCGGCGCCGATGCGTTCGGCGACACCGCGCGGGCCGCGCAGATCATGGTCGGACTTCAGCGGGCCAGCGCGGTGCCGCTGATCACCGATGTCACCGGATTGCAGCAGGCCATCGACTCCAAGGACCCGGCGATCCTGGTGTCCGCGGGAGGCTGGGACAACAAGGCCGTCGCTCTGCCGTTCAGTGCCGAGCAGGGCCGTGTCACGGTCGCCGGTGTCAACGGAATCGACCAGCCGGTGACCCTGAACCTCGATCCGGCCACCCCGTTCGGTTCGCTGCAGACCGTGTTCGACGGCCGCCGGACCGTTCTTGTCGCGACCACCACCGGCGATCCCGCCCTGCTGGACGGTCTGCTCGGTTATCTGGCAGCAGAGCCGGGCCGGTGGACCGGGCTGGCCGGCCGCGCGCTCATCGCGGTGCCGGGATCTGAACCGGTCGCCATTCCCAATCCGCCGATCAACTACTCCGCTGACCAGTCCGGTCAGTCGGACCAGGGCGGTTGGTTCTGGTGGGCCGTCGGAGGTGTGGCGGCACTGGCGGCGTTGGGTGCGGTGGCGATCCTGCTGCGGGCACGCCACAGCTAGCGCGGGTTACGGTGGCTGTGTGGTAGCGCGACTGTCGACATCCGATGCCGCGTTCTATCACCAGGAGGACACCGCCACCCCGATGTACGTCGGGTCGCTGACGATCCTGCGGCGTCCGCGCGGCGGGCTGAGCTACGAAACCCTGCTGGCGACCGTCGAGCAGCGTCTCCCACAGGTCCCGCGCTACCGGCAGAAGGTGCGGGAGGTGACCCTCGGACTGGCCAGACCGGTGTGGGTCGACGATCCCGACTTCGACATCACCTATCACGTCCGCCGCTCGGCGCTGCCGTCGCCGGGCAGCGAGACCCAGCTGCACGACCTCGTGTCGCGGTTGGCGGGCCGGCCACTGGACCGCGCCAGGCCGCTGTGGGAGATGTATCTGATCGAAGGACTGGCCGGAAACCGGTTGGCGCTGTTCATCAAATCGCATCAGGCTCTGGTGAACGGGATGACGGCGGTGGAGATCGGACACGTCATCGCCGATCGCAATCGCAGACCCTCGGCAGCCGTCGAGGACATCTGGCTGCCGCGCGGCGAACCGACCGACGGGCAGCTGCTCATCGACGCGGTGGGGGATTGGCTGGCGCGTCCCGGACAGGAACTGCGGGCCCTGCGCTCCACGGTCACCGACGTCGTGACCAACCGCGGGGAACTGACCGAGGTCGCCCGGCGGGCGACCGACACGGTGCGAAATCTGGCGCGCCGCAACGCCCCCAGTAGTCCGCTGAACACCAAGGTCTCCCGCCACCGCCGCTTCACGGTGGCCGCCGGTCCGCTTGCGGACTACCGCCTTGTGCACACCCGATACGACTGCGATGTCAACGATGTGGTGCTGTCGGTCATCGCCGGCGCGCTGCGCAACTGGCTGCTGTCGCGCGGGGAACCGGTGCCCGCGACGCTCAAGATCCGTGCGATGGCGCCGACCTCGATCTACCCCGAATCCGATCGGGATTCAGGCGGACCGGGACAGGCCATCAGCGAGGTCGCGCCGTTTCTGGTCGACCTGCCGGTCGGCGAGGGCAACCCGGTGGTGCGACTGTCGCAGATCGCGCACGCCACCGAGTCGCATTCGGCGGGGGCCAGCCTGGTCGAGGCCCGCACCATCGTGACGTTGTCCGGATTCCCGCCGCCGACCCTGCACGCGATGGGCACCCGGGTGGCGACGCAGTACCCCCCGCGCCAGTTCAACCTGCTGATCACGAACGTGCCCGGCCCGCAGTCGCAGATGTACGTCGCCGGGGCCAAGGTGCTGGAGACCTATGCCGTCCCGCCACTGCTGCACGACCAGGTGCTCGCCATCGGGGTCACCTCCTACTGCGGGATGCTCTACTTCGGCATCAACGCCGACCGCGACGCCATGACCGACGTCGACGTGCTGCCCGAACTGATGACAGAGTCGCTCGAGGAACTGCTCGAGGCCGCGAAGTAGGATCCACGGGTGGGTAAGAAGAGCGGTTCCGGTACGAAATCCGGTGCGGCCGAGGCCAAGGTTTCCAACGTGGTCTACGAGGCCGAGCTATACAGGCTGCAGGCCGAGTTGGTGAAATTGCAGGAGTGGACCCGCCACACCGGGGCGCGGATCGTCGTGCTCTTCGAGGGTCGCGACGCCGCCGGCAAAGGCGGCACGATCAAGCGGATCGCCGAATACCTCAGCCCCCGCACAGCACGCATCGCCGCGCTGCCGGCTCCCACCGACCGGGAGAGGGGGCAGTGGTACTTCCAGCGCTATATCGAACACCTGCCGACCAAGGGCGAGATCGTGCTGTTCGACCGGTCCTGGTACAACCGGGCCGGGGTGGAGCGGGTGATGGGTTTCTGCACACCTCAGGAGGAGGCGTTGTTCCTGCGCCAGTGCCCGATCTTCGAGCAGATGCTCATCGACGACGGAATCCTGTTGCGCAAGTACTGGTTCTCGGTGTCCGAGGAGGAGCAGCTGAAGCGCTTCAAGTCCCGGCTCAACGATCCGCTGCGGCGCTGGAAGCTGTCCCCGATGGACCTGGAGTCCATCTACCGCTGGGAGGACTACTCCCGGGCCAAGGACGACATGATGGTGCACACCGACACCCCGGTGAGCCCGTGGTTCGTGGTGGAGTCCCATATCAAGAAGCACGCGCGGCTCAACATGATCTCGCACCTGCTGTCCACGATTCCGTACCACGAAGTCGAACTGGAGAAAGTGGAGCTGCCCAAGCGACCGCAGACCGGCAACTACAAGCGTCCGCCGCGCGACCTGGCCACCTACGTCCCCGATTTCGCATCCGCACTGCTCGCCGACCGCGAAGCGAACAGTTAGGTGATGCGGGTCTACATCCCGGCGACGCTGTCGATGTTGCAACGGCTCGTTGCCGACGGCACCATGCAGCCGCTCAGCGGGACGGCCTTTGCGGTGACGCCCGCCCTGCGCGAGGCCTACGCCGAGGGTGACGACGAGGAACTCGCCGAGGTCGCCATCTCAGAAGCGGCGCTGGGTTCGCTGCGGCTGCTGGCGGCCGAACCGCAGGGCGATCTGCCGTTGCGCCGCGCGGTGGTGGTGGCCGACGCCGAGGCCACTCTGCGCGCCGATCTCGACGACGCCGTGGTACGGATCAGCGGTCCGGTGACGACCGACCAGGTGGCCGCCGTCTACGTCGACAACGCCGCCGCCGAGCCGGCCATCGCTGCGGCGATCGAGGTGATCGACGATGCCGACCTCGGCGACGAGGATGCCGAACTCACCGTCGGCGACGCCCAGGATCACGACCTGGCCTGGTACGCCACCCAGGAACTGCCGTTCCTGCTCGAACTGCTCTGAACCGGTAGCGTGGCGCGGGTGAAGACCCAGACCGTGGTTCGCGACACCAGGCGCGCGCTGGCATGGCTCTTCACCGCTCCCCGGCCCGAGCGTGAGATGCGCGGGCGGGTGCTGGAGGTCCGTCCCGAGACGCGCGATTCGGCGACACTGGTGATCCGGCCGGCGCGGGGTTTCTCATTCGACTATCA
Source organism: Mycobacteriaceae bacterium (assembly GCA_029977845.1). GTDB lineage: Bacteria > Actinomycetota > Actinomycetes > Mycobacteriales > Mycobacteriaceae > Mycobacterium. The sequence goes on along the minus strand of JAPOKC010000003.1, from coordinate 28,772 downwards.
GCCCGGGCAGTACATCGGGATCGGTGTGCCGGTTGACGGCCGCTGGCGGTGGCGGTCCTACTCGTTGACCTCGGCGCCGCATGCCGATGCCCGCACCGTCACCATCACCGTCAAGGCGATGCCCGAGGGCCTGCTGTCCGGGCATCTTGTCGACGGTCTGCGCTCCGGTACGGTGCTGCGACTGGCTGCACCGAGCGGAAACTTCGTCATGGGTGACCCGGCGCCCGCATCGGTGTTGTTCCTCACCGCCGGATCGGGCATCACGCCGGTGATGTCGATGTTGCGGACGCTCAAGCGGCGCGATCAGGTGCACGACATCGTTCATCTGCACTCCGTGCCGACGGCCGCCGACGTCATGTTCGCCACGGAACTCGCCCGGTTGGGCCGCAGCCATCGGGGCTACCGGCTGCAGGTGCGCGCGACGCGGGCGCAGGGGCGGTTCGATCTCAGCCGCATCGACGAACTTGTGCCCGACTGGCGGCGGCGGCAGACCTGGGCGTGCGGGCCCGCCGGTCTGCTGGAAGATGCCGAAGAAGTCTGGGCCGCGGCCGGTCTGGAGGACCGGCTACACCTCGAGCGATTCGCCGCGGCCCGGACCGCGGCATCCGGACAGGGCGGCACGGTCACCTTCGCCCGCAGCGGGCGCAGCGGCTTCGCCGACGCGGCGACCTCGTTGCTGGAGGCCGGCGAGAAGGCCGGTGTTCACTTGCCGTTCGGTTGTCGGATGGGGATCTGCCATACCTGCATGGTGGAGTTGGTCGAAGGACGGGTCCGCGATCTGCGTACCGGCGGCGAATTTGAAGGGGGCAGCCGGGTGCAGACCTGCGTCAGCGCCGCCGAGGGTGATTGCGTCCTGGACATCTGATGGCCATCACCGACATCGACGCGTTCGCCCACCTCACCGAGGCCGACATCGAGGCACTGGCGATCGAACTCGACGCCATCCGCCGTGACGTCGAGGAGTCGCTGGGGGAGCGTGACGCCCGCTACATCAGGCGCACCATCGCCGCCCAGCGCACCCTCGAAGTGGCCGGCCGTGTGTTGCTGGCTTTCGGTGACCGGCGCGGCGCATGGTGGGCCGGAACCGCGACGCTGGCGGTCGCGAAGATCATCGAGAACATGGAGATCGGTCACAACGTCATCCACGGGCAGTGGGACTGGATGAACGACCCCGAGATCCACTCCTCGACCTGGGAGTGGGACATGGCCGGGGTGGCCAAGCACTGGCGGCACACCCACAACCACTCCCACCACAAGTACACCAACATCCTCGACATGGACGACGATGTCGGCTACGGGTTGCTGCGGGTCACCCGCGATCAGCAGTGGACACCGCGCAACGTCTTCAATCCGTTCTTCAATCTCATGCTGGCGGCCGGGTTCGAATGGGGAATCGCTCTGCAGCACTTGGAACTTCGTAAGATCCTGCGCAGTGAAACCCGCCCGGCCACGATCGTCCGGCTGCGCGAACTGGTGGCCAAATCCGCCCGGCAGCTCACCAAGGACTTCGTCGCCTACCCGGCGCTGACATCGCTCTCACCGCGAGCGGGCTTCGGCGGCACCGTGAAGGCGAATCTGCTTGCCAACGTCATCCGTAACTTCTGGACGAATGCGGTGATCTTCTGCGGTCACTTCCCGGACGGTGCGGAGAAGTTCACCACCACCGACATGGCCGGGGAGAGTCGTGGCCAGTGGTACCTGCGTCAGATGCTGGGCAGCGCCAATATCGACGCCGGCCCCGTCATGGGGTTCATGACCGGCAATCTGGCCTACCAGATCGAGCATCACCTCTACCCGGACCTGCCCAGCAACCGGCTTGCCGCGATCTCGGTGCGGGTGCGCGCCCTGTGCGAGAAATATGACCTGCCCTACACCAGCGGTCCGCTACCGGCCCAGTACGCGAAGTCCTGGCGCACCATCGCCAAACTCGCACTGCCGGACCGGTTCCTGCGCGACACCGCCGACGACGCCCCGGAGACCCGCAGCGAGCGGATGTTCGAGGGGCTCGCAGAGCGTCAGCGCGGGCTGAAGTCGGCGATCGCGGCGGTACGGGCGCGACGCCGGCAAGGGATTTTTTAGGGGATGAAGTCGAAGACGTCCGGGTCGGGCCCCATCCTGCCTTCGGCGCCGCGATCCAGCGCCGTGAGCGCCTCGATCTCCTCGTCGTTGATCTCGAAGTCGAAGATCTCGAAGTTCTCCTTCATCCGTTGCGGGTGAACCGATTTCGGGAACACGATGTCGCCGCGTTCGATGTGCCAGCGCAGCACCACCTGCGCCGGATGCGCGCCGGTGGCACGTGCGATCCGCAGCACGACGGGATCGCCGAGCACCCGGCCACGGGCGATCGGCGACCAGCCCTCGGTGGCGATGTCATGCTCGACGCCGTAGGCGCGTACCTCGTCATTGGTGAAGTACGGGTGTACCTCGATCTGGTTGACCACCGGAACGGTGTCGGTCTCGCGGGCCAGTTCCTGAAGGTGGTGGATCTGGAAATTCGACACCCCGATGCTGCGGGCCCGGCCTTGGGCCTTGAACTCCTCCAGCGTCTTCCAGGTCGAGACGAAGTCCCCGTCGTACAGGGTGGGCAGCGGCCAGTGGATCAGGAACAGGTCGACGTAGTCGGTGCCGAGCTTGTGCAGGGTCTTGTCGAAGGAGAGCCGGGCGTCGTCGGGGCGGTGGAAGCCGTTGTTGAGCTTACTGGTGATGAACACCTCCGAGCGGTCCAGGCCGGAGTCGCGCACGCCCTGGCCGACACCACGCTCGTTGGCGTACATCTGTGCGGTGTCGATATGGCGGTAACCGATCTCCAATGCGGTCCGCACTGCGTCGGCGGTCTCGTCCGGTGCCACCTGATAGACGCCGTAGCCCAGCTGCGGGATGCGGTTGCCGTCGTTGAGGGTGATCATCGGAACGCTCATGTGTCTCCTTCTTTGAGTACGACCAACAGTCTGCGGGCGGCCTCGACCCGGCGGGCCTGCGCTCCGGTGAGCTCGTCGAGGGCGCACTCCGGGTCCGCCGGCGGCCCCAGATGTCCGCAGCCGCGCGGGCAGTGCTCGATCACCTCGCCGAGGTCGGAGAACGCCTTGAGAACATCGTCGGGCTTGATGTGGGCCAGGCCGAACGACCGGATGCCGGGAGTGTCGACCACCCAGCCGCCGCCGGGTAGCGGCAGTGCCACCGACTGGGTCGAGGTGTGCTTGCCCTTGCCGACTCCGGATACCGCGCCGGTCGCCCGGTCAGCCTGCGGCACAAGGCGATTCACCAGTGTCGACTTACCCACCCCGGAGTGGCCCAACAGCACGGTGATGTGACCGTCCAGCAGTTCCTGCACCGGTTCCAGCGGCTGGTCGCGGCCTGCGGTCACCACCGTCAGATCCAGGTCGGCGAACTGCTCGGCGAACGGCGCCGGGTCGGCGAGGTCGGTCTTGGTCAGACACAGGATCGGCCGCAGATCTCCGGTGTAGGCGGCGATCAGCGCACGATCCACCAGCCCGGTGCGCGGCGGAGGGTCGGCCAGGGCTACCACGACCATCATCTGGTCGGCGTTGGCGACCACCACCCGCTCGGTGGGATCGGTGTCATCGGCGGTGCGGCGCAACACACTGCTGCGCTGCCCGCGCCGCACGATCCTGGCCAGGGTGTCCGGCCGTCCGGACAGATCGCCCACCACGTCGACCCGGTCACCGACGACGATCGGAGTGCGGCCGAGTTCGCGGGCCCGCATGGTGGTCACCAGCCGGTCCGGGTCACCGCCGAGCACGACGCCCCAGCGGCCGCGGTCCACCGTCACCACCATGCCGGCCTCGGCATCGTTGTGTTCGGGACGGGTCTTGGTGCGCGGACGCGAACCCCGACCGGAGCGGATGTGCACGTCGGATTCGTCGTACTCGCGTGGACTCAATCCGCCCCCAGCATCTGTGTCCACAGCGACGGGAAGGCCGGCAACGTCTTGGCGGTGGTGGCGATGTCCTCAACCTGAACACCGTCCACCCGCAGGCCGACGATCGCACCCGCCATCGCCATCCGGTGATCGTGATAGGAGTGCCACACCCCGCCGTGCAGCGGCCGTGCGGTGATCACCAGCCCGTCGTCGGTCTCCGCGCAGTCGCCGCCGAGTCCGGTGATCTCGGCGCGCAGCGCGGCGAGCCGGTCGGTCTCATGCCCGCGCAGATGCGCGATCCCGGTCAGCCGTGACACCGAGCCGGAGTCGGCCAGTGCCGCAAGCGCGGCCACCGACGGCGCCAGCTCGCCGACATCGTGCAGGTCCACCTCGAAGCCGCCGTAGCCGTCTGCACCGGTGATCTCCAGTGCCGAATCCCGTTCCGCCACAGTCGCACCCGTTTGGGAGAGAATTGCGAACACCTTATCCATCGGTTGCACACTGACCGCTGGCCAGCCGGTGATCCGCACCTTGCCGGCCGTCACCGCCGCGGCGGCCAGGAACGGCACCGCATTGGACAGATCGGGTTCGATCAGCCAGTGCCGCGCCGCCACGTGCCCGGGGTCCACCTGCCACTGATTGGGCTCGGTGTCGTCGACGTCGACGCCGACCTCGCGCAGCATCGACACCGTCATCGCGATGTGCGGGGCCGAGGGCACCGACTCGCCGGTGTGCACGACCTCGAGACCGTCGGTGAACGCCGCACCGCACAGCAGCAGTCCGGAGACGAACTGGGATGACGCCGAGGCGTCGATGCGCACGGTGCCGCCGGGCACCGCGCCGCGGCCACGAACCTCGAACGGCAGCCCGTCGCCGTCGATGTCGACGCCCAGGCCCCGCAGCGCGTCCAGCAGTGGCGCGATCGGGCGGGAACGGGCCTGCTCGTCGCCGTCGAAGACCACCGTCGCGGTGCTCAGTGCGGCCAGCGGCGGGACGAATCGCAGCACCGTGCCGGCCAGCCCGCAGTCGATCCGCGCGGACGGACCCGGATCCAGCGATCCGCCGACGGTCAACTCCGCGCCGCCGCCGTCGACCGTCAGGCCGAGGGCACGCAACGCGTTGATCATCAGATCGGTGTCGCGGCTGCGCAGGGCGCCGCTGATCCGGGATCCTCCGCCGGTCGCGGCAGCCAGTCCGGCCAGGATGAGCGCGCGGTTGGTGATCGACTTCGACCCGGGCACCGTCACGTCGGCGTGGACCGGCGCCGCGGCGTAGGGGGCGGTCCACAGATCGGTGCTCACGGGTGTACATCTTGACCTATGTGCGGACGCTTCGCGGTGACCACCGATCCGGCTCGGCTGGCAGCCGAACTCGATGCCGTCGATGAGACCGGGATCCCGCACGCCGCTCCCAACTACAACGTGGCGCCGAGCGCCGATATCGCGGCGGTGCTGGCCGAGGACGGGCGGCGGCTGCGCCTGATGCGTTGGGGCATCACGCCGCAGTGGGCAAAAGAGGGTTTCCGCCCCCTGATCAACGCCCGCGCTGAAACGCTGACCACCTCGCCGGCCTTCCGGTCGGCGGCCAAGCGGCGACGCTGCCTGGTGCCGATGGACGGCTACTACGAGTGGAAGCCGAACCCCGATGAGCCCAAGCGCGGCCGCAAGACCCCGTACTACTTCTACCGTCCCGACGGTGCCCCGCTTCTGGTCGCCGGGTTGTGGGAGACCTCGGAGTCGGCGCTGAGCTGCACCGTCGTCACCACCGACGCGGTCGGCGATCTGGCGGTCGTGCACAACCGGATGCCGCTGATCCTGCGTGAGGGGGACTGGGACCGCTGGCTCGACCCGGCAGAGCCCGCCCCGGCGGACCTGCTGGCCGCCCCGCCGGACGTCGGCGCCATCGCGATGCGGGAGGTCTCCACCCTGGTCAACCGGGTCGCCAACAACGGCCCGGAACTCATCGAACCGGTCGATGGCGGCAACCAACCGGTTGGCCTGTTCTAGCCGTCGCAGTGAGGCTAGGCTCACATGAAAGTCCGGTATTTCGAGAGGAGCGGGTATGACCGCGGTCGAGCCTAAGAGCGATCAAGACACCATCACCGTCCACAACCCCGCCGACGGCCGGGTCGTCGGCACGGTTCCCGTCGACGACGCGGACACGGTCGCCGCCAAGGCTCGCGAACTGCGGCTGTTCCAGCCCGAGTGGGAGGCCATCGGCCCGCGCGGCCGCAAGAAGTGGATGTTCAAGTGGCAGGACTGGGTTCTCGACAACGCCGACCGTCTCACCGACATCCTCATGGCCGAGACCGGCAAGTCCCGCAAGGACGCCAGCCTCGAGGCGATCACCATCGCCGATGCGATCAAGTACTGGGCCGGCAATGCCGAGGAGTTCCTCGCCGACAAGCATCCGGCCGCGCACAGCCCGCTGTTCAAGGTCAAGAAGCTCACCACGGTTTACCGGCCCTACCCGGTCGTCGGCATGATCGAGCCGTGGAACTTCCCGCTGGCCATGCTGGCGCTCGATCTGATTCCCGCGATGGCCGCGGGTGCGGCGGTGTTGCTGAAACCCTCTGAGGTGACACCGCTTTCGGCCGTCGAGCTGGCCCGCGGCTGGAAGGAGATCGGCGCCCCGGCGGTGCTCGAACTGGCCACCGGCTACGGGGCCACCGGCGCGTCGGTGATCGAGGTCTCCGACTACGTCCACTTCACGGGGTCCACCGCCACCGGCCGCAAGGTCGCGGTTGCCTGCGCCGAGCGCCTCATCCCGTTCAGCCTCGAGCTCGGCGGCAAGGACCCGGCGATCGTGCTGGCCGACGCCGACGTCGACCGCGCCGCCAACGGCATCGCCTGGGGCGGCATGTTCAACTCCGGCCAGGTCTGCATCTCCGTGGAGCGGGTCTTCGTCGAGGCCCCGATCTACGACGAGTTCGTCGCCAAGCTCGCCGAGAAGGTCGCCTCGGTGCAGCAGGGTCAGGAGGCCGGTTCCGGCTACGACTACGACACCGGCGCCATGGCGACCCCGGCTCAGCGCGACATCGTCGACCGGCATGTCTCGGAGGCCGTCGCGGGCGGCGCCCGGGTGCTCACCGGCGGCAAGCCCACCGGTGTGGGCACCTTCTTCCAGCCCACGGTGATCGCCGACGTCACCCCGTCGATGAGCTGTATGGCCGAGGAGACCTTCGGCCCCACCCTGCCGGTGGTCAAGGTCAAGGACGAGGAGGAGGCCATCCGGCTGGCCAACGACACCCAGTACGGCCTGTCGGCGACCGTGTGGACCCGCGACACCGCGCGCGGTGAGCGGATCGCGCGGCGCCTCGACACCGGCGCGGTGAACATCAACGACGCTCTGGTCAACGTGTTCTGCCCGTCGTTGCCGATGGGCGGCTGGAAGGAATCCGGTATCGGCTACCGCGGCGGCGGCGCTGCCGGCCTGATCAAGTTCTGCCGTCAGCAGGCCATCACCGCCCCGCGTATCCCGTCGCAGAAGTCGGAGATGCTCTGGTACTCCTCGCCGACGAAGCAGTCCCGCTTCGCGGTGGCGGCGATGCGGGCCATGGCGGCGCGGGGTATGCGCCGCTTCGGACGCAAGGGCTGAGCGACTAGCCCCCGATCGGCGCGGGGTGACGGATAGCGCTGTACTCCCACGTGGCCAGCTGCGGCCGGTGATCGGAGATCTGTTCTCCGGCTGAGTTTTCGAAGTAGTCGCCCATGTTCTGGTAGCCGTTGTCGATCAGGCGCAGGATCACCGGGCTGGACAGCGGGTTGTCGGGATCGGTGGGCGGCGCGCTGCGGTAGAAGATCTTGTCCAGCTGTTCGCAGGCGTTGTCGCTCAAGCATGAGGGCGCGTTGGTCGGAGCCACCCCGCCGTACTCCTGCTGCACCCACGCGTCGGTCAGGCCGTTGTCGGCGGCGAAGTCGAGCAGCGCCTGGCGGACCGCGCCGGTCGTGGAGTACTTGGCATTGAAGTCGCCGGTGACGATCACCGCATTGCCCTGCGACTGGCGCTGGATGAAGTTCGAGAGTTGAGCGATGTTGTCCTCGGTGAGCACGGTGGTGTCCATGTGCCCGTTGTAGACGTCGATCTTCTCCCCGCCCGGCAACTGAATCTGGGTGTAGGTCAATCCCTTGGGGGTCAGGCAGTTGTCCAGGGTGCACTTGTACCAGGCCTGCCGGGTGAAGCCGCTGAGTTTGAACGACGAGAGGGTGTTGACGCCCGAGGAGAACGGGACGCCGATCGGCCACAGCCAGGGGGGCGGATCGGCGGGGGAGGCGTCGGGGAACAGCGTGTTTCCGATCAGCAGGGGGTGGTGGGCGAAGTCCTCCTGGACGCCCACCACATCAATCGCAAAGGTATTCCCGCCGACGGTGTAGGAACGGTTGAGCCGCTGAGAGATGTCGACGGTGTAGAGGGTGCGGGGATAGATCGCGCTGGACAGCGGTGCGGGCAGGTCGGCGATGTTGTAGGTGAGCACCGTCAGGTCGTCGGTGATGCGATCGGGAAGGGTGGGCGCGGCGAACAGGCTGACGGTGGCCAGATCCCGGTGCCCGCCGAGGAACCCGGTGCCGAGGAAGCCGAAGGCGCCCGCCAGCGCCTCGGTGAGCGGGTGCAGGTGCGGGCTGGTGTCGTCGCTGACGGTATAGGTGAAGGTGTCGAATCCCGTTGTGGCGAAGCCGGTCCCGGGTGTGTAGATGAAAGTTCCCGCGGTGTTGTCGACCGTCACGGTCCCATTGCTGGGACCGCCGGGAGTGCCCTGCGGGTTGACGGTGTAGACCAGCCGGTTGTTGTCGGGGTCGACGGCGTTGAACGTGATCGGGCCGGTGGCCGCGCTGGTGCTCAGACCGGCGATCTGCTGCTCGTTGGCCACCGGTGTCCGGTTCGCCACGATCGGGACCGTCAGGTTGCGCACGGCTGCCCCGAAGGTCTCCACGGCGATCAGTACGTTGCGCAGGATGTCCCCCGGTGTGCTCGACGCCCGCGGTCGGGCGGCCCGGCGCGGATCGGCGGGGCGTGTTGCATTGCGTGCGTGGCCGGCCTGGCGCGGCACCGACTGTCCGGTGTGCCGCGCCGCGGTGTCGGCGGACGGTCCGGCATCCGCCGCGGCGCCGGGCGCGCCGCTCAACGCGGCGGCCCCCAGGCCGAGCAGCAGGGCGACACCACCGGCCCCGCCGGTCAGCTTCGCGACGCGCGTCATCCCCGGTAGCCCGGGGGGTTGGGGGACTCGACCCAGAAGTCGACCCCCAACTGCGAACCGGGGACGCAGTCATAGACCGACAGGTCGGTGACGCCACTGTCGAGCAGCACGTCCTCGCACAGCAGTGCGTTGCCGGTGAACTCGCGGGCCGGTCGGCTCATCACCTCATACGCCGAATCGGCGTACACCTCGGGCTTGCGGGAGCGGGCCATCATCTCGTCGCCGCCGAGCAGGTTCTGCACTGCGGCGGTGGCGATCGCGGTGCGCGGCCACAGTGTGTTCGATGCGATCCCGTATGTTCGCATCTCCTCGGCAACTCCCAGGGCGCACAACGTCATTCCGAACTTTGCCATCATGTAGCCGGTCGGCCGCAGCCACTTGGATTCCAGCAGCACCGGCGGGGAAAGCGTCAGAATGTGCGGGTTCTCCCGGCCCTTCATGTGCGGGATGCAGGCCTGGGTCACCGCGTAGGTGCCGCGAACCTCGATCCCGTTCATCAGGTCGAACCGCTTCAGCGGAACCTCCTCGATCGAGCCGAGGTTGATCGCAGAGGCGTTGTTGACGCACATGTCGATCCCGCCGAACTGCTCGGCGGTCTTGGCCACCGCAGCGGCCACCGAGTCGCCGTCACGCACGTCGCCCACGATCGGCAACGCCTGCCCGCCGGCCTCCTCGATCTCCTTGGCTGCGGTGTAGATGGTGCCGGGCAGCTTGGGATGCGGCTCGGTGGTCTTGGCGATCAGCGCGATGTTCGCCCCGTCGGCGGCCACCCGCTTGGCGATCGCCAGACCGATACCGCGACTGGCACCGGAGATGAACATGGTCTTGCCGGAGAACCGGCCGGGGGAGGCTGCCATGAATCGAGCCTATGGCAGGGCTACATCCAGGGCAGCGGGCACACCTCGGGCAGCACCAGCAGCGCCGGCCACAGCGCGATGGCGACCCCGAAGCCGGCGACATCCCCGCCGGCCGGCAACACCTGTCCCCACTGGGCCTGCAGTGCGATGACCCGGTCGTAGTGCAATAGCGCCCAGACGATGCCGAGGATGACGTGGGGAATCGCCAGCCAGAGCCCCAACTCGAGGATGTCAGCAACGCTGACCGGGCGTTTGAGTATCTCCCGCACACGGCTCACCTGCAAGACTCTACGCTGGTATCAATGATGAGCAAACTTCGTGCGGTGCTTGATCACCAGCTGACGGTGGCCCAGTGGATCGCTGTCGCGGTGCTGCTCGGCACCCCGTACCTGATCGTCGGAATCATCTGGTCGGCGACCCATACCGCGCAGCTGGCCCAGCTGCGGGGCGTCGACCTGGTGGTGTCCTTCCTGGGGTCGGTCGCCTCCTGGCCGGTGCTGCTGATGGCCAACCTCTGTACGACCTAGTCCTTGGGCCGGGGCGCGATCTTGAGGTACTTGACGAACTGATCCACCAGCAGCGCCAGCCAGAGATACTTCGCCGGACCCGGACCGAAGCGGTAGGCCACCGGAATCGACGCCAGGAAGATGCCGGCGACGATCAGCCCGCCGACGATCTGAGGACCCAGAGGTCGGGTGTCGTCGGACAGCCCGCGGACCCGTGCCGCGATCACCAACCCCACGCTGACCAGAACCGCGAGCGCGACATGCGCGGCATACAGTGCCGTCGGCAACGGCAGGTCCTCCGGGTTCGGCTCGCTGATCGCCTTGGTCGTGAACGGGATGAACGCGATCAGGGCGACGAGATAGAAGCACATCCGCAAGGTGACGGCGTCCAGCCCGCGCATGCCGGAGACCACCCGGTGGTTGGTCCGCCAGAACCCCACGATGACGGCGAAACTGATCGCGAACGCCATCAGCTGCTGGCCCAGACCGCTGCGCAGTAACGCTCCGAGATCCGTCCAGGCCTCGGCCGGCGGCATCTGCAGGGTGGTCACCAGCAGGGTGGCCGAGAACCCGAAGATCGCGTCGACGAAGGCGATGGCGCGGTTGAACTCCGTCGTATCCCGTAGATAGACGCGCGACGCGGTGAGCTCGACCATGCCGGACAGCTTATGGCCCCGGTGTCGCCTAGAATCGGGCATCAATGACCGACACCGACGGCGCCGAGGCTCCCGAGTCGCACCCCGGGCGCGAGGAATCCGACGCCGAACTCACCGCTCGGTTCGAGCGTGACGCCATCCCGCTGATGGACCAGCTCTACGGCGCCGCCCTGCGGATGACCCGCAACCCCGCCGACGCCGAGGATCTGGTCCAGGAAACCATGGTGAAGGCGTATTCCGGGTTCCGCTCCTTCCGGGCCGGCACCAACCTCAAGGCCTGGCTGTACCGCATCCTGACCAACACCTACATCAACAGCTACCGCAAGAAGCAGCGGCAGCCGGCGGAGTACCCGACCGAGGAGATCACCGACTGGCAGCTGGCCGCCAACGCCGAGCACAGCTCGACCGGATTGCGGTCGGCCGAGGTCGAGGCGCTGGAGAATCTGCCCGACAGTGAAATCAAAGAGGCGCTCCAGGCGTTACCAGAAGAGTTCCGGATGGCGGTCTACTACGCCGACGTCGAGGGAATGCCCTACAAGGAGATCGCTGAGATCATGGATACGCCGATCGGGACGGTGATGTCCCGCCTGCACCGAGGGCGTAAACAGCTGCGCACGTTGCTCGCCGACGTCGCCAGGGAGCGCGGAATGCTTCGTGGCGAGGTCGAGCCCGCCGAGGAGGTGCTGTGATGACCGATCCCGACGAGGGCCACACCGACTGCGCGGTGGTGATGGCCGAGGTGTGGATGCTGCTCGACGGCGAGTGCACCGAATCCGAGACCGACCGGCTGCGCCGCCACCTCGAGCAGTGCCCGGCCTGCCTGCGCCATTACGGCGTGGAGGAGCGGATCAAGAATCTCATCGCCACCAAGTGCAGCGGGGAGAAGGCACCCGATCACCTGGTGGCGCGGGTTCGGATGGAGATCAGCCGGACCACGATCATCCGGCGCTACGAGCTTTAGGCCGCAGCCGCCTCAGCCCGCCCCAGCCCGTCCCAGCCCGCCGCAGCCCGCCCTGCGTGAAGCTATCTTCACGCTGGGCGCCGACGGTGAAGATAGCTTCACTGGCGGCGGGGTGGGGCGGCGGGGTGGGCTCAGAAATCAGGCGTTGGGGCGACGGCCGTGGTTGGCCTTGCTGTGCTTGCGGTCGCGCTTCTTACGGCCACGCTTGGCCATGGGAGTACCTCCGTGGAAATCAAGTGATTGCCACCAGTGTCGCACGGCCCTGTAACCGCCCGCCAATCCGGTGTTGTGGTTCGATATAACCCGCATCAGGAATTACGCCCACCAGGAGAGTGACATGGCCGAGGACGTCCGCGCCGAGATCGTGGCCAGTGTGCTCGAGGTCGTGGTCAGCAAGGGCGACCGGATCGGCGTCGGCGACACCCTGGTCCTGTTGGAGTCGATGAAGATGGAGATCCCGGTGATCGCCGAGGTCGACGGCACGATCACCGAGGTCAACGTCGCCGTGGGCGACGTCATCCAGGCCGGCCATCTGATCGCCGTCATCGACTAGCGGTGTCCACCCTCGGTGACCTGCTCGCCGAGCACACCGTCCTGCCCGGCAGTGCGGTCGATCACCTACACGCCCTGGTCAGCGAGTGGCAACTGCTGGCCGACATGTCCTTCGGCGACTACCTCATGTGGGTCCGCCGCGACGACGGCACCGTGGTCTGCGTGGCCCAATGCCGGCCCAACACCGCGGCCACCCTGCTGATCAAGGACGCCGTGGGCACCTCGGTCGCCGAGGAGGGCCTGCTCGGGGCCGTGCCGGTGCGCTACCAGGGCCGGGAGGTCGCCCTGCTGACCCATCAGACCGCCCGGGACGGCAGGCGAACCTCCTCGCGGCTGGAGAAGGCCTACCTGGACTGCGCCGGCCACCTGCTGGACATGGTCTCTGAGGGCAGCTTCCCGGATACCGGGGCCTCGGCGCTGTCGATGTCCAGCCCGCGGGTCGGTGACGGTTTCATCCGTCTCGACGGCGAGGGCACCGTCACCTACGCCAGCCCCAACGCGCTGTCGGCCTACCACCGGATGGGCCTGTCCTCGGAGTTGGAGGGCCACAACCTGGTGGCCGTCACCCGGCCGCTGATCTCCGACCCGTTCGAGGCCAAGGAGCTCAGCGGGCACTTCCGCGATTCGCTGGCCGGCGGTCCGGGGATGCGTCTGGAGGTCGACGCCGACGGGGCGGTGGTTCTGCTGCGCACCCTGCCGCTCGGGCACTCCGCAGGCGCGGCGGTGCTGATCCGCGATGTCACCGAGGTCAAGCGCCGCGACCGCGCGCTGCTGTCCAAGGACGCCACCATCCGGGAGATCCACCACCGGGTGAAGAACAACCTGCAGACCGTGGCGGCGCTGCTGAGGCTGCAGGCCCGGCGCAGCCCGGAGGCCCGCGACGCACTGATGGAGTCGGTGCGCCGGGTGGCCGCCATCGCCCAGGTGCACGACGCGCTGTCGCTGTCGGTCGACGAGGAGGTCGACCTCGACGTGGTGATCGACCGCATCCTGCCGAATATGAACGACGTGGCCCGAGTCGATTCCCCGTTGCAGATCCGGCGGGAGGGCTCGATGGGTGTGCTCGACGCCGCCCGGGCCACCCCGCTGGTCATGGTGGTCACCGAGTTGGTCCAGAACGCCATCCAGCATGCCTTCGACCCCGCCGACAAGCGGGGATCGGTCATCATCCGGGCTGAGCGGTCGGCCCGCTGGCTGGACATCGTGGTGCACGACGACGGCCACGGGTTGCCGAGCGACTTCAGTCTGGAGAGCTCAGAGCAGCTCGGGCTGCAGATCGTCCGGACCCTGGTCTCGGCGGAGCTCGACGGGACGCTGCAGATGCGCCAGGCCGCCGATGGCGGCACCGACGTGCTGCTGCGGGTGCCTCTGGGTCGCAAAAGACAGGCATGAAAAAAGTCGCGGCCCCGATCTCTCAGGGCCGCGACTGATTCGTCTTCGGAGGTGTCAGACTCCGGTGCGGGCCCTGGTCCGGGCGTTGCGGCGCTTGAGCGCGCGACGCTCGTCCTCGCTCATTCCGCCCCAGACACCGGCGTCCTGACCCGAATCCAGCGCCCACGTCAGGCACTCGGTAACCACCGAGCACCGGTTGCAGACGAGCTTCGCGTCAGCGATCTGGGCAAGAGCGGGTCCACTGTTCCCAACCGGGAAGAACAGCTCCGGATCCTCGTCCCGACAGACCGCCTTGTGGCGCCAATCCATTTCAGCATCTCCTCTAGTACTGTGTGCGCAGCAAAACCGCGGGAAAATCCCCCGTCCAGCCTGGGCTGATAACGCCTGCGCACACAAATGTTGTTGCACTGTTACCAACGATGGTTTCACAGCCCCGACGGTTGTCAAGGGAAGTCCGGCGAACCGTAAGCAACGTCACTCTGCCGCCCGATTTGGTTGAAGTCCACCCCGGTGTATTACACTACGGCGTTTTCGCGTCTGGATCGCGACGTTTCCGGCGATAACCCCAGCTCAGAAGGTTTCCGGCGGGGGAGCGACCACTGCGACCGCGTCTGGGACCGACGTGAAGTTCATCTCATCGCGCAGTCCCAGGAAATCTCCGTCCACCTGGCAGGAGACCGGTGCGGAGGCGGTGATGCGCACCCACGGCAGGTTGTCCTCGCGGATCAGGTGCTTGGCCTTGATATTCGCCTTTTTCGACAACATCCGTCGCAGCAGCAACAAATTCGCCGCGAAGTTCATACTCGTGACGGCGAATATCCCCAGGCCGGTGTCGAATGTGGTGCCCGGATTGGTCCACACCGGCCGGGTGCCGGCGTAGGTCCACGGGCTGGCGTTGGAGATGAAGGCGAAGTGCACCCCTCGGATCGGATTGCGTTCGGGCAGATGTGCCGTGAGCAGGGGTTCTTCCCGAGCGCTGGCCAGCATCTCGCGGAATGCCACCCGCATGTAGCGCCCGGCGGTGACCTTGCGGCCCTTGGCCCGCTGTGCCTCCACGGCCGCCACCACGTCGCCGTCGACACCCATGCCGGCGGTGAACACCGCCCAGCGCTCGCCGCAGTCCATCAGGCCGATCCGGCGCCAGGGTGTCCCGGCTTGATGGGCGCTGATCAGGTCGATCAGCTGATTGGTGGCCTCGGCAGGGTCGGAGCTGATGCCCAGGGCGCGGGCGAAGACGTTGGCCGATCCGCCGGGCACCACCGAGACGGCCGGCAATCGGTCGACGGGCGGCCGGGGCTGGCCCGGCTTGCCCAGCAGGCCGTTGACCACCTCGTTCACCGTTCCGTCGCCGCCGTGCACGATGATCACGTCGATCCCCTCGGCGGCGGCCGCCTCGGCGATCTCGATGGCGTGGCCGCGGCGATCGGTGTGGGCGACGGTGAGGTCGACCCGGCTCTCCAGGGCGTGGGCCAGCAGGTCGCGGCCGGCGGGCGTCGTCGAGGTGGCATTGGGGTTGACGATCAGCACGGCCCGCACGAGTGATGAGCCTAGATCGCAATCAAATCGAGGCCGAACGTATCAACGTCCGCCGGTATCCTCGAATCTATGTTCGATGAATCTGAAATGTCCGTCTCCCGCCGGGCCGAGGAGCGCCTGCCGAAGCTGGCCGCGGTGTTCGCCGCCGGCCGGGTCGACTTCCGGATCTTCGCCACCGTGGCCTTCCGCACCGGTCTGATCGCCGACCCGGACGTGCTGGCCCTGATCGACGGCCAGCTGGCCCGGTTCGCGCCGGGCTGGAACCAGATGAGCTGGGAGCAGGTCGCCGAACTCATCGACGGGTGGATCCGCGAACTCGATCCCGGGGCGGTGCGCAGCGCGCGCCGGGCCGACGCGAAGGGCGGTGACGGTCGCCTTAGGGTCGGGGCATGACAGTTCCCGCCCCCGCGACGGTGCGTCAGGCGGCCGTCCTGGTAGGTCTGCAGGGTGCCGCGGCCATCGTCATGGCGGTGGTGCTGGTGGTACGCGGACTGGCCGGCGCCGATCAGCACATCGTCAACGGCTTCGGAACCGGGGCGACGATCACGGTGCTGGGCGCCGCCCTGCTGGCGGCGGCCTGGGCGCTGTGGACCGGCCGCCGGTCGGGCCGGGGTCTCTCGGTGTTCGCCCAACTGCTGTTGTTGCCGGTGGCCTGGTACATGGCCGAGTCCCATCAGTGGGGCTATGCCGTTCCGCTGGCGGTGGTGGCCGTGCTGATTCTGGTGTTGCTGTTCAGCCCGGCGACCCTGCAGTGGCTGACTCACGGGGATTCGAGTGCCAGCGCGGACAGGTCCGAGCCCGACACCCGATAGGTGATCCACTCCGAGAGCTGTTTGCCGCCTACCGAGTCGTACAGCGCGATCGCATTGACATTCCAGTCCAGCACCGCCCAACTCAATCGGCTGTAGCCGTTGTCGACGCACTCGCGGGCCAGTGCGGCCAGCAGCTTGCGGGCCAGCCCTCTGCGGCGGAACTTCTCCCGGACGAACAGATCCTCCAGGTGGATACCGGCCACCCCATCCCAGGTGGAGAAGTTGCGGAACCACAACGCCATCGCCGCGATGTTGCCGTCCGGCTCTCCGATGAGACAGTGCGCCACCGGGTCATCGCCGAAAAGCGCTGCGCTGATCTGACTTTCGGTCACCGTGCAGTGCTCGGGTGCTTGCTCGAAGTCGGCGAGCTCATAGATCATCGCCACGATCTCAGGCACATCGTCCGGCCGCGCGGCGCGGATCACGGTGTTCGCACGCTTGTTCACTCCGGTACCCCCAGTGCGGTCAGAATCGTTCGGAATTTCGTCGTGGTCTCGGCGACTTCGTCATCCGCGTCGGATTCGGCGACGATGCCGCCGCCGGCCGTTGCCAGAGCAGTGCGCCGGTCCGCCGACAGTTGCGCGCCGCGGATCGCCACCATCCAGCGTCCGTCGCCGCGGGCGTCACACCAGCCGACCGCCCCGGCATAGAAGCCCCGATCACCCTCGAGATCGGCGATCAGATCCACCGCGGCGGCGGTGGGCACACCCCCGACGGCCGGGGTCGGATGCAGCACCAGCGCCAGATCCATTGCAGTGGTCGACGTTTCGCGCAGGCGACCGCGGATCGGGGTGCTCAGATGCCAGACTGCGGCGGTTCTGCTCAGTTGTGGCTCGACTGCGATGTCCAGCTCGCTGCACAGTGGTTCCAGCGCGGCGCGCACGGTGTCGATCACGAGCCGGTGCTCATGGCGGTTCTTGGACGAATCGGCCAGTGCGGCGGCGTTGGCGGCATCGACGTCTGGATCGGCCGATCGCGGCGCCGACCCGGCGAACGGCTGAGCGCTCACCACGTCGCCGGTGCGGGCCACCAGCAGTTCGGGGCTGGCGCCGAGCAGTACGGCGCCTTCGTACCCGGCAGGCGACAGGTCGGCCAGGTAGGCGGTCGCCCCCGGATCGGCTTCGATCAGCCGGTGCAGGATGGCAACCGGATCCAGTGGTCCGTCGGCAACCAGTTGCAGCGCGCGTGCCAGAACGACCTTCTGCAAAGGGTTTTCGTCATCGCGCAGGCGGCGAAGCGCGGCATCGATGCGGGATCGGTGGGTCGTGCGGTCGGGCATGGTCCCGACGATCCGGACGGCGGGCAACGCCGCGGCAGGCCGGGGCGGCAGCGTATGGCCGATGTCGGCCGGCTCCAGCAGAGCGGCGGGTTGGCGAATGTCGAAGGGCAGTGCGCCCACCACCATCGCCGCCGCGCCGGTGCGCAATGCCGAAGCCGCCGCGGTGACGTCGTCGAAGCGGGCGCGGGATCCGGTCGCGACGAGAGTGCCGGCAGCACCGCTCAGCACGAAGGACGGTGCTGCGCTCACGCGGTGAGGCCCAGCGCCGACAGTTGGCGCAGCCCGTACTCGAACCCGCACACCGCAACCGTCGCAGTGCCGAACCCGTAGCGGGCGCCCTCACGAAGCGGTTGCTCCACCCAGCGGGTCACCACCGAGCGGGAGAAGTGGCCGTGGCTGACGAACACCACATCGCGATCGGTCATGTGGTCCAGGCCGTAGGCCACCGCCTGATCGGCGCGCATGCTCACCTGATCGACGCTCTCCCCGCCGGGACAGCCGTAGGTCCACAGCAGCCAACCGGGCGTCGCGGTGCGGATGTCGTGGGTGGTCATGCCCTCGTAGTCGCCGTAGTCCCACTCCGCCAGCAGCGGGGACACCTCATCGACGTGCAAGCCGGCCAGTTCGGCGGTGACCAGCGCCCGTTTACGCGGGCTGCTGACCACCAGCGGGTTGTCCAGTTTCAGGCGCGCCAGGGTCAGCGCGGCCCGGCGGGCCTGCTCGCGTCCCACCTCGGTGAGGTCCAGATCGGTGCGGCCGGTGTGCTTGCCGTTGAGCGACCATTCGGTTTCACCGTGGCGAAGCAGGATCAACCGATGGTTCCCGACGCTCACGTCCACCGATTCTGCCCGAACCTGACAGGATGGACGGCGTGACCCGAGTTCTGGCCGTGGCCAACCAGAAGGGCGGGGTGGCCAAGACGACGACCGTGGCCTCCCTGGGTGCGGCGTTCGCCGCCGAGGGCCAGAAGGTGCTGCTGGTCGATCTCGATCCGCAGGGCTGCCTGACCTTCTCGCTGGGCACCGATCCGGACAAACTGCCGCTGTCGGTGCATGAGGTGCTGCTCGGGGACGTCGAACCAGAGGCCGCGCTGGTGCACACCCCGGAAGGGATGTGGCTGCTGCCGGCCAACATCGACCTGGCCGGCGCGGAGGCCATGCTGCTGATGCGGGCCGGCCGGGAGTACGCGCTCAAGCGCGCACTGGCCAAGTTGGACGATCACGACTTCGACGTGGTGATCATCGACTGCCCGCCGTCGCTGGGTGTGCTCACCCTCAACGGGCTGACCGCCGCCGACGACGTGATGGTGCCGTTGCAGTGCGAGACGCTGGCGCATCGCGGTGTCGGCCAGTTCCTGCGCACCGTCGCCGACGTCCAGCAGATCACCAACCCGAATCTGGAACTGCTCGGCGCGCTGCCGACGCTGTACGACCCGCGCACCACGCACAGCCGCGATGTGCTCTTCGATGTCGCCGACCGCTATGAACTGCCGGTGCTCTCCCCGCCGATTCCGCGCACGGTGCGCTTCGCCGAGGCCAGCGCGTCGGGCTCATCGGTGATGTCCGGCCGAAAGAACAAGGGCGCCACCGCCTATCACGAGATTGCGAGATCGCTTCTGCAGCATTGGAAGTCGGGCAAAGAGCTGCCGACGTTCACCCCGGATCTCTAGTCGGGCTCAGGGCCCGTAGGCCGTCAGCACCGCTCCGCGCTGCTCGAGCAGCATCGGCCCCGCAGTGCCCGGGATGATCGGGCCGTCACCCTCGGCGTGCGGCACCGGGATCACACGTTCGCGGGTGCCATTGGCCGGGTTGTAGACCGCCAGCCCGTCGGTCACCGGGATCAGGAAGCGGCCCGCTAACATCGCCGCGGGGCCCAAGGTCGGTGCGTCGATGGTGTAGCGGTAAGTCAGCGAGCCGTCGAACACCAGCACCGAGGTCCCGGTCCACCAGGTGAAGTAGTCGCCGGCACGGGTCAGCGCGGGTGTCGTACCGACGAGGTCCGGCGGAATTCGCAGCGGGGTCTCGGACAGCTTTTTACCGGTGCCGTCGTAGACCACGACCTGCGGGCGCGGCGTCGGCAGGTACACCGCCGCGGTGCTCCCGGACACCGCCAGCACCCGGGCGTCGGCGTCGGCGGGCAGGCCGGGCAGCGGGACGTGCTTGGCTTCCGGCTCGTCCTCCTCCTTGGCCGGTTTGAGCAGTGTCAGCCGCAGATCCTTCTCGTTCTTGCAGGACTCCAGCACCGCCGCGGAGGCGTCGCTGCCGGCCGCCGACATCAATGCGCAGCCCGCGCCGATACCGGTGTTCACCGGTTTGATCCGGGCGTCGATCTCGCCGTAGGACAGCATCCGCACCAGATCCGTGCGCCACAGTTCCAGCCGGGTCGGTCCGTAGGACAGCACCGCGCTGCCGTCGGAGCTGACCACGGTGTGCTTGTCGGAATAGCCGGTGCGGGTCGGTCCGCGCACTCCGGTGGCGGCCCGGATGCCGGTCACCTGACCGCAGCCGCGGGAGTCCGGATAGACCGCGACGGCGAGGTCGTAGACGTAGGTCACCGCACACAGGTCGATATCGCGGGCATAGCGCCAGCGCTGCTCGCCGGTGTTGGGATCATGCCCGACCATGTCGCGGCCGTCGCCGGTGATCACGGTCCCACCGACCACCACCGGTGCGACGGTCCGGGGGCTGAGCGCGCTCCAGCGTTGCTGCAGCGCAGCCGGAACCTCTTGCGGGGCAACCAGGCCCGTCGCCTTCGTCGGTGCCGGGCTCAGGATGGTGGAGCGCACCGAACTGTGCCACCAGAACGCGGCGATGAACACGACCACCGCGGCGAGGATCGCCGCCGCCGCGATCAGGTCACCTTTGGTGCGGCGTTCGGGTGCGACCATTGCCTCAGTTGGCGGCGCCGGCCTCAGCGGCCTTGCGCGGGCCGCGACGGCGGCGACGGCGCGGACGGCCGCTGCCGGAACCCTCGGCGGCCGGGCCGGCTGACGTGTCGGCGTCGACCGGCGGCTTCTCGGTGTGACCGGTGGCGGATGCTCCGCCGCGGGTGCGCTGACGCGAGCGGGTTCGCGCGGGACGGTCCTGCTTCTCGGCGGCGCGATCGCGCGGCGGTCGGGTGCCCTGCGCCTTGCGGGCACCGCCGATCGAACCGCCGGCATCGGTCGGGATGTTCAGCTCCTCGTAGAGATGCGGCGAATTGGAGTACGTCTCGGCCGGATCGGGGCAGTCCAGCTTGAGTGCGGTGTTGATCATCGACCAGCGCTCGAGTTCGTCCCAGTCCACCAGGGTGATCGCGATACCGGTCTTGCCGGCCCGGCCGGTGCGGCCGATGCGGTGCACGTAGGCCTGTTCGTCCTCGGGGATCTGATAGTTGATGACGTGGGTGATGTCGTCGATGTCGATACCTCGGGCGGCGACATCGGTGGCCACCAGCACGTCGACCTCGCCGGTGCGGAACGCCTTGAGCGCCTTCTCGCGGGCGATCTGGCCCAGGTCGCCGTGCACGGCACCGACCTTGAAGCCGCGCTCGGCGAGTTCGTCGGCCACCTTCTGCGCGGTCCGCTTGGTGCGGGTGAAAATCATTGTGGCGCCGCGGCCTTCGGCCTGCAGGATGCGCGCCACCATCTCCACCTTGTCCAGCGCATGTGCTCGGTAGACGAACTGCTCGGTGGTGTCGTGGGTGGCCGAACCCTGCACGCCCTCGGCGCGGATGTGGGTGGGCTGGGTCATGAACGTGCGGGCCAGCGTGATGATCGGGCCGGGCATCGTCGCCGAGAACAGCATCGTCTGCCGGCCGGCGGGGGTCTGCTTGAGGATGCGTTCGATATCGGGCAGGAAGCCGAGGTCGAGCATCTCGTCGGCCTCGTCGAGCACCAGCACCGACACTCCGCCGAGCTGCAGGTGACCCTGGTTGGCGAGGTCGAGCAGGCGGCCCGGGGTTCCGACGATCACGTCGGCGCCCTTCTGTAGCGCCTCGATCTGCGGCTCGTACGGACGGCCGCCGTAGATCGAGACGACGGACAGGGAACGGTCTCCGTCGGCCGTCAAATATTTCGCGGCGCCGGTCAGGTCGTCGAAGACCTGGATGCACAGCTCGCGGGTGGGCACCACGATGAGCGCGCGCGGGACGCCGTTGAGTTCGGGCTCGCCCGGTTGGGTGATGCGGTTGAGCAGCGGAACGCCGAAGGCGAACGTCTTGCCCATACCGGTGCGGGCCTGACCGATGAGGTCGTCGCCGGCCAGCGCGAGCGGGAGCGTCAACTCCTGGATCGCAAAGGCGTTCTCGATACCGCGATCGGCCAGCGCGCGGACGATCTCGTCGCGAACCCCGAGTTGGGCGAAGCTGATGGGATGGTGATGTTCCAGATGTGTCACTAGGGCCTTCCGATGCCGTTCCTCGTGCTTGTTGTTCACGCGCGCACGAGAGACCGACTTCGGAATTGAGGGGCCCGGCGCCGAGGAGGGCGGGCCCACTACGTGCACGCACATTTCCGTGGAACCTGCGGTTCCGGAGGCCAGTCTACCTCTGACTACAGTGTCGGCATGACCGTGGCGGCCGACCATCCCGGCATCGATGAGCTGTTCGCCCTGCTGGCCTACGGCGAGGTCGCCGCGTTCTACCGGCTCACCGAAGAGGCCAAGATGGCCCCTGACCTGCGCGGCCGCCTCAACATGGCGCGGATGGCCGCCGCCGAGATGGCCCATTACGAACTGCTGCACGACACGCTGCGGGCCCGCGGGGTCGATGTGCTGCCGGCGATGACCCGCTACGCCCCGACCCTGGAGAACTACCACCGGCTGACCATGCCCAGTACCTGGATGGAGGCCCTGGTCAAGACTTATATCGGCGATGCGCTGGCGGCCGACTTCTACCGCACGATCGCCGATGTGCTGCCCACCGGTGTGGCCGACGTGGTGCACCAGGTGATGGCCGAGACCAAACACTCCCAGTTCGTCCTCGGCGACGTCCGCGCGGCGGTGGCGGCCAGCGACCGGCAGCGCAGCCGGCTGGCGCTGTGGGCCCGCCGGCTACTCGGTGAGGCCATCACCCAGGCGCAGTACGTCCTGGCCGAGCGCGACGAACTGGTCGATCTTGTGCTCTCCGGCGGGGGGCTGGGTCAGATGACCGATTTCTTCGACCAGCTGCAGAAGACGCACGCCGACCGGATGCGTGAGCTCGGGCTGGGCTAATCCCGCGTTGAGTGAGGAATCTTGCAGGGGTTTACTCGCACTTTGTCTGCAAGGTTCCTCACTCGACGCGAGGCGGGAAGCGAGGCGCGAGAGCCTAGCGGTTGCAGGTGGCGCTGGGGCTGAAGCTGGTCTGCGACGCCACCGTCGAGCCGCCCGCGTCGGTGATCCAGCAGTTCAGCTGGCTGCCCCGGCTGCTGGCGTAGACGTAGTTGACCGGGATGTCCGGCGTGAGCGTCAGCGTCCAGGGCAGGGTGACGTTCTCGGCCCGCTGGAAGCTCCCGGTCTCATCGGCGTAGATCACGGTCACCGAATCGCCGGGGCGCTGATTGCCGGCCACGGTGTAGGCAACTCGACGAAGATCGGTCGGGGACTGGTTGGCCGCCATGCCCTTCACCCGCACCGGGACCTCCGGGGAGACCGTCATCGTGACGGCCTGGGGTGCGGCGTGCGGGGTGGCCGGTCCCGGGGTGGCGACGACGGTGCGGTGGGTCGAGGCGGACTCCACCGTGGCGGCTGTGCCGGTCTGGATGACGTAGGTGGTGGCCAGCGCGGTGGCCAGCACGCCCGCGGCGGTCAGCACCACCCGAAAACCCATGACCGCACGCTAAGCAGGACCGTCCCGGCGCCCGCCGCGGCACACGGAGGCGTTGCCATGCTGTTACCCCAGCTTGATGGCTTTTTTGCCAAAGCTGCCCGCTCCACTAGCCTGCATGGTGAATCGCACGAGACGAAAGGGGCGCGGCGTGGAGGTCAAGATCGGTGTCTCGGACAGCCCGCGTGATCTGGTGTTCAACAGCGCGCAGACCCCTGACGAGGTCGAAGCTCTGGTGAAGGCGGCGCTGGGCAAGGGCGGCGAACTGCTGTCGCTGACCGACGACAAGGGCCGCCGCATCCTGGTGCAGGCCAGCAAGATCACCTACATCGAGATCGGTGCGGCCGACAAGGGCCGGGTCGGCTTCGGGATCGCCGCCGGCTCCTGAGCGCTCAGGGCCGGGTCAGCGGGACGTGTGACAGGCCGCCCCAGGCGAACTGCACGGTCCCCTCGACGGCGTCCTTCTTGGACACCGGCTTGTTGGCGCCCAGCCAGTACCGGGCGCAGTCCACGCTGATGGCCACCAGGCCGACCGCGATCATCCGGGCCCGGTGCGGTTCCAGGCCGGAATCCTGGCTGATCAGGTTGAACACCGCGTCGGTGCACGAGTCTGTGGCCACCTTCACCTGGGCGGCGACCTGCGGCTCGATGACGTAGTCGTTCTCGAAGATCAGCCGGTAACCCTGGCTGTCGTCCTCGATGAAGTCGAAGAACGCCTGCACCGCGTCATGCAGTCGCCGGCGGTTGTCGGTGGTGGTGTCCAGGGCCTCGCGGACGCTGGTCACCAGGATCTCCACGTGCTGGGCCAGCACCGCCAGATAAAGGTCCAGCTTGCTGGCGAAGTGCTGGTAGAGCACCGGTTTGCTGACCCCGGCCCGGTCGGCGATCTCATCCATCCCGGTGGCGTGGTAGCCGCGGTCGACGAAGAGCTCACTGGCCGCTTCGAGCAGTTGTTCGCGGCGCTCGCCCCGGGGCAGACGCCCACCGCGTCGTCCCGCGGCTTTGCGGGTGGCGGTGTCGGCGACGTCGTTCACGCGGGCGACATTACTACCCGAACCTGCTTGGCCTGTGTCTGCGTTCCGGGTGTTGGGACTGCTCATATGCCATCCTGGGTCGGTGACCAACGCGTCGGGGCCCCCTGGGGGCGGTCGTGTACCGGTGCTGCGCAGCGAGTGGAACGAGCCGCTGCGCGCCCATCGCGACCCCCTGACGCAGCACTCCGGACGGCAGCGTTCCAACCGCGAACAGCGGGTAGGGGTGCGCAAACAGAGCGCGCTGGGCAGGTTCCTGAGCACCTACGGCTGGCGTGCGTACGCATTGCCGGCGCTGGCGGTGCTGACCGTGGTGGTGCTCTATCAGACCGTCGCCGGGCCGCCGGTCGAGTCGGCCGAGTCCGAGGTCAAGGGTCCGCCCACCATCGGCTCGGTGGGCACCTCGATCGTCGGTGCGCCGCCGCGCGGACTGACCGAGTTCGACGCCAGCCTGCCCACCGGTCAGTTGCCGGCCGGCGGGGCGTTCACCGAGGCCGGCGACCGCACCTGGCGGATCGTTCCGGGGACCACGGGCAAGGTCGGCGAGGGCAGCGCCAAGACGTTCACCTACACCGTCGAGGTGGAGAACGGCGTGGACACCTCGGGGTTCGGCGGTGACGAGGGCTTCGCCCGGATGGTCACCGAGACGCTGGACAACCCGAAGAGCTGGACGCACAACCCGCAGTTCGCCTTCCGTCGTGTCGACGACGGAGGCGTCAAGCCGGACTTCCGGGTCTCGCTGACCTCGCCGGCCACCGTGCGCGAGGGTTGCGGGTACGAGATCCAGCTCGAATCCTCCTGCTACAACCCGGTTTACGGCCCGAGTGCCGAACCTCGGGTGTTCATCAACCTGGCCCGCTGGGTGCGCGGGGCGATGCCGTTTCAGGGCGATATCGGCGGCTACCGGCAGTACGTGATCAACCACGAGGTGGGCCACGCGATCGGTTACACCAGCCATGAGCCGTGTGACAAGAACGGTGCGCTGGCGCCGATCATGATGCAGCAGACCTTCTCGACGGCGGACAACGACGCCGCCCGGTTCGACCCGAGTTCGGTCAAGCCGGACAACAAGACCTGCCGGGCCAACTCCTGGCCGTATCCGATCGCCTGATTTCTGCGCCCAACGTGCGCCCAACGTGGGCCCAACGTGGGTCCTAAGTACGCCGACACCCCACATTTCGTACTTACCCCCCACGTTCGCGCACAATGGGGCTGTGTCGCTGCCGCCGTTGGTCTCACCCGCCGCTGAGCTGACCCGCGACGAGGTCGCCCGCTACAGCCGGCACGTGATCATCCCGGAGTTCGGCATGACCGCGCAGTTGCGGCTGAAGAACTCCCGGGTGCTGGTGATCGGAGCCGGCGGACTGGGTTCCCCGACACTGCTCTATCTGGCCGCCGCCGGCGTCGGCACGCTGGGCATCGTCGAGTTCGATCGAGTCGAGGAATCCAACCTGCAGCGCCAGATCATCCACGGGCAGAAGGACATCGGCCGTCCGAAGACGCACAGTGCGCGCGACTCCATCGCCGAGACCAACCCGTACGTCACCGTCAATCTGCACGAGTTCCGCCTGGAACCCGACAACGCGATCGAACTGTTCGGCGACTACGACCTGATCATCGACGGCACCGACAACTTCGCCACCCGCTATCTGGTCAACGACGCCGCCGTCCTCGCGCACAAGCCGTATGTGTGGGGTTCGATCTATCAGTTCGGTGGCCAGGTGTCGGTGTTCTGGGAGGACGCCCCGGACGGACGCGGCCTGAACTACCGCGACCTGTTTCCCGATCCGCCGCCGCCGGGTCTGGTGCCGTCGTGCGCCGAGGGCGGTGTGCTCGGTGTACTGTGCGCGTCGATCGCCTCGATCATGAGCACCGAGGCGATCAAACTGCTCACCGGGATCGGTGAGTCACTGCTGGGCCGGCTGATGATCTACGACGCACTCGAGATGAGCTATCGCACCATCACCGTCCGCAAGGATCCGGCCGCGCCGGCCATCACCGGACTCATCGACTACGAGGCGTATTGCGGGGCGCCCGCGCAGACCGATCCGGGTGTCACCGCGCGTGAGTTGCGCGCCCTGCTCGACGCCGGCGGTGTGGCACTCATCGACGTTCGCGAACCGGGGGAGTGGGAGATCAACCGCATCGACGGCGCGGTGCTGATTCCCAAATCGGCCATCGAATCCGGTGAAGCGGTACTGCC
Source organism: Mycobacteriaceae bacterium (assembly GCA_029977845.1). GTDB lineage: Bacteria > Actinomycetota > Actinomycetes > Mycobacteriales > Mycobacteriaceae > Mycobacterium. The sequence goes on along the minus strand of JAPOKC010000003.1, from coordinate 2,129 downwards.
CGCCGGCCGGATCCCGGTGCTGTACTGCAAGACCGGGATTCGCTCGGCGCAGGCACTGGCCGCGCTGAAGCGGGCCGGGTACGCCGATGCGCTGCACCTACGCGGCGGCATCCTGGCCTGGGCGGCCGAATTCGAGCCCGACATGGTGATGTACTGACGGCTCGTTGTCCCTGCCAGCGCTTACCCTGACAATGTGATCGACGAGCGGCCGCCGGAGCATGTCCTGGTGGCCTTCGGGCTCAAGGGCGGCGAACTCGAGCGGATCAGCGACGGCTGGGACGGCGGCTGGCGTTGCGGGGAGATCGTGCTGTCCCAGGTCGTCGATCACGCCCGTGCGGCCTGGTCGGCCAAGGTCCGGGAGAACCTGTTCGTCGACGGGCTTCGGCTGGCCCGCCCGGTGCGCTCGACCGACGGCCGTTATGTGGTGGCCGGCTGGCGGGCGGACACCTTCGTCGAGGGGGCGCCGGAACCGCGTCACGACGAGGTCGTCTCGGCGGCGGTGCGCCTGCACGAGGCCACCGCGAGCCTCGAGCGTCCGCAGTTCCTGACCCGCGCCCCGGTGCCGCCGTGGAACGAGGTCGACGTGTTCACCGCCGCCGACCGCGCGGCGTGGGACGAGAAGGTGCTGGCCGGTCTGCCGCTGGGAGCTCCGGAGGTCGACGACGCCCCGCACCGCAAGGAGGCCCGCGAACTGCTCGGCCATCTGGCCGCGCTGCGCACACCGGTCAAGACGCACGCCCAACTCGTGCACGGCGATCTCTACGGCACGGTGCTGTTCTCCGGTGCGGCCGCGCCGGGTATCACCGACATCACGCCGTACTGGCGACCCGCCGCGTGGGCGGCCGGGGTGGTGGTGGTCGACGCGCTGTCCTGGGGGGAGGCCGACGACGGCCTGATCGAGCGCTGGGAGGACTTCGCCGAGTGGCCGCAGATGTTGTTGCGCGCCTTGATGTTCCGGCTCTCGGTTCACGTTCTGCACCCGCGTTCGACCGGGGACACCTTCCCGGGTCTGGAGCGCACCGCCACTGTCGTGCGCAATACGCTCTAGAGGTGCCGGTCGACGTCCATGCGCTGGTGCAGGATGCGTACGACGTCTAGGTCACCGGTTTCGGTGACTCGATAGAACAGAACGTGTGAACCTGCGGCGAGTTTGCGATAGCCGGCGCGGATCTCATCACAGGTGCGACCGATCAGCGGATTAGCCGCCACAGATTCGATTGCATGCCGCAATTCACGGAGGTACCGCTCAGCTTGTTCGGTTCCCCAGTTCGTGAACGTGTAGTCCCAGATCTGTTCCAGGTCGGCCTGAGCAGCGGGAGAGAGGAGATAGGAGTTCACCGGTCGCGGGGAGCTTCGTCCCGCTTCCGTTCAAGGAACGCATCAAAGTCGAACGGTGTTGAGCTACCACTTTGCTCGCCGGCTTCAAGGGCATCGCGCAGCGCGCGTAGCTGGGTTTCCCGGTCCTCGAGCAAGCGCAAGGCGGAACGGACGACCTCACTGGCCGAGCGGTATCGGCCAGCAGCCACCTCAGCCTCGATGAACGCGTTGTAGTGCTCGTCGAGACTGAAGGAGGTGTTCTTGCCCATGGCACTCAATATACCAATCATTGGTAATGATGTCGCACTTCCTTCAACGGCACTCGGCCGTCGTCGGACAGCACGCCTTCGGCGCGAAGTAGCTCCAACTGGGCGGTCGCCAGATGTTCAGCGGGCCGTCCGCCGGCCCGGATCACCCGGTGCCACGGCAGATCCGCGGAATCGGTGCGCATGATCCAGGCGACGATCCGTGGGCTGGAAAGCCCTGCGGCACAGGCGATATCGCCATAGGTGGCGACCCGGCCGGGCGGGATCGCGGCCACCAGCGCACGCACCCGCTCCACCTGATCGTCGGTGATCGGCGCCACTACCGGTTGAGCATGTCGCGGATCGCGGCGGCGGTCTCGACCGGTTTGGGCAGGTACACCATATGCAGGCACTCCAGGTCCACCAGGGTGAAGTCGGTGCCGAGCCGTGCCGACAGCGCGCCGATCAGCTCATCGCCCACATACGGCGGATCGGTCCACAGTGCGCGCAGCAGCGTCGTCGGAGTGCCCTGGTGCGGCAGCACGATATCGCGGGCAAGCTCGCTCC